>NZ_MTHB01000284.1 GCF_002220365.1 Caballeronia sordidicola | reverse complement strand
GATGGCTTTGAGTTTCGGCGAACAGCGTAACAACGGCACGATTTCGCTATCCCAAACGTCGGCAAAGGGATTTGTCCGCGTCCGCCAATCGCGTTCTGGTTTCTGCGAGGGCAACTCGGTCGCTTTGGTTACGCGGCGAGCCGTACGCACGCTCATACCTGCTTTCGCGGCGGCAACTTCCTGTGTGTGGTCTTTGCGCTTGGTCATGTAGAGATGAACCTGTCGATCGGTGATGTGGGTTCCAGACATTGGCGAACTGCTCTTTAGCTGCAGTCGACCATCCTATTCCCCGCCGAATCAGCGCTGCCGGTGGTTCGTCGTCTACGGCGGCTACGCCGCCTTCGACACCTCACCGCCGGCCATCATAGTTGTCGCAAAAGCGGACTTCCCAATTGTCGCGCACCAACGAAAATGGTGTCCGGCTCGCGATCGAAGACCTGAACGCAAAGAAAATCCGCATCGGCGGACAGCCAGTCACATTCGTGCTTGATTCTCAGGATGACGCCGCCGATCCCAAGACTGCGGTGACCGTTGCTCAGAAACTCGTTGATGACCGGGTATCGGGTATTGTCGGGCATGCCAATTCCGGTACGTCGATTCCCGCTTTCAAGATCTATTCGGATGCAGGCATCCCCATGATCACTGAATCTGCAACCAACCCGAAGTTGACCGCCCAGGGATACAAGACCGTGTTTCGCATGGTCGCTAACGACGTCCGGCAAGGGACTGTCATTGGCACCTATCTCGTGAAGGACCTGAAGGCCACGAAGGTTGCGATTGTCGACGATCGCACGGCCTACGGACAGGGCCTGGCCGATGAAGTAGAAAAGGCAGTCAAGGCTGCTGGCGGTACCGTTGTAGACCGTGAATATGGAACTGACAAAACGACTAACTGGATGGCCGTTCTCACGACCATCAAGAGTCACGTTCCCGACGGCATCGTATTCACGGGCGGAGATACCCAAGCCGCAGCGTTCGCGCAGCAAGCTCAGCGTCTCGGGCTGAGGGCCAAACTGATCGCGGGCGACGAGGCATGCACGCCTCAATTCATCAAGCTCGCAGGTACATCCATGAATAGCGATACGTACTGCACACTTGCTGGAGTGCCTCCCTCGAAGATGCCCCAGGGCGACGCGTTCTTCAAACGCTATCAGCAGCGATTCGGCGTGCAAGTGCAACTTTACGCACCCTATGCCTATGACGCGGTGATGGCGATGGTCGGTGCAATGCAGGCTGCGGATTCAACGGACCCGAAGGTCTATCTGTCAAAACTTCAGGCTCTGAATCTGGACGGCGTGACCGGCCCAATCCAGTTCGACGATAAGGGCGACATCCGAAATGGGGCAATTACGGTTCGGCAGTTCGGCCAGGGCGACTGGCAGGATCGGAGCGTCGTCCGATAAGAAGCGTGGTTGGCATTGGGACAGCATGCGAGCCGCTGGCGACGGCATTGAAAACGAATCGGGGTTGAGGGCTGGCGACGGCCCGGTTGTTTCCGCCTTCGCGTCTTTCGATCCTCAGACCCCGGAATCATTCATCCAGCTCCACAGGCACGTTCAACCCGACCTTCACGCGGCTCATGCTCACCAGTGTCTTGAAGCGCTTCACGTTGTTATTGGCGAAGAAAAGCTGTCGGGTAAGGTCGTTGTATTGCTCCATGTTCCGCACTGTCAGGATAAGCACGAAGTCCCATTCGCCAGCGACGTAATAGCACTGCTGGATCTGCGGACACAGTTCGAAGGTCCGCTTCATCGTGTCCAGAAGGTCGATCTGTTCGCTCTCGACTTCTACGGTCGTCACAATAGTAAGAGGGCAGCCAACTTTCTCCGGCGAAACGACCGCCGTGTACCGGTCTATCACGCCGTCGTCGGCCATACGTCGCAGACGGCGGTTGACTGCGGCGGTGGACAGATTCACCCGGGCACCCAGCTCGTTCTGAGGGGTATGAGCGTCTCGCTGGACTTCAGCCAGCAGCTTGCGGTCGAAGACATCGAGAGCAACGGCCATGGTTTTGCGTCCAACCTCAAGTAGATAAATCTTTGCGTCACGTAGGCAAGTTCAATAACCAAGCTGCGAATTTGACGCAATATTATTTACCTATCAAAGGCACGTCAAGGAGTCCTTTACCCGTGGGGCTTTGTCGAGGACCTGCCGGATATCACATTCACTCCTCGCATTTCACATCGGGCTTTGGCACAACGATAATGACCGGATATGTCCCGTGATCGAGTTCCACGCGCGCAACCACGGCCATGGTCGCGCTGTCGATGTCGTCGTCGTACACGCTGACTTTTTCATGCTGGAGGCTTGTGATGCCGGTACAGGCAGACGCGCGACCCTCGTCGGAGACTTGGCATTGGATCGGGTTGTCCGCAAGGAAGCGATATTTGTCTCTGTCGGGGGTCGCAAGGTAATCATGAACGCTTTGTGCCGATCCACCGACGCCGGTGACATACCCAATGGCGCACTGTTGTTTGGGGGTATCGCTGCCCGCGGGGGTGTCGGCTATCGCGGCCGTGCTTGCGGTCGAGATGACCGCCGCGAGTGTCAATGCAAAGAGGTATCTCATGGCGCAATTCACGGTTGTCGGATCGAAGTGCTGGATTGTAATGGCATCTTGCATCAGGTACCCGCCATCCCCGACCCGATCAGCGTTTAATCAGCATCGACAATACCGCGCTCGCCGCGCACAGCCCCGCCACAATCGGAAAGATGATCGACGTATTACCCGTTGAATCAATCATGTGGCCGATGACCGGCTCACCAATGCCAGCAAATATATAGGACATGGTATTGAGGACACCCGTTGCAGTGCCCGCCACGCGACGTCCAAAGATGTCTGGACAGAGCGCCCAGAACGAGGACGCCGGCCCGAAGACAAAAAATCCGCAAAGGAACAGCAGGGCAATCGCGAACATGCTTGCGTGCGGCACGAACATCATGACGATCGCGGTCGTTGAAGCCAATACCATGTATGCGACGATCGCGACATAGCGTCTTCCCTGAAACAGCACGTCGGAAATCCAGCTGTTCGATAGTGAGCCAAGCGCCATCCCTACCGGCAACGCGACAGTGATCCACTTCGGATCAATCAGCGCTGACGACGTCTTCCAGTCCATGCCGAGAAAATGTACCGGCACCCAGACGACTAAAGCGTATCGTGCGGCGTTCTGAAAACCGATGGCAAGCCCGGTGATATAAAGCCTCCAGTTTCGCAGCACGAGTCCATATCGCTGTGCGCTCGTCAAATCATCCTGCACCGCCAACGGCAGGATGTCACTCGCAGGTTCAACGCTCTTGAGATGCTTGTCTTCGGGACGCTCCGATACAAAAATCAACAAGACCAGTGCGCCGAGTAGCATCGACAGGGGAGCCAGTCTAAAAATCCAGATCCAGTCGAGATGCATCGTGCCGAGAATGAGAACGGGAAAAACATAAGCGAGCACGGAAGAAAATCCGGAAAATCCGATATATACGCCGTACACAAAACCGCGATGTTTGTGATCCCACCAGTTCGACAGCAAGCGGCTGCCCGGCGCGAAACCCATTGACTGAAAGTAGCCGTTCGCGCCCCATGCAAGTAGAAAAAACAAGAATGTGTGGCCGAAGCTGAAGACCCAGTTCGCCGCAAGCGAGAGGATCGCACCGGCGATCATCATTGCCTTGCCACCGAGTTTATCGCCCAGATTGCCGTTGATGAATTGGCCACCGGCATAACACCACAACATCGTTGCGCTGATCCAGCCAATTTGGTATTTCGACAAGCCGTAATCATGCTGGATGCCGGAGACCGCAAAGCCAAGGGTCTGGCGGCCGGTGTAGTAGAAGAGATAGCAGAACGTCACCCCTATGAGCGCGCGCCATTTGTACTGGTTGAAGGTGGCGCTTTGCAATGTTGGTTGGCATTGCAAAGTATTGGGTGTATCTGAGGGCATATCTGTCTCCGTGCGGCGCGCAGTCTTCGCTGCGCTAGCCGGTTACTTGATCAACCGAGGTGGTTGAGCGCGATATCGATAACGTCGAAATTACGCAAACGACGGGCACTATCAACGTCAACTACCTTGCGGTTGAAGATGAGCGGCACTTTTTGCTCGGACACGCCGCCGTGCGAACGCAACGGCACGGTCAATCCGGACAAGTCATGTTTGTCGGCAGCGCTTCCGAGTACCGTCAGCCGCTCTCCGAGCACCACGAGGTCACCTATCCGATCTTCAGGCACTTCGAACCGCTGGCTAGCTTGCGAGCGCGTAAATACCGCCTCGACACCAGCAATCCCAGCGAGGAAATCCGTGACGTCGCGCCGGCGTTCTGTGTCGTGCAAGTAAATCGTCGCATAAGACCCAAGCGCGCCATGATGTACCACATAGGGATCTGTGATCGGCAGGATGACGCGGGCGAACTGCGCCCCGTATCGGGCGTCCAGAAGGTCTTGCAAAAATACGATGTTTGGACGGCCTATCGCGTCGGTCTTGGCATTCATCCCGTGGTCGGCCGTGATTGCCACTACCGCGCCTTCGTCGTGATAACGCTTGAAGTAGCCGTCCATCATCGCGTAGAACGCATTGGCTTCCGGCGTGCCTGGCGCGTACTTGTGCTGTACGTAATCGGTTGTTGATAAATACATCAAGTCAGGGCGCTCGTGGGTCAGTAACGAGAGTCCTGCGGCAAAAACAAACTCCGAAAGCTCCGCGCTGTACACGGGAGGTACCGGCATGCCAACCCTTGCTACGATATCCTCAATACCGTGCTCACCCAGGTTCACCTCGTCGGCCTTTTCAGCCGAAAAGCAGATACCTTTGAGCTGATGGCCGAGCAGGCTGCGCAGCTTATCCTTTGCAGTCACCACCGCGACACGCTGACCCGCCCGGGCCATCTCGGCCAAGATAGTCGGCGCGCGAAGATATTTCGCGTCGTTCATCAGGACCTCCTCTTTCGCCTCCTGATCAAAAAAGAAGTTTCCGCAGATGCCGTGAACGGATGGCGGCGCACCGCAAACGATCGACAGATTGTTCGGGTTGGTGAACGACGGAACCACGCAGTCTCCTGTCAGTACCGAGCCGAACGCGGGCAGCTCGGCGAGAAACGGAGCCTTCCCTGCTTGAATGGCCTGATTGATGTATTCCTGTTCGCATCCGTCGACGCAGACAACAATCGTCGGAGCCGACGGCAGTCGATACGATCGGGAATTAACGTTGATAAGTTCAGTCATGGATCACCTCGCTTGTTGAGCTGATCTCAGCGTATGATGAGACGCGTTCTCACACAATCGCTAAAAAGTAGCCGTATCTGTGCATAAAGCTCACACATGAGACAAAAGCTTCCCCCGCTTCACGCGTTGCGCATATTCGAAGTGGCGGCCCGTGCAGGGAGTTATTCGGCCGCCGCCCGAGAGCTGAACCTCACTCACGGCGCGGTCAGCCGGCAAATCGCGAGTCTCGAGGAGTGGCTTGGTCAGCCGTTGTTTGTGCGCGAGGGGCAAAGCATGGTGGCGTCTCCTCATGCCCGGGCGCTCGCCCGCGAAATCAGCGCTGCGTTCGATCACATTGCGGACGCCGCGGAACGCTATGGAAAGAACCGGCATGTAAAGGTCATCCGAGTCAGCGCATCGGCCACGGTCGCGATGCGCTGGCTGATCCCCCGGTTGCCACTATTCGCTCAGGCATGCCCGGAGGTGGACGTGCGTGTGTCAACCGTGCTCTCCACGGAGCCTGCGTTCAGGGGAAGCTTCGACGTTGCAATACGGCGGGACGTACCCAGTGGTGGCCAATTTCAGGCATGGCCGCTGTTTCGAGAATCGAATACCGTGATCGCGAGTCCGTCTCTGCTCGCCCGTTCGGGCATCAGGACCGTTGAGCAGCTTGCCGCCGAGACTTGGCTGTCGACTGAAACCCGCCCGGGCGATTGGGAAGCGTGGATTGAAGCCGCGAGCCAATCCACGCTTCGAGCAAGTCGAACGTTACGGTTCGACCATTTTTTTGTAACCTTGCAGGCGGTAGTCGATGGGCTCGGTTTCGGTATAGGGCCCTTTCCTACGCTTGACGCCGATTGCACAACCGGCCGGCTGCAGAAGCCATTTCCCGCTTTGCTCTCGCCGGGCTCAACCTACTACGCGTTGGTGCCGCTTGACGCTGACAAGCCGGTCCATATGAGAGCGTTTGTCGACTGGCTTCAATCAGTCAGCACGAAGGAGAAGTGAATCGCATTGCCTGTAGCGTGAGCGCGGATAGGCTCGGCGGGTTCTCAGCACGCAATTTCAACCTTGTCCCTTGATCCGGCTCCGATGCGCCGCTTGCTTCGCCCGGTTGCCGCAAGCCGCCATGCTGCACCAGCGTCGCGCATGTCCTCGCGTGTGATCGGCGAACATCAATGTGCAGGTCGGACCTTCGCAGGCTTTCACGTGCGTGAAATCCTCCTCGCAAACAAGCTTCGCCAGGATTTCCCCGATTGGCAGAAGCAGTGACTCCGGCGAACTCCAACGTCGTGAGCGTTCAAACGTGAAGGCACCCGTCGCCGCATGTTCGTGAGCGACGATTTTCCCAAATGCGTCATCACGTGCGAGCAGCAGGTTCAGAGGCTCCAGCTCACGCAGATCCGCAGCCTCAAGCGTTCTGCCCATGCGATCACGCACGAACACCCTGAACCATTCACGCAGACTGCGCGCCTGATCCGCCAGGCGATCCAACTCGCCTGGCATGGCGCGCTCGCGCATCGTGCGCAGCACTTGTGCGGGCACCAGCTGCGACTGCTCGAGCCAAGCCAGCAGGCCCTCGCCATCGGCGATCCAGTCGATCGGGATGTCGACGGGCGTAGCCACTGAATTCAAAAAATCCAGGCCAGCCGAATCGGCTATGAACATCGCGGGAAATGGCTGGGGCATTGGCTACCTCAAGGTGGATGAAAATAACCTTCTCAAAGACTATTGACAGGTTACCACATCATCGAATAACCTTTCCGAATGCATTAGAAGGGTTACTTGAATTGTTGGCCAACTTGCAGCAACGGAGTTCGCCTTCACGTGAATTTTCCTCTGAGAAAGGAGACGAAAATGTCTGAAAGCGATGTGAAAGTGGTGCTCGTACCCGGGGCCTGGGCCGATGGATCAAGCTGGAGTAAAGTCATCACTGGACTCCAGTCAAATGGTGTTAGTGCGGTTACTGTCCCTGTGCCATTGACAACCTTGGACGACGACGTTGCGGCACTCGACCGAACCCTGGAACGGATTGACGGGCCTGTTGTGCTGGTGGGACACGCCTACGCTGGCGCGGTCATTGGTGCCACGCGCAATCCCAGGATCAAGGCGCTGGTCTACATCGCCGCGCTTAGCCCCGCCGAGGGAGAAACGGTAGCCGATGTGTTCTATCGAAACGAGCCGCACCCCACAGCGCCCAAGCTCGGTCCTGATAACCATGGCTTGATCTGGTTGCCCCAGGAGGCGTTTGCCGCGGCCTTTGCACAAGACGCATCGGCGCAAGAGTTGGCGGTGTTGGCTGCCGTCCAGCGCCCGATCTCGCCGGCTTGTATCAGCGTTCCCGTAGGACGTCCGCTTTGGAAGGACGTGCCGAGCTGGTATTTGCTGGCCGAGCAGGATCACATGATCGTCGCCGAGACCCAGCGCTTCATGGCTGAGCGTATGAAGGCGCGGGTGAGCGTGCATCCGGTCGACCACACACCGAGTGTCACGGCACCCGGTTTCGTCGTTGATGTGATTCTTCAGGCCGTGCGTGAAGTTCGCGTCTGATAGACCCGAAGGCTTCGTACCCGCCACAGGGTTGCATGAATTCAGCCCACGGGCTTGGTGCTCGTGTCTTTACGCAGTGGCTTTATCGCCAAGGGCATTTGGCGCAACTGTAGGTATCAACGAGGAGAATCACCATGACTGGTATCAAGTACCGTACCGCGGATGTCGACGGCTTCAATATCTTCTATCGCGAAGCAGGGCTCTCGGGAGCGCCCAAGCTGCTTTTGCTTCATGGCTTCCCCAGTTCCAGCCACATGTTCCGGGACTTGATCCCGTTGTTGGCCGATCGCTTTCATATCATCGCGCCGGACCTGCCCGGGTTTGGCCTGTCCGACATGCCGCCTCGCGAGCAGTTCAAGTACAACTTCGACAACATCGCCGGCGTCATCGATCGCTTTACCGAAGTGGTGGGATTCGACCGTTTTGCGGTCTATGTATTCGACTACGGGGCGCCGACCGGGTTGCGGATCGCAGTCAAGCATCCCGAGCGCATCACGGCGATCATTTCCCAGAACGGCAACGCCTACGAGGAAGGCTTGAGCGACGGATGGAACCCGATCCGTGCGTATTGGCAGGATGCGTCAGAGGAGAACCGCGAAGCGCTTCGCGGCTTCCTGTCCCCGGAGACGACACGCTGGCAGTACACCCATGGCGTGGCCGACGAGGCGGCGGTCTCGCCGGACGGTATCGCGCTGGACAACTTCTACATGACGCGCCCGGGAGCCGATGAGGTTCAACTGGATTTGTTCGGTGATTACAAGAGCAACGTTGCGCTCTATCCAACGTTCCAGGCGTACTTCCGCAAGCACAAGCCTCGGTTTCTCGCTGTGTGGGGGAGTCACGATCCGTTCTTCCTTCCGCCGGGCGCAGAGGCGTTCAAGCGGGACATTCCGGACGCCGATATTCGCTTCTACGATACCGGCCACTTCGCCCTGGAAACGCATGCCGCGGAGATCGCTGCGGCGATCGGCGAATTCCTCTCTCGATGAAGCCAGCCTGTGCGGCAGGTTGAGCTTTGCCTGCTGCGGGCCGTTCACGACTGAACGCCGGCGCGTGCATAAACTTAGGAGAATTGACATGTCAAACGCAGTTGCTGTTGTTACGGGAGCCAGCCAGGGCATCGGCTTTTCCACGGCAGTCCGTCTCGCGCGGGATTTTGGCTCCATCGTGCTGGTTGCGCGCAATCGCGCCAAGCTCGAGGAGACGGCTGCGGCCGTCAAGGAGGCTGGTGCGGAGCCTCTTGTCATTGACGTGGACCTGTCCCACCCGTCTGCGGCGAAGGAGGTCGTGGAGCAAACACTGGCCAAGTTCGGGCGCATCGACGCGTTGCTCAATATTGCGGGCGCCGTTCCTCAAATCGACGTGCTCGAGATGACGGACGAGCAGTGGGATGCTGGAATGGCGCTGAAGTTGCACGGTGCCCGTCGCCTGAGCGTTGCAGCGTGGCCTGCGTTGATGGCTTCCAAAGGCTCTGTCGTCCTGATCTCAGGGAATTCCGCACTTTTTCCGAAAGCACCTTACGCGGCGGTCGGGACAATCAACGCGGCGATCATTGCGCTCGCGAAGGCGTTTTCCGACCGGGGGATCGCTGACGGTGTCCAGGTGAACAGCGTGCTGCCCGGCCCTGTGATGACAGGGCGTCGACGCTCCTATCTCGAGCACTGGGCGCCGTTGCACAACATGACGGTCGAAGAGGCAACCGATCGATTCCCGCTTGAAGTGGGGATTACACGCTACGGCGAGCCTGAAGACATTGCTGAATTGATGGCATTCCTCGTTTCACCAGGGGCTCGATGGATGACCGGCTCCGCCATTCGAATGGACGGGGGTGAGGTCAAGTCGATCTGAGCAGGCGAGTGAATCAGCATTCACACAAGGGATCGTGGGCTAGTTGACCGGCTCATATCTAACGACAATTTGAATGGCACTGCCTACGGACTGGAACACATGCGCTTGAAACGCTGATCGATCGCGTTATCTTTTTGGTGGCGTGGATTTCCCGCTACGTCGACGGGGCTTGGGCTCGACACCCACGCGCGGATCGCGTGCAAGCACGAGTGCCGTCATCCATTGCGCGATGGTTTCAAACGCCGGATCGTCTTGCGGTACGTAAAGCCATTTAGCGAGCACCGGATGCGGTTGCAGTGCGGGCATTTCATCAATGAGAGCGGCGTGGCGATCTTGCGATGTGCACACGAGCAAGCCGTTCCACGGCGGGTCGCGATCGGCGGCAACCAGACACAACAAGCCATCGATATAGGCGGCGTCGCTGCCGAACATCCGCTTGGCGATGTAGGTCGAATCGCTCTCGAATGCTTCGAAGATCCAGACGAGCGAATTGCGGATTGAAGAGGGCATTGGCGTGAAGTCGTGGGCGAAGGGTGAAGATGACATGACATAAATCTCAGGGTAAGTCCTGAAGAAAACATCAGACGTCTGATGTATCTTGCACCAAGTCAACGCGAAAAAACAAGCCATGCGCCTCAGTGTAGAGCGATCGATGAGCGAGAAAATACAGGACTCTCTGCGCACGATGATTCGGGAAAAAGCGCTGAAGCCCGGCGATCAGATTCCCACTGAAATAGAGCTTTGCGAGCAGCTTGGCGTCGGGCGTTCCAGTTTGCGCGAGGCCGTGGCGCAGATGATCTCGCACGGGCTTTTGTCGCGCATACAGGGGCGAGGCACGTTCATCAGACAAATCTCCCTAAAGCTGGAAGGCGGCCTTGATGATCTGATGTCCGTGACCGACATGATCAAGAGTGTCGGCGCGGTTCCATCGACCAGCCGTTTGCAGATCAAACCGGTTGCCGCGTCCGAAAGCCTGGCGCGAAAACTCGCGTTGCAAGCGGGTGACCCGTGTGTGCGGATCGAGCGGGTACGCTGGGCCGATGACGCCGTTGCGGCGTATTGCATCGACATCGTGCCGAAAGCGTTATACGACAGAGCCGATGGCGATATGGGCGAGTCCTTGTTCGCGATGTTCGAGCGCACCGGGCTTCGCCTGTCGCATACGCATAGCTCGATTCAACCGACGATCCTGACGTCGAGGGACTTGCCGGAATTGCGGGAAGGAGTCGGTCTGTTCCTGCTGCTGGATGAAGTGGATTTCGACGATACCGGCAAACCTATTTGTTACAGCAACGACTACTACAACACCAGCATCTTCAAGTTCGATCTTGTGCGCAAGCGCCACTGAAGCGCGACTGAAGCGCACCGTAGCGCAGCAAAGCGCCACTGAGCATGCCGCGCCAAGTTAAGCCTGAAGACGCGTGTGAAGGAGGAATCGATGGAATTTGAAGCGTTGAATTCTGCTGACTTGACGGCTTACCTTGGCGGCGTTCCGGCGGTGCGTGCGTTGCTCGGTAATACCGATGAACTGGACGTAGTCGAAGTCGGCGACGGCAATCTGAATTTCGTTTATTTCGTCAGTAACGCTCGGGCACCGGAGAAAAGCGTTGTCGTCAAACAGGCGCCGCCTTTCCTGCGTCTGGTCGGAACGAGCTGGCCGCTGACGCGCCAGCGCATGGAGCATGAGGTGGCGGCGCTGCGCCGGTTCGGCGCGCTATGCCCGCAACACGTGCCTGAGGTTTATCACGCGGACAGTGAGCTGTTCCTGATGGTCATGCAGCGTCTGTCCTCGCACAAGATCCTTCGACAAGGCTTGATGGAAGGGATCGTATATCCAAAGCTGGGCGATCATCTCTCCACCTATCTCGCGCATACGCTGTTCTTCTGTTCGGATCTGTTCCTCGCGCCGCATGTGAAGAAGGAGGCCGTTAGCGCGGCGGTCAATAGCGAGCTCTGCAAGATCACGGAGGACCTCGTTTTTACCTATCCGTTCGAGGATCACCCTTCAAACAGTTACAGCCCTGCCTTGCCTCGCTTCGCTGTAGAACGGCTGAGAACGTCGGCGGCGTTGCGCATTGCCGTCGCGGAAATGAAATGGGCGTTCATGAATCATGCGGAGAGTTTGCTGCACGGCGACCTGCATACCGGGTCGATCATGGTCAATGAGGACGAAACCTTCGTGATAGATCCGGAGTTCGCTTTCTACGGGCCAATGGGTTTCGATGTCGGTGCGATCCTGGCTAATCTCTGGTTAGCGTACTTCTCTCGCGACTGGCATGGCCGTGCCGGAGGTGAAAATCCCGGGCACTACCAGCAATGGCTGCTTGAGCAGGCCGCCCAGATCTGGAACGGCTTCGCAGAAAAGTTCCTGAATCTCTGGCGCGATCATGAAAGCCGCAGCAAGCAGCACTTCATTGGCGAAGATCCTGACGCAGCGTGCTCGGAAGCATTTCGAACCCATTTCGTGCGAAGGCTTTTTGCGGAAACACTCGGATTCGCCGGCTGCAAGATGATTCGCCGGATTGTGGGAATGGCGAAGGTTGCGGAGATCACGAGCATTCCCGACGAAGCAGCACGCGCCGAAATTGAAGTGCGTTGTCTGCGCTTTGCTGAAGCCTTGCTTGTGCAACGCCAGCGGTTCGACGGCATTGACGAGGTTCTCGCTCTTGCAAGGACCGTCGGCGCGCAGAGCGAGGACTGCGTGTGAGCGCGCTAACCTCAACCCATGCTGGTCAGGCCGGCGAACGTCGTGATGGAACGTCGAATCAGGACAAGGTTATTCAATCTGGAGAACTCATGGTTTCACCGGCGCCGTTCGATGCCCTTCCTGCGACGCTTGCCTGGCAGCAGGAGGGTTTGTATCTTCTCGACCAGACGCGACTGCCGCAGGCTATTGTGGTTGAACGAGTCAGCGGGGTAGAGGATGTGTGGCGCTGGATTCACGAGTTGCGGGTGCGCGGTGCGCCGGCGATCGGGGTGGCGGCAGCCTACGGTTTGTGTGTGGCGATGCAACCGTTGCGGCACTTCTCCACGCAGGATTTTCAGTCGCAATTAGTTCAGCAAGCCAGCTTCCTGGATTCGGCACGACCGACGGCCGTGAACCTGAGTTGGAGTCTCAAACGTATGTTGGCGGCTGCGCAGCGCTCGGCAACGCAAGATCCCGAAGCTGTGTACGAGGTGCTGGTTGCGCAGGCCATGAAGATTCACGCCGAGGATCAGGCGCTCTGCGCCGGCATCGGTGCGCATGGTGTGTCCCTGATCACGCCCGGTTGCGGCGTGCTGACCCATTGCAATGCGGGTGCGCTGGCGACAACGGGTATAGGTACGGCGACTGCACCGATCTACATGGCTCATCAGCAGGGCATCCCCTTCCGTGTTTTCGCCGATGAAACGCGCCCCTTGCTGCAAGGCTCACGTCTCACGGCCTTTGAACTGCAAAGAGCCGGCGTCGACGTGACGCTGATCACCGACAGCATGGCGGCTTCCATCATGTCGCAGGGCTTGGTGAACCTGGTGATTGTGGGCACGGATCGGGTGGCGGCTAACGGTGACTTCGCCAATAAGATCGGCACGCTGAGCGTCGCCATTGCCGCGCGTTATTTCGGCATACCGTTTTACGTCGCATGTCCGTCGTCGACGCTTGACCTGTTGACGGCGAACGGATCGGACATCGTGATTGAAGAGCGCCAGGACCACGAGGTGACGCATCTTGCAGGCCAGCCCACTGCGCCCGCCGATATCAAGGTGCGCAACCCGGCCTTCGATGTCACCCCTCACGATCTTGTAACCGGCTTCATCACCGAGCGCGGCATTGTGGAGCAGCCCTTCGATCAGAACTTCACCACCCTGTTTTCATCCGGCGGAGGTGCGTTGTGAACAGCATGCCGGCCGCCGAGACCGCACTGCGCCGGGAGGTCATTGAGACCGCCCTCGAGATGGAACGCCTTGGGATAAACCAGGGAACCTCCGGCAACATCAGTGCGCGATGGCAGGATGGTTTGCTGATCACGCCGAGCGGCGTCCCTTATGCCGAGTTGAAAGCGCAGGATATCGTCTGGCTGCCGCTTGATGTGAGTGATGACGCGGTAGTGTTCGAGCAAAGCCGGCCATCGACGGAATGGCGGTTTCATCGCGACATCCTGCGTTCGCGGCCCGAGATCAACGCGGTGGTGCATACCCATTCAAACGCCGCTACGGCTCTGGCTATTCATAGCAGGGGTATACCTGCACATCACTACATGGTGGCGGTGGCTGGCGGCAATTCCATACGGTGCGCACCCTATGCGACCTTCGGAAGTCAGGCGTTATCTGCTCATGCCATTACCGCCTTGAAAGACCGTACAGCGTGCTTGCTCGCGCACCACGGCGTGATTGCCATCGGACATGATCTCGCTCGTGCGTTGTGGCTGGCCAATGAAGTGGAAGTCCTCGCTCAACAGTATCTGCTTGCTTGCCAGCTCGGAGCGCCACCGGTCTTGTCCGATGAGGCAATCAACGAAGTCATCGAAAAATTCAAGGGATATGGTTTGCGAAGCAAAGCTTGAAGGGACGGATGTGCTCCAATTTTGCAACGAGCCCTTTCGATTTTGGGGATGGCGTGCCGTGAACGGCGAGGATAGCATTCGATCACGATAGGCTGTATTTCGCTCGACGATCTACTGTTGAGTTCTGGCTTCATCGCTTCAGCCAGAAGTTTGTCGATCGAAGTGAAGAAGATGCAAGGCAATCTCAACCTGCTTTTAAAACTTACACAACGGAGACGGTTATGGCCTGGAATTCAGAAAGGTTCGACAGATGGTCGAAGGTTGGCGCATCGACGGGAGCGTTGGCGCTTTGCGCGGCAGCCGCGCTAAGCGGTTGCTCGAAGAGCGAGACGTCGACAACGGCATCGACCGACGCAGGAGCAAGCGCTGCGGCAAGCGCGGCACCGGCGGCAGCGGCATCGGATGCGGGCGGCGGCAAGGTGAAGGTCGGCTTTTCGGTTTCCACGCTGAACAACGCGTTTTTCGTCGGCTTGAAGTCCGGGGTCGAGAAGGGCGCCAAAGCGCAGGGCTTCGATCTCGTTCAGACCAATGCCAATGGCGACGCACAGCAACAGGTCAATGACGCCATCAACCTGCTGAGCCAGGGCGTCACCGCACTGGTGCTCAATCCGATTGATTCGAAAGCGATCATCCCCGCTGTCGAGAAAGCCAACGCCATGGGCATCCCGGTGTTCACGCTGGACCGCGGTTCGGACGGCGGCAAGGTGACGTCCTTCGTGGCGTCGGACAACGTGGCGCTTGGCGCAACCGGGGCGAAGTGGATCGCCGACCAGTTGACGAAGCGCTACGGGTCCGCGAAAGGCAACGTGGTCGACTTGATTGGACTGGTCGGCACGACCGCGGCTACCGATCGCGAAAAGGGCTTTAGCGATGCAATCGCCAAGTATCCTGACATCAAGGTGGTCGCACGCCAGGAAGGTGCGTTCGACCAGGAGAAGTCGCTTAACGCGATGACGAACATCCTGCAGAAGTACCCGCAGATCGATGCAGTGTTCGGCGCGAACGACGACAACACCGTGGGTGCGGAGAAGGCGATCGACAACTCCGGGCGTTATAAACCACTCGGTGACAAGGACCACATCATGGTGATTGGCGCAGATGGTACGGCGCAAGCGCTTTCCGCCATTCGCGCGGGCAAGCAGGACGCCACCATTTCGCAGAACCCGATCGAGATGGCGGCGAAGGCGCTGAGTTTCATTGCGGACTACAGTGCGAAGAAGTCCGTTCCGGCGAACTATGCGTGGCCGACCTTGTTGATCGACAAGAGCAATATTGATTCGGATGAGACGAAGAAGTACGGGCTCTGGTCCGAGCAGGTCAGTCAATAAGCTGCTCATGCGCGCTCCCGCAGCATTGGGGAGCGCGCATGCATGTGTCTGTGCATCTTATATTGAGTGAGACCCGAACATGAACAGTGAGAGGGGTTCCGAGGTAAGCACCGGCAACCCGCACCACGCGGTCACTAACGCGGGCAGCACGGTCGCTGCGCCGCCGCTGTTGCGTATGGAAGGTATCGTCAAGAGCTTCCCCGGCGTCAAGGCGCTGCGAGGAGTCAGCCTCGAATTGCAGGCCGGCCATGTGATGGCTATCGTCGGCGAGAACGGTGCGGGAAAATCGTCGTTGATCAAGACGCTTTCGGGCGCCTACGAGCCGGACGAAGGCACGATCGAGATCAACGGACAGCCTCTCGCGCGCGGTACGCATGCGGCTATCGATGCCGGCGTGGCCGTGATCTATCAAGAGCTTTCACTAGTCAATGACATGACGGTTGCCGAGAACCTGTTCCTCGGCCGCATGCCGTCGCGCAGTGGCCTGGTGTTGCGCAAACGGGCCAACGAGATGGCCCGGACAGCACTCGCCCAAGTGGGTCTCGAAGGCGTTTCGCCGTCCATGCGCCTGGGCGACCTGCCCTTGAATAAACGCCAGCTTGTCGAGGTTGCAAAGGCGCTGGCGCGCGATGCACGCATTCTCGTCATGGATGAACCCACCGCCGCGCTGCAGCGTGAGGATATCGCCAATCTCTATGCCGTGGTCCGGCGTTTGCGTGAAACCGGGATGGGCATCATCTTTATCTCGCATCATCTTGAAGAGGTGTTTGAGCTCGCAGATTCGGCCGTCGTCATGCGCGACGGGGCGACCGTGGGTGCCCGTGCCATGGCGCAGTGGACCGAGCAGGATCTGGTGCAGGCCATGGTCGCCCGCAACCTGGATTCGTTCTATCCGTGGGAGCCGCGCGACTATGGTCCGGTGATGCTGGAAGTCCGCAATCTCGCCAGCCCGCCGGTGCTGCGCAGCGCCAGTTTTAGCGTACGCGCAGGCGAGATCGTGGGGGTAGCCGGCATTGCGGGCGCGGGGCGCACCGAATTGCTCAAGGCGATCTTCGGTGCACTGCCGCTAAGTGGCGGCGAAGTGCTGATACGCGGCCAGAAGGTTTCCATCGGATCGCCTGCGCAGGGCGTGCGCAACGGGCTCGTGTACACGTCCGAGGATCGCAAGCTCGAAGGGCTGGTACTCGATGCCAGCATCGAAGAAAACGTCGCGCTGTCCAGCTTGCTTGCGCTTGCCACGGGCGGCTTCGTCAGCAACACGAAAAAGCGCAAGCTCGCGCAGGAAGCAAGCACGCGTTTTGGTGTGCGCGCGTCGTCGGTGATGCAGATCACCGGCAATTTGTCGGGCGGCAACCAGCAGAAGGTCATCCTCGGTCGCGCCACGGCGACGCAGCCGGCGGTGATCATGCTGGACGAACCCACGCGCGGTATCGATGTGGGCGCGAAGACCGAGATCTACGCGCATATGGTTTCGATGGCGCGTGCAGGCGCTGCCGTCATCATGGTCAGTTCGGAATTGCCGGAACTGCTGGGCATGTCGGACCGGGTCCTCGTGATGTACCGGGGCAATATCGTCACCGAAATTCCCCGCGACAAGGCAGATTCAGAAACGGTTATCCAGTGGGCTACAACAGGAGTAGGGGCATGACTTCCACGGCAGCGAATCAGGCGGATTCGCAAGCGCGCTCCCGCCGCATCATCCGGCAATTGCGGACCGGTCTCGGGCCGCTGCTGGCAGCGTTGATCCTGATCTGCATCGGCTTGTCGATTGCGTCACCGGAATTCCTGACCACCAGCACGCTCACCAACATCATGGTGCAGGTGTCCGTGGTCGGCATTGCGGCGGTCGGGGGCACCTTCGTGATCATCACGTCGGGCATCGACTTGTCGGTAGGCTCGCTGGTCGCGCTGAGCGGCATGGTCGCGGCGACCGTGATGGCCGGCTCGAGCCCCGACAACGTGGCACTCGGTATCGCGGGGTTGGGCGTGGCATTGGTGGTGGGCGCGCTGGTGGGCGCGCTGAACGGTTTGTCGGTCGCGTGGCTCAGGCTGGTACCGTTCATCGTGACGCTGGCGATGATGGCCATGGCGCGCGGACTCACACTCGCGATTTCCGATGGCCGGACCAAGTTCGATTTCCCGAACGCGTTCACCGCATTCGGCGCCAAGACGCTCGTGGGCTTGCCTGCGCCGATGATCGTCATGCTGGTGGTATTCGTGATTGGCCACGTGCTGCTGCGCAAGACGACCTTCGGGCATCAGGTGTTTGCGGTCGGCGGCAACAAGGAAGCAGCCCGGCTTGCGGGGATCCCCGTGAACCGGGTGATCTTCCTCACCTACACGCTGGCTGGGGCGACGGCGGCGGTGGCAGGCATCGTGCTGGCGGGGCGGCTCAACTCGGCGCTGCCATCGGCGGCAAACGGCCTGGAATTGCAGGTGATTGCCGGGATTGTGATTGGCGGCACATCGCTTGCCGGCGGTCGTGGTTCGATCGTCGGGACCTTCATTGGCGTGGTGCTGATCGGCGTGATCAATGTCGGCTTGTCACTGCTCGGCGTGAACCCGTTCTGGACGCAATTCATTCAGGGCGGCGTGATCTTCGCGGCGGTGCTGCTCGACGCCGTCAGCCAGCGGCGCAAGCTCTGAACCCGAGCCGTAAAAAAAGACGGCTGAAACCGCGTGGCTCGACAAGATCATCGCGGAACCTACCGGACAAAACCGCGCTTCAAGGAGACAAGACCCATGAAAAAGATCATCAATCAGCCTGAGAATTTTGTAGACGAGGTGATCGACGCGTTGCTGCTTGCGCACCCCGGATGGATCAAGGCGGCGACCGAGGACCGCCGCGCGCTGGTGCGCGCCGACGCGCCCAAGCTAGGCCGCGTCGGCATTGTGACCGGGGGCGGCTCGGGACATATGCCGGGTTTCCTCGGGTATGTGGGCGAGGGCTTGTGCGGTGGGGTGGCGGTTGGCAATGTGTTTTCATCGCCGTCATCCGAGCAGATCTTCGAGGCTACCAAGGCGGTGAACGGCGGCGCGGGCGTGCTGTATGTGTACGGCAACTATGGCGGTGACGTCTTCAACTTCGACCTTGCATCCGATATGGCAGAGCTCGAAGGCATCGACATCAAGACGGTGGTCCTGACTGACGACGTAGCGTCTGCTCCGGCTGAACGAAGCGCCGACAGGCGCGGCGTGGCCGGCATGGTGTTCGCGTTCAAATGCGCGGGCGCAGCGGCGGAGCGGGGCGATTCGCTGGACGAAGTCGCACGCATCGCCGGCAAGGCGAACAGCCGGAGCCGAACGATGGGCGTCGGGTTGTCGCCCACTATTTTGCCCGCTGCCGGCAAGCCCACGTTCACGCTGCCCGATGGCGAGATGGAGATTGGTATCGGCATTCATGGCGAGCCCGGGTCGCATCGCGGCAAGCTGGAAACGGCCGATGAAATTGCCGACCGGCTCACCGGCGCGATTCTTCGCGATCTCGCGTTGCCGAAGGGCTCGCGTGTCGCCATCCTGGTGAATGGGCTGGGCGCGACTCCGCTGGAAGAGCTTTATGTGTTGTATCGGCGAGCGGCGGGCATGCTTGCAGACCAGGGGCTGGCTGTCGCGCGATCGTATGTGGGCGAGTATGTGACGAGTCTGGAAATGGCGGGAGCATCGATCACGGTGATGCACGTCGACGACGAATTGGAGACGCTGCTGGCAGCGCCCGCCCGCTCGCCGTTCTTTCGCGAATGACCGGTCGCTGAATTAATCAGGAGAACATGCGATGAGCGTTACTTGCAAGGAACTCCGGGACGTGCTGACGCGCAGCTTGAGCACACTGCCGGCACATGCCGACGAACTACGCGATCTCGATGCCGCGCTGGGTGACGGAGACTTGGGAATCACCGTGTCGGCCGGCTGCGCTGCGGTCATCAAAGCGCTGGAGGGTCTGCCGGACGATGCGACCGTGGCTGATGTTCTGCTCAGCGCCGGGAAGGCGTTTTCGACCGCTAATCCGTCCACTTTCGCGGCGTTGACGGGCGGTGGTTTGCTCGCGGCATCGAAGGTAATGGCAGGGAAGACGTCGATGGGAAAGGCGGAGGCGGTTGAGATCGGGCGCGCGGTAGCGGGGCGGATTGCCGAACGCGGCAAGAGCAAGGTCGGCGACAAGACCGTTCTCGATGCACTGATCCCAAGCCTTGATGTACTCGAGTCGTCGACGGGCACGGCCGCTGAATTGCTCGCCGCGATGATCGCGACGGCTCAGGAGCAAGTCGATGCGACCGCCGGATTGCAATCGCAAAAGGGACGCGCTGCGTGGGTGCAGGAGCGCAGCGTGGGGCACGCGGACCCGGGTGCGACCGCTTACCTGCTGTTTCTTGCTGCGTTGCAAGCAGCGTTCAAGCTGTAAGGATGCAATTTGGCCGCTTTAGATGTCTGCAGTCAGACCGCATTGTCATGCATTGGTCGAGCGTGAATCAACAGGCAAGGCGCGGGGACCGGGTAAGCAGGGGGCAACTTCAGGATAACGGCTGCCGCAGGCGCTAACTTGCAGCCGTCCGCATGGACCGGTACTCGCGCCGCACAATATCCATCAATTCAGCAACCGACGTGCTGGCGGCTTCCCGCTCGTAAGTCATGCGGCCGCGCTGCATGAGCATGACGCGATCCGCAATATCGAGCGTTTGCGCGTAGTTATGCATGATCATGACAATGGACAGCCCCTGCTTTTCCTTCAACCGCAGGACCAGGTCGATGATCAATCCCGCCTCGCGCGCACCCATTGCCGCAAGCGGTTCGTCGAGCAGCAGGATCTCGCCTTGCCTGAGCGTCATCGACACGCCGTCGAGTGCGGTCTTCGCGCCCAAACGTTTGACGATATCCTCGCCCCGCAACGCGGCTGTACCCGTTGTGCCCGTCGGCAAAGTCGCCCGCGAGCACGGAGCCGAGCCCGCGTAGAATAGGACCATGATGCCGGGAGGAAATACGCCGTTCCCGTCCGCCTCAAGGCACGGAAATGGACTTTCCTAGTGGTCATCGATATATTTATCCGAATATAACGAAGCCGGAGAGATTGAGTGAGCAATACCACGCAACAAGCGGTCGGAGGGCAATTCGTTCTCGAATCGATGCATTACGCGCGCGACAAAACGTGGGAAGTCGTGGAACAGGTGGCGGCCCGGATTCAGCCCGGAATGCTCGAGTCGGAAGCGGTGAGCGAGTGCAAGCGGGTTCTGCAGGAGCTCGAGATGGAGCGGATCTGGCATCCCATCCTGATCCGGTTTGGAGAGAACACCTTGCGCACGTTCAAGCAACGTTCCGAGGAAGATCCGCGGCTGAAGGAAGATGACATCTTCTTTGTCGATCTTGGCGTGGTCTGGAAAGGCCATGAAGGCGATGCGGGCGCGACTTTCGTGGTCGGTGCAGACGCGGAAATGAAGGCGTGCGCGGAGGCGGCAAAGACTGTCTTCGACGAGGTCGAGCATCATTGGCGAACGACGGGATCCGGCGGCAAGGCGTTGTATGACTATGCGGCGGAGCGTGCGTCGGCGCTTGGGTGGAGATTGAACCTAGACATCAAGGGGCATCGCGTGAGCGATTTCCCGCACGCGATCTTCAAGGCGGGCAATCTCGGGAACTTCGAACCGCACCCCGAGGCCGGGCTCTGGATCCTGGAAATTCAGCTCGCGCATCCTACAAGGCCGTTCGGCTCGTTCTACGAGGACCTGCTTGCCTGAGTCGTGTCGGCAAAGAATAGCTAACAAAGGACGCAATGTTCATTCGGCAACTCGAGTATCTCGTCACGTTGGCACGCGAGAAACATTTCGCGCGAGCAGCAGAAGCCTGTCACGTCTCCCAGCCCGCGCTGTCGTCGGCGATCCGTACGCTTGAAGCAGAAGTGGGGCTGGTCATGGTCGAGCGGACGCGGTGCGTTTGTCTGCTGCTGGTTATCGCATTGCTGTTCAACAACGTCGTGCGCGGGCGGCGGTGGCCCGACCTATGGTTCTGACATGGTTATCCGGTCGCGGCAGCGTGTTGTCGCTACCGGATAACTGCATATTCACACTTACGCTTACTGCTCGAACCCGTTGCGCTGGTTGCGCAATATGCGAATCGAGCTGTCGAGATGCGCGCGGGCACTTTGTGCATCGCCCAAGCGCATTTGTTCATACGTGCGCTCTGCTACTTCATGCTGCACGGGCTTGAGCGGCTGGTTGCTGCTCATGGCCTTGAGCTGAACCTCTGCCGCGCGCTCCAGATAATAGAGATCGTCCCAAGCCTCTGCGATGCTCGCGCCCGCCACCATCACGCCGTGGTTCTTCAGGAACAGGATGTCTGCGTCGCCCATGGCGTCAGCAATACGATCTCCCTCTGACTCGTCCAGTGCGAGGCCGTTGTAATCCTCATCGACGGCAGTGCGGCCATAGAACTTCAACGACGTTTGCCCGAGCCACAAAAGCGGCGGCCCTTCGATCAGGCACAGCGCTGTCGCATTCGGCATATGCGTGTGGAAAGCCGCTTTTACTCGCGGTTTCGCCCGGTGCAACCGCGCGTGGATATAAAACGCCGTGGCTTCTGGCTGACCATCACCGGCTATTACGTTACCCTTGAAGTCGCAAACGAGCAGGCGCGATGCGGTGATCTCGCTAAACGCATAACCATACGGATTAACGAGAAACAGATCGTCGTGTCCAGGCACGACTGCCGAGAAATGATTGCACACCCCTTCCTCGTAGCCCCGTTGCGCCGCAAGCTGAAAGCACGCGGCAAGTTCGATGCGCGCCTGCATGACAGCGTCAGAATCAAGCCGCGCGATACGCGAGGGAGAAGGGGAGCTGCCGACAGAAAGCGAGTGAGCCATGATGATTGATTACCCTGAAAATTTACCAGCCGAGTCTATTGAATAACACAGGTACTTGGTCGAGCGTTGCAAGCGTTGCGTCGGGTGTGTAATCCGGCAGCACCTTGCGGCCGGTACCACGATCGATCCACACACAGCGAAAGCCGACCTCGCGTGCGGCCGCATGATCAAGGTGCGGGCTGGCGCAAATATGAACGACGTCGTTCCTCGTCACGCCGATCGAGTCAAAAGCATAATCGAATATTTTCCGCGATGGTTTATAAGCGCCTGCCTGCTGCGCCGTGACGACTCGATCGATCAACCCGCCAAGCTGCGCGACATTGCCGGCGATGATCTCGTCATCCGTATTCGACACGATACATAAACGATATCCCGCCACCTTAAGCCGCTCCAAAGCACCGGTCACTTCGGGGAACGGCGGCATGGCCGAGATGCTGTCTGTTAGCGTGCGGGCGTCGTCTGCGTCGCTTTCCAAGCCCAGCTCATGGAGTGTGAGCCGTAATGCATCCGCGGTCACGCTATGAAACGACCGGTGCGGCGAAGTTTGCTCAAGCGCATGTTCATGCCCATCGTAAATGCGCATGAACCGGGCCGGATCAACCGCCTCTGTTTGCTTGGCGGACAGGATCTTGCGGACCGCGGCTTGCAATCCTTCATCCCACTGGATCAGGGTGCCATAGCAGTCGAAGGTGAGCCATTGCGGCCTGCTACTGTGTTCAAGCGCGTTGAGAGCCATGATTTGTTCGCCTGGTTTCGTGACGTCGTTAAGTCAGTGTTGCAACGGTAAAAGGATTGATCGATATTTGGAAATTAAATTAAACTCTGAAGGTCAATCGAAATTCAAATAACACGGCGGCGGCTCATGCTGGATCTCGAGTTGTTGAACACCTTGGTTTGCGTGGTCGATGAAGGCAGCTTTACGCGTGCCGGCGAACGCGTTCACCGGACTCAATCGACGGTGAGCCAACAGATCCGCAAGCTGGAGGAAGCAGTCGGCCGCACGCTGCTGCTGCGCGACCGGACAGGCAATCACGTGAGCGCTACCGAGCATGGAGAGTTGCTCGCGCACTATGCACGGCGGCTGCTGGCGCTATCGAGGGAGGCGCAGGACGCGTTGACCAGCGACTTAACGCTTGAGCCTGTACGCATTGGCGTGCCGGAGGATTTCGACGCACGGCGCATGTCGGCCATGCTGTCGGGATTTGTGAAGATGAAACCCGGCGTGCGGCTTGAAACGGTTAGCGGCATGAGTGTCGATATCCTGCGTAAGCTTTCTGCAGGCGAGCTCGAGATTGCGTTGCTCAAGCGCGAGCCCGGCAGCGGCGAGTGCCTTGCATCTTGGCCAGAATCGCTCGTCTGGGTAAAGGGCGAAGGGGTTGAGTTGACGGACGAACCGGTCCCGCTGGCGTTGTTTCCGCAAGGCTGTGTGTATCGGCAACGCGCGATCCGTGGCCTGGACAAAGCGCGCCGGCGCTGGCGAGTGGCGTTCGGAAGTCATAGCCTGACCGGCATCCAGGCGGCTGTTTCATCGGGGCTTGGCGTGTCGGTCTTGCCGACGACTGCCGTGCTTCCTGAGCATCGCATCTGTACGGATCTGCCGGACTTGCCTCCAACCGAGCTTGCGTTGGTGAGCGCGGGCGCCGCGCTTAATGCAATCCAGCAGGCATTGATCGAATTTTTGCGTGCGGAGATCAAGGTCTAGCGCCGCGCGAGGTAATGTTTTAATGCGGTCTTAATGCGGTCTTAATGCGGTCTTAGTGCGTGCCTTCTGACTCAACCCTCAGTTCGGCTGCTGCGGTGGCGTACGCAACGCAGCGTTTTGCGAGGATATCCGTTGGATCCACCAGCGTGATCGTCTGTCCGCGAGCGCTTAGCCATTGAGCGTCCGGAAGCAGCAACGGCAGCTCCGTACATCCAAGGATTACGACTTCGACGCCTTCGTCGGCCAAGCCTTCCAGTGCCGCGCGGATGTCGTCCATACACTGCCCATTGACGAAACCCGCTTTTACTCCCTCCTTGCCATAGATCGCATTCATCACGCTTGCCTGCAATGCCGGACTCGGCAAGACTTGCCGCAATCCTTGCGCTTCCAGGGCTTGCCGGTACACGCCGCTTGCTACCGTTCCCGATGTAGCAAGGAGCCCGACTTGGCTAAGCGACGGAAACGAATCGCGAAGCATCTGGACCGTCACGGTCAGCATGTTGACAATAGGAATCCTGAGATACGGCTGGATCCGCTGCACAAACGCATGCGCCGTGTTGCATGGAATCGCGATGATATCGGCGTCTCCGCTCTCGAGTTTCTTGCATGTGGCGTACAACGAGATGGTGGGGTCCGGGCCATCGCCGATCAGGTTGTCGGTGCGATCGGGGATCTGCGGATTCTGCTCGACCAGCAGCTTGATGTGATCCTGATCCCGCTTCGCCGGTGTGTTGCCGACGATCTTCTGCATGAAGTCGACTGTCGCCGCAGGGCCAACGCCGCCCACCACGCCGACCTTGAACAGCTTGGCCGGCGACTCATACGGGCCTGACACAATGTATTGGGCATACGCAAGATTCGAGTCGATCAGCGGGACGCGCAGCGTACCTAGCTCATCTGCAACAAGCGCGATCTCGGTCATGCCCGGCAAGATGATCTCCGCGCCTTGCGCGATGAGATCATCGCAAGCGGCTTTCAGCAGCTCAACCGGCTGACCCAGGAGATGGCCGGACTTGATGCCATTTTCTCCGTACACGGCATGCGTAACCAGGTCCGTGTTGCCATCGATTTGCGGATGGATGACGTCGAACTCGGGCGCAGCGAAATAGCGTTCGAAGAGCCCGTTGCGCCGCGTGTAGTCCGATGCCAGCACACCAACGCGACGCACGGAAGCAAACTTGCGCCGCACATGGTGTCGCACTGCCTCGATCATGTCCACGATCTGCAGGGGCGAGTTGGCCTTCAACTCGTCCATGAAGGTGTGGCTCAGGAAGCAGGGCAGCACGACCGTCTCTATGCCGCGTTTCTCGAATGCACGGATGAGATCGAAGATGTAGAGCTTGCGTTCCACGGTCGCGGCGCTGGTGGCGCCGGCGCCGCGAAATGGATGCTGCTCGAAGACCACATTGAAGTGATCCGCGTCACCGGTTGCGGGCGTCGACTTGACGAGCTTGAAAAACATGTCGGCGCTGGCGAGCGGGCCGAGTCCGCCAATGACGCCCAAAGAGCGGCGTCCCTGCATACGCTTCTCCCTCATTTCGCTTCGCCTTGCAACTGATCGAAGGTCAGGGCTTGCGTTCGCGTGACGCGAGCTGTTTCCCACTTCGCAATCACGGCCGTTGCAATGCTGTTGCCGATCACATTGGTTGCGGTCCGGCCCATGTCGAGTATCTGGTCGATCGCGAGGATCAGCACAACGCCGGACGGAGGCAGATGGAACATCGGCGCAACGGCGGCAACCACCACGACCGAGCCTCGCGCCACGCCGGCCATGCCCTTGCTGCTGACCATGAGCACGAGCAGCATCAGGATCTGCGTGCCTACCGGCATATCGATACCAAAGGCCTGCGCAATGAAGATGGCGGCGAACGCCTGGTACATCATCGAACCGTCCAGGTTGAATGCATACCCCAGCGGCAGCGTAAAGCCGACGACCTTCTTGTCCACGCCAAACTCTTCCAGCTTCTCCGTCAAGCGCGGATACGCTGCTTCGCTGCTGGCGGTCGAAAACGCCAGCATGGCGGGCTCGCGTACTGCTTTGAGCAGCGACCAGATGCTGTTGCCAAGGAACGCGTAACCGGCGCCGATGAGGATCACCCACAGCAGTACCAGTCCCACATAGAAGCTGCCGATCAGCTTGCCGTATGTCATCAGCACATCGAGACCATGCAACGTCACAGCCGATGCGATTGCGCCGAATACACCCACGGGTGCAAGGCGCATGACGTAGTCGGTGAGCTTGAGCATGGCCGGAACGAGGGCGTCGATAGCTTGTACGAGGGGTGTCACCCTTGGGTCCGGCTTGATCGCACCCAACACAACGCCGAAGAGCACGGAGAACACCAGGATTTGCAGGATGTCGTTGCGCGCCATGGCGTCGAGAATGCTGGTGGGAAATGCGTGCGTGACAAAGTCCTTGAAGTTGAGCCCGGCGGTATTCAGGCCCGTGCTGACGTCAGAACTGGTCTGGACCATGTGAGGGCCCGCACCCGGTTGCAGGAGGTTGGCGAGACAGAGGCCAAGCGCGAGCGATATCAGCGAGGCGCAGACGAACCAGCCAACTGACCGGAGGCCAATGCGGCGCACGTCGCTCGTTCCGTCCATTCCTGCGAGACCCGACACCAGCGTGGCGAATACCAGCGGTGCAATGATCATCTTGATGAGCCGCAAGAAGATGTCGGTGATGATGGAGAAATAACCGGCCACTTCTTTTGCTGCGTTCGAATCGACGGCTGTCCGGTGACAGACGTAGCCGATCACGATGCCAAGCACCATGCCGATAGCGATATAGAGCGTTAACCGGTTTTTCATTTCAGTCCTTCCAGAGGTGTCTCGCACGAGGATGAGCGTGGGCGACCGTGCGATGGGTTTGACGAAAAGCGCCTTGGCGTGCCTTGGCTTATGGGCCTTTTCTGTCTCTGGACGGATAGTAGAAGCGGACAAAAAACCCGCGATGCGGGTTCAGCATGTCGTTATGCGCGTGTCGCATAACTAGGGTAAACACTAGGAATATGAACTCACGTGGACGAGCGCAGGTATCGCCACAAGGTTTCAATGAATTCGTTTCTATTCGATGCGTCGCGATATACACGCAACTCGACTTCGAGATTCCATTCCTTGCCGCCAGCCGCAACGAGCTCGCCGTTTTTCAGTTCGTTTGTTATCGAGCTTTTCGGCAACCACGCAATCCCTTCGCCCTCCAGCACCATTTTCTTGAGCACTTCCGCCATATCCGATTCGTAGTGCGGACGCAGTGCCGGTTGCGTCTTGGCACGGCGAAGCAGCAAGGCCAGGCAGCGGCCAAAATAACTGGTCTCCGTGTATGAGATAAGTGGCAACGGGCGGCTCACCGTGCCGGGTAAGCGCAATGAAGGCCCCGACTTTTGATTCGGCTTGCAGACGGGCATGAACGTGTCGATGCCGACCGTCAGGTACTCATAGCGCGTGGGATCGAGATGAAGCGGCAGGTCGGGATGGTGGTACGCAAACATCAGTTCGCAGTTGCCGTTCACCAGCATCAGGATGGAATCATGGACGTTGGTGGGAATCACGCGCGCCCTGACATCGCGAAATTGTGCGGTTAGCGCGTTGAGCCACGCCGGAAGAAAACTGAGTGCAATGGTATGGCCCGCCGCAATCTGCAGCCCGATACCGGGCATTCGCTGTTCCGTACGAATGATGGCCCGGGTGTCGAACAGGCGGTTGAGAATGTCGTCGGCCGCTTCCCTGAAAAGACGTCCGGCGGGTGTCAGCGTGGGCGGATAACTGCTGCGGTCGATCAGGTCGGCACCCACCCATTGTTCGAGCGCCTGAATCCGCCGGCTGAAACCGGACTGCGTGACATTGCGAACCTCAGCGGCACGCGAAAAACTTTGGTACTGGGCGAGAGCAACAAAGTCCTCGATCCATTTGATCTCCATACCGCTCCCTGCTGGCTTCTCGTGGAGAAGCGGGTGTGTGTACGTTGGGTGAGTCAGCTGCTGTTACGCAAATACGACGGCGCCGGGATAATTGGCAAGGCTTTGCCAAGCGCGCTCAAGCAAGTTGATCCACTCACGACGATTGTATGCGACGTCAATACAACTTACCGCCGTAAGCCAATGGCTAGTCGATACTCGGCACGATTAGGCGGGTGTAGGGCACTTAGGAGCACCATGTGTTGTTACGCTTGAATTTAAACCCAAGCTGAAAATTTGTTGACAAGCGCTAAACGATATCTGACACTCAACGCATGCAAAAGCTCACGTCCGTAGTGGTTATTAAACGAATGAATGCCCTTTGGGGTACTTCTTCGGGGACGTGTTTGCATTAGAAATAGGTCAAGATGCGCAAACACCAGGCCCTACCGAAAAACGGTTGGGCCTTTTTTTTGTGGTGCCTCCGTCTTTCGGTTTTAATCGACGGAGAAGATGATGGTTGGATCAAGCGAGCAGTGTGTTTTTCGGACGGCACCCGTAACCTCGGCGTCAGCGCATGCGCTATCGCCGGAGATGGTCATTCATTTTGTTTTACAACCGGGCCAGACAGCCTCATGGCGTGTGCGGTCGGACTCCGAGTTGCGTGTGGGAACGGCAAGGGTCTGGGTGACGCGCATTTTCTCGCCTTATGACTACTGGCTGCAAGCGGGTGACGTGCTTCGCGTGACGCGAGGGGAGCGCATCTGGTTAAGCACCGACGCAAACATAGCGGCGGAGATTTCGTTGACCAGCGAGTATGCGGTTGCACGCAGACCGCTATTCAAGTGGATCGAGCGGCTAAGAGATTACCTCGCTGATATTTCGCGACTGCGATCGCGCTAGTCGCCTAGCGGGTTAGTGAATTAGCGGCCGGTCCTATCCGGCCGCTAACCAAGGAACTAGCGGCGAATGAATAGCCAAGGTCATCGGTATCCAACTTCAGGGGACATTTCATGCTTCAGGTTTGGGGACGGCGCAACTCGTCTAACGTTCAGTAGGTCATGTGGTTGATCGGCGAGCTTGATTTGCCACATGAGCATATTCCCGCCGGAGGGAGCTTCGGCCTGACGCACAGCGCCGAGTTCCTGGCCATCAATCCGCATGGGCGCGTACCGGTCATTAAAGACAGCGACGGCACTATCGTGTGGGAGTCGCACAGCATCTTGCGGTACTTGGCGGCGCGCTATGGCAGCCCGCGTTTCTGGAGTGACGACGCGGGTACGCGGTCTCAAGCGGACCGCTGGATGGATTGGTCTCAGAGCAGCTTGCAGCCAGCCTTTCTGACCGGGGTGTTCTGGGGCTTTTACCGGACACCGGAGGCTTTACGCAATGCGAAGAGCATCGAAGAGAACCTTGGTCGTTGCGCGCAGCATTTCCAGCTCCTTGATCGGGTGCTGGGCGAGCGGCCCTACATTGCGGGCGACAGTCTGAGCCTGGGCGATATTGCGGCCGGCTCTAACCTTTACCGCTATTTTGAACTGGATATCAAGCGGCCTGACGTTCCTAATGTAGAAGCCTGGTATGAACGGCTTCAGCTTCGCCCGGCGTTCCGCGAGCACGTGATGGTCCCGTTCGATGAATTGTTTGGGCGGCTCGACTTCTAGCATGCAAGCTTGCTGGATTAGCACATGCGCAAGCACTTGGGCAAGCCAGGCGCCAAGTCAATGCCACTTGCGGTCGTGTAGATGCTCGACCAGATAATCGATGAACGCCCCCACCTTGGGTGGCAGAAAGCGATTCGGCGGATTGAGCAATCACACGGAGCCTACATCAGCGAGTGCTTCGAGTCCCAGTCGGCGAGCACTTGTACGAGTTTCCCCACTCTCTAACTAAAGCTCCGGCTACGGTGAATTTCGGCAGGCTCGCGATACCGAAATCCTGCGGTGCCGCTTCGAGTCGCGCGCCCGCATGGTTCGCTATATAGCGCCCGCTTATTGCACCGATACGCCGCTTGTAGTTTTGCGAGAGGACAAGTCGACAAATATCAAAGAAAGCGTTGTGATTTTCGCTATTAAGAGTTTTCTTATTTTCCTCGATTACCCGAAGAACTAGGCTCAAATAATTATAGGGTTAAAGGAGAAAATCACACATAGACGCAGAGCGCGGGACATCAAATCAGATCTAGCTACTTTAATTTTAAATTTAATAACTGGAAGTACTGAGGCAAGCCATGTTGAAAAGTAAATGTTTATGGGTGATTTTTCCTGCTCTGATGGGCCTCAATGTTCCTGTTGCACAAGCCGCACCATCGAATTTTGGAGTTCCCGCATATTGGGGCGACACTTCAAGTACATACAGTGGCCAGATTCCCAAAGGCGGATTCATCGTGATTAACCCGAGCAGCGGTGCGCTTAAACTGAGCTCAGCTGATATCACGAAGTTTAAGGCCATCATTGCCAACATTCGCGCCCAAGGCGGGTATGTCCTCGGATATGTTCCTACCGGCTACGCACAATTAACCACAGCCGAGAAGCAACGCTACAGCGATATTCCTGCCAACCTGAACGCTTACAAGACCACGCTTGGAGGCGTTGATGGAATTTTCTTCGACGAGGCTGCTTATGATAATGAGAGTATTAGTGAGAAACCTCAGCTGACTGATCAGCAAAAATGCTCAGGCACTCCACCTAAATGGAGTGCGATCCGTTCGATAATGAAAAACGCGGGGGTATCGGGCACAGTAGTTTGGAATGCGGGTACGTGGGGAAATAATAATTGTTTTATCGCCAGCGCACAAAAGGGCGAGCACATAGTGATACTTGAAGACTCTTATAGCAAATACCAAAAAAATCTCACCAACCTCAATTCGGCTCAAAGTACGGCAACTTCGCTTGGGGTGAAGACGTGGTTGCTGACCTACGCCGCGACTCAAGCTCAAATGCAAACCACAGTCAATGGAACGACAGCAAACTATGTGTATGTAACCGATCAACCCGCCAACGGGTCCACTTGGAACTACACGCCGGGTTATTGGAAAGCTGAGAAATCGTTACTGGGAAAGTGAGTGATCGTGCCATGACTCGCTGAAAAAATCTCGTAGCTAATCACAATCAACAAGGTGTGGGAAAGGTGCCTGCCCAGGCTCTATGCCGTTTTGAGTGGAACTTGACGGCTGGCGCGATAGCGTTTAATCCCTTGATCACGCGAGGCGGCGGGACGCAAAGGGTTTTGCGGCAAATGTTTTAGCCTGGACATGCGGAGGTAGGCGATGGCCACGAAGTTCTTCACGGTTCGAAATCCGCGCGCGGCCCGCTTGGTTTGTTGGAGCATGCCATTCATCGCCTCGACATAGGCATTGCTGCGACCGTCGAGCATGCCGCGCACGACGCCCGGCAGACGCTCCTTGAGCGTCGTGGCCAGCCGCC
>NZ_MTHB01000299.1 GCF_002220365.1 Caballeronia sordidicola | reverse complement strand
ACGTATGCACCAGTCTTGAGGATCCATGGACGGCAGACGTCAACAGCATGGATAGCTCGCAACATTCGATCATCCACGCGCCAGCTGAAAACGTCGCGACCTATCTGAAAAACATCGACATGCTGTGGCAGCTCGGAACGAGGTTTACCCTCCCTGCATAGGCGGCACGGATTCGCAACAACATCCGATCACACGATGCCACGATCAAGCCGTCATTGTTGCGCAAGTGGTCGCTCCGCCGCGCAACAGACAGGCCCACTTCGGTAACACAACAGCTCTACAGAGAATGGCGGCGCCTGTGGATAACTTCCTCGTTATAAATAAAGGAAGAGTCGAAGAAAAAACCTTCGCAACACGACACCCTAGGTGCCAAGAATCACCATTTTGGAGTGTCGGAGCTTTTTTGAAATGTCCGGTTCTGGCTAATTAGAAATGTCCGACTCTGTCCTCCTGGCGCACGCTGGTAAAGCGTGTCGTCAAGGGGCTGATCATGAATGAGCGTGGTTTCGTCACGGTGAGTATGCAAGAGCTCGAGCGGATCAAGATTATCGCGGCGGTGGCCGAGCATCGACTCAAGGTCGTGCAGGCGGCTGAGCGTCTAGCGCTGTGCGAACGGCAAGTGAGTCGATTGGTCCGTCGCTACGAAGCCAGCGGTGCATCCGGGCTGGTGTCAGGCCGGCGCGGCCAGCCAAGCAACCACGAGTTGCCGATCGACGTGCGGGTTCGGGCGATGGCGCTGGTACGCGAGCGCTACGCCGATTTCGGCCCGACACTGGCCTGCGAGAAGCTGCGCGAATGTCATGGCACGACGCTGGCCAAGGAAACGGTGCGGCGCTGGATGCGCGACGCCGGACTGTGGATTCCGCGCAAGCAGCGTCCGCCCAAGATCCACCAGCCGAGGAACCGTCGGGCGTGTCTGGGCGAGCTGATCCAGATCGACGGCAGCGATCATCGGTGGTTTGAGGAACGCGCGCCGGCCTGCACGCTGCTGGTGTTTATCGACGATGCGACCAGCCGTCTGATGATCCTGCACTTCACCGCGACCGAATCGACTTTCAGCTATTTCGAGGCGACGCGCCAGTACCTCGAAGCCTATGGCAAGCCGGTCGCGCTCTACAGCGACCGCGCGAGCGTGTTCTCGTGCAACAGCCATTCGAGCACGCCGGGCAAGGGTGTAACTCAATACGGGCGGGCCATGTTCGAGCTGAACATCGATACCTGGTGTGCCAACAGCAGCCAGGCCAAGGGGCGCGTGGAGCGCGCCAACCTGACCTTGCAGGACCGGTTGGTCAAGGAACTGCGACTGCGCAACATCGGCACACGCGAGGCGGCGAATGCTTATGCGCCCCACTTCATCGCCGACTTCAATGGCCGTTTCGGCAAGGTCCCAAAGAGCACATTCAACGCGCATCGGCCGCTGCGCGAGGACGAAGATATCGACTTGATTCTGAGCTCGCGCGTGCCTCGGCGTGTGTCAAATTCGTTGACTGTGCAGTACGACCGGGTGATTTACATACTGGCCGATACGGCCGAGAATCGAAGCTTGATCCACAAGTATCTGGACGTGTTTGAATACCCCGACGGGCGCATCGAGATACGCGTCAATGGGGCCGCTCTCCCCTATGTCGAGTACGACCGTCTGTCGGAAATCGACCAAGGTGCTGAGATCGATAACAAGCGTCTGAGTCACGCGTTGCAGCTCGCGCAGGTGATTCAGGCACAACGCGACGACCGGCGCGCATCGGGCTCGCCTTCGCGCACCAACCAGGGTGAAGCGCCGCGTTCTAAGGAGCGTAAAGCGGGGACCAAAAAGCAACGCGAGCTGACACTCGATGACTTGAATGCGGCGGTCTTGAGAACTGCCGAAAGGCGGGTAGCCGCGGTGGGGAAATGACCCTTTCAAGAGGAGATTAACAAGGCTAAAACCAGACACTTCTAAAAAGCCCAAACCCCGACATCTGAATCTGGCCCCGGCATTGGAGTGAACATTCTTTTTCATGTTCTGCCACCGGATTCGACTGGTGGCTGGAGGGTCTAGCACGATCACCGCAACATTTCCGGCAGCCTTCAGGCCAGCGACGACTCATCCATCATTCTTGCCTTCGGTCAATAGGCGCCGAAGATGCGGTCGAGCGCGGCCAAGATGGCGTCGCTGCGATCCGCAAGGGAGCCGATCCGCCTGCCGAGCGCATTCAACGGAACGGCACTCATGGCAGGCGTATCGAGGAAATGTTTCTCACCATTGATCTCGAAGACTGGCAGCAAATCGGACGGTTTACCTGAGAAGCCGAGATCCGAGGTAGGTCGAAGAGGAATCACGATGCGCGTGGGCAAGATTCCGACATGCGTGCTCTGCACGTCCAGCAGATACGGTGCAAGGCGCCGCGTGTCATCGTCGGGGTTACCGTAGAGATCAAAGCGCGCCATTAAAACGTCTTGTACTTCGCGAGCGGCAGCCCGTCGCGTTCAACCATCGTCGTGTATGCTGCGACCAAGCTGGCATTGTCGTCGGCCCAACGGCGAGCCTCAGTCTCCTGAATTTCTTCGCGCACACCACGCTCACTCGCGCGCGAAAGGTTGATCCCGAGCTCCTTGGCCCGATCCAGGACTTCGGGCGGCAACGTGACGTTCGTCGACTTGCGCGCCCGGACTTCGAGTGCCTTACCCATGCGCATCTCCATGTTTGAAAACATGTGCATTATAGTCCGCATGCACGATTGCCGACAGGACGCCAGATGATTGTTATCCAACACGACCATCTGCCGGCCCATGCAACGCAGTAAGCACCCCTGCCGGTACGCCAACTTATGGCGCGGGAGTGGGAGGCAATGACTTTCTACCCATCCTCTGACGCGCACACCTCCAATCCGATGAGTTGGCGTCCCCGTGCCGCCACACCCGCAGAGTCCTAATGACGCCATTTTGGCGTAAAATGGATGCCAAATGGCAGAAGGTGAAGAAGGTGGAATATGAGCGCTATAGAGACTGTTTCAGCAGACGCGTTGCTTGGCGGCCGCGCAGTATTTGCCCGCGCGCCTCGGTCGAGCCTTGAATGGGTCGATGTGGTCCGTCATGGCATTTCCGCGCGGGCCCTCGATCCGATGCTGAAGTCGATCGGCTTATCGCAGACGGAACTTGCGAAGGCACTTGATATCCCTGAGCGGACCTTGGCACGGCGCAAGCGCGAAGGCGTGCTCAGTAGCGAAGAGTCGGCGAAATTGCTACGACTCGCGCGGACGGTGGCTCGGGCCGCAGAGGTATTCGAAGGGCTCGATGCCGCGCTCAATTGGCTAAAGACTCCCATTGAGGCTCTGGAAGGTGCGACACCGCTCAGTCTTATAGATACCGATATCGGGGCCGATAGTGTGATGGACACGTTGGGTCGCATCGAGCATGGTGTGTTTGCTTGATGCGCCCGGTATGGCGAGTGGTCACGCAACGAGACGCTGATACGGCTTTTTCGGGGGAAGGCGCGCGGTTGTATGGCGGACGGTGGAACCCCAAGGGCCTCGCGATGGTTTATACGGCTCAAACGCAGTCGCTTGCTTTGCTGGAAATGCTGGTGCAGGACGCCCCACTTCGTGCCAGCTATGTGATGATTCCAGTTCGCGTGCCCGAGCAACTCGTCGAGCAGATCGACCAAGCTACATTGCCTACTGACTGGCGCGAGCTTTCACCCAGGAATGACCTTCAACAAATCGGGGCGGCGTGGATGCACGCAGGAACGAGTGCCGTGCTTGCAGTTCCCAGCGCGGTCGTTCCTGCTGAGTTTAACTATCTACTCAATCCCGCTCATCCTGATTACGCGCTCCTCGATATCGGGACGCATACGGAGTGGCTGATGGCCCAAAGGTTAATGCGGCGCACGACCGGGCCTAGAGAGCGCACCCCTCCGCCCTCCAGATGAACAAAGACCGGATTCTCGAGTTTTGATATGTATTCCTAATCGGATGACAACACCGATTCGCTGGCGTAAGCTAACCCGGCAAGACGACGGTTCAATCGCTAGTCTCGCGGTCGGCGCTTGGCCGTGCGCGACCAGCCATAGAGCGAAGCAATCCGCACGCTAGTCTTTCCGCCGTAAAGTGTCTGACCAGGGGCCGAGGAATGCCCCCAAGAGGGTTCGATATGCTGCGCACGCTGCCGGCGTGTGGTCAGTCTCCAGCGTCTTTTCACACGTGACAAAATAGGCACATCGCAGACGAAACCGATCTTTTATGCTGCAGCACGCCACCGCGAGGTGGCTTGCATTTTGCAGCGCGCTGCATATCCGATTCACCTGGAGTTCCGTCATGTATGTTATCCAATGCGCAGCTTGCGGCGCCATCGTGCCGCAGTACGACACCGTCAATACGGTAAGCGAGGGACACGGCGATCGCTTGTTGTGCACGGCCTGCTTCAACCAAGAAATGGCTCACCACACCGGTCTTGATGATTTCGGCGAAGTCAAGTTTAAACCGGTGCACCTGTCGGATGCCAATGGAACCGTCCACGAGTTTCATTTTCGAAGCCTTTTATTTGGCGACAAACTTTCTCTAGAGGCATTCGAGCGCCCAGCGAGGAAGAACCATCGGGATATCGCTTTCAGATCATCGGCGATCCGCTATCGGATCAATTCGTTTTGCTGGGAAAGCTGATTGAAAAGATGCGCCGTTTGCTTGCGGTCGTCCACGTAAGAGATGGCGATCTCGGATTGCAGATCGCCGAAGAAACCGTCCGCGGTAGAATTGAATGGGATGGCGACGACGATTCACGTATGCCATGTGTCGTCATAGATGGTCGTCGCGTCGAGTGGGGCGAACTCGGACGCATGTTGATGACGTTTGAAGGATGGCAGTTCAAGCTCGAAGTGCGCGATCCGAGTGACGAAATTTGAGGGGTGGCCCATTCATTGAACAAGTTCGTTCCTAAAACCAGACTTAGATGGTTTAAGTTCGATCGGCCCGTCCAGCCCTGAACGCGTCTACAGAATAAGTCATGAGCGAATATCAATACTATGAGTTTGCCGCAGTTGACCAAATACTGACGGAGCAAGCTCAATGCGAATTGAGAAGCCGCTCCACACGAGCGCCGATCACGGCATCGGGCTTTATCAACGAATATCACTGGGGCAATTTGAAGGGTGAACCACTTGACTGGGCAGAGCGGTTTTTCGACGCCCATGTCTATTCCTCGAGTTGGGGAAATTGCCGCCTGCTGCTACGTATCCCACGCGACGTCATCGATGCGAAGCTCATGCTCGACTGTGTGGGCGTCCCGGGTCGCTCGGCAAGCGCTTCCGTGCCGACGGCTTTCGAGGTAATGCAAACCGCTCAGCACTCGATTCTTGACTGGTCATTCAGCGACGACTCCGGCGAACACGCCAGATTTTATGAACAAGAGGATGGTCCAGGCTGGATGGCAAGGCTGTTGCCTTTGCGTGATGAACTACTAAGGTGCGACACACGGCCGCTGCACCTCGGCTGGCTCGCCCGGCTAGGCAATGGCGAATGTGCGACAGCGACCGTGAACCGTCGTTGCCGAACGGGCTACAAACACTTACACCCGCGCAGGCATCGCTGGCAGAGTTCATGATGCTCGATCCAGACTGGCTCGCAGCAGCAGCCGAAGCCAGCCCGCCTCTACCCGCTGAGGTCGACGACGCGCGCTTCGAGCCATGGCTGCTAGAACTCACCGCAGCGGAAATTCGCGATGCTTTGCGCCAACTGCTTGGTGGGAAAGCTCAGGAAACCGAACGTGGTTTGCGCACTCGGTTTCTAAACTGGGATCGCGCTCCTAAACCCGGCAGGGCCGAGCCAGTGGTGCGCCGGACGATTGCTGAGATAGACGCCCGGCGCGATGCTGCCCGCGCCCTTCGAATACGGCGCGAACGGGCAGCGCGTGACGCCGCAGAGGTGCGGCGCATTGCCGAACGTCGCCGCTATTTGGATTCGCTGGTCAAACAAGAAAGCACGACATGGGAGCGCATCGACACCACCTTACAGCGCGGGTCCGGGCACGCATACGGTCAGGCGTTTCAACTTCTTCAGGATCTTGCAGAGGCCTACGCGTGGGTCAAAAACGACGCCGCATTTCGCAGAGGCCTCGTCCGTTTGATGGCGAAACACGGGAACCGTGGAGCGTGGGTAAAGCGCCTATCGCTCGGCGCCTTCATGTGGACGCCGAAAACGTAAACCAGAACGTCACCGTAAAAGGAGCCGCCAAACGGCCGCGCTGATAAAATCCGGCGTGACAACGACTTCCCTCGGATTCCCCCCCATCATGGACTATCACGTCAGCTACGAGCACAGCCTGGCGAGCGCGCCCGACGACTACATCACCAAGGTTCCGTCGCAGGTTGTCGAAGGCGTGCCCGCGAACATTGCGCGCGCCCTTCTTCCCGAATACATCACTGATCTCATCCTGAAACGCTCCGTGCGCATCGGCAAGATTCGCCATCTACGAATTATTTAGCGAACGCTGTCTCTCGATCCTGACATAGAGGTCGCCGACCCAAGACAGTCAGGACCCTGGTTACAAGAATGCCTCATTGCCTGACGGCGAGTCCGATTTCATTACACCCTCGCCTATAATGCCAAAACTGATAGTGATTTCGCGGGGGAGCCCCACTTTATGAGTCAAACACACGGGCGATACTCGGGATCTCGAGACAAGGGCCAGCGTCAATCGCGCCAACCTTCACAAACGACATCCCACCGACAGAACAAGCCATACGTAAAGGCTCCGCCTACTAGAGACCCGGTCCAAACGGCTTCAATTTTCAAAACGCGTTCGTTTAAGTTGTTGGTAGAGGCGGTGGGCGCGGAAAACATCGCACTGGGACTGGACTCCAACTTAGCGCGCGTGGCCGAATTGGTGAGTGGCGAAAGATTCACCCCTGAGACAGCCTTTCATATCGAGACAACGCTTGGACTGCCGGACGGATTTTTCGATCAACCCAATCCTGTCCTCACAACCGAGACCATTGAACGATTGAAGTCGCCATTGGACTTCATTCATGCGAACACCGAGCCGGAAATAGCGTACGTGCACGTATTGAATCCGGCTCCTGTTACGCAGGCCGACCACCGCTCTACCCTCACCGATCCCTCGCCCAGAGAACCAGAAATGCCAAAAAACACAAATGGCGGGTCGGCCAAGACCGTCGCGAAGAGCAACACTGCGTCGGCGAAGCCTGCCACGGCAACCCCGACGAAATCGGCACTTGCGAAAGTCAAAGCGCCTTCAAAGTCAGGGGCTCAGTCATCCTTGCCGTTGAACGACGTCGCAGCTTTGGAAAACATTCGTCGTGCCAATTTGCACGTGCTTACCTCCCGCAAGGGATCCAAGGTGCGGCTCGGCACGGTGATGGAAATTAGCGATTCCAACATGGCCAATCGTTTCTATGGACAAAAACGGATGGACGATGCCGAAGCAAACCGGTTCACCGAACGCCTTGGTTTGCCGACGGGCTGGTTGGATGTTCCGCGTTCAGTAACGGACATCCCTGAGTCGGTGTCGGATTTGCTTGTTCCCCCGTCGCGTCGCCATGCGTCCGCTCAACAAGAACCGCCGCCCGCGATCGAGCCAAAAGCGACAGCGGTAAAGAAACCTGTGGGTACGAAGGCGAAAACTGCGAGTGCTCGTGTGGCTCTACCCGCTGATGCGAATGGCACAGGCGGTCCAACAGGTGTCCCCACAGTGGCGAATGCGGTCACGGGGCAGCCAGATCAAGCGCTCCCGTCCGCCGCCGCTCCGGCGATTCGGCAACCCGTTGAAAACGATGTCTGGTTCTCCGCCGCCCGCGAGCAGTTTGCGCCAGCCTCTGTAACGCAGGTCATCACGGCGCCGCGCCGTCTCGCTTCGGCAACCAGCTTGGACGATTTGCTAGGTATCGAACCGATAGCAGAGGCGCTTATAAAGACACTCGCGGGCAAAGCACGTACTGGTCGCCTGGACGAAGTGAAAGCCTTGGCGCTATTGCAACAAATCGTGTTGCTCTGATCTGATTCGGCATGGCAACTGATCTCGCCGGTCGGTCGTTTGGCTCACCGCCGGCGTCCGCGAGTACGGTTTTCGCTGGCGTTTTCAAGTACGCGTGCGACGCCGAAAACGTTCTGGAATCTCGGAAACGTAAGGTACCGCAAGTCAAACCGCGGTGAATTCGTCGATACGAAATGATCAGCCCAAGCAACGCGATGCGTCGATGCGCGGGTTCGTGGCTCACTGGTCGAGAAATGGCCGCAGCTTGTCGGCGCGGCTTGGGTGCATCAGTTTGCGCATCGCCTTGTTTTCTATCTGCCGAATCCGCTCGCGCGTCACGTCGAACTGTTTGCCAAGCTCTTCGAGCGTATAGTCCGACGCCGTATCGATCCCGAAGCGCATCCGTAACACCTTCGCTTCACGCGGCGACAGCGCATCGAGCGCGTCGTCGATCGCGGCGCGCATGTTCGCGCGTACGGTCGCGTCCACGGGCGATGCCGCCGTCGGATCTTCGATCATGTCGCCAAGCGTCGTGTCGGCGTCCTCGCCCACTGGCGTCTCGAGCGACACCGGCTGCTTGGCGATTTTCAGAATGCCGCGAACCTTCTCTTCCGGCATTTCCATGCGCTCGGCCAGCACCGCAGGATGCGCTTCCCGTCCAGTCTGCTGCAGAATCTCACGTGAAATTCGGTTGAGCTTGTTGATCGTCTCGATCATGTGCACCGGCACGCGAATGGTTCTGCCCTGGTCGGCGAGCGAACGCGTGACAGCTTGCCGCACCCACCATGTCGCGTAGGTGGAAAACTTCCAACCGCGTCGATATTCGAATTTGTCGACGGCTTTCATCAAACCGATATTGCCTTCCTGAATCAGATCCAGGAAGTGCATGCCGCGGTTCACGTACTTCTTCGCGATGGATATCACGAGACGCAGGTTGGCCTCGATCATCTCGCGCTTCGCTTGGCGCATTTTCGACTCGGCCGCCGTCATCTGCCGGTTGATCTTCTTCAACTGCTGCAGCGACAGTACCGCATTCACTTCGATATTGATGAGCTTTTTCTGCTCCGCCTGAATCGCCGGCAGACTGCGCTCAAGTGCTGCACCGAACTCGCGCGATGCTCCCGCGGTCTTTTCGGTCCAGCCAAGATCGGTCTCGTGCCCCGGAAACAATTCGACGAACTGTTCACGCGGCATGCCGCACCGCTCGACAGCGATCTGCAGAATGTGCCGCTCGACCGTGCGGACCTGCGCGACCTGCTGCTGCACGTCGGCACACAGCCGGTTGATGGTTCGCGCCGTGAAGCGAATGGGTGCCAGTTCACGTTGGATCTCTCCACACACGCGTAGGAAGGCCACCGCGCCCTTTCCTTCCGTGGCGTCAGCACGTAGCGTTTGATCGAACAAATCGCGCACTCGCGCAAAAATAGCGAGGCTATCGCTCGTGAGCTGTTTCAGACGCGCTTCGTTCACCTTCGCCGAATCCAGCTCCTCGATCTCGCTGTCCTCATCGCCCTCCGCGTCGTCGTCGGCTGGGTCCGCGTCGATGTCTTGTGAAGTTGCCGTGTCTAACGACGGCAGTTCGTCTTCTTCGGAGTCTTCGTTGAGACCGTCAACCAATTCGTCGATGCGCAGTTCACCGGCCTCGATTTGCTCCGCAGCCTCAAGGATCGTGGAGACAGTGGCCGGGCAGGCCGCAACAGCCTGGATCATTTCCTGAAGCCCGTCTTCGATGCGCTTCGCGATCTCAACTTCGCCCGCGCGAGTCAACAAGCTGACCCCTCCCATTTCACGCATGTACATGCGCACCGGATCGGTCGTGCGCCCGAATTCAGAGTCAACGGTGGAAAGCGCCACTTCCGCTTCCTCGTTGGCCTGATCGTCCGACACGGCAGCCGGCGCGGCGTCGTTCAGCAGCAGCGTCTGCGCGTCGGGCGCCTGCTCATAGACCGCCACACCCATGTCATTGAACGCGCTGACAATGGCTTCGATCGCAGCGGTCTGCGCGAAGTTGTCAGGCAAATGGTCGTTGATGTCTGCGTGGGTCAGGTAGCCACGCTCCTTACCCAACTGAATGAGCGCGCGCATCTGGCGGTGCCGCTCTTCGTCTTGCAACGCTGTGGACACGGCGTCGATGGGCATCGAGGCCGCGGCGGCCTTGCTCTTTGATGCACGCCGAGCCGGCGTTTTCCGCGTGGATGCGGCCGTCTCTCTCCCTGAATCTTCCCGATCAAAGCTTGCCATACACTCTCCTCGACAGGTTTGCTCGGCGAAAGCGACCACTGGCATCGCGACTGCGCCCACGGACATTCGTGGCTCAGACACCCATGACTTATAGAATCGCAACGAGCATAGAACGCGACCCGCTTACACAGGCGGCCTCGTTTGGAACAGCGCAAGAAATGCGTGACCTTAAATTTTAACACAAATTGCTGCAACGCACCAATCTGAGGCCTTTCAGTAAATCCAATGTCCTCCAAAACTGCAACTTCCGCTGACCTATTGCCTCATGTGGTTTGTTACCAGTCGAATTGTCCGGCAGGAGGGGTGCGAGGTGACGAGGCAAATCGGTACGACGACACGCAAGGAGTTGGTTGCAGCATATTTGTGCCGCGTTACATCGCTTTCACGCACATCGGGTCTGTAAGACGGCGACAATTTTTCCGCTCTCCAAGCGTGAGATTGCTCGAGGTTGTTGATAACCGGATAATGAGCCCTGACCAACGGCAACCGTAGAGACTGCATGACTGATAACCTCCCCAACGGTTCGTGGGGCGAAGACTACAAGCGCTGGCTCGCTGAACTCAAACAGAGGGTCGAGCGAGCCCGGCTTCGCGCAGTCACCAGCGCGAACCGCGAGCTCGTGACGCTGTACTGGCAGATTGGCCGGGAAATCCTGGATCGTCAGCAGCGCCAGGGATGGGGCGCCGGAGTAGTTGACCAGCTTGCTCGGGACCTGAAGGCAGCGTTTCCAGACATGCGCGGTTTTTCCCCGCGCAACCTGAAATATATGCGCTCGCTGGCGCAGGCATGGCCTGACGCGGAATTTGTGCAGCAGCCTGCTGCACAATTGCCCTGGTTCCATCTCTGTACCTTGCTGGACAAGGTCAAAGATCCGGAGCAACGAAGCTGGTATGCCGACAAGACGCTCGAACACGGCTGGTCGCGGCAGGTGCTGACGATGCAGATCGAGACAGCGGCCTATGCGCGAGCCGGCAGCGCCGTGACCAATTTCAGGGAAACGTTACCCCCGCCGCAGTCTGACCTTGCCCGGGAGGCCCTGAAAGATCCTTACATTTTCGACTTTCTCGACCTCACAGAAGATGCACAGGAACGTGACATCGAACAGGGGCTCACCCGTCACATCACCCGGTTCCTGCTTGAGTTAGGAGCGGGATTCGCGTTTGTCGGGCGGCAATACCGACTGGATGTCGGCGGCGACGAATTTTTCATTGATCTCCTGTTCTACCATCTGAAGCTGCGCTGCTACGTGGTCGTTGAACTGAAAACTACCCCGTTCCGTCCAGAGTACGCGGGCCAGCTTAACTTCTACCTTTCTGCGATCGACGCACAGGTGAAAGCGCCTGATGATCAACCCACGATCGGTTTGCTCCTGTGTAAGGAAAAGAACCGGCTTGTCGCGGAATATGCGTTGCGCGGTGTCGCCAAGCCGATGGGCGTGGCCGAATATCAGTTGCTTCGACAGGTGCCAGAGTCACTGGAAACAAAGTTGCCGTCGATCGACCAGATCGAAGCCGAGCTTCGGCCGGAGTTGCCCGACGCCTAGCCCAAACGCATCTGCCGGGGCACATGTACTGGGATACTTCAGCTTCAGTTTGACATAGTTAACATTAACCACGTTTCATACGTTATCCTTAGTATTTACTTTCGGGGGTTTTTACTTCGCCTGACCGATAATCCCGCAGCGAATCATAGTTCACTCAAAGCCGGGGTATTCGTCCCGAACAGTGCGTCGAAATCTAGCTAGCGAATCGGGCTCGTAGTGCGCGCCTACGGCAAGGACTTTGCGGCGGCGTCCAGCTACGGTTGATGAGCTAAAACGAAGCGCATGAACCAGGATTCGCGATCCGAGTTGTCCGCGGGTTCCGTAAGCGCGATGGGTGCCACAAGACAGAGCACGCCCGATCGAGTCCCACGAGGAATCCGGGAAAGGCGCTAAGCGAACTCATGCGGTCGATCAACATAAAACCGCTACGCCTGAGCCAATACAGCATGCAGCAGGCAGCAAGCGCGAACGTTCGCGCGGCGCAGCCCTCGCGAATTGAATGGGCGCTTGCTGGATGGATCCGACGTGTGAACGTCCGAGCAACGGTGCGGGCGAACGACGCTTCATGGCCGGCTTCAGTCGACGATCTTGCAGCAACTATTCGCAGCACGGGTCTTGTCAGATGACATAAAGTCGTCCAGACCCAAACCCCAATTTATAAGGAGAAGCGAGCAATGCAGGACGACTTTACGTCAAACAAAAGTGACCTAACGTCGTCCATTTTGCTGAAATTGACTTAAAGTTGATCAGTCTTGCTGGATGGGAACGGCGCGAGAAGCGAACCGGAAATTTAGCTTTGGCGCGACCGCACACGCACGGTCTACTGCATCTCCAACGTCCAGTGGTGTTGACTTCTCCCTATTGGACGCCGCTCTCACTGCCGCGACCTATCGCGAACGGCCTAACCTTCGAGATGGATCGATCTACAATCGATTATTGTTCGCATCGCAAAATAACTTCCTTGAATGTTTGTTTTTCGACGTCCCAAGCGCGCTCACCCCTACTCCGCACGCTCTTGTCAGAGACGCCGTTGTTCCTGATGCAATAAGCCCAAGGTACCTCGATGGCCGTTAGGAGCCAAGCCTTACCGAGTTTGGTACGTATCATGCGATTCATCGGGCAACCGATTAACTTTATGTTTGGACTGCAAAACGTTCCACCAACCTCGAAAAGGTAGGGGCGAATGCCCGAGATAGCGCCATCACCACCGCAACGTGTAATGACACCGAAAACTGCAAACGAAATAATTGCATTCTCAAGTGCTCCGCACGGTGGCGGCGCACGTTAATCCAAGCCAAAACTGCCAAGCACCTGCAGACGTCCACCTCGAAGAGTTCGATCGCATTTGTCTTTAAAGACGTAATTTAGACCCATGTCAGCTACGCATCGAACTTCGGTCATTCGACAGCGATACATGAAGGTCCTTGGTAGCCGAACCCGGTCCGACGTTGAACTGGCAGTGAGCCAACATGATCAGTCCGCGTCGGGCAGAAGTCGACCCTCTATAGGCCATTCAGCATGCTTGACAACGGACTGTCGCGATCGGCGCGCAGCTGCATACGTACTAAAAAGGTAGACCGCCTCGCGACCGTCTCTACGAAATACAGTAACTGTAGCCTCCGCGACCCCTATTACTCTGTCGTATCCTTTTGAACCGCCTGTGCGGCCTTCCGGATCACATCGAGCACGAAGTTCGGTTTGGACAACATGGGAACATGACTGCTGTCGATCTCAAAAGTTGTCGCGGCCATGCGGTTCGCGACGAAGCGTTGTAGGTCAGGTTGGATGGTGCGATCCTCGTTGGCCACTATGTACCAGCTGGGCTTCGACCTCCAGGCGGTACCTTCGACTTTTTGGTTGAACAGGTCCCCGGCTGGCGCTGCGTGTGTAGCCCAGACCAGCTTTTGCTCTTCTTCAGTCAAATCGCCCGCAAAGCAAGCCACACCATTGGGTTTCAACCAGACACGCCCGTCGGCGACTTCGATATGCGAGAAGACGTCGGTGACGGGAAACTTTGCCTGCTGGCTCTGCGACGTTTCGTCGGCGTCCGGCGCGAGCGCGGCGATGTAGACCAGGCCGACAACTCGGGGGTCTGTTCCAGCGGCCGTGATAAGGCTGCCACCGTAGGAATGACCGACGAGGATCGCAGGGCTGCTGACCCGCGCTAACGTGCTTTTTACGGCAGCGACATCGCCGGCGTGTGTATCAAGGCCGTACTGGGCCGCGATCACCTCATACCCCTCCGCCTGGAGAGTCGGGATCAATTTGCTGAAGGACGAGCCATCGGCCCATATACCGTGAACGAACACGATGCTCGGTTTGCGCTGCGTGGGCATAGAAGTCTCCTTGGTCGGGGTGGGGCAACGATTAGCGTTGTCCGCGGGGCGTACGATGCGCTACTGTAGAAGCGGCGACCAAGACTTTCTATGGTCAAGATATGCTTTAAAAGTATAGGTTGTTCTTAATGGAACTCCGCCATTTGCGCTTTTTCATTGCAGTAGCCGAGGAAGGCAGCCTTACTAATGCGGCCGAACGGCGGCTGTACACCGCACAGCCGTCGCTAAGCCGGCAAATACGTGATCTTGAATTAGAAGTCGGCGTAAAACTGCTGGAGCGCAAGCCACGTGGCGTAGCGCTCACCCCGGCTGGCCGGGTGTTTCTCGATCACGCACGGCTGGCGTTGATGCAGGTCGAGGCGGCTTGTGAGGCTGCGCGTCGTACGGAACAGCCCGAGAAGGGGAAGTTTGTCGTAGGGTTTCTCGCGGGCCAGGAGGTCGTATGGCTTTCGGAGGCGCTGCGTATCTTGCGTGAGGAGGCGCCAGACGTAGAAATCATACTCTCGACCAAGTCTTCACCCGAGCTCGCAGATGCGCTGATGCAGGGCAAGGTAGATGTGGCCCTGCTGCGACGCGAGACACCGACTGCCGGCCTCGCTTTTATATTCCTCATCTCGGAACCGCTTGTTGTGATAATGCCGAACGACCATCGCTTGGCCGCGCGCAGGGCAGTACGGCCGCAAGACCTGGCCCGCGAAATATTCATCAGCCCAGCTCGGCTTGCGCCTGTTCTGAGGGCCGTCATCAATGACTACGCGGCGAAGGTCGGAATCACACTGAAGCAGAACTACGACGCAGAAAACATAACTGGCGGGATGTCGTTGGTGGCATCCACTGGCGGCTTAACGCTGCTTCCTCGCTATGCGCAAAACATGCTGATCCCGTCGGTTATCGCTCGCCCGCTGCACGGCGAGGTTCCGACCATCGATCTTATGATGGCCTACAACAGGTCGAACACCTCTGCGCTGCTCAAACAATTTCTGTCGCGTGTTGACGAGCTAGTTGACCGTGGTACTCAAAAACAGAGCCTCCTCCAGCGCCTTGAAGCGCGGTGACGCCTGTCGAAAAAGTTGGACGGATGTTAAGACGGTCCGTCAGAAACCTGATAGGTCACGGAGAAGCGTTTTTGCCGAAGCCCGAGGATCCAAGAATGGTGATCAGTCGAATTATGAAGCGAACTTCGAGGACCCGGGGAACCATGAAGAGCGGCGTGTCATCGGAGCTCGCGGGCGATCGCAACGATTGCCAACAATCTTCGTGCCTGTGTCGAATGAATTAAACTGGCCGCACTCTGCCCTTCGGTTTCGCCCGGTCCTTTTGGTTATGGATAGGCTGAGGGCCGTTCGTTGGTCGAAACCAAAGCAGGTCCTACGTTCAAAGGCGCTATTTTTTTTGCCGGTACTGTCGTGTTACTCCAAGCCAATCGAGAGCATCCGGCAACGTAAGCTTCCTCGATGAGACGGCAGCGCCATTTTGCGCCCCATTTCTTCGTCCACCAACACGCAAACCAAACTCGCGCTAACATAATCCCCAGACGAGAAACGGCATGTATCCGTTAGATATTAATTTTAGCTTTCAACGTTATGAACGAAACCAAACATACCAGCTTCGTTTGCCCTCGATGCAGCATTCCAATGGAGGATGGGTGGGAATTTCTTGCCGAGGGCGAAATCCATCGCATTTCATGTCAGTTCTGTCGAGTGAGCTTCGATGCGCTGCTGGTCGAATGCGAAGCCTGCGGCTCAGATGAATTTGTTACTAGTTTGACTGACATCGATCCGGCAAGTGTGACCTGTTCGAAATGCGGATATTCAGACTATCGGGGCGGGATCGGCGATGGCGAAGACGTTAATCTTTGAACGATCCGCAAACGTCGATGCCGAGCAAGTTGAAATGAAATTGTTCAAGATGTCCCGAGGATATTTGCTTGAGCGTCGCATAGTTGAAAAAGACGCCTCTGCATCGGTTCAAGTTTTGCTCATCAAAAGTCTCGCTGACTTCGATCGGTTCGCTAACGCTGACCCGTATAGCAGTCATACGACGCTGTTTTACAACGAAGTACGTCGGCGGCTCACAGATGGTGAATGAGCGCCATGACCCACACTTCTTTGGAGGATTCGCACTATGGAATCAACGCAAAACCGACTTGCAGTTCTGGAACTGTTTGATCACTTGCTCACTGCAGACGATGAGTCCGATGTGGATCACTACGTCAGGTTGATCGTTTCGGCGCTCGGAGCAGAATCATATGTTTTCGTTTCTTTGAATCCGTCGGAATCGACCGAAAACCGTTCGTCGCATCGATTCTTGATAGGTTGTCGACCAGAATGGTGCCAGCTTTATAACACCAACAAATGGTTCATGACAGACCCGTTCTTGGATTATTCGATGGGGAATACAGAGCCGGTTTGCGGCTCGCAAATAGAAACGACAACTCAAGGTCAAAAGGACATGCTGGCCGCGGCCCACGAAAATGGGTTTCGCAGCGGATTCGTCGTTCCGGTTCATACCAGCGACAAAGGACGAATGGGTGTGCTTTACCTCGGATCTGAGAAATCAGAGGAGGAAGGAGAAGCAATATTCGCTGCAAACCGTGTGTACTTCGTATCACTTGCAATGGAGCTGTTAGGTTGGTCAACCCGAGCGGCAAAGAACGAGATCCTGGATTCCCTATCAATTACCAGCAAGGAGTTGAAGGTAGTCGGCCTTTTAAAAAATGGCTTTACCGCAGAGGATATTGCGAGAGAGTTGAGCGTGTCGGTGCAAACCGTGTACGGGATCTACGCGAAGATCAAAGATAAGGTTGGGGTATCTCACATTTCCGAGGTGGTCAAGTTTGCGGAAGCCAATGCTCTGCTGGTGTAGATCTGGAAAAGGCTTTTGGTTGTCACTTGGCCTCCCTTTATCCGCTGGCGTACTTTTCGCCGCGAACAAGGCCTGGATATTCGTCGGGATTATCTTGGTCATCATCCCCGCGTTCGACGCTTTTCTCGGACGCGGTGCCCCGTTGCAGCGTGCGGAAGTCGAGCATACGACTGAACGACAGGTACCGTGCTGGTTTGCTCTGTGTTGGGCAATGGCGCTCGCAATTGCGGCTCACAAATCAATTACCGCCGCGCCACTAGAATTCATTGGTTTGGTTGTCGCATGCGGCGCGTTAAGTGCAACCGCGATGGCGCATTTGCATGAGTTGGGGCACAGGTCTGGGTCGTTGTGGCAAGCCATCAGCGATATCGCGTTCACGGTCGCGGGGTATCCGCATTACAGGTTTTCGCATAACCTGCACCATGCTCATCTCGGTGATCCAAGCTTCGGTTCGACTGCGCCCATGGGAACATCCTCATGGAAACACGCCGGTCGATCGTATCTTCTCGCATTGCGCGCATCAGCTAATTTCAGATCATACGAGGACCTCGCAATCCCTCGTGCCGTCCTCAGAAATATTTTGATTGCACTATTGCTCGTCGCTGTACCGTTTGGTCTGCACGCATGGCAGATGGCAATTTTCTTTCTCGGTTACGCATTAGTCAGCGTCTTTATCGTCGAGACGGTCGGGTACATGCAGCACTACGGGTTAGACAACCACAGCGCACGCAACGCTATCCATTCGTGGGACGTCGACTTTTGGCTGTCTAATTGCTTGCTCGTGAACAATGGAAATCACGGCGTGCACCACGAACAGGGAGAGTCGCCCTACTCGCGACTTACTCCGACCTCCGCCACCTTGCCCGGCGGCTACTTTCAAATGCTCTGGCTTAGCCTCGTCCCTCCGCTGTGGTTTTCAGTGATGGACAGACGCGTTGAGGTCCTAACCAAGCGACGCCGCAGACAGCTTGTCGCCATCCATGATCAGTTTTGTCGCGACCTCGGCGAGGTAGCCTGAATCCAACGTATCCAATACGAACGCGGTTACCTCTCCGGTCTTGCCATAATTCTTGTTTGTAGACCGCGCATACGAAGGGTCATAGTAATCAACCATAATGCTTTCGAAGAGCCCGTCGATGTCACCTCGTTCAGCAAGTTCCTTCCACTTCTGCAAGGTTGGCCCACCCACTAGGGCTTTCAAATAAGCTAGCTTTTCAACGAGGCCAACTGGATCCTTTTCGAAGTGCGGATATTCCCGATGCCACATCAGTACCCGCTCCGACATCGGTGTGTGAACTGAAAATAAACGTGAGTGGTGCATCGCCTCGAACAACGAGGTCGGTAGTTGAACTTGACCGATTTTTTTACTCTCGCTTTCAATCCAGATAGTTTGAGCGAGATCGAGCCGACTGACCGCCTCTAACAAGAGGGTGTCGAAATACTTTTGGCTAGGTTGAGGGTGGCCCGGGATTCCACCGATGATCGATCCACGGTGTGAAGCTAATGCTTCCAAATCTAGGATCTGGGCGCCGGCTTGCCGCAACGCGTGGAGCAACCTCGTCTTGCCACACCCTGTCGGGCCCGATAAGACATTCAGGCGCATCTTGGCCGGCGCGTGTACAAGCGTTTCTCTTACCCAGTTGCGATAGCCCTTCCATCCTGTCGGCAGTCGTTCCACCTTGTAGCCGATCGTTTCAAGCGCGTCCGTCCAAAGTTTGCTGCGCTTACCCCCGCGAAAGCAATAAACGAGAATTTTTGCTCGCTTGCTTGTCCGGAAGAAAGGGAGTTCCAGATGCCCCGCAATATTTCGAAGTGAATAAGCAACACCGATTTTATAGGCAAGCATCGGGTCAGTTCGGTGGGTTGTCCCGACTTCAGCATATTCGGCGTCGAATACTACGGGAAGGTTGATTGCCCCCGGTACATGGTCTTCCTTGAACTCTCGCGGGCTTCGGGCATCAATGATCAAATCAAAGCCCTTCAGCGTTTCCAGGTCGTACATTTTCAGCCCTATCACCATAACGACGTAAATAAGTCAATACTAAACGGGCTACCACCGTTCCTAACGGCAGTGGGGCTACCATAAGTTCATGCCATCAAACATGACCTCAATCCCGCGCGTCGATCACCCTTGCCGCACCTGCAATCGTAACCGTCAGCGACGCATTGCGCCGGCGCACCAGCCATAGCGAAACTGTGCCGCCATTTTTGGGGCAAGGTCTGAGAACGTGGTAACTAAAAATCAGTTGATTCAACGCTACAAACGTGTTCATATAGATAACGAATCGTATCAAACGTTAAATAAAATGCATTATTCGTGAGATTACTGCTTCCAGAGATGGAAAACTGATCGATCCCATGGCATTACTCCTTGCTGTTCGAATGATGGCAAGGACTGAAATGCTGACACTGACCAAAAGAGATCTCGCGGTCCTTGACGGTGCTCAACCCGAATATGAAGTGTTTTTGGTTGAAACGGGAGAGGACGATGGGAAAGACGAGCGCCAAGGATGGTGGCTGATGAAGGTGAAAATACCCAGCGAATCGAAAATTTACGTCGTCCAGACTGCTCTGGGCCGCACGAAGCTCTGGAAGCGCCTCGATATTGCAATGGATTTTGTAAAGGAGACGTGTCCGCGGATCAGCACTGTTCACGTGCTCCTCCGCAAAGAGGCAACATAGAAGGCGATAAAACGAGAAGCGGTTGATGCCGGTGCTACTAACACCAGCGTCAACCTAACCATGATTAGAACTTTCGAGGCTCAGAATGGCTAAGCCCATTATAGGTGGAAAAACTCGTCCGTCGAAACTCGAACGGCGCAACCTTCTGATTGCAATGTGCGGCCTCATCGCTGCATTCGTAGCGCCCTCCCCGGTCTTCGCTGACGACTGGGGCTGCCAGGTGCTGTTATGCCTCGCTGACCCCCGTGGACCGGAGACTGAGTCGGAATGCAAACCTCCCATTGAAAAGCTATGGGATGCGCTCAATCATGGCAGGCCATTTCCCACATGCGATCTGAACAGCAGCGCGGCAGACCTTCCGCCCGATGTTAGAAGTTCGTTGCCCGCCAGCCCACTCAATGCCGGTCAGGGCACAAGCGCGCAAAATGTCGGCGCCGGCCCAAACTACTGCAGCCCTGACCTCTTCTACTGGGGACCGCCTGAGCAGAGCATGCTCACATGCGGCGCCCACGGGGCGATCAACGTCACCATCGACAACACGCTGATCACCCGCGTGTGGTGGGGCATCAATGGGAAAGCGACCATCACCGAGTTTTATGGTCAAGGCTCAACCGCTCTCCCGTATGACCCCGCCTCGGCTGCACAACGGTTTCTTTCAAAGACCGATTCCCCCGGTTCCGGAAACGTGACGGCCGTGAACCGCGGCGGCAATCACTAACTCATTCAGGTTTGAGGCCAAAGACACATCTTGTCTTCCGCAGAAGCTCTTAGTACAACTGAAAGGTTTGAAGGATGCGTAGATTGTTCGTCGGTGAAAAGTCTAGTCTCGTGCAAGCCGTGGTCGCGGTGTTGCCTGGCACGCCTCGTCGTGACGGCGTCGTGACCTATGTCGGTGACGACGCGTTCGTGCCGCTCGCCGGTCACGCACTCGAACAAGCAATGCCCGATGAATATCTTCCCGACGACGTACCACGTACCAAAAGCGGTTCTAAGATCTGGCGGTATCAGGATCTTCCGATCGTGCCGACTGACTGGTTAATGGCTCCCCGTGGTGATTTGGAGCGCAATGTCCGCGCGGTAGAAAAACTATTGTCCGAGGTCGATCAGGTCGTGCATCTGGGCGACCCTGATGAAGAAGGCCAGCTTCTGGTGGATGAGGTCCTGATCTATCTCGGTAACACCAAGCCCGTGCTACGGCTGCTGGTCAATGATTACAACACAGCCAAGGTCCGTCAGGCGCTTGACTCGATGCGCAGCAATGAAGAGCCACAATTTCGCGCATGGTTCTTGTGGGCACTCGCGCGATCGCGCTATGACTGGCTCTTCGGTCTGAACTTAACGCGCGCTGCGACCTTACGCGCTCGCGAGCTCGGATTCGACGGCGTCTTGACCGTCGGGAGCGTCCAAACCCCTACTCTAATGATCGTCTACGGACGCGACCGCGCTATCGAGACGTTCAAGCCGGCCGCCTATTTCACTATCGCGGCGAAGGTACAGCATGCGAATGGAGTGTTTGTCGCGAACTGGAAGGCAGGCGAGGACCAAGCCGGATTGGACGATGCCGGCCGCTTGATCGACGAACCCATGGCCCGAGCGCTTGTCACCCGTTTGCAGAACCAACCGGCCGAGGTTTGCGCGTACGACAAGTCGCCCAAACGTGAGGCGCCGCCGTTGCCTTTGTCGCTCAACGAATTGACGGTGGCCGCCTGCGGCAAGTTTGGCTACACGGGCGATGAAGTGTTGGCCGCGGCACAAGTGCTGTATGAGCGTTACAAAGTCACGAGCTACCCACGCACTGAGAACCGTTATCTGTCGGAGGCGCAGCACGAAGAAGCGCCGTCGGTTCTGTCTGCGGTTAGCCAGAACGTGCCCGGACTCGGCTCGTTGATCGGCCGCGCCGACACGACGCGCAAGTCGGCTGCGTTTAACGACACTAAGATGGACGGCCAAGCGCACCACGGCATTGTGCCGACGGTGTGCGTGACGGACCTCTCTGCGCTGACGGAGATCGAGCGAAACGTGTACGACCTGGTCGTGCGCAGCTACCTAGCGCAGTTCTTCGAGCACGCCGTGTTCATGCAAACCCGCATCGAGGTTTCATGTGTCGGCGAGCGTTTGACCGCAAACGGCAAGACGCCGGTGTCGGCCGGCTGGCGTGAGGTCTATGCGCCGCACGAGGACGCAGCCCCGCAAACGCCGGTCGACGGAGAAACGGACGACGGCAGACAGACGCTCCCGGATATGGCGCAGGGTGATGCTTCGATGTGCACGGCGTGTGCCACCACGAGCCGGTCGACAAAGCCCCCTGCGCGCTTTGATGAAGCCTCGTTGCTCACGGCGATGATCGACCTTCATAAATTCACGACCGATCCGGCGGCTAAGGCGCGCTTGAAAGAGGGTAAGGGAATCGGTACTAGCGCGACACGCGCCGGGATCATCAAGGATCTGCGCGAGCGCGGATTCCTCGAAATCGCCAAGGGTACAAAAAACAAGCTGACGAGCAGCGCAAGCGGGCGTGGACTGCTCAACGCGCTCCCTGCCCCAGTCAAGGATCCGACGATGGCCGGCATGTTCAAAATCGCGCTTGACGCGGTGGCCGGCGGCCAAATCTCGTACGATCAGTTCGTCGAGCGCAACGTTGCTTTCATTACCAAGGTGATCGCCGGCTTACGCACCTCATCGATGGATTTGCCCATGGCGCCCGCGCCGGCGTGTCCGAAATGCGCATTGGGCCACTTGCGTCGCATTGCGGGCAATGACGGTCATTTTTGGGGCTGTTCGAATTTCAAGGCGGACCCCAAGTGCTCCGCGTCCTATCCGGACCGTGACGGTGCACCGGATTTCGCGCCGAAGCTAAAGCCCAAGAGTAAAGGTTTTAGATTTAAGAAAGTGGGAGCGATGTAATGGCTGAACAATCCAAACAAGACCGGGTGTGGGATTTCGGCATGGAAGCGTACTTGACGTCTGATGATGATAAGCCAGCAACTGGACAGACGTTGATCCTGGGCGCGACCAGCAGCGGGAAAACGACATTTTTGACTGCGCTTCCGAGTGCTAAACCAAACCGTCCGGACCCGGATCCAGACGCTGACCATGAACCCGCCCAATGATGCCCATCGATTTCAATACGCTTGCTCAGCAATGCGCGCCCGGAGTTTATCCAACTACTTTGCAGGCGGTTATTCGCACCGAGTCGGGTTTCAACCCATTTGCAATCGGTGTCGTAGGAGGTCGCCTCGTGCGTCAGCCGCAGAACCGTGATGAAGCGGTGGCGACGGTCGAGGCGCTCGATGCAGCAGGCTGGAACTACAGCATGGGCTTAAGCCAGGTCAATCGGTCCAACCTGTCGAGGTATGCCTTGGATACGAATGCTGCATTTGATCCATGCGCCAACCTGCGTGCCGGCGCGGCGATCTTGTCGGACTGTTATAGCCGGGCGTCCGCCCGTATGGGTGCTGGCCAGAACGCATTGCGTGCGGCGTTCAGCTGCTACTACAGCGGGAATTTTAAGCGCGGATATGTCCGCGATTCCGGGACATCGAGTTACGTCAAGCGCATCGTTTCCTTCGTGGCGTCAACAGACCCGACAAGGGCCAAAGCAGATGTTCGACCCATTGCGGTCGTGCCAGCCATAACGCCCGAGAAGGTAGGCCAAACCGTGCCGCGGATCGACCCTGAAACAGGGGCATCGGCAACTATCAGAACGCCCTCGACATCACACCGTCCGGAACCCGAGCATACCCACCAACCGTGGGACACATTCGGAGATTTTTAATAGGCAATACGAGCATCATTTTTCCGTGTCTTAACCCCTTGATCGTGACGTTATAAGGACAACTATGAAACGTAACAAAATATCTACCCTGCTCAGATCGCTGGTGATTGGTTTAGCGGTCGCGTTGGTAAGCGCGAGCGCGTATGCGGGAGGCCTCACTGCGGGCACAAGCGCCATCACCAATTTTGAGACCTGGTTCTTTTCGATCTGCGGGATTCTCGCGATCTGCTACCTGCTCTGGGTCGGTGTCCAGTGCTGGAGCAACAAGGCCGATTGGGTGCATGACTTTGGGGGCGCCATTGCCAAGGTCGCGGCCGTCGGGTCCGTTCCGGTTCTCGCCGCATGGGCTTGGGCTGTTTTCGGATCATGAGCGATAAAGCCCTGTATTCGTCGTACGCGGGATTGGGCCGCGTTGCCATGATTAAGGGTGTTCCCCTTATGGCCGGCCTGGTGCTCTTCGGGATCAGCGTTGCGGTTGCCATGGTGGGCGGCTTTGGCTTCGGCCCGGCGGGCTTTCTCCTGTTCGTCCCCTGCCTTGCACCCGTGATGTTCATCAAGCAAGTCTGCGCGACCGACGATCAGGCGCTCAACATATTGTTGTTGGAAGTGCGCTGCTTTCTTGGACGCACCAACGCGCGGATGTTTGGCAACACCTACACGCTCAGTCCGATGAAGTACGGCTATCGCCTCGACACGTTCCGTCAGGCGTTCGAGCGCACCCCGTCACTGATCGCCCTCGATCAGTTTCGAGACCAGTTCTCGCAGCGCAAGGAAAGATGATGTCCATTTACGAAAAAATGAAACGTCAGCCGGCAGTCGAAGACAAGATGCCGAAGATCGGTCATGCCGTTTCTGAACATGTGACGAGCTGCGGCAACGACCGGACCCTGCTCGTCATCCGTCTGCCGGGCATTCCGTTTGAGTCGGCAACCGACTCCATTCTGGAAAACCGCTTTGATTCGCTGAATCGTTTTCTGTCATCTCTTGGAGCGACCAAAGGCAATCGGCTCTCCATTACGACGACGCTCAAGCGCCGTCGCATGGCGCACGATCAGACATACGCGTTCCGCTCATCGTTCATGAAGGATTTTAGTGAGCAATATCTCGCGCGCTTTAAGAAGACCGATTATTTCGAAAACACGTATTTCTTAAGCGTCGTGCTCAAGCACGATAACCTCGCCGAAGGCGTGGCCGAGATCGAAGAACTCGGGGCAACGATCGTCAAGGCGCTCAGCGCGTACGACCCGGAAATCCTGTGCGCCTACGAACGCAACGGTGTGATGTTTTCTGAAACCTTTGAATTCATTGGCGAGCTGATCAATGGCGTCGAGCGTCGGGTACCGGTGACTGAAATGCCCGGCTATCAGGCGATTCCCAATGCGTGGATGCACTTCGGCTACGACGTTTTAGAAGTGCGTTCCGACAACAACACGAAATACGCCGTTTGCTATGACCTGAAGGATTTGCCGAAAAGCGGCTGGGGCCAGATGAACTCGCTCTTGACCGTGCCGGTCGAGTTCACCTTGACGCAATCCTTCGGGTTTCTGGGCACACACCAGGCGAACGCGAATATCGAAACGCAGATCGGCAAGCTGACGTCAGTGCAAGACAAGGCCGTTCATCAGATTGTTGACCTGAATCACGCGCAGGCGCTGCTTGCCGCGCGCGAGCTCGCGTTCGGCGATTACCACGGTGCGCTCGTCGTGTACGGATCGAGTGCGCAAAAGGCTATAGAGAATGGGACGTATGTTGCGGCGCAGTCGCTCAACGAATGTGGCGTGAGCTGGATGCCTGCGACCTTGTCGGCGCCGGTCACCTACTTTAGTCAGGTGCCAGGCGCGACCAAGAAGCCGCGCCCGAGCCCACGGTCCACGCGCACGCTGGCGTCGATGTCGTCTATGCACAACTACTCGACTGGCAAAGCGAGAGGTAATCCGATCGGCGATGGTACTGCTGTCATGCCGCTGTCGACCGTCGGCAAAGGTCGATTTGATTTCAATTTCCATGCGTCACTGCCTGACCAGGACAACACCGGCGAGAAATTCGCAGGACACACCCTGATCCTTGGTGCGACCGGCACAGGTAAAACCACGCTACAGCTGTCGCTCGTAGGTTTTCTCGAGCGGTTCGACCCGAAGATCTTCGCGCTGGACCTCGACCGGGGCATGGAGATCTTCATCCGTAACCTCGGCGGTGTCTACCTGCCGTTGAGGGCCGGCGTTGACACAGGGCTTGCGCCGTTCGAGCTGCCGCCGACCGAAGCGAACTTGCAGTTCCTTTACAGCTTGGTGCGTTCGTGTGGTCGCGACTCCGCTGGACAGATTACGGACGCCGACGCCATCAAGGTCAAGAACGCGGTCGATGCTATCTATGCCATCGAGCGGGTCGAAGATCGCGTATTCAGTCGTCTTCTCGAAAACATTGCGGACGACGGTATGCCGAATTCTCTCTGGACGCGGCTGTCAAAATGGTGCCATGCGGCCGATGGCGAATTCGCATGGGCGCTCGATAACGTGCCCAACACGATGATCGACGTCACAAAGCAGCACCGCATCGGCTTTGATGTCACCGATTTTCTGCAGAAAAACTACCAGCCAACTGAGCCGGTCCTTGCGTACCTCTTCTACCTGAAAAAGCTGATGCAGGAGAACGGCGGCCTGCTGGTGACGATCGTCGAGGAATTCTGGTTGCCGGCGCAGTACCCGGTGACACAAGACTTGATTTTGAAGTCGCTCAAGACCGGTCGAAAGATCGAAGAGTTCGTGTTGCTTGTATCTCAGTCGCCGGAGGACGCGATCGCGAGCCCGATCTTCGCTGCAATCCAACAGCAGACGGCCACCAAGATCTACCTACCGAATCCGGATGCGAGATTTGAGGCTTACGAGGTATGCAACATGAATCGCAAAGAGTTCGATGTACTCAAAAGCCTCGACAAGGAATCGCGCACGTTCCTGATCAAACAGAGCAATCAGTCGGTATTCGCGACGCTCGATCTGTATGGGATGTCGGACGCGCTCGCGGTTCTTTCCGGCACGACCGACAACATTCCGATTTGGGATGAAGTGTGGGCGGAATATGGGCCGGATATCGACAAGTGCATGGCGATCTTCCAGTCGCGGCGCAAGGGCAAGAAGAAGGCTGCCAAGTTCGATCGCCACGCGATAGTTCAATCGCAGGTACCGGCGCACGCTGCCGGAATTGAGGAGGGAGCGGCATCATGAGTGTCACTCCGACCAATGTCGTCATCTTTCAGCCGTTGATCACCATGTTCGACAACACGGTGAATCAAACCATCGTGACGGGATCCGCGAACTTGATCTCGCTGATCAGCCCATTGGTCGCGGCCGGGCTGGGTGTTTATATGCTGCTTATCATGACGTCGTATTGGCGGGGTGCAACGGACCAGCCGGTGCTTGATTTCTTCATGCGCTTTGCCGCGTGGGGCTTAATCATTACCGCCGGCATGAACATCCAGTACTACACCGAGTATGTTGTACCGTTTTTCAATGGCCTGGGTGACGACGTCGCACAAGCGATTACGAACAGTGCTACTTCGGGCACGGCGTTAGATACGGTGCTGAACGCTTACCTCACCGCGATCAAGACCATGTTCGGCGCGTTGACCTGGAGTGATATCGGCGGGTACATCACCGCGACCATCATGGCGCTCGTGATTTTGCTTGTTGGGATGCCATTCCTCGCCATTGCTGCGGCGTACATCATTCTTGCAAAATTTGCGTTGGGGCTTCTGCTCGCGATCGGGCCCATGTTCATCGCCTCGGCGCTCTTCCCCGGCACGCGTAAGTTCTTCGAGGCATGGACAGCGCAGTGTCTGAACTACGCAATCCTGACTGCACTCTTTGCCGCGGCCGGCGCGATTGAGGTGAATTTCGCGCTCAACAACCTCCCCGTCGGGTCGTTCAGTGACCTTCTCACCACGGCCAAGATGGCGATGATGGGCATCGTTTTCTGGATCGTCTCGATGAATCTGCCAGCACTTGCATCCGCACTCGCGGGCGGCGTTGGCATATCCGCAATGGCACAGCATTCCGGGCCGTTTGCAAAGCTCGCTGGCAAAGGCGTTGGAAAGGCATTTCAAGCCGCAAAGATGCGGGCCGGCCGCGGGAACGGCGGCTCAATCGATGGGTAACCACATCGATGGCAAACCAATCAAATGCTGTACGAAAAAGGAAATGGATATGAAGCGAAACCTTTCGAAAGGCTTTGGACATGCTCGTCAAATCGCGTTTTTGACGGGGAGTGTGGTCGCACTCCACGGTGCACCGTCATTCGCACAAGGCATCCCTGTTATTAGCGTGAGCGAGTTGGCGCAGGACCTCGTGATGGCGAAGAGCCTCCAGTCACAGCTTGTCACGATGCAGAGCCAGTACACGTCGCTCGTGGGAAATCGTGGTCTGGGTCAGATCCTCAACAATCCGTCGCTGACCAGCTATCTGCCGTCGCAATGGCAATCGGTCTATACGCAGGTTAAGTCAGGGCAATTGCAGGGGTTGAGCAGTGCCGCACAGCAGGTCGAAAATCAGGAAGGAATGACGGCGAGTTCTCCAACTCAGCAACGCTACAACGATGTGTTGGCAACGAACAAGGCGATCACGATGCAGGCGTATCAGTCCTCGGCAGACCGGTTACAGAACATCCAAAACCTGATGCAGCAGTCTGATCTAACGCAAGACCCTGCGGCAAAAGCGGATCTGCAAAATCGGTTGCAATCCGAAAACGCGATGATTCAAAACGAGCAAACCCGGCTCAACCTCGCATCGCACCTTCAGGACGTTGAGACCACGCTTGCACAGAAGCAGGCCGCCGAATCGTTTCGCTCGCAAATGATGGGCGACACCGCGCCTACCCAATAAGCAGAGCAGGCTTGCGTGCTCCATCTCTAATACATTGGACTCAAAAACCATGAAAACAAAAATTCTCTGTTCTATTGCCCTTGCCCTGCCCCTCGTGCTCGCCGGATGTAAGCAATCCGGTGATCAGTATGTAGGAACGTGGACCAAGGTATCGGGAAATGGCCCAGATCTGTCAATCCTCAAGCACGACAACGTCTTTGTCATTAAGGAATCCGTGCAGGCGCTGACCGGTGAATACCCAACGTATGCGGGTGAGATGGACGGCGATGTACTGGTTGCAAACCGGGGCTATAGCACCGAGCGATTCATTATCGATAAAACCAATGGTCATCTGATTCGCCCCGGCGAGGAGCTGGAACACACGTCGAAATAAGTGCTTGGTCGGCGGGATGACTCCGTTGGGTTCCGTTGGCCCCCGCCGGTCGCCGTTAATTCGTTCCCCTCATCCATGGAGTTTTGGACCTATGAAAGCCTTATCGATCAGCGCACTCGTCGTCACGTTCCTATCAGGGTGCTCTGCGCCCCAGCCGCCGCAACCGTCGGGTGCATGGGTGCCCGTCAATCATCCGCCGTCGTTGCCGTCGTCATCCTCAGTGCCTTTGTCGACCGCGCCCAAGGGAGTATGACCATGTTTTCAAAACGCAAGCACTCGCCGGGTTCCGAGCTTGTGATGAGCAGCGATGCCGTTACTGCACCCGACGCCGGGGAAGCTGCGACGAGCGACAAGAACGGATCTGCGATCGCAACCGGGCGTTGGTATTTGCAGCAGGCGTTGAAGTTCGAAACGTCTAAGCAGGAGCAACAAGCCAAGCAAACCAAACTTGCGTGGCGTGTTGCGATCGGCGCGGGCGCAATCGCCGTTGTTTCTGTTATTGGCTCGGCAGCATTAGTACAACTAAAGAGACCTAATCCACCTGCCGTGTTGCGCATGAACGATACGACAGGTGTCGTCGACGTGTTGAACGTGAGCCCTAATAATCGGGAGATTTTCACCGAGAAGAACGACCGCGCCGATTTGCGCCGTTATGTCGAGATGCGCGAAAGCTACGACTGGGAAACAATTCAGGACATGTTCGATGCCGTCAAGCTAATGTCGGCCGACAAGGAGCGTGACCAGTTCATCTCTATGTACGCATTGGCCAATGCTCCGCAGAAGGTGCTCAAAGACCAGTTTCGCGTCATTGCGCGGGTAGGTGCAATCACATTCGTCGGCAGTACAGCGCAGGTTTTTTTCTCGCGCAAGCTGATCTCATTGAGTGGCAGCATGCCGCCCAAGACAGAGTACTGGGTGGCGACTATCGCGTACCGGCATGACCACCTCCCTGAAAAGGCGAGTGAGCTTGAACTGGATCCGACAGGTTTTCGCGTAATCAGTTACGTCGTCGATCGCGACTGGACGCGAGCGTCCGACGCGCCTGCCCCGGTGCCACTCACACCGACCGGTCTGCAGCCTGTGTCGCCGGCCACCGCTGGTGCGGCTGCTACCAATGGTCAGCGAGGTACCGCGCAATGACGATTGAGACGAAATCTAGGTGTAGCGCAAAGGCGCTGGCCGCGGCCTCCGCGATCGCGGCCGCCGTGTGTGCCCTCCCCGCCTATGCGTTGACGACGCCTGGGCCCTGTGGTGCCGACGCTCATATCCGATGTGCCGTGTTCGATTCGAGCGAAGTCTACCGCGTGCCATTTCGAGCCGGTACCGCAACGCTTATCCAGCTGGAACCCGGAGAGGTGATCGACGGCCCGGCATCGGGGATGGGCATGGGCGATTCGAAGGCCTGGAAGGTAGGCGCAAAGAGCAATTGGATCCTCTTCAAGCCTACTGAGGCGCATGCAGATACCAATCTGATCGTGGTCACAGATCGCCGGCGCTACGCAGTCGAGCTCGTTACTTCAGATCGCGGCGAAGCCGCTGTGTGGTCGTTGAACTTCACGTATCCGGACACGCGCTCGCGCGAAGCCCAAGCGGCAGCCAAGAAACAGTTACTGGCCGCTGACCGTGCACGCAGCAGCGCGGCGACCTCCCTTCACGCGAACGAAATCTACGACATGCAGGGCGACACAGTGCTCGCGCCTACGTCGATGTGGGATGACAGTCGTTTCACGTATTTCCGCTACGCCACCACGCGCGACCTCCCCGACATTAATCGCGTGCTGCCGGACGGATCCGAAGCGTTGGTTAATTCACATGTGGATGGGGACACGGTCGTTGTGCACGAGACGGCGGCCCGATTCATGTTGCGCCTGGGGAAGTCGGTGCTGGGGGTTCGCAACAACGGTTATACGCCCGATGGTCGGTTCAATACGACAGGCACCACAGTTCCCGGCACCGTGCGGATCACGAAGGAGCATGACCAATGAATACGATCGAATCTGGGCCGGGGCGTGACGGCGAAGCTGATGGTAGCGACAGCAATGCATCGGGCATGTCGTCGATATCCAATGAGGCGGGCGCGGCCGGTATTGCCGGCGATCGCGGAATGCCGAACCTCAAACAGACGCGCAAAAAAGCGAACGTCAACAAATTGACGGCCGTGGCGATCGCCGTGATCGCGCTTGGCTCCGTGACACTAGGCGGTGCGATGTTCGCCAAGCGGCTACAGGACCAGCACAACCAGGCGAAGGCCGATGCGCGCACGGCACCGAAAGAGATGGGCGCTGACACGGGGCATGACTTTTCGGTGGATGCGGACCGCTTAAAGCGCGAGAAAGCGGCCGCAGCCGAACAGGCGTCGATCGCGGCCGCGCAGTCAGGGGCATCGATGCCCGTTCCGAGCGGTGCGCCCGCTAGCGCTGTCGCGGTGACAAGCGTTGGCGGTCATGCGGGGGCGGCCGCCCAAACCGCGCCACACGTCGAGACTGTTGCGGAACGCCGGCTCGACGGAGACGTGTTGCTGAACAACGGCGACGACAAAGCGGGGCCAAGCGGCGCCAGAAACAGTGAAGGCAGAGGCGCAAGCCTCGTCCCTGTCGTCGCGCGCGGTGTCGCCGGCGGACTGGATGACCGGCTCACACCGTCGGCGTTGCCCAGCGTCAAAGCGAGCTTTCTCCCCGATCTGGACTACCTGCTCAAGCGCGGCATCATCATTCCTTGCGTTCAAAAAACCAAGATCGTCACGACCTATTCGGGCATGACCTCGTGCATCGTCACGCAGGATGTGTATTCATCTGACGGCCGGACTCTCCTGGTCGAGCGTGGCAGTGAAGCGACCGGCGAACAGCGCACCGCCCTCATGCAGGGACAGGCGCGAATCTTCGTGCTGTGGTCGCGCATCGATATGCCCAATGGCGTCACGATCCCGCTCGACTCGCCAGGTTCCGACTCGCTTGGCGCAAGCGGCCTCGAAGCCTACGTCGACAACCATTTCTGGGACCGTTTCGGCGGCGCCATTATGGTGAGCCTCATTGGCGACTTTGGACAGGCCGCGAGCAACCGGTCGCTCGGCAGTGGCAACAATCAAATCCAGTTCTCCAACACCTCGTCGGCTGGGCAAAGCCTGGCTGACGACACCCTCAAAAACACCGTCGATATCCCGCCAACCGCCTACTCGAACCAGGGTTCCGCGCTAAACATTTTCGTGGCACGCGATGTGGACTTCAGGAGCGTCTATGACCTCGAACATCAACAGTAACGTGGCGAGCAATGTGGTGAGTAATGTCCTGCCGACGACTCACTACGATTCGAGCAAAACGGTACGCAGCTATCTGGCGTCGACCGGCATTGCCGACTTGATGGCGACGAAAGGTGTTACCGAGGTATCGATCAACTGTCCGCACGAGATCTGGACCGAGACGGTGAGCGGCTGGCAGCAACACGCAGCGCCTGCCCTCTCGCTCGACCTTTGCAAGAAGCTGGCGGACGCGCTGACGATTTACAACAAGGCGACGCCGCCGCTGTCGGTGCACGCACCGATCAAGCCGGTGCGCTTGCCTGACGGTGAACGTGGCCAGGTCATGATCGCGCCCGCGTGTGAGCCGGGCACGGTCTCCATGACCATCCGCATTCCGAGCACGGTTCGATTCTCCATGGAAGATTATGTGCGCGCGGGAACGCTGGCCGGTTTTGACGATATCTCGCCGTCGGTTCTCTCGTCGTCGGTCGCTGCGCGAAACCTGCCGGATCTGTTGGAGAACAGTTTCCAGGATGCCGCGCCGATCGAGTTCGTACCGGCCGGCGTCACGCTCGCGCCGTTCGAGCTGGAGATGTTGGCGGCTAAGGCGTCGCGCAACGTCGCGCGTCTTTTCGAGCTTGCGATCAAGCACAAGCTCAATATCGTGACGGTCGGTGGTGTCGGATCCGGCAAGACGACCCTCATGAAGATGCTGGCCGATCTCGTCCCGGCCACCACGCGCATTGGCACGATCGAAGACACGCATGAGCTGTCGCTGCCGAATCACCCCAATCACGTGCACATGTTCTTTAGCGACAGTCTGCCAGCGAAAGATATCGTCCGCTCGACGCTGCGCATGAAGTTTGACCGCGTGTTCCTCACTGAGTTGCGCGGCGACGAGACTTGGGATTACCTCACGCTGCTCAATACCGGCACCGACGGCGGTATGACCTCCGTTCATGCGAACGATTGTGCTTCTGCGTTTTCGCGGATAGCAACGCTGGTCAAGGCAAGCCAGGTCGGTCAGACGCTTGACTGGAACTACATCCTGCACGAAGTGAAGACCACGATCGATCTGGTGCTCTTCATGGAAAAGAAACGCCTGACCCAGATCCATTACGACCCAGTGGAGAAGTGGAAGCTCTTGAGGGGACTCGCATGAATAACCGGTGCAAAACGTGCGAAACGCCCATGTTTGATTTTGATGCCGCCATGGGTTTGGTTGCTGCCGGTGATTGGGCCGCTCAAATCGCAGAGATGGCCGCGAGCATTGAAGCGGTGGTGGGCCCAGTGATCAATGTCACCTGCAACCTGTTTCAGTCCGGCACCGTCAGCACCGTCGCATTTGATGTCATCGGCACTCGCTCGGGTCTCTGCCTGACGCTCCGCACTGATGGCTATCGCGAACTGCCGACACCGGAGCGGGTTCGCACCGGAGAGCACCTCGACTGCAGCGTGGTCGACCAGATCGACGGACTGTGCATATCGGCTTGCCTGATTCGCCAGTTTGGTGCCGGCGTTGCCGTCAACTTCTTCTAGGTCACCGATCATGGCAAGCCATTCAAAAATCCTTGTGAGCGCACTGGCGGCCGCCGGCGCAGCGGCTGTCGCGGTGGGTGGCCAGTACGCGGGCGCGGCACTTTTCGCCAAGATGCAGCACCTGCCACCGTCGGTGATCGGCATCTTTACGCTGCGCGACTATTGGCATGCATATGGCGATGTACCCGCAGTCAAAAAAGCGCTGGCCGCGTGTTCGTTTGTGTCCCTGGCGATTCCCGTCGGTGCGATCGCTGCAGTCTGCTTCGCCGCATTTGGAACGGCCAAGCGCGAGCTTCACGGGAGCGCCCGGTTTGCGAAAGCGCATGAGATCCGCAAGACCGGGTTGCTCGATAGCGAAGACGGCAAGCCCGCGCTCATCATCGGCAAATATCGAGGCAAGTATTTAACCTTCCCCGGCCAGCAATTCGTCATGCTCGCGGCACCTACGCGTTCTGGTAAAGGCGTGGCCATTGCGATCCCGAATCTGCTCACCTATCCGGATTCGATGGTCGTACTGGACTTGAAGCTGGAGAACTATAAGTACACGTCCGCCTACCGCCAAAAGTACGGGCAGAAGGTGTACCTCTGGGCACCCTTCGCTGAAGACGGCAAATCGCATGGCTGGAACGTGTTCGACTCCATCGCCAATCGCCCGGAGCATCTCCGCATTGGTGATGTGCAGGCCATTGGCCTCAAGTTTTATCCGACCAATGTTGAGGCCAAGACCAAGTTCTGGAACGACCTCGCGCGAAATTTGTTCGTGGGTCTGAGCTTGTATCTCATGGAGACCGCGACCAAAGAGCGCTATTGCACGCTTGGCGAGATCTTCCGTCAGTCGTCGGGCATGGGCAAGCCGATCAAGGAGCACATCGCGCAGCTGCGAGCTACCAAGGGTCTGTCCGAGGCGTGTACCGGTGCATTGAATCGCTTCCTGGCATCTGGCGACGAGGTGTTGTCGTCGATCTTGTCGACTTTCAATGCGCCGTTGCTGATTTTCGATAATCCAATTGTCGATGCGGCGACAAGCCATTCTTCATTCGACATCAACGAAGTGCGCCGCCAGCGCATGACGATCTACATCGGTATCCAACCGAATCGGCTCGAGGACGCAGCTCTCCTGGTGAACCTGTTCTTCTCGCAGCTGATCGATTTGAATACATCGGTCCTGCCCGAACACGACTCGTCGCTCAGATATCAATGCACGCTGGTCTTGGACGAGTTCACGGCCATTGGCAAGGTGAACATCATCGATACGTCGAATGCCTTTATTGCAGGCTACGACCTGCGCTTGCTGACCATTATCCAGGCCGTGTCCCAGATGGAACGGCCCTCGTTGTACGGCAAGGAAGGTACGCGCACGCTCGTAGTGAACCACGCGGCCAAGGTGCTCTATCCGCCTAAAGATCACCAGGAAGCGAAAGATCTGTCCGACGCACTGGGCTATTTCACCGAGACCTCTGTTTCGAAAAACAGGACGCCAGGTAAGCCACGCGGCGAGAACCATTCGGATCAAAAGCGTGCGCTGATGATGCCGCAAGAACTCGAGGAAATGGGGCAGGACGAAGAGATCCTGCTTGGCTTTGGCAAGCCGATCCGCTGCAAGAAAGCGTTCTATTACAACGATCCGGTTTTTGTGGACCGTCTCAAGGAAATGAGCCCGTTGTTGCGCGCTCTTGGCGAAGATCTGCCGACCGAGACGCAGCTTAAGGCGTCCGCCGGCGCGAACGAGCTCTGCACAAGTGATGTGCCGATTATTGACCCGGTCGAATGGCAGGCGAAGCGGCGGGCCGCAACCGCAGCACGGCGTGCGGACGGAACGCGCGTCGCGCGCGCGACGGATCTTATTGCAATGCGCGACGCCGAAGTGTCGGTTGCGCTTGCGGCCGCGCTCGCAGAAGGCGTTTATGCCGACCTGCTGGAACTGACCGGCATGCAATTCAACTTTGCGGACACAGGTAGCCAGGCGAGCGCGCCCGGTGGCGCCCGTTCGCCTATTCAAGAGGAAATGGCAAATGGCTGAAAAGGCTGAGAATAATCCCGTCGATTCGTCGACCCAAGGCAACGGTGCCATCAACGCGACTCCTGAAGCGCCCGATATGGATGTAGTCAGGGCAGCTCGTGACGCGTTTTTTGCCCGCGCGCGCGACGGGCGTGCTGCGCCTGATGCTCCGGCGTCCGACGTTCAGCCTGCCGCTACAGCGACCCCATCGGCGCGCCAGGCAGGGCTGATTGGCCAAGGCGTCAGCAGCGCGCCGAGTGATGTTTCAGGCGCTATCAAGGCCCCTGAGGAGCGGATCGCGTCTCGCCATGGCGGCGATGGCTTGTTAGCCGTTGGTGTGTTGTCGGACCTGGGCAGCGAGAGAGCCTATCGGGTGTGGGCATCAGGCGACTCCGAAGATCTGAAGCTAATTGCAGATCCGCAGGCGCGTGAAAAAGCGTTCGACACGATTGTCGACAACATGCGCATGCCGCAGTACCGCGAAGCCTTGTCGTTGGTCGATTATGGTCTTGAGCGTGAGGCGTTGCGAACTTTCAATGCCCGTGACACTGTCAATGTTGAAAGCCCCACGTCTACAACCTATGGCGCGGCGGAAGCACCATCTGCCATCGCGACTGTGCGCGTGCCGGCGGATCTGCCTGCCGCTGCGGCCTCGGCGGCAGCGACGGAAGCGGCGGAAGCGCCAAGCGCGGCGCGCAGCAGCGAGACCGTTGAGGAAAACTCCATTGAGGCGGTACCGGCACCTAAGCTCGAGCAGTCGCCCGATCAGGTATCGGACGCCGAGAAGCGCCGGGAAACCGAGAGAAACAATCCAATCCGCGATGCCGGTGCGCGTCTGCTAGACGCTTTTACGCGTTCGCTTGTCGGCCGTGAGCGCTCCAGCAGCGGAAACGAGATTTCGTCACCAGCCGTCATGACGAAGGACGGATATGGCGTGCCGGAAGCGATCGCATCCCGCTACGTCGTACGCGATGGCGATTTCTGGCGCTTTGATGAAAAGGATCCAGGCAACGCCGATAAGCATGAGCCCAAGTTCACCGACAAAGGCCCGCGCTTGGCCACACGTGGAGACGATCGCGGCACGGCAGCGGACATGGTGACAGTTGCGCAGGCGAAAGGCTGGCAGCAGGTCACGCTCAAAGGTAGCGAACCGTTTCGCCGCAATGCATGGATGGAAGCCCAACTTGCTGGAATCAAAACGCACGGGTTCGAGCCGAAAGAGCAAGACCGGGCGATGCTCGAAGCAGCACGCCGCGAGCGCGACTCGCTCACCATCACCGCCGGTAAGCGTGCCCCTGAGGCCTCGCGGCCGCTGTCCACCCCGGCAGCGGCACCGACATCGAAGCAGCCGTCTGAGCGTATAGCGGGCAGCCCTAATGCGGCTGCATCCGTCGTAGTCGCGCCCACTGCGGCGGTTGCGCCGGCGGATCAACCCGCGCAGGCCACATCCGCTGCTGCGTCCCCAGCAGCACCCGCCGCTCCGATTGCTGCCGTTGCGCCGACCCCGCCAACCGTCGTTACAGCTTCAGCCGCGCAGATCGCTCCTAAAGATCGCCCGGCATCGGAGCAGCCGACTCAAAACACCCTGTTAACGCATGGCGCAGCACCGTACAAAAACGATAAGGACAACGCCGACAGTTACTACGTCTCATACCGCGAATCCGACGGCGCCACGAAGACGGTGTGGGGCAAGGATCTGGAGCGTGCGATCCGTGATTCAGGCGTGCAGCCCGGCGATGCATTGACGCTTGAAAACCTCGGCTCGCGCCCGGTCACCGTCAATCGGTCCATTAAAGATGCCCAAGGCAAGGTCGTAGGAGTCGAGCAAATCGAGACGCGGCTCAACGTCTGGGAAATTCAGAAGCAGGAAAAACAGTCACCCGGCAGCCAGGCTCAGACCGCCGCCGCGATGAACGTTGCGGGCTTGCGTGAGCAGGTCGAGAAAGCGCTCGCAGGTCAGCCCGATAACGTCGTGCGGGAGGTGATGGATCGGCTGGCCGAGCGTCTTCAGGCTGGCATTGCAGTGCAGACGGAGCAGCAGAAGGCGGCCTCGCCCGCACAAGATCTGAAGCCGGCGATCAATACGCGCCTGGCGCAAGTCGACGTTGACCGCGAGGCCCGTCAACTGATCGCGGAAGCGCCGAAACCGCAGCGCAACCCCGAGCGCGACGTCGCGAAACAGACGGCACCGAGCGTCGCGCGGTAAGTCACGCCACGCCAAGCCAACCCATTGTTGGGCGTGCACTCATGGCGCCCCCTGTCGAACTCAGTTAAAGGAACAATCATGAATATCGCCGTAATCAATTTTTCGGGCAACGTCGGCAAGAGCACGATCGCGCGGCATCTTCTCGCGCCGCGCATTCGCGATGCCAAGGTCATCGCCATAGAATCAATCAATGCCGACGATGGCGCGCAGGAGACCGACGAAAAACTGCGCGGCCGACAGTTCTCGGAATTGCAAGCGCGTTTATTGTCGGGCGATAACGTGGTAGTCGACGTAGGCGCTTCCAACGTCGAGTCCTTCGTCGCGCTGATGAGTGAATTCGATGGTTCACATGATGACTTCGATTTGTTCGTCGTGCCCGTTGTCAGCGCCGAAAAACAGCAACGAGACACTGTCGCCACCCTCTTGAATCTCGCGAATTTGGGTATCGCTCGCGAGAGAATCGTCGTGGTCTTCAATCAGGTCGATCGAGTGCTCGGATTCCAGGAAAGCCAATTCAGCTCGATTTTTAGCTTCTATGACCACAACCGTTCGTTCCGCCTGGATCGTGACGCAGTTATCTATCAAAGCGACGTTTATAAGTACGCCACTGATGCTGGCCGCAGCATGCACGACGTGTTGACAGACCCGACCGACTATAAATCGGCAATCGCAAAAACACAGGCTGGCACCGAGAAAAACCGGCTTGTGGCTCTGTTAGGTCTGCGTCGCTTGGCATTACGCGTCAACGCCGAGCTCGATGCCGTATTTGAGGCCATCGTTCGTCCTGCTGTCGCAACTGTTACTGGTGCACGCGATGAGTGAGACCGGCGAGCCAAACGCTCGCGTACGCCGAGATCCGCTGTCACCGCACGTTCGCGATGAAATCATGGCGGAGATATTGGGTGACGTTCATACGCTGCACAAATCGGTGAGCGATCTCGCTGCAATCATCCAGACATCCGACGAACGGTTGAGCGGCCGTATCGCTGATCTTCTCAAGGCATCGAGTGACTTCGCCAATGCACGCGAGGGCGCGATCGCCGAGCTGTCTGCCCAAGCAAGCATCGCCACCCAACGGCGCATGGCGGACTCGCTCGGCGGCATGTTGGCCAAAGTGAACCTCACGCTCGCGTCGATTGGAGGGAACGTGCGCGAAAGCAATACTCGCCGACTCATCGAGCTGTTTGCGGTCGCACTCGCAAGTGCGGCGCTGGCGGGTGCGGCGACCCTCGCCGGCGTCTGGGCGTTGATCCATTGAGACCGACCCGAAATGACATTCCGATTTGACGCGACTCGGGAGGGATTCGAATTCGACGCGCAAGCGCTCGCCGGTCACGCATGGTCAATCGCACAGCGCGCCACGATCGCGACGCTGCAGGCGTTTTACGTAGGGATTGATACGTGGCCCGCGGATGCGGTTGGTGTGGCATGGGAAGCGTACTCATCAGATATTCATGCGAGCCCATGGGCAGATACGGCACGTGCCGGAGACGGATGGTTCCTGACGTACCTCTACATACGGCAGCTGCGACCGGAGCTTGATTTCTGGACGCTCACTTTCACCCGTAGGCATTTCAGCGCCTACGCCGAATCGCAGCCATGGACTTCAAACGCACCACTGCCGCATTGGGCATATCCGGATCCCGTAGTACCACGTGAAGATGACATCCCCCTCACGCAAAAGTAGTTTTGCCAACCTATATCCCGAGGAGTAAATCATGGTGAATCGAGTAACGCTGACTGGCCACCTGGGCGCCGACCCGGACGTGAAGGACCTGAGTGCAGGTGTCGTGGCTAACTGCCGACTTGCGTCGACCGACTACTGCAAGGACCGGACGACGGGCAACGTGAAGGAGGCGACAGAGTGGCACCGCCTTGTGTTCTTCGGGCGTCACGCTGAGATTGCACGAGACTTTTTGGTGAAGGGCTCACGCATTTATATCGACGGTCGGCTACGCACGCGCAAGTGGTCCGGCAATGGCCAGGACCGGTACACCACCGAAATCGTTGTCGAATCGCTCGAAATGATCGGCGCGCCACGTGGGCACGAACAACCAGACCGAGACGCCAACGCGGGCGCGCCGATGCCAAGCAATGGAGACGAATGGGTCCGTGCGTATGACGAAGCGGAGTCAACCCAGGGTATCGTTAAGTGAAAGTTAAACGATGAAAAGAACCGACCATGATTTTCGCCCAAACGTTCGCGCTATCGCAATTCCGCTGTCTATCGATCAGCCCACAGTGGTCGAGTTTCACGGATCGCCGAGCTGGGCCGTGAACCTGCCATTTTATTTGAAGTGCGCTTTGGCCTTGATCGTTGGTTTGGTAGTTGTGTGGGAGTCCGCCGCGTGGCCCACGCTCATTCCGTTCTTTTTGTTGATAGCGGGGGCGGTCGGGATTGCTATCGCTATCGGCCTGCGTGCGGCCACAACGGCGCAAACACAGATCGTGATCGATAGCGTTCGCATGACAATGCGCTACGGCATTTTGAGCCGCCGCGTGGCAAGCGTTGAGATGTACCGCGTCCAGAACGTCGAGTGCGTGAGCATCTGGTGGGAACGGCTAATGGGCTTCGGGACGCTGGTTGTCGAGAGCAGCGACGTCAATCATCCGCGTTGGACATTGCGCGGCATGCCCGATGTCGAGGCTTTGCGAGAATGGATGAATCTTGCAGCGATCGCGCGACGCGACGCCAAAGGCATTCGCGAAGTCAACATGGGGCGCGTGTGAAATGAGCCACATCGCAAAATCCACTAAACGTGGACGCCGTGCAATGGCAGCCGAGACACAGTTAGCCAAGCGGGTCGGATTTCGGCTGACCGATGCGGAACACCGTGCGTATCTGGCAAAAGTTGAATCATCCGGCATGAGCGCGTCCGAATTTTTTCGCGATTGTGTACTGACCAATCGCACGCGGATCGTGGCGCGCCAACCGTTGAGCAACGATAAAAAGCGTGTACTACTGGTTGTCAATAAATCCGGCAACAATCTGAATCAGATCGCCCACGTGTTAAATGCAGCGCGTTTGGATAGTAGCGCGTCGGAAAGCACCTATCTCGCGGCCCTCGACGCATTGGAAAGCATTGAACTGCTTTTAAAGGCGCACCTGCAAAATGTTGCTTAGGGCGAAGGGGCGCCACGATGGCGTAAAGGAATATCTCGAGAAAGGCCGCAAGCTCGGCCGCGAGCTGGAACGCGACGAGATGGACGAGCGCGTGGTTCTTGCCGGCGACCTGGAATTAACGGATTCGATCATCCAGTCCATCGACGTCGCGCCCGATGTCGACCGGTATTTGTCGGTCACGATGAGCTTTAAAGAAGATGAGGTCAGCCGCGAGACGCTCGAAGCGATCACTGAAGATTTTCGAAAATTCGTCGGCGTCGCGTATCTCCCGGAAGAGTTCAATTTCTACGCGGAAGCGCATCTTCCGAAAGTCAAAAGCTATCTCGACGATACCGGTGCGTTTGTCGAACGAAAGCCCCACATTCATATTGTAATTCCAAAGCTGAATTTGATTTCGGGCGGTCACCTTGAAGCGCTCGGCTTCTACAAATCAAACATCCAGTTCGTCGAGGCGTTTCAAGAACACGTGAACGCGAAGTACGGTTTGGCAAGTCCCAAGGATCATCGGCGCGCGGGATTTACAAACGAGTCTGAAATGATCAGCCGTTACAAGGGCGACCTCTTTAAGCCCGCGAGCCGCGATATCAAAGAGACGGTATTGAATGCAATGCTGGATCGGGAGATCGAGCGCTACGACGATTTTTTGGCTCTCCTGGCTGAGCACGGTGAAGCGCGGCTACGCAACGAAGGACGCAACACCGAGTATGCGAACGTGAAGCCTCAGGATGCGCTGAAGGGTGTCAATCTGAAAGAACGGGTGTTTTCACGTGCGTTCATCGAACTGCCCACGCAAGACAAATTATTGCAACTCTCGGCAGACGTTTCCGTGACGTATGAGGAAACCGGCAGGGCCCGTGAGACCGACGCACGTTATCTCGACGCATTATCGCAGTGGGAGCAAACCCGCGCGCTCGAAGTGAAATATCTGAATAACGGCAACACCAAAAGTTTCCCCGCTTACCAAGCGGCATCTCTCAATGAACGCGTGGCCATGCTTGAGGCGCGGCGTGACGCGTTCTATTTAAAACATTTGGACGATTATCATGAGTCAGGATCAGGACGACAAACAAGCGGACAACCAGATGGCGCATCCGGTGGATATGCACCAGGCGAAGCACGAGGACTCGGCGAACGCGACGCCGGCGACGGACGTGTTCGCGGCGATGGACGACTATATGAATTCGACAGCAGCGCCGGAGTTGGACCTCGAGTCGTTCCCCGGCTCGACGCCGGGGGTGATGCCCGATTCCCACGCGGCCCCGGATCGGGAAGCCTCGGCGGCCTCCCGCCCGATCCCCGGCGAGACATCCCCGGCGGATCCCGCGGAACTATTGCCGAACGCCGGCAGCATGGCGCTCTCCCAGATTCCCAAGGAACGCCGTCCCCGGCCTTCAACGGTATGCGAGGTATGTCCGGCGTCCCTGTGGACCGCTTCGCCCCACGACGTGCAGTGCTGGTGCCGGATCATGCACTTCACGAGCTGGAGCACGAACGCGCCGTACCAGCGGATAGCGTGCGACGGAATCGCCATCGCGAGCGAGCAGGCGTAAGGGCAACTGGTCGACGTGCCGATAGCGTGCTGTCGCAGCGTATGCGCGACGAGCGCGAACGGATCGCGCAGCGTTCCGCCCGCGATGAATACTCTGAAATTCGCGCGAACTTGGATCCACATCGACTGCTTACCGAGCTGTCGCACTCTCACGGCGTGCGGCCGGAGAAATACGGGATCACAGCTGGCCGCGATGGCGCGAGTCGTATCCGCGCTGGTGGCCGGCATTTGAACGTCTCGGATTTCTTGACCAAGGAACTGCACCTGCCCTGGCGCGACGCATCCGAGATTCTTAGCGGTTCGTACCAGCGTCAGATGTCGGGCGCTGCCCTCCCCTTAGCCCGCGAGCTTCCACGTGCCGCACTCTGGCGCGAGTACACGATCGAACGGGACGTTTTCCGGCGCGCGCGCCTGGACGCCATGGCGACGCAGCAATCCAGCGAACAATCACGCCGCGCTCAAATCAAGCAGGCTTTCATTGTTGCTCGCGACGCGGCACGCAACCATCTAGATTTGCGGCCGTCTGGCCGGCGCGCACTGATGTCGATCGCCCGAATGACAAAGGCTGACGCAGAACAGACGCTGCGCGCTCAGATCCAACTCGAACGCGATGGGTTGAAAGCGAAGTATGGACAGCGGCACGGCGCGACCTTCGGCGAGTTCTTGCAGGCGCGCGCGCAAGTCGGCGACACCCGCGCACTGGTCGAGCTGCGCCGGATGCGTCCGACCACCCTGGAGACACCTCAGCCCCAAGAAAACTGGATCATGCCAGCCAGCGAGGAGCATGCGCGCGGTAAGCGACAAGCGTCTACAGGAGAGGACGAACGAGATTTGAGCGAATCAGGCTATGACAACCAAATCATTTACCGGGCGCCGCAGCTGAGCTACGAAGTGCATCGCGATGGCGCCGTGACCTATCGGCACGACGGGCGCAGCGTGGTTCGGGATCACGGCCTCGCGGTACGCGTGCTGCAAACGGATCGTGCTGCGATTGAAGCGGCATTGCGCCTCGCGCAAGCCAAGTTCGGACCGGCGCTCAAGCTGCAAGGGCCGGTCGAAATGCAGCGGGAAGCCGCGAAAGTCGCGGCAGAAGCGGGCATGTATGTCGAGTTCTCCGACAATTCTCTTAACGACATCGTGCGAGCACGGCGTGTCCAGCTGATCGGCGATCGCGCGGCAGCTGTTGGAACGCGATCGCAAGATCGTTCACGCGTGCGCGATCTGCCGGTAGCCTCGCCGACAGTAGCGCCTGATCGTGCCCCAGGTCCCATTCAAGGCCCGGATCCGGCGCAGGATGGCGACTTACGTCCTCCCATTCCCTCTGCGCCATCGTTATAACGGTATGGTGGGCGCACTAGATTACCCGGCTGGCGCACCTGGTACGCTTACCGTCGCGCTTGCCAGCGTCACTGGCTGCATTGTTCGCTGGTGATCGTCCCGCATTTTCTCAAACCGCTTTTTTGGGTTACTTAAGAATTCATCGCGACTCCATTCACCGTTGACTGACTGCGGAGGAAGGTTCGCATGCTGCCGAAGTAATTTAGCTATTCGCAAGAACTACAAACCAGTTGCAGCATATCCGTGCTGCCGTTCCCAAAACAAACTCGAATAGTCAGGTGGGTCGTCGTATTCACCCGCATTTGAGTTCTTGCGATTCAGTGTTTCAGTTTGATACGGCAAACTCAGTATTTCATACATTAAATGGGATGGTAGCGACTTCCAATGGACATTAAGCGTGGGGAATCGCAGTCAGAAGTCTTAACGGTTGCTTGATAAATTCCACCCTCTCCAGCGGGCTGCCCACACCTTGTGCCATCATCACCTACGACTGCAACACAACCATCGATAAACCGATCTAGATGTGAAAAGACAAGAATTGCCAAATAGCTCGTTTCTTTTTCCGTTAAAGCTACCTCACTCATTTGCTCGCGCTTCGAAGTTAGCGATCCTCCTAACCAAACACCGCCTAGTCCCGATAACGCGGGTGTCAATGTTGGTATGATATTCCGATTCAAGGACATGTCACCCTCCTCGTTTTAACGGCAAGCAATAACGTACATGTAAGTCTCGTCAGCTAAGAATTTTTGGAAACACGTGTACTGTGATTCAAGATTAAATTCGAAAAAGTCTAAATATGCTTGCTTGTGCACGCGAACTGTAGAAAGCCGTGATTTCGCCGCACGCTTGCTAAGAACCAACATCGGTATTCCTCGGCAGGACATTACGCGGACCGGGCTCATTGGTGACATGCCTTTTGGTCGAGCTGTTTTCGTATGTTTGAGCAACATCGAGAACCTTGTGTACAAGGAGCGCCCAATGGGCGCGATCCTGACGGCGTAGCCGTCGGGGTTTCAAAAGGGGGCACCCCTTTTGGCACCATATGTTCGGGAAAAAGTGCGAAGCATTTTTGTCGAACATATGCAACGTGCCTCCGTTGCCTCGCGAATCTCAGTCATTGCTGGTAACTGCGCACTAATACTTCAGAGTCCTTTAAACTAAAGCGACCCTGCTTCCTTTATCCTCAAAAGTACGGCACAATTACCGCAAGAATGCATCCTTGTTCTCCAAAATGATGACATTGCAGCCGAAATGACAAATGATCTGAAAACTGCTCTCCTTGAACTCGCCCAAGCGCCGGACAAGCGCTCCACCACCGCGCAGGTCGCCGAGCATTTTGCCGAGATCGAGGTTGCGTTGAATGCAGGCGTTCAGAGAACTGCCGTGTTGGAAACGCTGAACCGTCACGGCATTACCTTAAGTCTGAAAAACTTCGATAACGTCCTTTACCGACTGCGAAAAAAACACGTCGCTAGTACATCGCGGGACAAAGATTCGAAGCCGCTGATTGTCCCGCCCGAAAGGTCAGAAACAAAAGGCATCGCTCTGGCAACATCAAATCCCCGAAGCGAAGCTTCGCTTCGCCAAGCAGAAACCAGTGCCGTTGCGTTACCGGGAGACTGGATGACAGCCAAGCTGACACCCGCTCAGTTTCGCCTGCTTTCGCCTCAACAAAGTAGGGCGAAAATCGACGCGGAAACTGCGCAATACTTTCCAAATCGATTCAAACCAAAGTCGAGCAATTCTTAATTGCATTCTGCCGTCATTGCTTGCCGTTAAAAGCGGTCTGCAAAAATGCTTTTTTAGATATGGAAGATAGATTTTAGAATTTGTAGATAAATAAAAAGCGCTGACCATCGTGTGGTTCAGCGCTCTTTGCTCCGTTTACCTAAAGCGTCAAGCTTATGCTATGCAGCAAACACCACTTCGACATGGCCCGGTTTGGTCGAACGGCGCGCCGGGCCGACGACGATTTTTACGTCGCGCCCGAGTTTCGCGAGGCATTCGAGCATCTTCGCTTCACTGACACCACGGAATTGGCCCCGCAGCAAATTGGACAGCTTGGGCTGTGTCATGCCCAGCACTTCCGCTGCTTGCTGTTGCGTCCATCGGCGGCCCTTAATAATCTCGCCAATCTTTGAGGCGAGTTGTGCCTTGACCAGCATTTCCTCCGCATCGGCTGACCCTAGGTCTGAGTAGACATTGCCGCTGCTTTCTTCATAGTCGGTCATTTCCTTTCCTTAGCGAGTTCTTCCGCGATTTTCAGTCTATCCCTGATCAGGTCCATATCCGGCTTCGGGGTCGCGATTCCGTGCGTTGATTTCTTTTGAAAGCAATGCAGCACATATACCGCGTCGGCAAAACGCACCGTGTAGACCGCCCGGTAAGTCCCGCCTTCCGCCGATTCGACAACTTCAAGCACGCCCGCAGAACCAAATCCCTTTAACGCCTTCGCATCCACGTGTTTAAGACCTATCTGCGCCTGATGCAGCGCAAATCCGAAGGTGTCTTGTACTACCTCGGGCATCGCTTTCAGATCCTTCTTGGAAGACGCGATCCACCGCAGAGTCTTGATGTTTTCCATACCGCCTATTATATACATATGGGTATAACACGCAAGTTGATCGACGCTAGACTGATAAAAAAAGGCGCACCCGAATTTCTTCGGATGCGCCCGTGCTCCCTAAGCTTTCAACGCCCGATTAATACGGAATTTCCTGATCTTCCGGGTCTGCGAATTCATCGCTCTGGCATTCGTCGACCTCGCCGGTCGAAGCATCCCGCTTTGCCAGCACCTCTGGAAGCCAGCCCGTACCCGCAAGACGAAGCTCGGCAGTCGCAGCTGCATCGTCTTTCTTCATCGCAGCGAGCGGCGCGGCGGCTTCGGGGGAAACCGCTGTCGATACGACTTCTGCAATTCGCGCCTTCGATACGTGGTTCAGATAACTACCCTGCGTCGGCGTCCAGTACTTGGTCATATCGACGTCGAGCAAGTCAGCCAGCGCATTGACTGGGTGCGCGGCGTCAGTGCCGGTGACGCTGTCGAGCGTCGCTGCAACACAGAAGGCAAAGAGGTTTGCCATCACATCGTCGCTTTGCTCAATCAACCAAGGCAGCAGGTTCGAGCGCCGTTTCGGCAACATCGCAGCCCACTTGCTACGCTCGGCGTCGATCTCCTGCCATGCGGCGCTTGCTTCCATATCGTCAGCCTCACGCAGCAATTTCTCGTGCGAGCACGTGGCCGTTACGTGTACGCCGGTTTCCTCGCCGTAGTAGTAGAGACTTGAAAATACAGTGGGGATGAGCCGTTGCATCAGAACGGCCAACGCGATGGTCGGCTTGGCTGCAAGCTCAACCTGAACGGCGGCGGTCCGGTGAGCGGTCAGGCGACGGCAAAGCTTGTCGCTGTGAACCGGTTTCACTTTCTTCGGTGCGTCTTGCCCGTCGCCTTCACGGGCGGTGCTCGCCGTTGTGCCTCGCTTCACGTATCCGCGCTCGATCACAACCTTACCGGCGTGGTTCAGCAAGACAAACGCACCGGCGCTCGCGAGTTGCTCGGGCGTCCACGCTTCCAGTGCTTCCACGAACTGCTCACACGCGTTCTGGGCGTCGCGTGCGGCGTCCTCAAGCGCGCCACGCTTGTCGTCGTCCTCGTCGATGGTTTCATCGCTGTAATAGGCGTCGAGGGCACTGCTTGCCTTGTTCAGAGTATTTTCGAGCTTGGCATACTGTGCGGCTTCCTTCTTTGTCATATCGCGCGCTTGCGGCGTGATATGCGTGTAAGCTGAAAGCTCGCTGAAGTCGCGCTTCACCCTCGTTTCGACAAAGCTCCATCCTTCCGCCGAAATATCCTGTGCGACTACCAGAAGGCGCTCGGTGGCAAGTTGTTGGAGCAACGCCATATCCGTGATGTATCCCGCGTTGGCGGACTCGCTGAACAGGTCCCGGCGCACATAACCTCCAGCGGTGACGTAAGCATCGAGCGTCACGAAAGCGACCAGCGGATTTTCACTCACGTTGATTTCTTCCTCCACGATGGCTGCACGCAGATGATAAGGATCGCGTAACCACGATTGCGCCGCGTCGAACCAGAGGTGTTCTTGCTTTTCGTGGTCGTCACACAAGGCAAGCGCTTGAATCTGCTCGGTGCTCATGCCATCGTCGCGGTACAGGTCGAGCAACTTGGGCGATACGTTGGCGATCTTCAAACGGCGTTGCACGGCAAGCGTCGAAATCGAAAATAAGGATGCCACGTAGTCGATACTGCGCCCTTCTTCCAGTAACAAGCGAAACGCGATCGCTTGATCTGCAGCGCACATAGGCTCGCGAGATTCGTTTTCGATTAACGAAGCGGCCACGGCTTCGGCTTCGGTTAGCACTTTGACAGGGATGCTCTGATCCGCGCTGATCTTGCCTTGCTCGGCTAGTGACTGGAGCGCGGCGAGGCGCCGCTGACCGGCGCACACGCACAGCTTCGGGTTTTTGCCGCGTGAACCCTTCTCGGGGTGGGCGACCAAATTCTGTAGTAAGCCCTTGGCTAGAATGCTAGCGGCCAACCCTTCGATACCCGTCAGCACCTTGCGCCGCACGTTGAGCGGCGAGACGCTTAAGCGCGACAGTGGAACAAACGCAATCGGTGCTTCAACAAATTTTGTTTCTAATAACGATCCGATTGCATTCGAAATGTTCGCATCCTCTGCTACTGCAACATCAACTGAACGATCACCCATGATTTACTTCTCCGATTTTGGTCTTAGCGATGTGCTCGACCACTAAATACATAATAGGCCTTTTGTACCTATTTATAAATCTCTTAATTGTAAACTCAGAGTTACACATTTTATCGCTGAATTGTCTTTACCGACCACCTCTAACTCCTTATTATATTGATGTGGCCGAGCATATCGCTAAGGCCCGTTTTAAGGAAACAGGATGTCTAACACTTCTGATGTATCTGTAATTACCGCAAACCTAGTCCCTGAAAACTTTCGGCCTCACTTTCTTCCAAGGCACCTAGGAAGCCTTATGCTGAAAGGCGAGTTTCTGGTGTACGGATGGCTAGAAAAACTCTCGAATAACTATGGCGGAGGGCTTTGGAACTTCTATGACTTGTCAAACGGCGGCTTTTATATGGCTCCATGCGACGATAAACGATTTAAAATCGACGTATCGGGAAATTACTTCTCTAGCGAAATGAGCGCGGATGCTGCGGGTATCGTGGCATCGCTGTTCGCGCAATGTGATTTGGCCAATCGATATGACGACGATAAATTAATCAATCAATATCATTGGCTTCGCGATTTCGCAACTGAACATGCGGAATCTGATTTAATAATGAGGGCCATCGACTAGTTACCGGAGGACCCGGCCCAAAGGCCGGGCACCCGCTCGCTTCGGGAACGCCCCCCTTCTTGCAGACTGGGGGTAAGCCGACCGCTAAACTATCGCGCGCACCGTCGCGCCTGGAGCGAGCGGCACGGGAACCCGCGCTAGTAGCGCGGGGAGAGCCGCGGACCCGAAGCGAAGCGTAGGGGCGCGACAGTTGGGCCGTTGTGGACCACCGTTCGGGGTCGTCCAGTGGCCAAAGGCCACGGTGTATCCCCCGCTTTAGCGGGGGCTGGATGCCGAAGGGCATTTCGCTGGCAGCGTAAGTCATCAATTTGTGAGGAAGAAACGATGGATCAAGTAACTTCAATCAGACCAGAATGCCTGCGCCCAGCAGCTGACGGCTGGTCGCAACCGACCGGTCCCGAAATTCGCGAGGTTATCGAGCGCGCCGGTTTTACCGGGAGCAAAGCCGGGAAGTATCTCGGCATAGCCACCCAGGAGACGGGCGGCTGCCGCCAGGTTCGCAAGTGGATTGCCGAGGACGCGCGCATCCCCTATTCCGCGTGGGCGTTGCTATGCCACGCCGCGGGTCTGGGGATCATATGGGCCAGCGAACCAGAGTGAGTGGCGAGGCGTTTCGCCTAGCGTGAGCGACCGGTGCGGCGTTGTTCGCGGCGAATCGCATATTCTTAAAATGCGATGATGTCAAATGACACAAAGTCGTCCGGCCCCAAAGACCAGTTTATAAGGCACAGCGGGCAGCGCTGGACAACTTTACGTCATTTTTAATTGCCACAAATTTGTCCATTTTGCTGAATTTGACCTAAAGTAGTCCAATGTCGCTGGTCCGGAATACTCGCCATGCACCCACCCGAACCCCTGCCAGTTTCCCGGCTGCCGAAGCAGACGCTTCATCATATGTGGTCGCCGAAGCTGCAACGCACACTGGTACTCACTTCGGTTAATCAAGTTCGACTCTGGGTCATGCTCGAAGCGAATCCTGCTGTCACGACATACTGCGAACGTCCTGTTCTCGCGTCTAATCAACACGATGCCCATGCCGATTTCTGGCTACTGC
>NZ_MTHB01000165.1 GCF_002220365.1 Caballeronia sordidicola | reverse complement strand
GGTGGCGTGACGTACAACGTGTACGAGCACTCGGGCGCGCACACGGAACTGCTGATTCAACAAGGTGTGCAGATCGCCTTGCATAACTAAGCAGTTGATGTGACAGCGGGCGTTTCCAGTATGGAACCGCCCGCTCGCTGAAAATCAAGTAGAAAAAAAGCCGTTGCCGGAGCGATCCTGCAACGGCTTTTCCGTTTCAGCGCAAGCGCGGTTCGCGCTCGCAATTTCAATTTCTTCAAACGTGTGGCTAAGCGGTTCGCTGGTTCGGCGAATCGCGCCGCATGCTATATCCCAGTCACACCCGCTGCCGCATTTAGGAAAGGTCCAATATCCACCCGTGTGAGCGTGGTGCAGACTCCAGAGGTTTGACAGCGAAATGCTGAGTTTCACGCTTGCGCGCAATGACTCCTTAGTAGACCCGCGAGCTTTCGGCAAACGTAACTTTCAAGTCGCGTCACTTCTCTAGCAACTGGAGCCAGAAAGAAAAATGTTAACTCAGACTCAAACGCCGACCACGCCGGTCATTACATCGGTTGGACACGCGTCAATGGGCAACGTTGCGGACAGCAACCAGCCCTTGGTCACCGGCACGGGCGACGCAGGCGACCTCATCATGCTGTATGACGGCATCAGGCTCCTTGGAACCGCAGTGGTAAGCATTGATGGAACCTGGTCGCTCACGCCTGTCACGGCGCTCAAGGTGGGCACTCACACTATCACCGCACTGGCGGAGAACGTCGAGACCGGAGCGGGAAGCAACTCGTCAATACCGTTCACATCCATTATTGCGGCTGGCGTAGTCGTTCCCAATCCGCCCACTATCAGTGATGTGACGGACGCGGTTGGTCCCGTAACCGGACCCATTCCGCAAAACGGCTCCACGGACGACCCGCAGCCGGTCATCCACGGCGCAGGTGACGCGGGCAGCGTCATTACCGTTTATGACGGCCCCGTTATGCTGGGCACCACGACCGTGAATACCGAGGGCAAGTGGAGCTTTCAGCCAACCGGGCCACTGCTTGACGGTCCGCATGAAATTACGGCCAAGGAAACCACGGCTGGGGGCACGAGCGGTCCGTCAGCGCCGTTTGACTTCAACGTTGACACCACGGTGCCGCCGGAACCGGACATCACGTCGGTGACTGACGATGTCGGTCCGGTTACGGGTCCCGTTGACAAGGGCGGCACGACCGATGACAACGAGCCGGTTATTGCTGGCACAGGCGTGGCGGGCTACACAATCAATCTGTATGACAACGGGCTGTGGCTGGGCTCGGCCAAGGTTGACGGCTCGGGCAACTGGTCGTTCAAGCCGAGCACGCCGCTGGCCGACGGCGCGCATGACATTACCGTCACGCAAACCAATCCGGCAACGGGCGCAACGAGCGCGACTCCGGTTGTGGACGAAGCCACGTCCAACCACCTGGACGATCAGGCCATGGTCAGCGCCGTTGCAGACCTGTCTGCTACTGATGACGCCACGCAGCACCACACGGTTGTGGGCGAACATGATTCGTTCGTGGGCACGACTGGCCATGACACGGTGGACCTGAGCGCTGACGCGAGCACCTATTTCAAGGAATCGACCGCGCATATTCAGGGCAGCACCGCGCATCCAGCGGAACTGGCGGGCGCTACGCCCGCTGTGAACGTGCTGCATCTGACGGGTGATCACCAGGTGCTTGACCTGAACTCGCTGTCGGGCAAGACATCCACGGCGAAAATCTCGGGTATTGAAGTCATTGACCTTGGCGGACATGCGAACAACCTGAAGCTGTCGCTGACGGACGTGTTGAACCTCGGTGAACAGGACTTGTTCCAGAAGGACGGCAAGCAGCAGATGATGGTGAACGGTTCGAATGGCGACACGGTGGACTTGTCGAACGCCCACATTGCGGGCGTGACCGACGGCCAGTGGCAACAGCACGGCAGCGCGGAAGTGGGCGGGGTTTCGTACAACGTGTATGAGCATTCCGGCGCGCATACGGAGTTGCTGGTTCAGCAGGGCGTGCAGATCACCATGCATGGCTGACCCTGTAAATTGACGCTCGAAGGTTCTTAAATGGACCCTGCGGGCGGTGTGAGAAAACTTGACTGACAAAAGCCGTTGCCGGAGCAATCTTGCAACGGCTTTGCTCTTGCGGCAGGTTCAACAGAATTAGCCATTCGCGGCAGCGGTGGAGCAGCAAACTTGGAGACAATTGAATTTAGGTATGCCGAAACGAATAGGAGGCGCGCCTGAACCGCATTTTAATTGGCAATCAATGTCGGCCCGGTTTCAATAATCGAACCAACTCATTCAACGTTTCTACGGGCAATTATTCACGCATCCGATTTTGAAAATTTCCAGGTACTCGATTCGATATCCTGAATGAAACGATCCTGCAAGCTAAAAAAGCTACATTTTTTTCGTCCGATGAGACATATTAAAAACTCAGTTTGCTAAGAGCGGTTCATTTTGCTTTCCACATGAAAAAGGCCCAAAGCAACCTGTTTTCGATGCAGCTTCATGCAAGCAACTGAAGCGCCGCATCGACTGATTACTCATAGAGGACGCACAAAATGGCTTCGGAATTGGATGCTCGTTTGCAGGCGGTAATTCTCCAGGTGGGTGGAATGCCAAGCGGTGGCACGACACTGGACGAAAAGCCGCTCATTGTTGGCATGGCGGATCCGTTCTCCACCATCGATGTGTACGACGGCACCGCGCTCCTCGGCGTGGTCTCGTCGAACGGGCAAGGTCACTGGACACTTCAGTTGTCTTCACCGCTTGACGCTGGCATTCACGATTTGTCAGCAGTCCAGGTGACCGGATACGGCGTGAACGCCACGGCAAGCTATTTCGCCATCACGGTAGATGCGTCCGTAAGTGCGCGAGCGCTCGCTGACGAAGGCACATCGTCTGTTGACGCGGCACGCAAAGCGGGTAGCGAGGCAGAAAGCGGTGCGGTGTACTTCCCTCCGAACTTGTTCAAGTCACATGTTGGTGTAGCCGCCGTGGATCACGTCGCCTCGGAGAAGAGCGCATCCAGCATATTGGGTCCCAGCGAGGACATGCATGACGACGGGCACGCCTTCCAGCGGCAAGTCTCGACACAGGTCGCCGGCGCGAAGGGCTTCGACATGGTTTCATTTCTCGGCGATCATCAGGTTCTCGACCTGAGTTCGCTTACCGCCAAATCAGTGGCTGCGCAAACACCCGGCATTGGCGGATTTGATCTTGGCGGGCATCACAATTCGCTGGTGCTGTCGATATCCGACGTGCTCAGCTTTGGCGAGCACGATCTCTTTATCGACGATGGTAAACGCCAACTCATTGTGAACGGCAAGGAAGGTGATTCGGTCGATGTGCAGAATGCGCACGTTGCCGGTTTGAATGACGGTGAGTGGCATCACCACGGCACGGCGGAAGTCGGCGGCGTTCTCTATAACGTGGTCGAGCATTCGAGCGCCAATACCGAATTGCTGGTTGAGCACGCTGTGCGAATTGAAGTGCATTGACGGCACGCGTTTCGCTCAGTAACAGGTTTCACGCTGGGAGCCGGAAACGCAAAAGGCCGTTCGACATCATCAAACGGCCTTTGCTTTTTTTGACGCGTACGGGCTGAATGATTACTTGATCCGTTTCGCCAGTTCCACTGCTTTACCCACATACGAATGCGGCGTCATGGCGAGAAGCAGGTTCTTCGCTTCATCGGGAATAGCCAGTCCCTTGATAAACGTCTGCAAGCCTTCGCGCGTGATGCCTTTGCCGCGTGTCAGTTCCTTCAACTGCTCGTACGGATTCTCCACGCCGTAACGACGCATCACCGTTTGCACCGGTTCGGCCAGCACTTCCCAGCAGTTATCCAGGTCTTCATTCAGACGCGCCGCATTCACTTCCAGCTTGTCCAGCCCGCGAATCAGCGAGTCATACGACAGCAGCGAATAGCCGAATCCCACGCCAATGTTACGCAGCACGGTCGAGTCCGTGAGGTCGCGCTGCCAGCGCGAGACGGGGAGTTTGTCGGCGAGATGGCGCAGCATGGCGTTAGCCATTCCAAGATTGCCTTCCGAATTTTCAAAGTCGATAGGATTGACCTTGTGCGGCATGGTCGATGACCCGATCTCGCCGGCTTTCGTCCGCTGCTTGAAATAGCCGACGGAGATGTAACCCCACACGTCGCGATCCAGATCCAGAAGAATGGTGTTGGCACGCGTGATGGCATCGAAGAGTTCGGCCATGTAATCGTGCGGTTCAATCTGAATGGTGTACGGGTTGAACGTGAGTTTCAGCCGATCTTCCACCACGCCTTCCGAGAACGCTTCCCAATCGAACTCCGGATAAGCCGACAAATGCGCGTTGAAGTTACCCACCGCGCCGTTCATCTTGGCGAGAATGGGCACTTCCGCAATTCGTTCAATCGCGCTTTGCAGCCGCGCCGCCACGTTCGCCATTTCCTTGCCGAGCGTAGTGGGGCTGGCGGGTTGGCCGTGCGTGCGTGACAGCATGGGTTGTTCAGCGTTGGCGTGCGCGAGCTTGACGAGCCGTTCGTGCACCGAACGCAGGGCCGGCAGCATCACATGCTCACGGGCGCCCGCGATCATCATGCCGTGCGACGTGTTGTTGATATCTTCCGACGTACACGCAAAGTGGATGAACTCGCTGGCGCGTTCCAGTTCCGGCTGTCCTTTCACCGATTCCTTCAGCCAGTATTCAACCGCCTTCACGTCGTGATTCGTGACCTTTTCGATGTCCTTGATGCGCGCGGCATCGTGCGCGGTGAAGCGCTCGGCGAGCTGCAGCAGGAAATCTTCGGACTCGGCGGAAAACGCCGGCACTTCGTCGAAACCCGCCTGCGACAACGCGATCAGCCAATGAACCTCGACTTTCACGCGATGCTTCATGAACGCGTATTCGGACAGCCATTCGCGCAGCGCCTCGGTTTTGGCGGCATAACGGCCGTCAAGCGGGGAGAGCGCGGTGAGCGCGAAAAGGGTATCGGGACGGGTATCGGACATGGTGGGGCCACGGAGTGAGACGAAAGGAGAAACGGATTTTACCATTTGCAAACCGGGCGCTGACCGGGCGCTGACCGGTGCGCGCGAGCTGGCATCGATCGAGGATGGCACCGGCCCGAAAAGTGATTTTGAATCATCTTTGTGCGGAATTGCCAGAACGACCGTTCCGGAGACGGACCTGCCGGAATTGATACGTGGCTATCGCTGCCGCAGCGCCCGGTCCAGCGCCTCCAACTGCGCGGCCGTCCCAACGTTCTCCCATCGCCCTTCATACAACTCGCCGGTCGCGCGCCCGGCTGCGACCGTTTCCTGGTAGTACGGCGTCAACGCCCGCCGCGTGTTGGGAGCGAGATCGCGGAACATGCGCGTATCGTATAAACCGATATTGCCGAAGGTGTAGCGCGGTGCGCCATCAAGAGCGAGTGTGCCATTGGGCTCGAGCGCGAAATCGCCGAGCGTATGAAACGGCGGATTCGGCACCATTACCAGATGCATTGCCGGCTGCGCTGCGAGCGCCATCGCAGGCGCGCGCGCTCGCAAACTCGCATAGTCGAATTCGCAGAACACGTCGCCGCTGACCGCCAGGAAAATGGCCGGATCGCTGTCTTTTTCGAGCAGCGGCAACGCCTTGGCAATTCCACCCGCCGTTTCCAGCGCATGCATCTCGTGCGAGTAGCGAATTTCAACGCCCCAGCGCGAACCATTGCCGAGGTTCGATTGAAACATGCGCCCAAGCCACGCGTGATTGATCACGATGACTTCAAACCCCGCCGCCGCGAGCCGTTCAATTTGCCAAACGATCAACGGTTTGCCGCCCGCTGCGAGGAGTGGTTTCGGGCGAGTATCGGTGAGCGGACGCATGCGCTCGCCGCGCCCGGCGGCGAAAATCATCGCGGTATTCAAAGCGTTCAAAACGTATATCCCACATCCACGGCACGCCCTTCCAGCGTATCGAGCAAACGTGCGAAGGGCCGCAACGGCCTGTATCGCTCAGACACCTTTCGCGCATAACCAATAAACCGCGGCAGATCAGCCAGATACTGCGGTTTCCCATCGCGATGATAAATGCGCGCGAACAGCCCAAGCACCTTGATATGGCGCTGTAACCCCATCCACTCGATTTGCCGGTAGAACTCGCCAAAATCGGCATCTACAGGCAATCCGGCTTTGCGCGCGCCTTCCCAGTAGTAGACGAAGCAGTCGAGTTCAAACTCTTCTTCCCAGCTAATGAACGCGTCGCGCAACAAGGAAGCAATGTCATAGCTCAACGGTCCGTACACCGCGTCCTGGAAGTCGAGCACGCCGGGGTTCGGCTCGCTGACCATCAGGTTGCGCGGCATGAAATCGCGCAGCATGAAGATTTGAGGCTGGGCCAATGCGCTTTCGACCAGCACGTTGAACGTGTCGTCGAGCACCTTGCGTTCGGCCGCGTCCAGCGTGTGACCCAGATGCTTCGCCACGAACCACTCGGGCATCAGTTCCATTTCGCGGCGCAGGAACGCTTCATCGAACGAAGGCAACTCACCTTCCCGCGATGTGACCTGGAACTTGATCAACGCGTCAATCGCCGAGCGCATCAGCGGCCGGGCGTTCTTTTCATCGAGGACAGAGAGATACGTGGTCGTGCCAAGATCGGTCACCAGCATGAAGCCGGCATCGAAATCCGTCTCCAGCACCTGCGGCACATGCACGCCGGCGTCGTGCAACAATCCTGCAACCTGCACGAACTCGCGGCATTTCTCGGGCGGTGGGGCATCGACGGCGATCAGCGTATTGCCGAACTCGCTTTGAGCGGCCAACCGGAAATATCGACGGAAACTGGCATCGGCAGAAGCAGGAGCAACGGTAGAAAGGTCCAGCCGGTACCGATCAGCCAGGGTTTGCAACCAGTCGTGAAGATGGGTAAGGCGAAAATCGGTGTTTGGGGGCGTCATAAATTCGAGGGGTGAAACGTCTTGCCATATAATACCCCACGACTTTTTTAAGCATTCCGTTTGCGCCCGGCGCGAAGCCTGCGGCAGGCCATCAGGCTTCCGTGGGTCGAGATCACCGCCCGACTCATCCATCGATCGATTCACTTTCGTTCGCAGCGAACCCACAACTCCGGTGGCGCGAGTTCCGGTGGCTGTGCCCGGGTACTCTCGTCGAGCGCCGAGCGTGACGCGATTGAACAGCACTCAACCATGCCGCCACGACAGTTTTCCAAACCAGTTCCATTGCGCGAAGCGCGGCCACGCAGGCGGCGGCTGTTCGCGGCGTTGATCGCCGTGCCCGGTCTCATGCCCGCGCTCGCGCACGCGCAGCTTGCGGGCGCGGCAGCCGACACGCAGCCGCTAGGCGACGCCTGGAGCCTGCGGCTCGCGCCGCAACTCGAAGAGCGGCCGCTGCAGCAGGGCAGCCAGCCGGCCACGTTCGTGCTGGGCGACCACACCACGGGCACGGCCGACCAGGACATGGCCGCGAAGGGCTCGGCCGAACTGCGCCGTAATGTCTCGGTGATCAAGTCGGACGCGCTGCATTACGACCAGGACACCGACATGGCCGATGCTTACGGTCATGTCAGGATCTTCAGCAACGGCAATTCGTTCATCGGCCCGGAAGCGCACTTGAAGGTGGAGGCGAACGAGGGTTACATGACGAACCCGAAGTACCGCTTCAATCTCTCGAACGGCTCGGGCAGCGCACAGCGCGCGGACCTGATTGATGACGAACAAACGCGCGTGGATCACGGTACGTACACGGCGTGTTCGTGCGAAATGGATCCGGCCTGGTACATCAAGGGTACGTCCTTCGACTTCGATACCGGCGCGAATGAAGGCGTTGCGCACAACGGCGTGCTGTTTTTCCAGGGCGTTCCGGTGTTCGCGAGCCCGTGGCTGTCGTTCCCGCTGACCAGCGAACGGCGCAGCGGCATCTTGCCGCCCACGGTGTCGGTGAATTCGACTACCGGCTTTGAAGTATCGGTGCCGTATTACTTCAATATCGCGCCGAATCGCGATTTGGTGGTCACGCCGCGCCTCATGACGCGGCGCGGTATTCAGATCCAGTCGACGTTCCGGTATTTGTCGCCAACTTATTCGGGCACGATCACCGGCGAATTCCTGCCGCAGGACCTGCAGACGCATACGAACCGCTACGCGATCTACATCCAGCACCAGCAGAACTTCGGTGGCGGTTTCGGCGCGTATATCAACTACAACAAGGTCTCGGACAATCAGTATCCGGAAGACCTGGGCAACGCCTCGAACCAGATCATCAACGGCACGCAGGTCCTGTATCAACAGGAAGTGGGTGTCACGTACAACAACGGACCGTGGTCGATCCTCGCGCACGAGCAGCGCTGGCAGGTGTTGCCGCCGGCGGTTTCGCCGTACGCCCGCGAACCGCAGTTGAACGTGCTGTACAACAAGTACAACGTCGGCGGTTTCGACTACGGCGCGGAAGCGGACTACACGCGCTTCACGACCACCATTGCTGACTCCACGGAAGGTCAGCGCGTTGTTTTCAATCCGTACCTGAGCTACAGCGTTACCGGACCCGGTTATTTCGTTACGCCGAAGGTGCAGTATCACTTCGCGTCTTACGACTTGAACGAGATCGGCAGTGCGGCCAACGGCACGCCGGCAGGCCAGCCGAAGAACCTGTCGGAATCCATCCCGACCGTCAGCTTCGACACAGGCCTCGTGTTCGACCGCTCGGTGCGAATCTTCGGGCAGGATTACATCCAGACCCTGGAGCCGCGCCTGTATTACGTGTACACGCCGTACCGTAACCAGGAATTCGCGCCTATTTTCGATACCGGCCAGTCGGACTTCAGCCTTGCTGAAATCTACACGCCGAACACGTACGCGGGTAACGACCGCATTGCCGACGCAAACCGTCTGACGGTAGGCCTGACCTCGCGTTTCATCAACCCGGCAACGGGCGACGAACGTGCGCGTTTTGTGATCGCGCAGCAGTATTATTTCCAGCCGCAGCGCGTCACGATCACGGAAGGCCAGCCGCTTGACCAGGCGAAACACTCGGACCTGATCCTGGGCGCATCTTTCAAGCTGGGCGCTGGTTTTTCACAGGAAACTGCGTTCCAATATAATGCCGACAACAACCAGTTGGTGCGCTCGAGCATCGGTTTCGGGTATAGCCCGGCGGCGCGCGAAGTCATCAATATTGGATACCGGTACACGCGGGCGAACGAAACCACGCTGTCCACCTCGCCGATCAACCAGATTCTGGTTTCGGCACAATGGCCGCTATCGCAGCACATTTATAGCGTCGCCCGGGTGAACTACGATCTGGCAGGCCATCGTCTCGTCGACGGGCTGCTGGGCTTCCAGTACGATGCCGACTGCTGGACTCTGGGCGTCGGCTTGCAGCGTTACGCAAACGGTATCACTAGCACCGGAAGTAACACTGCCGGGACGCGGATTCTCGCTCAAATGACGTTCAAGGGCTTGTCGAACGTCGATAATGGGCTGACCGCAGCGTTCCGCGCCGGCGTCAATGGTTACACGCCGCCGCCGCCGCCGCCCGCACCGCTCGCGCGTTACACGAATTACGAATGAGCGTGCGGAGTGTGTGCGGTAAGCCGTAGGTAATAGGGCAACAGGCAATGGGTCGGTCACCGGCCGCAATCGATGGAGTATCTGTGTCAAACATGAACAAGTTGAAGTGCGCAATGTTCGCGGCAGGTGTTTTCGCCGCAGCTTTACTGGCCGGTCCGGTGGCGCACGCTCAGGCGCTGACGCCCACGACCACGGCGGGCGGCGCGCAGGTTGCGGATTCTGTCGCGGCAGTTGTGAACAGCGACGTAATTACGGAGCGCGAACTCGCCGACCGCACGGGTCTTATCGTGCGCCGCCTGCAACAGCAGAACGCGCCGGTTCCCCCGGCGGATCAGTTGCAACGCCAGGTGCTCGACCAGATGGTGGTCGAGCGGATTCAGTTGCAGAAGGCGAAGGAAGACAACATCACCATTGACGACGCTACCGTGCAACGCACGCTCGAGCGTCTCGCGCAGCAAAACAACATGACGCTCGACGTGTACCGCGCGCGCATCGAGGCGCAAGGGGTGCCCTGGACGACCTTCCAACGCGATGCCCGCACCGAGCTGACGCTGTCAAAACTGCGTGAGAAAGAGGTGGACAGCAAGATCACGGTGTCGGACGGTGAAGTGGCCAACTACGTTGCCAGCCAGCGTGGACCGAGCGCGCGCCAGTCCAACGACCTGCATCTCCAGCACATCATGTTCAAGGTGCCGGAAAACGCTTCGCAGACTGACATTGCCGCTATCCAGGCGAAGGCCGAGGGCGTGCTGAAAGATGCGCAAAGCGGATCGGACTTTGCCAAGCTGGCGAAGAACAATTCGCAGGACACCGACGCGGCCAAGGGCGGTGATCTCGGTTTCCGCACGCAGGCTTCGTTGCCGGCTTCCATTGTGAGCGCGGTTGCAGCGCTTCGCCCGAACGAGGTGAATCCGCAACTGATTCGCACCGACGGCGGTTTCGAGATCATCAAGCTGGTGGATCGCCGCGTGGGCCAAGGTCAGGCCGCCGATGCTCCCAAGCTTGTGCAAACTCACGTCCGGCATATTTTGCTGCGCGTAGCCGACGGCGTGTCCGAGTCGGCCGCCCGTCAGAAGCTGCTGGAAATCAAGGGTGACGTTGAGAAGGGCGGTGATTTCGCCAACTTCGCGCGGACCTATTCGCAGGATGGTTCAGCGTCGCAAGGCGGCGATCTCGGCTGGATCAGCCCGGGTGAAACCGTGCCGGAATTCGAGCGCGCCATGAACAACCTGAAAGACAACCAGGTCAGCGACCCGGTTCGCAGCGAGTACGGTTATCACTTGATCCAGGTGCTGGGACGCCGCGATGCGGAAGGCTCGGTACAGCAGCAACTGGACACGGCACGTCAGGCGATCGGTCAGCGCAAGGCCGAGCAAGCGTATTCCGACTGGCTGCGTGAACTGCGTGACACCGCCTATGTGCAGTACAAGGGTGTTGCGGCTCAGCAAGCGTTGAACCAGTAAGGCTTGGCGAGATGAGCTCAGCAGGCCGTACGTCACCGTTGTCCATAGCCATTACCACCGGGGAACCGGCCGGTGTGGGGCCTGAATTGACGGTGGCGGCGCTGGCTGAAGCGGCTGAGCGCTGGCCGTCGGTGCGCTTTACCGTGCTCGGCGACCGTGAGCTGATGGCTGAGCGGGCGGGTTCGTCAGCGTGGCTGTCCATGGGCGCGGCAATTGACATCGAGCATCACGCGCTGAGCGTTCCCGTCACCGCAGGCACGCTGAACGCCGCTAACGGGCGTTATGTGCTCGGCTTGCTAGATACGGCTATTGACGGGGCGGTAAGCGGTCGTTTCGACGCTATCGTCACCGCGCCGCTGCAGAAAAGCACCATCAACGACGCCGGCGTTCCCTTCACCGGCCACACTGAATATCTCGCTGAACGCACCCATACCCCGCGCGTCGTCATGATGCTCGCGGGAATGGGCGACCGGCCGCTGCGCGTCGCGCTCGCTACTACCCATCTGCCGCTGAAGGATGTATCCGCGGCGTTGACGGTGGATGGCATTGTCGACACGTTGAGCATTATTAATCGCGATCTGAAAGCGCTGTTCGGCCTGCAGAAGCCGCGCATCCTGGTGACCGGACTCAACCCCCACGCGGGCGAAAACGGTTACCTGGGCCGCGAGGAAATCGATGTCATCACGCCCGCGCTGCTGCAAGCGCGCGCGCTGGGTATCGATGCTCCCGGTCCCTATCCGGCAGATACCCTGTTCCAGCCGCGTTATCTCAAAGACGCCGACTGCGTGCTCGCCATGTTCCACGACCAGGGTTTGCCGGTCCTGAAATTCGCCACGTTCGGCGAAGGCATCAACATCACGCTTGGGCTGCCGATCATCCGTACGTCGGTCGATCATGGCACCGCACTCGATCTGGCCGGCACAGGCCGTGCGGATCCGGGTAGCCTGATCGTTGCTATCGATACAGCCGTTGCCATGGCGCGCCATCGTCGAGCGGCCTGATTCCTTTTCATTGCGGTTTTAATCGGTTCCTCCGATGTCCATCAAGCACCAGGGCCACTTCGCGCGCAAGCGCTTCGGGCAGAACTTCCTCGTCGATCAAGGCGTGATTGATTCGATCGTCGACACCATCGCGCCCAAGCGCGGCGAACGCATGGTCGAGATCGGACCGGGTCTCGCCGCGCTCACCGCGCCGCTGATCGAACGGCTCTCCACGCCCGAGTCGCCGCTGCATGCGGTAGAACTGGATCGCGACCTGATCGGACGGCTTGAGAAGCGATTTGGCAATCTGCTGGCGCTGCATGCCGGCGATGCCCTTGCGTTTGATTTTGGTTCGCTCGCGCTGGAAGGTGAAAAACCGTCGCTGCGGATTGTGGGGAATCTGCCGTACAACATTTCGAGTCCGCTGCTGTTTCACCTGACCGCGTTCGCGCCCAAGGTCATCGATCAGCATTTCATGCTGCAGGACGAAGTGGTGGACCGGATGATCGCCGAGCCGGGCAACAAGGACTTTGGCCGTCTGACAGTGATGCTTCAGTATCGGTATGCCATCGATAAACTCATCGACGTGCCGCCCGAGTCGTTCAACCCGCCGCCGAAGGTGAACTCGGCCATTGTGCGGATGATTCCCTTCGCGCCGAATGAGTTGCCGGATGTCGATGACAAGGTGCTTGGCGAAGTCGTGCTGGCGGCGTTTTCGCAACGCCGCAAGATGATGCGCAATACGCTCGGCGTGTACCGTGACCGCGTGGATTTCGATGCGCTTGGATTTGATCTTTCGCGGCGTGCGGAAGAAGTGCCCGTGGCCGAGTTCGTGAAACTGGCGCAGGTGGTGAAGGCGGCGCAGTAGTCGCGCTCGTAAAACTGGCGCGGGTGGTAAAGGCGGCGTAGCCGCTGTTAAGGCTGCAGGCGGGTTTCAATGGCGCGTGCCGTGTCGGGTGGTATGCGTTCCCGCCGGTCGCGCCAAGGCGGTTCTATCAGGCTGCTATTGCGCCTGCCGCCGCTAACCTCATCTTTTCTATCTCACTATTCCGGGTTCGCTGACGCGAATCGCGCGACCTCCGTTCCGCTTTTCTTTTGGGCTTACTCTCATGCGGCTCCTGCATCTTTTCAATGCAAGGAATGCACTGGAGTTAATCCCCTCGTTAGTCTCCAATTGGCAGCGCAAACGCGCAGCAGACTCTTTATAAGGGGCAACGCCTTAGCGGCATGACGCGGGTGCATCGGAGACGGACAACGGCTTCTTTGATTCGTGGCGATACAGGCAACGCCTGATCGTCGCATGACGACATCACGAGGAGACGTATGAACAGGTTGGGACAACTTAGAAACGCTGGCAGGTTCGGCAAATGGTGCAAGGTGAGTTACGCGTTGCTGCCCGCCGTGCTCGCCTGCGAAGCGAGCCACGCGCAATCCAGCGTCACACTCTATGGCATTGCCGACATGAGCGTACGTTATCTGTCCAACGCCGACACACAGGGTAACGGCCGCTTCCTGATGGGACCCGGCGGCATGAGCGAGAGCCGTTGGGGCATCAAGGGCGTTGAAGACCTGGGCGGCGGCTGGTCGACCCTCTTCAAGCTCGAAAACCGTTTTGTCCTGAACAACGGCCAGAGCGATCCCACCATGCCGTTTTTCAATGAAGCGCAAATCGGACTGCAGTCATCGACGTATGGACAGGTTGTGTTAGGCCGTCAGTACAACGTGATGATCGAAGGCATCACCATGGGCGGTTACTCCAGCAATCCATGGATTCCCTACGACTTCAACTTCCAGCCCGAAGTCACCATGACCGGTGGCATCTGGAGCAGCAACCAGATCCAGTATCACGGCAAGTACAAGGACTTCCGCATCTCGACCGCCTATTCGTTCAGCGGCAACGCCGGCCATATGGCATACGGCAGCCAGTACGGCGTGGCAGCGGCCTACGCGCCCGCGAACGGCCCATTCACGTTCGGTGGCGCGTTCAAGGAGACGAAGGACTCGATCAACGGCAGCGACGCCAAGGCGTGGACCGTCGGTGGTTCGTACACGTGGGACAAGACGCGTTTCGCGCTGGGTTATATCGTCAATCAGAACGACGAGGGGTTTTCCACTTTCGCCAACGGGCCGTTCGCCGCGCCGGGGCTCGCCGCGCTGAAATGGTCCGACTTCAAGAAACGCCGGATGATTCTTGGCGGTGTTACGCAGCAAGCCGGGGCGTGGCACTTCGCAGGAAACGTGTGGCGCACGCTGCAAGCCGGCAAGACCCAACCGCAGGATGGCTCGGCTTGGCAATTCCAACTGGTCGCAGATTACGACCTGTCCAAGCGCACCGACGTCTATCTGGAAACCGATTACTCACTTTATCGAGGCGATCTGATCGGCTCGCAGTTGCAAGGAGTCAATGCGGTAAGCCTCGCGCAGAAAAGCACGCAGCTTGGCGTAATGGCCGGGATTCGGCACAAGTTTTGAGCCAGGGCCGGCGGCATCCGGCGCTGGATGCTGCCGGTCTTTTGCGAGTTTTTTTCGCGAAAGTCCTGTGCCCATTACCCCCAATTCGCCTCAAGCATGCTTCTCGATCAACTCGACCTTGTAGCCATCCGGATCTTCAACAAACGCAATCACGGTGGTTCCGCCTTTCACGGGACCGGCTTCGCGCGAGACCTTGCCGCCTGCTTCGCGAATGCGATTGCAAGCTGCTGCCGCGTCGTCCACTTCCAGCGCGATGTGGCCGTAAGCCGAGCCCAGGTCGTATTTATCGACGCCCCAGTTGTAGGTCAGTTCGAGCACGCTGTTTTCGCTTTCATCGCCGTAACCGACGAACGCAAGCGTGTATTTGTACTCGGTGTTTTCGCTTTGACGCAGCACTTTCATGCCGAGGATGCGCGTATAGAAATCGATGGATCGCTGCAAGTCGCCGACTCGCAGCATGGTGTGAAGAAGTCGCATGATGAGGTTCCAGTGGGGAATGTCGATTGACCGGGTGGTCCGCTTTAGCGTGTCTTTTACTGTGCCTCAGAGAACAGCGCGCACGATTAAAACAGCCACGTCCAAAATTGTACCGCCCGCAGCAAACGCTCGCAGCGCGCAGCTCCGTACTACCCTGCGCGCCGATGAGGCGTTAAAGCAGGGGCAGCAATTCAGGCGGATGATGCTTGAGTGTATGCCGCGCTTCGCGGAAGTCCGGGAAAATGGATTCAACGGTGTGCCAGAAGCGCGCACTGTGATTCATCTCTCGAAGATGCGCGAGTTCGTGAGCAACAACGTAATCGATGACATGCACAGGGAAATGAATCAGCCGCCAGTTGAGGCGGATCTTGCCGTCGCTGGAACAGCTGCCCCAACGCGTGGCGGCGGACGACAACGCATAGGCCCTGAACTCAACGCCTAGTTTGGCCGCATACACCGGCAGCCGTTCGCCGAAAACCTGCAGCGCCTGACCATGCAGCCACCGTTGCACACGCTCGCGAATGAGCTGACCATCTGCGAGTGCGGGAAGACCGAGCCACAGCACGTCACTTTCCGCATCGAAGGCCGGTTGCGTTGCGCTCTTGCCCGTCGTACCCGGTGCAGAGGTCATCATGACGGTGACGGTCCGCCCCAGATACGGAAGCTGCGCACCGTCCTTCCATTCAATCCGGGGTACCACGCGTTGTTCCACGCGCGTTTGCCATTCGGTGAGCTTCTTGAAGATCCACTTTTCCTTCTCGGCAATCGCGCTTTCTATTGCGCCAATAGTCACCCAGCGCGGCGCGGTAATCGCGAGACCAGTGCCGTCGATAGTGAAGCCGATCGTCCGGCGCGACGAACGTTTCAAGCGGTAATCGAGCATCTGCGAACCGAGCACGAGTTGCCGGTTGCGCGCGCCGTCGGGCGCAGTGGGTGCACGAAAGGGCGGCGCGGGAGGGCTTGCGGCTTCGGTTGTGTCGGTTGGCGCGATGTCGCCACGCAATGTTGCAGGCATGGCGCAAGCAGGTGCGGCAGGCGTGCCTGGCATAGCAGGCGATGGTGCCGCGCTCGACAGCCTTGGCTCACTGGGGAGGTTGAGCGGCAGGTCGAGTTGCGGGTTGTCGAGCGCGGCAGCGGGACGCTGTCGCGAGGGAGTCTTCTGCATCGGCTCAGCTTGGCGCACGCGGCGCAGGAATGACGGAAAGAACGACACTAACAATAGATACGAACGTAACGAACGCAACGATAACGACATCCGGCTCTCTACAGACCGGTAGCCGCGCCTTGAGACTTGGACTCAGAATCGGACTTGGAATCGGACTTAGAGTCAGACTCAGCGGCGAAACGATCGGCGGGACCGTACGAGTCCGGATCGATGCGACGCATTTCCGCTTCGATCCAGCGCTCCACGCGCAGGTTGACTTCTTCCGGCGTGAGGCCTGTCGTGTCGATCGGACGGCCGATTGACATAGTGACTATACCCGCATATTTGAGAAACGATTTCCGCGGCCATACGTGTCCGGCGTTGTGGGCAATAGGGACGACCGGTGCGCCCGCCGCGCACGCGAAGCGCGCACCGCCTGATTTGTACTTGCCCTGCTGGCCCACGCGTGTACGCGTGCCTTCCGGGAACATGATGACCCACGCTCCCTCGGCCATGCGCTCGCGCCCTTGCCGCGCCACCGATGCAAACGCGTCCTTGCCCTGACGCCGGTCGATATGAACCATCTTCAGCATGCCCATGGTCCAGCCGAAGAATGGTACGAACAGCAACTCACGCTTGAATACATAGCACAGGGGTCGTGGCATCAACGCGGGGAATGCCAGCGTTTCCCAAGCGGACTGGTGCTTCGACAACAGCACGGCGGGACCGTCGGGGAGGTTCTCCATGCCTTCGATCTGGTAGCGGATGCCGTTCAGGTACCGCATGACCACGATGCCCGACTTGCACCAGTACGCCGCCATCCAGTAACGCTTTTCAGCGCGCATGAACGGGAACACGATGAAGCACGTGCACGCGTACGGCACCGTATAAACGACGAAAAAAACCATCAGCAGCAGCGAACGAATGAAGCGCATCGGCTTGGATAAGTCTTATTGTGGTGTGACGAAAAAACCCGCACATTAAATCAGTCAGATCAGTCGGATCAGTCGTGATGTGCGGCGAGGAAGTTGAGCGCGAAGGTGCGCAGGTCGTCGTGTACTTTCGTATTCGGCGGCAAATTGCCCGCTGCCAGTGTTTTATGCCCCTTGCCGGTCAGCACCAGATGCAGCGCGAAGCCCAGCGTCGCACCTGCGTGCAGATCGCGCAGCGAGTCGCCGACCATGGGCGTATCAGCGGGATCGATCTCGAAGCGCTCCACAATCTGCTGCAACATGCCGGGCTTGGGCTTGCGGCACTCGCATTCGTCTTCCTGCGTGTGCGGGCAGAAAAACACCGCGTCTATGCGGCCCCCCACGGCTGCTGCCGCCCGGTTCATCTTTTCGTGCATTGCGTTGAGCGCGGCCATGTCGAACAGACCACGGCCTATACCCGATTGATTCGATGCAATCGCCACGCGGTAGCCGGCCTGGTTCAAACGCGCGATCGCTTCCAGGCTGCCGGGGATGGCAACCCATTCGTCGGGCGACTTGATGAACGCGTCGGAGTCGACGTTGATCACGCCGTCACGATCGAGAACCACCAGTTTCTTGTTTGCGTTGGTCGGCATGGTGTGGCGCATCAGGCAGCAAGCTTCGAAATGTCCGCGACGCAATTCATCTGCTGATGCAGTGCGCCGAGAAGAGCCAGGCGGTTATTTCGCAGCGCCGGGTCTTCCGCGTTCACCATCACGTCGTTGAAGAAAGTATCCACGGCATCGCGCAACGCGGACAGCGCCGACAGCGCTTCCGTGTAGTTGCGTTCGACCAGTTGCGTTTGCACGCGCGGCGCGACCTGCTCGAGTTGAGCGTACAGCGCTTTTTCGGCAGCCTCTTGAAGGAGAGCCGGCTGCACGCTGGACGGCACGCCTTCAGCCGACTTCTTAAGGATATTCGAGATGCGTTTGTTCGCCGCGGCAAGCGACGCGGCCTCGGGCAACGACGCGAATTCGCGCACGGCGTCCAGACGCGCGACGATGTCATCCAGGCGCGTGGGGTTCAGGCTCAGCACAGCGTCAATTTCAATCGCGTTGAAGCCGCGCTCGCGCAGCACGCCGCGCAGCCGGTCCATGAAAAACGCGTAGAGGGCGTCGGTTGAATCGACGACTTGCGGCATGCCGGCGAATTGCTTGTGTGCGATACGCAGCAAGTCGAACAGGTCGATGGCAAGGCGCTTTTCCAGCAGGATGCGCAACACGCCGAGCGCGTGACGGCGCAGCGCGAACGGATCTTTTTCGCCGGTTGGCTGCAGGCCGATGCCCCAGATACCGACAAGCGTTTCCAGTTTGTCGGCCAAAGCGACGGCGCTGCTCACACCGTTGGGCGGGGTGTCATCACCGGAAAAACGCGGCTGATAATGTTCCGTACAAGCGAGTGCGACTTCTTCCGGCTCGCCGTCGTGGCGCGCGTAGTACGTGCCCATGGTTCCCTGCAATTCCGGGAACTCGCCGACCATGTCGGTGATCAGGTCGGCCTTCGCGAGCAGGGCGGCGCGCTTTGTGACGGTTGCATCCACGCCGATCATGGGCGCGATTTCTCCGGCCAGTGCTTCAAGCCGCTGCACGCGTTGCAACTGCGAACCGAGCTTGTTGTGATACACCACGTTCGCGAGCAGCGGCACGCGGTCGGCGAGGCGTTTCTTCTTGTCTTGCTCGAAGAAAAACTTGGCGTCGGCCAGACGCGGGCGGACCACGCGTTCGTTGCCTTCCACAATATCGCCCGGCGTTTGCGTGTCGATGTTCGACACAATCAGGAAACGCGAACGCAGCTTGCCGTGCTCGTCAGTCAGCGCGAAATACTTCTGGTTTGTCTGCATGGTGAGGATCAGGCATTCCTGCGGCACTTGCAGGAACGACTCGTCGAAATGGCACTGATACACGACCGGCCATTCGACCAGCGCATTCACTTCGTCCAGCAACGACTCGGGCATCACCACGCGGTCAACGCCCGCGAATGCCTGCAACTGCGTGCGGATGGATTCGCGGCGATCGTCGAAATTCGCGACAACCTTGCCCTTCGAGCGCAGCGTCTCGGCGTAGTCGTCAGCGTGGCTTATTGCCACAATCCCTTCCGACATGAAGCGATGCCCCAGCGTGGTGTCGCCGGAGTCGATGCCGAGCGCGCTCACCGGCACGATCTGACGGCCATGCAACGCGACCAGCCCATGCACCGGCCGCACGAACTGCACGCTGGTGCCGTCGGGGCGTTGATACGTCATCAACTTCGGGATTGGCAACTTGCTGAGCGCTTCTTGCAGAGCGGTCTGCAGGCCCTCGGCAAGCGTTGCGCCGGGTGCCGCGTAGCGCAGGAAAAACGCTTCGGCCTTGCCGTCCTGGGCGCGTTCAAGGTCGCCGATGGCGAAGTCGGGAAATCCCAGTGCCGCCAGTTTCTTCGCGAGCGGCGCGGTGGGCTGGCCGTCTTTGTCCAGCGCGACGGAAACCGGCAGTACCTTCTCGCGTACCTGCCGTTCCGGCGCGACTGCGCGCACGTTCTTGATGAGCACGGCGAGACGTCGCGGCGTGGCGTATTTTTCGAAACTCGCTTCGCCTTCAATCAGGTCGCGCGCGGCAAGCCGCTGCACAATGCCTTCGGCAAACGAGGTGCCGAGGCGCGCGAGCGCTTTGGGCGGAAGTTCTTCGGTGCGCAGCTCGACGAGCAGCGATGCAAGATTGGTTTCGGTCATTGTTATGTCGTGCTCTGGTCAGGCCTGATCGATAGTGCGCTCGACCTTCAGCGCCGGCGCCCACGCGGGCTTGGCGGCATCTTGTGCGTCGGTGATGAGTCCGGGCGCGGCGTGTACGGGGTTGCCCAGCATTGGGAAACCGAGCGCTTCACGGGACTCGTAATACCCCTTTGCGACCGCACGCGACAAATCGCGGATCCGGCCGATATACGCCGCGCGCTCCGTCACCGAAATCGCGCCGCGCGCGTCCAGCAAGTTGAATGTGTGGCCGGCTTTCAGCACGAGCTCATACGCGGGCAGCGAGAGCTTCGCTTCGATCATCTTCTGCGCTTCAGCTTCGTAGCTCTTGAAGAACGTGAACAGCAGGTCGACGTTCGCGTGCTCGAAGTTGTAGGTGGATTGCTCGACTTCGTTCTGGTGATAGACGTCGCCATACGTCAGGCGCCGAACCTCGCGTCCGTTCGGCGTGTCCTCTTCCCATTCGGTCCACACGAGGTCGTAGACGTTTTCCACTTTCTGCAGATACATGGCGAGCCGTTCGAGACCGTAGGTGATCTCACCGAGCACCGGCTTGCAGTCGATACCGCCAACTTGCTGGAAGTACGTGAACTGCGTCACTTCCATGCCGTTCAGCCAGACTTCCCAGCCGAGACCCCATGCGCCGAGCGTTGGATTTTCCCAGTCGTCTTCCACGAAACGCACGTCGTTCTCCTTCAGGTCGAAGCCGAGCGCCTCAAGCGAGCCGAGGTACAAGTCGAGGATATTTTCAGGCGCGGGTTTCAGCACCACTTGATACTGGTAGTAGTGCTGCAGGCGGTTCGGGTTGTCGCCGTAACGGCCGTCCTTCGGACGCCGTGACGGCTGGACATACGCCGCACGCCACGGTTCCGGGCCGATGGCGCGCAGGAACGTGTGCACGTGCGAGGTACCCGCGCCGACTTCCATGTCGATCGGTTGGAGAAGCGCGCAACCCTTGTTATCCCAATAGGATTGCAGCGTCAGGATGATTTGCTGAAAAGTGAGCATGAATGCCTTTGAAGCGTGCCTTCGAGGCTGTGCCGGCGGGCCGGCGCGTGGTCGAAGCGGACCGGAAAAATGCACCGGCCGGAGGGCTAAAACGTTGAATTTTAGCGGGAATAAGGGGCTTGTGCGACTTTCCGGGGGGAACGGCGGACTCATCGGCCATTCGTCCGGTAAAAACGGGGATTATCCGCGGAGCCGTTTCGTCATGGGCACGCAATCCATGGTCAGGCCACGCGGCGAGCGGTATGGCGTGATTTCATCGCCTTCGAAACCGAGTGAGCGATAGAACGGCGCGGCGTTCAGCGTGGAGTCGAGCTTGAGCTCCCGGAGATCTGTCGAGCGGGCAAGTGTTTCCAGATGACGCATCATGGCCGCACCGATGCCGCGTTTCATATACGCCGGATGGACAAAAATCGCATCGATTTTGCCGGTCGTGAGGTCGATCATGCCGGTGCCCGCTACATGCTCGTCAACGGTTGCCACCAGGAAACGCTCTTCGACGGCATCGGCGAACGCCCTCGAGGCCGTACCGCCGGTCCATTGCTCCAGTTGGTCCAGCGGATACGCGTCTGCGCATTCACTCATCACGGCGGCGCGGCGGATGTCCCACGCGGCGTCCGCGTCTGCTCGCACCGCCTTGCGGATGACGAGCAGGGCGGGCTCAGGATTTTTTGGGACCATTGTTGTCAGATTTGTTGCGGCCACTCCTGCCCGGCGCGAACGCAAATGCGAACGCCAGCAGCAGGAGCGACACCACGATCACCGTCATGTTGCCGCTCGTGACATACGGCGTGCGGCCGGATGTGCCCTGCACGGTGGCATCGAGAGAACCGACCGTGTACACCGGCAACCGTGCTACTACAGCGCCATTCGCCGCAATCACGGCGGTGGTGCCCGTGTTGGTCGAGCGCAGCATTGGGCGACCGGTTTCGATCGATCGCATGCGGGCCATTTGCAAATGCTGATCCAGCGCAATGGTGTCGCCGAACCACGCAAGATTCGTCGAGTTCACCAAAATGCCCGCGGGCGCTTCCTGTTCGCGAATCGTCCGCGCGATTTCTTCACCAAAAATGTCTTCGTAGCAGATATCGACGGCAATCGGCTGGTTGTGCACGAAGAACGATTTCTGCACCGGCGGACCGCGATCCAGGTCGCCGAGCGGAATGCCCATGAGCGCCACGAACCAGTGGAAACCCGTCGGCACGAATTCGCCGAACGGCACGAGGTGATGCTTGTCATAGCGGTACACGTCGTGCTGATTCGGCGTGATGCCGAACAGGCTGTTCGTGTAGCCGGTTACACGGCCTTCCGAAGCAGTTACGCCAATAGCACCGAACAGAATGGTCGAGTTGGTTGTATCGGAGAAAGTGCGCAGCGCAAGCGCCAGGTCCGGCGGCACTTGAACGGCAAGAATGGGCAACGCGGTTTCGGGCGTGACGATGAGATCCGCAGGCTTCCCGGTGATCAGCTTTTTGTACAGCGCCAGCGATTGATCCACGCCTGCCTGCTCGAACTTCATGTCCTGCTTCACGTCGCCCTGCAGCAGCCTGACGGTAAGCGGCGCGTTCGCCGGGATCGTCCATTCGACGAGCGACAACAACATGCCCGACGCAAGCAGTACCACTGCCACGATGAAGGGCGCAAGTCGCGCAGCCTTCGACGTGCGGGCCGCTGCGCTGCGCCTGAAGCCATAGAACCCTTGCACGAGCAACGCCGCTACGAGCCCTAGCACCCAGCCCACGCCGTACACGCCCGCGACAGATCCAAACCCCGCCAACGGGCCATCAACTTGCGCATACCCACTCGAAAGCCACGGAAAGCCGGTGAACACAAGCCCGCGCAACCATTCTCCCAGCGCCCACGCGCTTGCAAAGGCGAACGCACCGTGCCAGGTCGGCACGAAGCGCGGTTCATTGATGAGCGCGGCAGCGGACGAGCCATTGTCGTCCTCATTGTCTTCATAACGCGCGCGGCCCGCGCACAGCGACCAGACCACGCCCGCCAACGCCGGATAGATCGCGAGATACATTGTGAACAACGCGACGGCCGCAGCCGCCAGCGGCGCCGCCATGCCGCCGTAGTCGTGCATGCTGACATACAGCCACCACACACCCGTCACGAAGTTGCCGAATCCGAACGCCCAGCCCGTCAACGCCGCGCTTTTCCAGCCATCGGTGCGCGTAAGCCACGCGAAGAACAGCGTGAAAATCACCAGTTCGATCCAGCCGCCGTGTGGCGTAGGCGCGAACGAAAGCGTATTCGCGGCGCCCAGCACGGCCGCGAAGAGGTAATGCCAGAAGGGCAAGGACCGAGCGGTGCCGGCGCGTTTTTCAGCAGGCATCGGCCGGGAGCCGCGCCGTGAGGTAATAGGAGACGAAGAGTCGGCCATGGATTGCGAGGTCGGCAAAAAGTAAGCGAATGACGGAGCGTGACCGGCGCTCGCCATTTCACGAAAAAGGCGCAAAACGCCTGCATGGACGGCACGCCGCTGGTAACGCTCGCGTAGTGTGAACACGCGGTGTTACAGGCTTAAGCAGGTCAGGGCCGCTCAGTGGCGTTCCAAACGCGTATTCCGATCAAGCGAAACCAAACGCGTTCACTCGTGTTCAATCGCGTTCGTCGTCGTTGTCGTGGTCGCGCGAATTGCCGTCGAGCAGGTTCGCGTTGGGCGCACGCCGTACGCGCAGCACGTGGATCTGGCGGGCGTCGCCGCGCAGAATCTCAAACAGGAACTCGTCAATACGGACCTTCTCTCCACGATGCGGCACGCGCCCGAACCGGTGAGTGACCAGCCCGCCGATGGTGTCGACTTCGTCGTCGGAGTAGTGGGTGCCAAACTGTTCGTTAAACTGCTCGATGCCAGTCAGCGCCCGTACGCGATGCCGTCCATCCGGCGTCGCAATGATGTTGCCGGCTTCTTCGTCGAAGTCGTATTCGTCTTCAATGTCGCCAACAATCTGTTCCAGCACATCTTCAATCGTGATGAGACCCGCCACGCCGCCGTATTCGTCGACGACGATGGCAATGTGATTCCGGTTCACGCGGAAATCGTGCAGCAAGACGTTCAGGCGTTTCGATTCGGGGATAAACACGGCGGGGCGAAGCATGCCGCGGACATCGAATTCTTCTTCGTGGTAATAGCGCAGCAGGTCTTTTGCAAGCAGCACGCCGATCACGTTGTCGCGGTTGCTTTCGAATACCGGATAGCGCGAGTGCGCTTTTTCGAGCATGAACGGAATGAACTGCTCGGGTGTTTCGGCAATGTTGATGGCGTCCATCTGGGCACGCGGAATCATGATGTCGCGTGCGCAGAGTTCCGAAACCTGGAACACGCCTTCAATCATGGAGAGCGAATCCGCGTCGAGCAGATTGCGTTCGTGGGCGTCCTGAAGGACTTCCAGCAATTCGTCGCGCGATTCAGGTTCGTGCGAGATGAAATCGGTCAGGCGCTCAAGCAGCGTGCGCTTTTCCGGTGGTTTGTCGGTGTAACGTCGACTGGGATAGGAGTCGTTCATAGTGGGGCGCCCGGATTGTTCCAGACGCGAAATTTCGGAAAGTTAAGAATACACCAAGGAAAATTCGCGCCCATTCGAGCCGGTGCGAAGACGTTCAAATCTCGTAGAAACATCGTAACTGATAAATATTGGCCGAGTATGTCGAGCCGGTGACGTTGGCCGATCGGTCGCAGTTGAGTTCATTACGAAGCATTCGGAGCAGTTTTATGCGTGCTTTTAACGCATGCCGTCACGCTCATTCCTGGGACGAATTCGCGGAATTCGCGGAATTCACGTTCTGGCAGCGCTGCAACAGCGCTTCGAGATGGCGGTCGGGCATACCGCATTCCCGTAGTGCCGCGACCGTGCGGCTGACGTAATCGAGCGTGGTGCCGTATCGGCCGGTGGCGCAGCCGAGCACGTGGCGCACCATCGGGTCAGGGAGCTTGCCGGTGTAAGTGGAGACCTCGCGTCGCATCACGAACGCCAGCGCAGCCACGCGGCGGCCGTCTATCAGCGTGCACGGCAACCAGGCCACGCGATAGGAATTCATTGCCATTTCGCGCCGCCACAGCACGTCAAGGTGCGGCTCCGCGCCTTCGGCTGCCAGCCGGAATGCCATGCCCGTGCACGAACCGCCGCGATCCAGCGCCAGTACGAGCCCCGGCTGCTCGGGCGTGCCGCGATTCACGCGCGACCACAAATACAGGCCGCGATGATAACCGTGCACCTTGCTGCGCACCGTTTCCACGGCTGGCAAGCCCGGGTTCCAGATCAGTGAGCCATAGCCGAACAGCCAGAGATCCGTCTTGCGATCCCAGTGCGCCAACGCTATTTCGCGCGACGCCGCGAGTTCCTCGTCGGTGAGAAGACGCGACTCCTCGAACACCGGCGGATAGTCGTCGGGAATCTGCATAGGCAGTTCTTTCGGGAGTTCGGGGAGAGGGGACGGGTCGTCAGTCACGGCTTAGTTGGGCGGCAACGGCAGGTAAGGATCGGTGAAACCGAGCGTTTGCATGATGCCCGTTTCGATCGATTCCATTTCTTCCGCTTCCGCTGAATCTTCATGATCGTAGCCCTGAGCGTGCAGCGTACCGTGCACGATCAGATGGGCGTAATGCGCGGCGAGCGGCTTGTTCTGCTCGCGCGCCTCGCGTTCCACTACCGCACAGCACAGCACCAGGTCGCCCGTGACCGGATCGTCTTCCGACTCGGCGTAGGCGAACGTCAGCACATTAGTGGCGTAATCCTTCTGCCGATAAGACCGGTTCAGCGTCCGGCCTTCCTCGGTATCGACAAAACGCACGGTCAGTTCCGCGTCCGCGAACAGCGACGCCTTGATCCAGCTGGCGACGGTTGCGCGCGGCAACAGCGCCTTGTGTTCAGGGAACGTTTTGGCGGCGGGAAACTGCAGTGTCAGTGCAAGTTTGGGCATGCTTATTCAGAGCGATATTTTGCGGCGGCAGCCGAAGCGGCCGCGGCGTCACGCTCCGACTGCGCGTCATACGCTTCCACAATGCGCGCGACCAGCGGGTGCCGCACCACGTCCACGCTCGTGAACTTCGTCATCGCGATACCGCGCACATTCGCCAGTATGTGCTGCGCTTCAATCAGCCCGCTTCTATGACCGCGCGGCAAATCGACCTGCGTGGTGTCGCCGGTGACAACGGCCTTCGACCCGAAACCGATCCGCGTCAGGAACATCTTCATCTGCTCGGGCGTGGTGTTCTGCGCTTCGTCCAAAATGATGAACGCGTGGTTCAGCGTCCGGCCGCGCATGTACGCGAGCGGCGCGATTTCGATCATCTGGCGTTCGAACATTTTCGCGGTTTTATCGAAGCCGAGCAGGTCGTAAAGCGCGTCGTAAAGCGGCCGCAAATACGGATCCACTTTCTGCGCGAGATCGCCCGGCAGGAAACCCAGACGCTCGCCGGCTTCCACGGCAGGACGCGTCAGCACGATGCGCTTCACCTGATCGCGTTCGAGCGAATCCACCGCGCATGCAACTGCCAGATAGGTCTTGCCCGTACCCGCCGGGCCTATGCCAAACGTCACATCGTGCGCAATGATTTGCTTGAGGTATTCGCGCTGCATCGGCGTGCGGCCGCGTAGATCGGCGCGTCGCGTGTACAGCTTCGGACCCGGATCCTCTTCTTCGCCCAGGTCGATGGTCGCGCTGGGTTCATCGAAGGGATGATCGGGGTCTCCACGGAAACGTGGATCGACAGGATCGGAATTCAGATTATTCGATGGCTTATTGACATTCAACCCGCGCCGGGCTGCATTGCGCGCTTCGACCAGCGCAAGCTGGATATCGTCCACCGACAACGTGTCTTTCGCGCGATGATAGAAATTTTCGAGCGCCGCCAGCGCAACCTTCGCGCCGCGCCCGCGGATGGTGATCTTGTGTCCGCGACGCGTGAGCGTCACGTCGAGCGCCTGCTCGATCTGCCGCAGGTTTTCGTCGAGCGGGCCACACAGGTTGGCGAGCCGCGCGTTGTCTTCGCGCGGTGCGGTGAATTCCATATGCTGCTGAGCGGTCTTCAAGGCGAGAGTCGGGTTCCTGTCGAAGCTGCAGTTTAGTGAGTGGTAGCCGGCGTCAAAATCAGTTCACCACGCAACGAATGCGGATACGCCACGTTGATTTCCACATCGACCATCTGGCCGATCAGCCGTTTGTGCGATGAGATCGGTGCCGGGAAATTCACCACGCGATTATTCTCCGTGCGTCCGGCGAGTTCGCTCGGGTCCTTGCGCGACGGGCCTTCCACCAGAATGCGTTGCACCGAACCCAGCATGGCGTTGCTGATCTTCGCCACGTTCGCCTCAATGGTCGCCTGCAAATGTTGCAAACGCTTGAGCTTCACTTCGCGCGGGGTGTCGTCGTGCAGGTTTGCAGCGGGCGTACCGGGACGCGGGCTGTAGATGAACGAGAAACTGGTGTCGTAACTCATTTCGTCGATCAGCTTCATCATCTTCTGGAAGTCATCTTCCGTCTCGCCCGGGAAGCCGACGATCATGTCCGTGGACAGCGATAAATCCGGACGAATCGCGCGCAATTTGCGGATCACGGACTTGTATTCGAGCACGGTATAGCCGCGTTTCATCGCCATCAGGATGCGGTCGGAACCGTGCTGCACCGGCAAGTGCAAGTGGCTCACGAGCTTGGGCACCTTCGCGTAGGTATCGATCAAGCGCTGCGTGAATTCCTTCGGATGCGACGTGGTGTAGCGAATTCGCTCAATGCCCGGAATTTCCGCCACGTATTCAATCAACGTAGCGAAGTCGGCAATGTCCGTGGAATGCTGTGTCACCGGTCCACGATACGCATTCACATTCTGACCGAGCATGGTGACTTCGCGCACGCCTTGGTCAGCGAGGCCGGCAATTTCGGTCAGCACATCGTCCAGCGGCCGCGATACTTCTTCGCCCCGTGTGTAAGGCACCACGCAATAGCTGCAGTACTTGCTGCAGCCTTCCATGATTGATACAAACGCGCTCGGGCCATCGACACGCGCCGGCGGCAGGTGATCGAATTTTTCGATTTCCGGAAACGAGATATCGACTTGCGCGCGGCCACTGGAACGCCGTTTCGCAATCATTTCCGGCAGACGATGCAGCGTCTGCGGGCCGAACACCAGGTCCACGTAGGGCGCGCGCGACACAATTGCCGCGCCTTCCTGGCTTGCCACGCAACCGCCCACGCCAATGATCAGGTTCGGGTTCGCTTCTTTCAATTCGCGCACACGGCCAAGGTCCGAGAAAACCTTTTCCTGCGCTTTTTCGCGCACCGAACACGTGTTGAAGAGAATGACGTCCGCGTCTTCCGGCGTATCCGTCTGGGTGAGGCCATGGGCTGCTCCGAGCACGTCGACCATTTTGTCGGAGTCGTACTCGTTCATCTGGCAGCCAAAGGTCTTTACATACACTTTCTTGGTCATGAATTTCGCCGGTCGCAGTGATTAGTCTGGGGGCGCGGTTTTTAATGCGTTGAAGGGACTGACGTGTTTCGTTTCGTCGGCGTTTGCGCTCGCTTTCAGGGCTGTTTCGGACCTATTTCGCTTGAAATGACCGAAATTTGCTCGACGCCTGACTCGGCGCGTAGCTCAACCCATCGCTCGACAATCAGCTCGATATTATAGCGTCCGCTCGACTTCTTGACCCTGCTGGCCGGGCGGATAGGCAAGGTCGCCGAGCAATTCCGCGGTCGCGCGCTCGAAGCGCTCGACCAGGAAATCCAGCAACACCCGCACCCGCGGCGCCCTATACCGGTTGCAGTGGTACACCGCGTGGACCGCCGCCTCGTTCGAACACCAGTCTGCCAGCAAAATTTTCAGCGCGCCGGAGCGGACATCGGCGGCGATATCCCAGATCGATTTGTGCGCAATGCCCTGGCCGGACAGCGCCCACGCCCGGGACAGCGCGCCGTCGTTGGTTTCCCAGGCGTTGTCGAGCGGCACGGTGTGGCTGAAACGCTCGTCGCCGCGGACGAAATCAAACTGATTGAACGTAGCCGTGGAGGTCACCAGCACCGTGAACACGTGGGTGGCGAGATCGGCGGGCGTTTTCGGTTCGCCGTGCCGCGCCAGGTATTGCGGCGATGCGCACAGCACACGCCGGTTCGGCGCCAGCCGCCGCGCAATGAGATTACCCTCCGACGGCCGGTTGAAGCGAATCGCCAGATCAATCTCCTCGAGCAGCAGATTCGACACCGAATCCGACAGCGTCAGCGAAAAGCTCACGTCCGGATATACGCGACTGAATTCATCGAGCCAATGGCACAGCAGATTGCGGCCGAAATCCGATGTGGCCGAGATGCGCACCTTGCCGCGCACGAGGTTCTGGCCGGCGTGCAGCGCGGCTTCGCCGTCGTCGATAGCCTGCAGCGCGATCCGGCAATGCTGCAGATAGAGCCGCCCTTCGTCGGTGAGCCTGAGCTGGCGGGTGGTGCGCTCGAACAGCCGCGCGGTGAGGGATTTTTCCAGCTTGAGCAGTCTTGCGCTGGCCGCCGCCGGCGATAAACCCAGCTTGCGCCCCGCCGCGGACAGGCTGCCGAGCGATGCCGCTTCGGTGAACAGGCGCATGTCGCCGAGTCGATCCATCGTCATTCTCAATTTGCTTTTGATAATGCTTCAAATGCTACGCCAATTATCAAAATGTCTCTCAGCGCGCAGAATTTGGTGCATTGCAGCGTATGAGGTTGAATCATGCAGCCCAGATTCTCCGGACGCGCCCCGACGCGCGTTCCCCAATGAAACTCGATCACGTCACGATCGTCGCGCCCGATTGCGAGTCGATCCGCCATTTTCTCGTCGATATTGCCGGCATGAAGGTCGGCCCGCGCCCGCCGTTCGGGATCGGCGGGTACTGGCTTTATCTCGATGACGCGCCCGCTGTGCATCTGATCGAGAACGGCTCGGTGCTGGCTTCGCCGCCCGGTGGCCGCGCAGCCACGCGCATCGATCATCTCGCGCTGCGCGTGCAAGGCGCGGCCGAATGGCAGGCGTTGCTCGCACGCCTGCACGAACACGCAATCCCGTTCTCCGAAGCCGACGTTCCGCTCTCCCGCGAGCAGCAGGTGTTTGTTCAGCTTGCGCCGGGCGTGGTCATCGAATTCGTGATGTCGCTTTCCGCCTTAGCCGGACGTTCCGAACCCTCCGCCTTGTCCACCTTGTCCGCATTCTCCGCATTCTCAAACTAAGGGGATTCCCATGCCTATTCCACTCCTGGCGCTCGCGATCAGCGCGTTTGCCATCGGCACAACCGAGTTCGTGATCATGGGGCTGCTGCCCGACGTGGCCCGCGACCTGGCTGTATCGATTCCATCGGCGGGTTTTCTCGTCACCGGCTACGCGCTGGGCGTGGCCGTGGGCGCGCCGCTGCTCGCCGTGCTGACCGCAAAAATGCCGCGCAAACTCTCGCTGCAAGCGCTGATGGGCGTGTTTATCGTCGGCAATGTGCTGTGTGCCGTTGCGCCGGGTTATTCCATGCTCATGGTCGCCCGCGTGGTGACGTCGTTCGCGCACGGCTCGTTTTTCGGTATTGGCGCAGTGGTCGCGGCGTCGCTGGTTCCCGCTGAAAAGCGCGCTAGCGCGATTGCGCTGATGTTCACCGGGCTTACCCTCGCGAACGTGCTCGGCGTGCCGTTCGGGACGTTTATCGGTCAGGAATTCGGCTGGCGCGCGACGTTCTGGGTCGTGGCTGCGCTTGGCGTGTTGTCACTGATCGGGGTGGCCGCGCTCGTGCCGAACAAGCACGATTCGGGACCATCGAACTTCGGCCACGAACTGCGCGTGCTCAAGGAGCCGCAAGTCTGGCTCGCCCTGGCAATGACCGTGCTCGGCTTCGGCGGCGTGTTTGTCGTCTTCACCTATATCGCGCCGATCCTCGAACAAGTCAGCGGATTTTCGCCGCACGGCGTCACGTTGGTACTTGTGCTGTTCGGTGTTGGATTGACGATCGGCAACACGATCGGCGGCAAGCTGGCCGACCGTGCGCTGATGCCGTCGCTGATGGGCATTCTCGTCGCGCTCGCCATCATCATGGCGGTGTTCGCGAAGACCAGCCATAGCCAGACGCTGGCGGCCATCACGATCTTTATCTGGGGTATCGCCGCGTTCGCCACCGTGCCGCCGCTGCAGACACGCGTGGTCGAGAAGGCGAAACACGCGCCGAATCTGGCGTCGACGCTGAATATCGGTGCGTTCAACCTGGGAAATGCCGGTGGTGCGTGGCTCGGCGGTGTGGTGTTGCAGCAAGGGCATCCGCTGGATTCGTTGCCGTGGGTCGCGGCCGTGGTGGCCGTGGTGGCGCTCGGCGTGACGTGGTACGCCGCCCGGCTCGATCGCGGCGGCCAGGGAGCAGGCGCGGGTGCGGTAGATGCGGTTTGAATCCATGGCGCGTGCAGGATGAGGGAATGCGCCGGCCGATGTAGCGTGCGGCATCGGAAGGTCCACGCGGCGACCTGGCGTGCGGCGCAAGGAGGCGCGTGCCGATCCGGCGTGCCGCACAGGGAGACCCGCACGCCGGTCTATCCAACGCATCCAGCCTATTCGCCGGATGTTGACCCGGCGTCCTCAACCGACTAGCGTGTCGTGCGAGCCGCATCCGCGGCTTACCGCTTGATCACGCTTTTCGACCGAGGTTTTATGGAAGACATCACGCTGCGCCAATGCCTGAAGGGCGCATGGCGCGACGCCGCCTCCGCCGTGCGGCACATGCCGATCGTATTTCTAGTGGCGTTCGTAGCCGTTCTCGCCACGGCAACCGCTGGCTACAAGGCGCAATTTCCCGGGATAGCGGCATCGGGCGGTTCGCTGACCGCGATGACCAGCAGCAGCGCCGGTCATGCCGCCGGATTCACCCAGGGGCTGATTTCTCTTGGGGTCACGTTTGTGCAGACCTTGATACTCGCGGTGCTGGCCGTGTTCGTGGTCCGCTTTGCGATGAAACTCAGCGCGGAATCTGCCGCAGCTTCGGCCACGTCCGAGCCGGTAATTCCGGCGACACGCCTCTGGGACGCCGGTATCCGACGCTATTTCCTGCTTTGCATCGCGCTGATTGCGGGATACGTGGGCGCGATGCTCGCGGTCGTGATCGTCTGGATCGGGTTGCGGCTGGCGGGATTGTCCAGCGGCACCTCGATGGCCGCGACCGCCACGCTCGCGGTGCTGGTCGTGTGCGGCGTGAGTTTTGTGTCGGCGCGGCTCTCCTTGCTGTTTCCGCACACCGCCGCTGGTGGCCGGATCCAATGGCGCGCTGCCTGGGAAGACACGCGCGGGCACTTCTGGTTCATCTCGACGGCCGCCGTGCTCGCAATCCTGCCTATCGTGGGAATTGCGACGGTGTTGACGGTGATCGCGGAAATGCTGGGGACAGCTGGGGCCATAGGCAGCCTGACCCTGGGTTTGATGGTCGTGCAAAGCGTCGGAACGCTGCTTTATACGGCGACAGGGGCAACCTGCTCGGTCTGGCTGTACAGGAAGTTCGCGGCGATCTTGACGGCGGAAGCTACGTGATGTTGTGTTGGCGGGGTTTGTTTTTCCACGCTTGCATTCGAGCGGTTTGAAACGCGTGAACCGGCGCGGCCGCACTGGTTGAATTGCTCTTTTGCCGGATGCAGCTGTTCCAGCTTTGCCACGATGCCCAAACAAAAGACGCGGCCCTTCAACTCAGGGCCGCGTCTTTCTTTGGTTTTATGATGGCCCGTCAGATGAACGGAGCCTCCATGAACGGAGCTTCCAGCCGTTAAACCGTTTCTTCCGCCAGTTCGCGCGCGGCGGCAAGCGCCATGCGGAAATCAGCGAGTTCGGCGATAGTGAGCACCGGAATGTTGCGCTCTTTCACGAACGCATCGATCTGCGCACCGCGCGCCATCGTGCCATCCGCATTCATCAATTCGCACAGCACGCCCGCTGGTTTCAACCCGGCGAGGATCGCCAGATCGACCGTTCCTTCCGTATGGCCGCGCCGGGTCAGCACGCCGCCCGGCTGCGCACGCAGCGGGAACACATGGCCAGGACTCACGATATCGCCAGCCTTGGCGTTATCGGCAATCGCGGCGCGGATCGTCGTCAACCGGTCAACTGCCGATACGCCCGTCGTTACGCCCTCGCGTGCTTCGATAGAAACCGTGAATGCCGTGCCGTATTTGCTGCCGTTGTCGGCGACCATCGGCGGCAAGTGGAGCGCGCGGACGGTCTCGTCAGGAAGGCACAGGCACACAATGCCGCTGCACTCGCGGATCATCAGCGCCATGCCTTCGACGTCGAGCTTTTCGGCGGCGTAAATGAGGTCGGCTTCGTTCTCGCGATCGTCGTCGTCGAGCAGGGCGACCGCGCGGCCTTCGCGCAACGCTTGCAAGGCAGCGGCAATTCGGTGTGGGATAGCAACGGGCGCGTCGCCTGCACGAAGTTGCGCAAGATCAGCAAAGGCGGTGGCCGGGGAGGTGAAAACTGAATCGGACATGAGTGAAACGCTCTCGCAAAAGAAATGGGGCGAAAAACGTTTCAGGGCATTGCAAACAGACAGAACGACACGCGTCTTCAACGCCGTCAATTCGACGGCGCCCGTTCAACGCGGACGCAAATAAATACACCGCGGCAAACACGCGAAACGGACATGACCGTCTGCACATCTTCTTCCATCCGGACTATGACCGTCGGCTCTGGCATCTCACCAGATCTGCTGACCCCGTAACTTGTGACGTGTGGCTCGCAATTGCTTGCAAGCCACGTTCACGGGCGCTCGCGGGCTCACGGGAGGCTTTCGCCGCTCGCATACCGCCGGTGGGGAATTGCACCCCGCCCTGAAGACGTACTGACTTGTCGCTAAACACTTAACAACGCGACTAATTTCAGGATACAACAGACTCGACCGTGCTGCAGTACTGCATGTTTGTAGCTTGTACTTAAGCGCGCCTAGCTGGCATCGTCGATACGACGTGAGTCGGCCGGAACGTGCCAGCGCGGTGGCGTTTCCGCGTTCACCGTCACCTGATACGCACGCGCTTCCGTGTTGCCGGGATTGCGTAGCGTATGGGGTTGATCGGCGTCGAACACAATGGCGTCGCCCGTGGCCAGCAACTGCGCCCGGTCGTGCACGCGGATTTCCAGCGTGCCGTCGCTTACGACCAGATTGATCGTGGTGCCGGGCGGGCGCGGGCTGCCGGATTCGGCGTGAAGCGGTGCAATGCGCAGTTCGTGGAATTCCGCCGATGCCGGCGCGCTCAGCGGAAACAGCGGCCGGGCTGAAAAACGTCCGTTCGATGTCACGAGGCGCGTTGCCTGCTCGGCCGGCAAATATTCGATGCCATTGGTCGCGTGACGTCGAAGAAATGCTGCCACCGACACCTTGAGCGCGCTCGCAATCTTGTGCAGCACCTTGATGGACGGCACGCTGCGCCCGGATTCGATCTGCGCCAGCATGGCCCGTGACACGCCGGACGCGCGAGCGAGGGCGTCGAGCGAGAGTTGCCGTTCGGCGCGCAGCCGCGCCAGGTTCACGCCAACGAGATATTCGAGCGCGTCATTCGCTTCCTGCGCGTCGGTCTGCTGCGCGTGATGCGCTTGATGAGCGTTAGCCGGGATGTTGGCCGCAGGCGCCTGTGTTGCCTCGGCGAGTTCGGCCGGCGCGCGCGCATCAAACGACTCGCGCACGAGTTCCAGCGATGAATAAGCCGGTGCAACCATGATGAGCCTCCAGTCGTTCTGTCGTCCTGTCAATTGAACCCGCTCAGCCAAGCGGCGCGGGAACGAGTGAAGGCAAGACTAGCATTGGCTTAACTGGCATCAAACGAAGATATCGTCACACCGTTATCAGGTGCCGCAGGGTAGCTATTCGCGCCAACGCCCGCTTAAACGACGGTGCGAGCAGGCGTGGATGATGCAGATGACGTCACCCGTGGCTCCGCTTCCTGCTTGCTCGACGCAAACCACCCGTCAATGCGGCGAATCACGTCATCAAGCGAACCCGGCTCCAGGTGCAGCCCGAGTTTCGAGCGGCGCCAGAGTACGTCGTCCGCACAGGTTGCCCATTCGTTGTCGCGCATGTAGCGGAGTTCTGCTTCGTATAAGCCTGGAGCCAGGACCTCGCCGAGATCGGCGAGCGAGCTTGCGTCGCCCAGAAGCTGTTGCGCGCGCGTACCGTAAGCCCGTGCGTAACGATGCGCGAGCTCCTCGGGCAGCCACCGGTTGCGTTGCTTGAACGCGCTGAGGAACAGCGCGAAGTCGGCCTTGGCCATATCCCCACCCGGCAGCGGCGCGCCTTCGGTCCAGGTTTTACTCCGGGCCGGCGATTGCAGCGCTTCGCCGAGTTTGTCGACGGCTTCTTCAGCCAGCTTGCGAAACGTGGTGATCTTGCCGCCGAACACCGACAGCAAAGGTGCTTCATTCGCGGGCGTGTCGAGTTCGAGCAGGTAGTCGCGGGTAACTGCCGACGCGTTCTCCGCGTTTTCATCCTCGAGCAGGCCTCGCACGCCAGCATAGGTCCAGCAGACATCCGCCGGACTGATGTGCTTCTTGAAGTAGCGATTGATGGAGTCGCAAAGGTACGTGGTTTCTTCCGCGCTGATGACGACTTTCGACGGATCGCCGTGATACTCCAGGTCAGTCGTCCCTATCAGCGTGTACTCGTGCTCGTACGGAATGGCGAAAATGATGCGCTTGTCCGGATTCTGGAAGATGTACGCGTGGTCGTGCTCAAAGAGGCGCCGGGTGACTATGTGGCTTCCTTTGACCAGCCGCACGGTGTGGCGCGTGTGCGTGTTGCTGTTGAGCGAATCCTTGAGCAGGTCGCTGACCCACGGGCCGGCAGCGTTCGCGATGGAGCGCGCCCGGATGTCAAAGGTCGCGCCGTGGTTGTCGGCGAGCGTGGCATGCCAAACGCCTTCGCCGCGACGCGCACTGACCAGGCGCGTGCGCGTCTTGATGACCGCGCCGTGTTCCTGCGCGTCGACCGCGTTGAGCGCGACAAGCCGTGCGTCGTCCACCCAGCCGTCGGAATAGACAAAACCGCGCTTGATTGTGTCGATAAGCGGCGCGCCGGCCGGGTGCTGGCGCATGTTGATACCCTTCGAGCCGGGCAGCAACTCGCGGCGCGCGAGGTGATCGTAGAGAAAAAGACCGGCGCGGATCATCCAGGCGGGACGCAGGTTGGGCATGTGCGGCATCACGAAACGCAGTGGCCACATGATGTGCGGCGCCGCGCGCAGCAACACTTCACGCTCCTGAAGCGCCTTGCGCACGAGCCGGTATTCACCGTATTCGAGATAGCGAAGCCCGCCGTGAATGAGCTTCGTACTCGATGACGACGTGTGCGATGCCAGGTCGTCCTTTTCGCACAGCATGACGGTGAGGCCACGGCCCGCCGCGTCCCGCGCTATACCCGTGCCGTTGACCCCGCCGCCCACCACGAGCACATCATAAAGATTGCCTTGCATCGCTTGTCCGCCCCATGGCCATCAACAGAAAACTCCGTCGGAACATAATAATGTTCGAATTCGAAATTTAACGAACAAAAACGAAAATGTAAAGTCGTCTGATCGGCTAACGCTCTGCTATTACGGCGTTTTGCCGGAAAAGTGCAGGTCGTGGTCGTATTTCGGCTCATTTGGGCTCATAGGCCGTCCGGCCGAGTGGCGCGAAGCTGGCCACCGACCGATACTGTAGTCATTGGAGATGAAGGAGTGAATGCAATGCGCAAGATGTTGGTGGCTGGTGCGCTAAGCGCGCTGATGCTGGGCGGATGCCTGTCCGCGCCGGATGTCTCGGGATCAAGGGGGGCACCGTCCCTGGCCGCGCTTCAGTCCATGTGCGGTGGGAGCGCGGTCGATTACGGCACGGATGCGCAGGGCGTGTATTCGGCGTTTCTAGATGCTTACGTGGCGCAAAAGCGCGGCAAGTTGCCGAAGGAGCAGTTTTGCGCGTTCCAGGCCGGAATTGCAGGTCAATATGCGGCGCTCGGTGCTAGCCGTACGCCGGCGGCGCAGAGCGCGTGGGCTTCGTTCTTCGCGGACCAGCGGGCGCAAGCGTTGAGCTGGCGAGCAGCCGTCGACCCGACGTTGCGCGCTGGCTAATCAGTTCGCAAGTCGGTTCGCTCAAACAGCCTGATTCACCCGCGGGCGAGTGTGGGCTGACTGAAAAGCGTTGGGTTGACGAAATTTACGAATACCGTTTGATTGCTTTCATCGTGGAGTCGCCGGAAGCCGTCAGGCTCCACAACTGGCGTCCAGACGCGAGATTTTCCAACTGGACAAGCTGGCGCTCGAGCAGGGCGTCGAGTTCGTCGCGCACCATGTCCATCTGATGGGGAGCGTCTTGCAAGAGGAGCAGCGTGGCGAATTCATGCGGACTGAGCATCGTGTTCTCCATGACGATCGAACGGCACTTTGTCCGGTCGGCGACCGGCATGCGTGCTTAAGAACGTTGCGCGAGGCTGGAACTTCGATCCGGCAGACGCATGATGCATAGCGTGGTGGGCGGCGCCGAAAAGCGGCGCTTCGTTGCCGGGATTTGATTGTATGCAAGCGCCGGGCGAGTGCCAAACGATTGCGGAAAATTTTGGGTTTGACTTTCTACGGGTGCGAAAGCGGTTCGGCGGGCAAGCGAAATCGTAGAAATTACACGAGGTTCCTCCCGCAGTGCACACAGGAAGAGCGTACTTGCCGCACAGGGTTTTTGGGGCTGGCCGCTATTGCGCTATGAACACCTGCGTGTTTGCTTCGGCGAGCGTTTGAGCCATTTCGGGCGGCGCAGGGGCATCGGTGAAAAGCGCGTCGATCTGGCTCAAATGACCGAGCCGGACAAGCGCCGGGCGGCCGAATTTCGAGTGATCGGCGGCGAGGAACACCGTGCGGGCGTGTTTGATGATCGCTTCGGCCACGCGGACTTCGCGCGTGTCGAAATCGCGCAGCGTGCCGTCGGTTTCAATGCTCGACGCCCCAATGATCGCGAAGTCGACTTTGAACTGGCGGATGAAGTCGATCGCCATCTCGCCCACAATGCCCTTGTCCCAAGGCCGCACAATGCCGCCGGTGATCAGCACCTCGCATTCGGGGTAACCGCTCATCATGCTCGCCACGTTGAGGTTGTTCGTGATCACATGCAAGCCGCGATGCCGGTTCAGCGCCCGGGCGACTTCCTCGGTCGTCGTGCCCAAGTTGATGAAGAGGGACGCCTGATCGGGAATGTGCTGAGCGACGAGCGCGGCTATGCGACGCTTTTCGTCGTGGAACATGCGCTGGCGCGCGGTGTATGAGACGTTCTCCGAACTGGTCGGGAGACTCGCACCACCGTGATAGCGGCGCAGCAGGTTCATGTCGGAGAGCCAGTTGACGTCGCGGCGAATGGTTTGAGGCGTGACGTCGAAATGCGTGGCCAGGTCCTCAACCGTCACGAAGCCATCGCGTTGCACCCAGTCGAGCAGCTCTTGCTGTCGTGCGTTCAAGGTGATGCGGGGATCTCGTGTCATGGCGTCGAAGAGTGCGCTTTATTGTCTTGAGGTGGCCCGTATTGTAAGGGAAAGGCCCGGCGGGCCCGCAATGCTCGATCACCCGCCTTGGCCTTTGGATATCGCTGTCGAGCATCAGGGATGCAAGCGCGCCGTCGAGCGTCTTGCCGGGGCAGTTTACGGCTCGGACGGCACATGGAGAGCGACGAGTTCGTTACCACGCATTACGTTGCGCGACGCTGCAACCGCAACCGCTAGGGGCTCGGGATGAAGCCGCTCCCGCGTGATCCGCCGGTGTACCTATCGCGTCTCCCGATGTCCGCACTGACCGTCCGGATTGCATGCTTCACGTTCTGCGCAGCAACTCATCAGGATGGCAAAATTGATTGTGTCGAGTGTGAACGCGGCTTGGCGGCCGGGACCCTATCGCGTTCTATGCGGATTCAATATGAAAATTGGTCGGCGAAAACGTCATCGCCGAATTGTCTTTTAGTGGCTTGCCGAAATGTGCCTGTAAGCGGGCGGGAATCAGTCGTGACGTGCGTTATCGCAACGCTATCCGGTGCGGTACGATTTATGCTGAATTTAGCGGTATCCGGAACTGACATGTGGTTCGGGCGGTCTGTCTTCGGGTCTGCAGCTTCGTTGCAACCCAGCTAAGATGCAGACTCCAAGTCTTTAACCACATGAGGGACGCCGCGACTTCACGTTCATGGCGTCGCCTGATTTTCGGCCGGTTTGGCTGACGGCGCGTTCAGTACAGCTTTGGGAGCGCGATTTTTATGCACACTGACAGTACCCATGTGATGCCCTGGCGGATCGAAGATATCGACCTGGCCCGGATCGACCGGCGTAAAGCGGCATCCAATGAACACCTTCTCTTGTTGCTTTGCGCGGCTTCGTTCATTGAGAGCGGGACCGATCTTTATACAAGCAACTTGAGCACTTATTTCAACGACGATCCCGAAGTTTCCGACTGGCTCAACAATGAGTGGGAACCGGAAGAAATGCAGCACGGCCGCGCGTTGAAAACGTATATCCATCATGTGTGGCCCGAGTTCGACTGGGACACGGCGTTCAAGAATTTTTTCGCCGAATACTCGCTGACGTGTTCAGTCGAGGACTTCGAAAAAACGCGTGCGCTGGAAATGGTTGCGCGGTGCGTCGTTGAAACCGGGACGGCCACGCTGTATCGGGCAATCAACGAATGCTCAGATGAACCGGTCCTCAAGCAACTCACCGACAACATCCGTACCGACGAAGTCCGGCATTACAAGCACTTCTTCCGCTTCTTCAAGAAGTACAACAAGATCGAGGGCAATGGCCGCTTTGCCGTTCTCGGCGCATTGCTGCGTCGTGTAATGGAAATCAAGAATGAGGATTCCGAGATCGCGCTACGCCATGTATTTGCCATCCGCTACCCGGAGCGCGCAAATGACACCGCGCACAACCGGGAGTTGGCGGCGCGAGTGAATGCGTTGGTCCGGCGCAATTTGTCGGCCGACATGTGCGTGAAAATGCTGCTTAAGCCACTTGATCTGCCGGCCCGGATTCAGCCTAGCGTGCACTATCCGCTCGCGAAGATCACGCAGCACGTATTCTTCCGGTAGGCCCAGCCGGCATTTGCACGGAACGGTTCGGTACGCTTTAATCGATGGCCCGCTTTCGCGGGCCATCGTCTTTTCACGGAGATCCGCATGACCGATTCCACTGCGTCTGGTCTCGAGCACGGCACGTTCGACGAATGGCCTGCCGAGTTGCGGACCTTGTTCGACGGCACGTCGATCGAAACGAAAACGGGCTTCACGGCGTCGTTGCTCGCCGCCGATGAGGGCCGCGTGCGGACCTCGCTGCTGGGCGTCGGTGAGTTGTTCGCGCCGGATCCGGGCACGTTGTGTTTTTCGTTGTGGCCGCAGTCGCGGGCGGCGCGGTTGGTGTCGAAGACGGGTTGCGCCACGCTGACTTTTGTCTTCGATGAAGCCTTCTTCCAGGTGCAGCTTCAGGCGCGAATTGCGCCGTTGGAGGGTTCACCGGTCACGTGTTTTATTGCGTCGATAGAAAGCGGAGAGTGGCAGAAGGTGCCTTACGCGCGGCTTGTGCAGGGCATTGGATTCGAGTTTGCACGAGGGCAGGCGGACGCGGTGCTGGGGCGCTGGCGCGAACAAATCGATGTGCTGAAGCGCGCGGCGAGCGCCGCTGCCTGAAATAGAAAAGCGGAGCCGAGGCTCCGCTTCGAGTGCGATGTGGGATGGGTGCACCGCAAAAGCATCTGACTTTCCGCCAGCATCGCACGGCTAAAGCCAGCCTCGCTCGCCACCCTCCCTCAAAGCGCAGAAGAAGGCACAGGCGAACGTCCCACCCACACCATCTTTCTAGTTAACGCCCGCGTTGTCCCGTGCGGGGCGTATCGCGTCGACCTGCACCGCCGCCGCCTTCACTGCGCGGCTTGCCGCCGAGCAGCGCGCCGCCAGCCGGACGTGAGCCTTCTGGTTTGCGTGGCGCGGCGCCATTGCCGCCGGTTTTCGCCGCGACAGGTTTTGGCGAGCGCGAACCGTAGCCTCCGCCGCTGCCGCCATTACCGCCGCCGCCATTACCGCTACCAGCCGGCTTGGCCGACGGCCGACCGCCGCCGTTCGATTGCTTCGGCGCACCCTGACGCGGCGACCCTTGACCTTGCCTTGCACCGCCGCCGCCTTGGCCGCGTCGGAGAATCGGTTCAGGCTTCTGCGTCAGATCCGGTTCAAAACCCGCGATGACTTCCTGCGGAATCGGCCGCTTGATCAGGCGTTCGATGTCCTTCAGCAACTGATGTTCATCGACGCAAACCAGCGACAGCGCCTCACCCGTCGCACCGGCACGCCCGGTACGGCCGATCCGGTGAACATAATCCTCGGGCACGTTCGGCAAATCGAAGTTGACGACGTGCGGCAACTGGTCGATATCGATACCGCGCGCCGCAATATCCGTCGCCACCAGTACCTGCAGCGTGTTGTCCTTGAACTCGGCCAACGCACGCGTACGTGCCGACTGGCTCTTGTTGCCGTGAATGGCCAGCGCGCTGATGCCGTCCTTCGTCAACTGCTCGGCGAGCCGATTCGCGCCATGCTTCGTGCGCGTGAAGACCAGCACCTGGAACCAGTTGTTCTTCTGGATCAAATGCGTGAGCAACTCGCGCTTCTTGTCGCGATCCACCGGGTGAATCTTCTGCGCGATAGCTTCAACGGTCGAATTCCGACGCGCCACTTCAATCAGCGCCGGACGGTCGAGCAGGCTGTCCGCAAGCGTCTTGATTTCTTCGGAGAAGGTAGCCGAGAACAGCAGGTTCTGGCGCTTCGGCGGCAACTTGGCGAGCACGCGCTTGATGTCGTGGATAAAGCCCATGTCGAGCATGCGGTCCGCTTCGTCGAGCACGAGAATTTCGAGCTTCGACAAATCGATGGTCCTCTGCTGCATGTGATCGAGCAACCGTCCCGGTGTTGCCACGACAATATCCACGCCGCGCCGCAGCGCATCGATTTGCGGGTTGATGCCCACGCCGCCGAACATCACGGTCGATTTCAATTTCAAATACTTACCGTAGCCGCGCACGCTTTCTTCCACCTGGGCGGCGAGTTCGCGGGTGGGAGTGAGGATCAGCGCGCGGACCGGGCGCTTGGCACCGGCCAAAGGCGCGGGTGCTTCGGACAAACGCTGCAGGATAGGCAGCGTGAACCCGGCCGTCTTGCCGGTGCCGGTTTGCGCGCCTGCGAGCAGGTCACCGCCATTCAGCACAGCCGGAATGGCCTGCAACTGGATGGGGGTAGGGATGGTGTAGCCGAGTTCGTTGACAGCGCGAAGCAAGGGTTCGGACAAGCCGAGGGAATCAAAAGACATAAGTGTTCACAGATTCGGTATGACGACCGGCGCTTTTCGCTTAGAGCCCCAAAAGGCCTGAAGCCCCAAAAAAAGGCGGCTCGCACAACTAGGTGCGTGCGTACGACGATCGAGGAAATCGGGCGGCATGACGTTCGGGGCGCTTGCTCGAAGTACACGCTACGAGCGCCGGGAAAGTTGCCGCGAAGATCAACGCGCTATCAAGACACGCTGACTGGCGTTAAGTTGCATTTGAAACGCCGTAAAACGCTTCGCGTCAGGCATTGGGTGCCGATCAGGGCAGGCTCATGCTACGTACTCATGCAACATAATTAAGCAACGTAGCGTGCAATGCTGACGAATTGACACAAGCTGCCGCCCAACACGAACAGGTGCCAGATGCCATGTCCATGCCGGATGCGCTCGTCGTTGATGAAAAAGTAAATGCCGGCGCTGTAGATCAAACCGCCGGCCAGCAGCCACGCCGTGCCGGCGGGCGGTAGAGCCGAAACGAGAGGACGGATGGCTACGAGCGCGAGCCAGCCCATCATCACGTAAATCACCATCGATACGCTGCGGGTTCGACGCCCGAGCGTGAGTTCCTGAACGATGCCAAGAGCGGCGAGCCCCCAGCTTACGCCGAATAACGACCAGCCCCACGGGCCGCGCAGCGTGACGAGCGTGAACGGTGTGTAGCTTCCCGCGATCAGCAAGTAAATGGCCGAATGATCGCATTTTTGCAATACCGCCTTGGCCCGCGGACTGCGGACCCAGTGGTACAGCGTGGAAATTGTGTAGAGCACAAGCAGCATGGCGCCGTACACCGCAAAGCTGACGATCTTGTACGGGTCGCGTTCCATCGCGGCCATGGTGACGAGCGTAGCAACCCCTGCCGCCGACAGCACCGTGCCGACGAGATGGGTAACGCTGTTGAACCGTTCACCAATGTGCATCGACCATCCTCATCGCGTTATTGCAATCCTGTCTGCAACGCCGCGCTTTCTGCTTTAAGAGATGTTGAGACCGGAGCAAAACGGCGCAATCCGGCAAACCGACTCGGGCATTTTATCGCCCTTGAGGTCGACCTGGCCTGCCTGGCCACGCTCCAGCTTATTCGTGCTCAAAAAACACGAAGGGCGCAGCCCCGGTTTCGAGGCCTGCGCCCTGCTTGCGCCTTTCAGCGCATTTTACTCTACCTGCGGAAAACCCTGCTTTAAACAGTTGTCAGTCCAGCGGCGCCGAACGCAGGTTGCTGACTTGTTGCGGCGACACCGGCGTACCGTGGTTGCCCCACGACATACGAATGTACGTCACTACCGCAGCCACTTCCGTATCGGACAGCGATTGCGCGAACGGCGGCATGCCATACGGATGCGGGTTGCCTTCCGTGCTCGGCGGATAACCGCCATTGAGCACCATGCGGATCGGGTTCACGGCTGACTGCATCTGGATGGACTGGTTCGTGGCAAGCGGCGGGTAGGCCGGCGGTTTGCCGAGACCGTTTTCCGCGTGACACTTCGCGCAGTTTTCCGTGTAGATCTTCTTGCCCTGTTGCAGCAATTCCGACCCGAACTGCGCCGATGTTTCAAACTGCATCGTTTCCGGCGCTTCGCCCTTTTGCGGGATCGACTTCAGGAACGTCGACATGGCGTTGATGTCCGCGTCCGTCATGTACTGCAAGCTGTTGTGGACCACTTCGGCCATCGGGCCAAACACGGCACCGCGTTCCGACACGCCCGTCTTCAGCAACGCGTTGATGTCCTTGATGTCCCAGTCGCCGAGGCCGGCTTCCTTATTCGACGTCAACGACGGTGCGTACCAGTTCTGCAGCGGGATCAAGCCGCCGCCGAACGCTGCCGAGCTGACCGGGCCGCCCAGCGGGTTGATCGATGTATGGCACATGCTGCAATGGCCAAGCCCTTCGATCAGGTATGCACCGCGGTTCCACTCAACCGACTTGGTGGGATCCGGCTTGAATTCACCTTCACTGAAGAACAGCACGCGCCAGCCAATCAGCATGTTGCGCTGGTTGAACGGGAAGCGCAGTTCGTGCGGACGGCTGGCTACATTGACCGGGGGCACCGAGCGCATGTACGCGAACATGGCGTCCGAGTCGGCGCGTGTCACCTTGGTATAAGCCGTGAACGGCATGGCCGGGTACAGCAGGCTGCCGTCTTTCGAGCGACCGAGATGGATCGACCGGTAGAAATCTTCCGACGTCCACTTGCCAATACCGTACTGGTCGTCCGGCGTGATGTTCGGCGTGTAGAGCGTGCCAAACGGCGTGAGCATGGGCAGGCCGCCGGCAAACGTCTTGCCGCCGCGAACCGTGTGGCAGGCAATGCAGTCACCGGCACGCGCCAGATATTCACCGCGTTTGATCAACTCGGTCTGGTCGGCGGGCACTGCGGCGACGGCGCCGCCCGAGTGGAAGGTGTCGCCACCCGACCAGAGTGCGGCAGCGGCTGCTGCGGCCGTAATTACAACGACAGCCGAAAGTGCGAACAGGGACTTGCGTTTCATATTCTTCTCGCTCCTCGCGCCTTATTGCGGTTCGCTGCCGCAGGCGAGCGGCGTTTTGCGCGAGCCTGCGGGCGCGGGTACCGGATTAGCCGGTGCGGTTTGCGTGGACAGCCAGGCGGCGACAGAGGTCACGTCGTCGTCGGTCAGGCGGGTGGCGATCTGTTGCATGCAGTCAGGTGCTATTGCGTGGCGCGAGCCCGCACGCCAGGCGCCAAGCTGCGCGCTGATGTAGTCGGAGTGCAACCCCACGAGACCTGGAATAGCCGGTTGCATACCCGTCAGGTTCGCGCCGTGGCACGCCGCGCAGGCGGGAATCCCGCGCCCTGCGTCGCCGTTCAGCACGATTTGCTGGCCTTTCGACAACGTGGACGCCGACACAGTCGGCTTGGCCGGTTGCGGATACGGCGGACGTTGTTGCGAGAAATACGTGGCGATCTGATGAAGGTAGTCGTCCGAGAGATACGTGACGAGGTAGTTCATTGGCGGATACTTCCGACGACCTTCGCGGAAGTTCTGCAACTGGTTGTACAAGTAGTCAGCCGGCTTGCCGGCAAGACGCGGGAAATAGTCGTTGTCCGTGCCTTCGCCGTGGACGCCGTGACATGCCGTGCAACCCTGAACACGCGCTGCCATGGTGTCCGGCGCCATGGGCTGGGCGGCGGCTTGAGCGGGCGCCGGGGCTTCTGCTGCGCCGGCCAGGCTGGCGCAGCCGATCAGCGCCATAGCCATTAGCGGGGCGAGCAACGGACGAAAAATGCGTCTTGAAGACACGCGACACTCCATGAATTTCGAGGACCTGCCGAGCTTCGTTCGGCCCGGTGCGAATATGTGGTGAACCATTGCCACATTGGCTCTGGGAGCCCGTGATGCGACGCGGCATTCTATCATCGTTGCCTGATGATGACTATTTGAGCATCACCCTGTTGGGCCGCACTTTCAACGTGTACGCGACAATTTGCCGCGCGACGGATCGACAGGGGTTTTTGACCATGCGTAACAATTAATGGCCGACGGTATTGAACAAAGTATCGACGCGTTTTGCGGGGTTGGGCGGCGGTTTTGTGCGGCACGGATGCCGTTGAGCCATGGTGCATTCGTTGTGCCCGTTCCGCTAGACTCGCGTTCCTGGCCCCATGCGGTTTGTTTGTTTCTTTTGTTTCTTCCTCGAACCCTTCAATGCATTCCTTGTTTGCTTTCAGCCTGAATTTCTTCGTCAAGGCGTCTTCATGAGTGACGATCCGCTGTGGTTCGCTCAAGTCCTCATTGCCGCGATTGCTGACATCGCGTTTGCCTGCACGCTCGGCGGGGCGTTCCTGAGCGTGTGGTTATCGAAGGAAAACGCGGCTGCGCCTGTTTCCCCCGCGCGTCTCGGCTGGGTGAAGGCGCGGCGGCTCGCCACGGGCGGCGCGGTCGTGCTCGCGGTGGCAGATCTTGTGCTGGTCTGGCTGCAGGCAGCGTCGATGAGCGGAGCGCCTCTCTTTCAGGCCTTCGATGCCGTCGTCACCGTTGTGACGGGCACGCACGCCGGCGTGGGCTGGACGATCGCGTTCGCCGGCAGCGTGCTGTTGATCGTTGCTACATCGTTAGCCAATCCGAGGGGCGGACCGCGAGTCGGGCTGTTCGCGATCGGCGCACTCGTGGCGGCGGCGGGCAAGGCGTCGATAGGACATGCCGCCGATGCCGGCGCGTTTTCTCTCGCCGAAGGCGTGCAGACGGTTCATCTGCTGGCGACGGCCGTGTGGGGCGGGTTGGTCATCGCGAGCGCGTGGCGAGTGCTGCCGGCGCTGGGGACATCGCTTGCTCGAGCGTCCTTGATTCGTATTTCCGGGAAGGTTTCCACGGCGGCGGTGGTTGCCGTATCGCTGGTGATTCTTACCGGGATATATAACGCGTGGCGCGGGCTGGGCGGATCGGCGGAAGCGCTCGAAACGAGCGGGTGGGGCCACGCGCTGGTCGTGAAGGGGGTGCTTATTGCGACCGCGTTGCTACTCGGCGCGATGAACCGGTGGTCCGTGATGCCGCGATTGCAGCGCACTGCATCGACCGTCGATGCGCACACGTTCACCGGCGTGATGCGGATGGAAGCGTTGCTAATTGTGGGGGTGTTTGTCGCGGCCGCCGTGCTGTCGCACAGCGTGCCGGGTTTTTCTGCGATGGGGTAGTCGGGCTGCCCGAGGGTTACATGAGTCCAGCTACCTGACTCGGGCTGCCTGCTGCCGATACTTACTCGTAGCCCAGTTTGTGACTCACGATCGGTGCGCAGAACAGTGCCAGCGCGCAGCCGATCACCTTACCCTCAAGCTCGATGAGCGCGCGGTGCGACATGGGCGACGAGACCATTACATCGAGGAGTTGAGGCAAGCAAAACAGCACGGCCGCGCCTATAAAGCAGCGCGTCACCGTCGACATGCGCCAGCCGTGCTGGGCGCCCATGACGGCACCGATCACGCGCAGCACGCCGAACAAAACCAAGGCGCCGACGGCCATCTGCGTGCGGACGAATTCATCTGGAAGGGTGTAGTAATACATGCTGGACTCTCTAGCTTGGTCGTTGCGCTCTTCCCGGGCGCTGGGTCGAAACAAACACACGTACGCCAGATAATGCAAGACGCGGGCCAGGCGTCGTCACCGCATGCAAAGCCTTGCGGCACAAGGGTTTCGTGTGCCGAGAGGAAGCTATTTTCAATGTTGTAACCGTTGGCGGATTCAGCTTGCCGTTACCTCGATTACGTAACATGGGTGACGTCGCCGAGACGGAATTCCCGCCTCAACGACGCTATTCTACGATGCCTTCCGCTTCTGCATAGTGCGGTGCAGCGCAATTCTTCATATCACCACTCTGCAACGCTGCCGTCCGCGTGACGCCACACCGGATTGCGCCAGCGATGCCCAACCTTCGCCATCTCGCGCACCTTCTCCTCGTTCACCTCGATGCCCAAGCCTGGCCCTTGCGGAATCATCACCATGCCGTCCTCGTATTTGAAGACTTCCGGGTTCTTGATGTAATCGAGGAGGTCGTTGCCCTTGTTGTAGTGAATCCCGAGGCTTTGCTCCTGGATGAAAGCGTTGTAGCTGACCGCATCGATTTGCAGGCAGGTCGCGAGCGCAATGGGCCCGAGCGGGCAATGGAGGGCGAGGGCGACGTCGTAGGCTTCGGCCATCGAAGCAATCTTGCGGCACTCCGTGATCCCGCCCGCGTGCGACGCGTCCGGCTGGATGATGTCCACATAACCGCCGGCCAGGATGTGCTTGAAGTCCCAGCGCGAGTACAAACGCTCGCCGAGCGCGATCGGCGTGCTCGTCTGGTTCACGATGTCGCGTAACGCCTCAACGTTCTCCGACAGCACCGGCTCTTCGATAAACAGCAGCTTGAACGGGTCGAGCTCCTTCGCGAGCACCTTCGCCATCGGCTTGTGCACGCGGCCGTGGAAGTCCACGCCGATGCCAATATTCGGTCCCACCGCCTCACGCACCGCCGCCACGTTGTTGATGACGGCCTGGACTTTGTCGAAGGTATCGATGATCTGAAGTTCTTCCGAACCGTTCATCTTCACCGCCTTGAAACCACGGTCCACGACGGCGCGTGCGTTGTTCGCAACATCGCTCGGGCGGTCGCCGCCGATCCACGAATACACCTTGATCCGGTCGCGGACCTGGCCGCCGAGCAGCGCGTGAATGGGCACGCCGTGGTGCTTGCCCTTGATGTCCCACAGCGCCTGGTCGACGCCCGCAATCGCGCTCATGCCGATCGGGCCGCCGCGATAAAACCCCGCGCGATACATGACCTGCCAATGGTCTTCGATCAGCAGCGGGTCCTTGCCGATCAGATAGTCCGACAGCTCATCGACTGCCGCCGCGACCGTGTGCGCGCGGCCTTCGACCACCGGTTCACCCCAGCCGACGATGCCTTCATCTGTCGTGATCTTCAGGAAGCACCAGCGCGGCGGAACGATAAAAGTCTCGAGTTTGGTGATTTTCATGCTGGCGTCTCCTGATTTTTACAGTGAGTGGGGAACGAGGGTTTCTATGCTATCAAAAATCCGTTTGGTGTGTATATTAATAGTACTATTAGACGGAAACCCTTGTCGGGGAAGGGTCCGTATAATCGCGTGGTTTCGATTGCTTGGCGACAATCTTAGGAAAGGGGAAGGATATCCAGCAAGATCTGCACGGACGCGTGGCGTACGACCTTGGCACCGAGATTTTGCGCGGCGATTTTCCGCCTGCGTCTACGCTGCCGCGCGAAGCCGAACTGATGGAGCGTTTTGGCGTCAGCCGGACCGTGTTGCGCGAGGCGTTGCGCACGCTGACATCGAAAGGATTGATTGAATCGCGGCCGAAGATTGGCACGCGCGTGCGGCCTCGGCAGGCCTGGAATCTTCTCGACGCCGACGTTCTCGAATGGTATTCGCGCGTCGCCAAGCCGCTGCAGTTCGCGATCAAGCTGCAGGAAATGCGCGAGATGATCGAGCCGTATGCGGCTGCGTTGGCTGCTGCGAATCATGATGACGACGCGTTGGCGCGCCTCAACGATGCGCACCGGGCGATGCTGGATGCTCGCAATGTCGATGAATGGGTTCGTGCCGATCTGCGGTTTCATCTGAGCGTGTTGAATGCGTGCAGCAATGAATTGCTGGTGCCGCTCGGGACATTGATCGAGCGCACGCTTGAGGCGCAGTTGCGGTTGAATGCGCGGCGGGCGGAGGTTTTCAACGCATCGATGGCGGAACATACGGCCGTTTTCGATGCCATCGTCGCGCGGAATTCGGCGGCGGCGCGTGACGCGATGGGCGGTTTGCTGGGGGTGACGCGGGCGCGAATTGAGGGGTAGGGCGGAGAAAATCGACGTTCGGTCCGTTCGGCGATATTTTCATTTTCGCGATAAAGTTGCGGGTCCGAGCGCTGTTTTGATTGGTTTCTCCGGCTTGTCCGGCTTGTCCGGCTTGTCCGGTTTGTCCGTTCTATCTGACACGCGGCGCTGCGCATCGTCCCGAAGGAGCCCGAATTGCCGCACGTCCCGATTTCCGTTGTGTCGTCGTGGGGCGCGTGGGCCGTGTTCGTCAGCGTGCTCGCCACCCAACTTGGCGTCCCCATTCCCGCTGCACCCATGCTGGTGCTGGCCGGCACGTTAGTCGCGGCGGGGCTGGCTTCGTTCTGGCATATGTTGGCGGCCGCGGTCATTGCGGTGATCATCGCCGATTCGCTTTGGTTCGCTGCCGGGCGTTTGTATGGCCGGCGGTTTCTGAACTCGCTCGTGCGGTTTTCTCTTTCCCTCGATACCACTTTGCGTACCGCCCGGCATTGGTTCGAGCGATTCGGCGTGCCTTTGTTGGCGCTCTCTAAATTCGTGCCGGGATTGGGATTGGTGTCGTCGCCGTTGCTGGGCACGACGCTGATCGATGTGCGGGTTTTCGTGTTCTGGGATCTGGTGGGCGCGACGCTTTGGGCGTCGGCGTGGATGCTTGGCGGCGCGATCTTGAAGGCCGAAGTCGCGCAACTGCTGATGTTCGTGAGGACATATGGGCTCACCGCGCTCGATGTGCTCGGGATGGCTGCAGGCGCGTTTTTGGCGTACCGGTGGGTGCGTCGCCTGCAGTTTCGTCGATGGCTCGCGAAGTATCGGATCTCGCCCGAACAACTCGATGAAATGATGCGGTCTGACGCACCGCCCGTTATTTTCGATGCCCGGCCGGAAGAGGTGAGGAGGAAGGAGGCGCATCGGATTGCAGGCGCGATTCCGCTGGATTTGCAGTCGTCAGGGAAAGTCGATGAGATGTTTCAGGAACACGAAGTCGTGGTGTATTGCGTGTGTCCGAATGAAGCGACGGCGAAGCAGATCGTGCGGCAGTTGAAAGCGAAGGGGTTTCGGAATGTGCGGCCGCTGAAGGGCGGGTTGGACGCTTGGGAGAAGAAGGGGTTTCCGGTGGAGGCGATTCCTTTTGATTCTTTACGGACGGCTGGGTCGTTGGATTCGGAGTCTTCTTCATCCTCTTCGCTCGATGATGACGATGATAGGAGCATGGGCGATATGGTTACTGTTCGGGCTACGGCGCCGGAGTGAGGTTTTGCTGCGGGGTTTTGTTTTTCGCGGTATTTCGTTAATCGGAGTTGCAACGGATGAAGCTGTTGGACGGGGTGGATTCCTCGCAACTTTTTGGCCTGCCAGAACCGGATATCGCCACGCTTGATGATGGTTTGCAAATTCCCTTTGTACAGACCGGGCACGAGCATCATGAGGTGATGCTGTTCGTGCATGGCTCGCTTTGTGACTTTCGATACTGGAAGCCGCAGTTAGGGCCGCTTGCCAAGCAGTATCGATGTGTCGCGCCGAGTCTTTCGCATTATTGGCCTTCGGGGGTGTTGGGGTTTGGTGCAATGGCTGGTGGATCAAGGCAGTTTAGCTGGGACGCGCATGTTGATGAGTTGGGGCGGTTTATCGAGCTCTTGGGCGTTGGGGCGGTTCATGTTGTCGGGCACTCGCGGGGTGGGTGTGTTGCGTTTCATTTGGCCGTGAGGTATCCGGAGCTGGTGAAATCGTTGGTGCTTGCTGATCCGGGTGGGGCGGTGGCTCGGTCTGGTGATGATGGGAGAGCGCGGACGGTGCTGCCGGCGCCGATTAATGCGCTGCGGGCGAAGGCGGCGGAGTTGATTGGTAGCGGGGAGGTTGATGCGGGGTTGGAGCTTTTTGTGGATTCGGTGAGTCGGCCGGGTTTTTGGGCGAGGAGTCCGAAGGAGTTCAAGGCGATGGCGATGGATAACGCGAACACGTTGGCGCTGCAGTTCAGAGATCCGTTGCCGGCCTACGACGCGCATTCAGCGGCGAGGGTGCAATGCCCTGCGTTGCTAATCGATGGGGAGAAGAGTCCGCGGATGTTTCGGGATGCGGTGGGAGCGCTGGAAGGTTGGATCGAAGGAGCGCGGAGAGTGACGATTGAAGGCGCTTCGCATGGGATGAATGTCACGCATGCGGGCGTTTTCAACAGGTTGACCGTGGGCGCGTTTAGTGCAGGACAAGTAGTGGTTGCCACTAAAGCCAACGAATCGAACTAGTCACCTCAACGCCATTGAATCGGACAGTGTTCGATTGTGACGTGAACGGTACCAAATAGCGTTTTCGCCCAGTGCATCGATCAAGCGTAGTCACAAGTATAGGTGCTTCGAGTACCGAGACTAGACGGTCACTTCATGACATGGCCCTCGCCGCAGTGGGTCGCTTCTTGGGTGGTTGTACCGAGCAATCGTACCCCCGGTCAACGAAGCTCTTGAACCCACAGCACCACCCCTGCACGATACAATCTGACAGCGTGGGGTGGCGGACAGTAGCGCTAAGTGATGGGACCTATGGACACTTCGACTCCCCTCGAGCGTAGTGAACGAATGGCGCGTATCAAAGCCAAACACACCAAGCCTGAGCGCACCGTCCGCAGCCTCGTTCATCGAATGGGGTTCCGGTATCGGTTGCATGGGAAGAGTCTGCCAGGGTGTCCCGATTTGGTATTCGCGCGAAGGCGCAAGGTGATATTCGTCCACGGCTGCTTTTGGCATATGCACGAGGGTTGCCGCTTAGCGCGCTTGCCCAAGTCGCGGCTCGATTTTTGGCAACCGAAACTCGGCGCGAACGCCAAGCGGGATAAAGACGTCGAGCGGCGATTGGCTGAGCTCGACTGGAGGGTAATGATTGTTTGTCCAGGAGACAATTTTCATTTTCCAATAACCTGGCGACGGACGTCGATCGTCCCTTCAACACCGGCGCTGTCGCCTAGCGTTACCCGCGCAAAAGCCGATTTGAATTCCGCAATAAGCGGGTGCCGTGCGCGGCCCGCTGAGTAACCTGTTTCCGAACCTGCATCACTTCAGCGCACGACTGGAAGTGCTCCGCACACGCGAGGCGACGCATGAACTACTGCGACTGCGCACTTGGCGGCTGGAGGGTTTCAATAACAAGAGCGTATGACATAGCCAGCAACAAAAATAGGCGAGCGCGCCGCCATCAGGACTGGCTTCTCTGACGTACTTAGCCGCACAGGTCGAAAGTCGGAAGAGATCAGCATAAAAAGGGTCATTTTTTGTCGCGACAAGGACTGCGCATCAGTCCATCCGCTTGAAGGCCGCCCGTTCCTGATCATTCTTGACAAATAATTTTGTGAACGATGGTTATGCTGAGAAACGTAGCGCGTAGTCGCTGCATCCATTCACTTAGGAGACTTGAATGCCTGAACAGAAGAACACCGAAACGACCTACCTTTTTGTAACCATAGGCTCACGCACTAAGGACGGAGGACATGTCACGCGGGTATCAACGAAGGCGGAATACAAAGTATTGGCCTTGGCCCGTGTGGGCGATATCGTCACATACGCCGATGGCAGCGAGGCTTGCATTATTGACGGCGCGGGGTTCGCTGCTGCTTGGGAAGACAAGCCGTTCGCGCTGGTCGGTTCTCGGCTAAGCAACGGCGACACGATCGCGGAAACATTGCAGGATGGATTCGGCATCACGGTTCGAGAGGGCGAACTAATTCCCGGCCTGTTCGATCCCGCCTATACGCTGCCGCCGATTGCCGACACGAACAGTGGGACCATCCATGCGTAAGGCGGCAGTTCGGCATGCTGATCCGACTACGACGGGCGGTTTTGTTATGGCTTACTCATCGACGTTTCACGATGACGGGAAGAAGATCGCCCTGAGCGGCGATGAGACGACCTGCGGTAACTGCAAGGGCGCATTCAAGATATATGGCACTGGCAAAGGAATATCGGAAAAAGGACGCGACGCTGTTCTCGACGGCGATCCCGTGCTGTGCCCCTGCGGAAAGAATTGGGTTATCGTGGGCAAGAACCCGGGAATCTTCCTCACCACGGATGAAGGATCGGCGGTCGCGAGGACTGCGGCGGGAGGCTTCAGCGGTGCTTCAACTCTGGCCTCGTCAGCGCGCGTTGCCGACGATGACAATTCAGAAGGAATCTATCCAGCCCCTGTACCCGATGCAAAGCCCAAAACAGACTGCTCCTATCTCGACGGTTCGAAAGCTCGCATTGACGCGCCAGCTGACTTATACAAGCACGTAAACCACGTCACGGTAAGCCCTGGCAAACAGACTACCTTCGACTTTCCCGGCGGTGGGGCAGGTGCTGCAACTCAGTACGACGCTACCGTAATCGGTCGTCCGGTCAGTATTTACGTGCCCGCGCAGACTCCGGCGCAAGGCTACGGCATACCCGGTCAGAAAGAGATCGCGAAGGCGCTTGAAGCCGTTCCGCCGCAGCAGTACAAAGACTTGGACAGGGTTTCGCTTAATGCCTTGCCTAACCCTCGGGATGTGCTCTGGCAGGAAGAATACGGCGATTGGTCATTCTCATCAGCCGCGACCGCCAATATTAAACAGGGTGTTGCGTTTTTTCCGTGAAAAGGCTGGTCAACTTTTCCACAGCGATACGTCGATAGCACGATGCTGCATGAAACGGGACATCTGTGGAGCGAAGCTTTGTGGAGCGATCCTGCAAAGAAACAGGACTGGCAGGACGCTATGACGAGCGATGGGCAGGCACCATCGCAATACGCGAGAAACAACATGACTGAAGACTTTGCGGAGTCTGCCAACATGTATTGGTCGAGCAAAGGAACGCCGTGCGAGACGGACGGGCGCAAGCGCTATCGTGCTCGATACGAATACTTCGACAAGATCGCACAGTGACGGTCAATCGCCGCATCTCACTTAGCCTCTGTATCGCCGCCATTGCGTGCGGCTGCATTTCTACGTCTGGAGCGACAGAGATGGCAAAGCAATTTCCACGCGGTGCGCAAGAGCCTTCCGCCCCGCACCCCGGGTCGATCGCATTCAAATATTCGTGGAATCAAAGCACGGAAATTAAGGACGCGTCCAAGTATCCGGAAGACTTCATTTTCCGTTGTGCTGATGCGAACGGGGAGCGAACAGATCGCGCGCACGCAGCGTGGTGTATCCCTCTAGTTGAAGTTGAAACTGTTTCTGTTGACGAGAACGGAAAACCGGTCGCTCCGAAAGAGGCCGATTCCGTGTCGATATCAGAGTATGGCCCGGGACATACTTTTATCGAGCATACGCAATCGGTTCCACACCTGAAGCGTCAGCGTGAGCTAGATAGGCAGCAGCGAACTCCTCCGCCCGAGGCGGCCAAGTCGCCATCATCTCCACAATCATTCACTCCTCATCGGTCGAACTACACGCTCGCGGACTATCAACAACCGCTGACGGACGTGCAAATGAGTTGGTGGGCAAGAGTTAAAACTTGGCTCGGGCTTGCTTAGATCCAATATGGAGCATAAGCCTCGCCGCGTAACGAACAGCGAACGGTGCTCTGAGGAAATAAAGAGGTTCCCCTGAACCTACTATGCGTAGCTGTTGTGCATACATATAAAGGAAGAGCCCATGCGTGACGCTTCCATCGATTTACGTGTGCTGCCGGAGCAGCGCGACTTGTTCGACCATGCAGCAAATCCGATGGGCAAGAATCGCACGGACTTAGTGCCCGAAGTTGCGCGCGAACGCGCGAAAGCCAGGGTGGCGGATCAGGTTTTTTTCAGCGTGAACGAAAATAGGTTGTGGCTATTCACTGAGTTGCTCGATGCACCACAGGGTGCCAATCGAGGTTTAGAGCGTTTGATGGCCGTCAAGCCCTTGTGGGACACGGGCAAGGGGTGAGCGTCAAGCCGCAACCAAACAAAAAGCCGCTACTTCTTTCGAAGCAGCGGCTTTCTTTACAACTTGGTGGCGAATCAGGGAGGGCAACCCACCCGGGGCGATTCGCCAACGAAATCAATCGCTTGGCGCTAGCAAGCCAGAATTTCGTATGAAGGAAAACGGCTCACTGATAGTATCACAGCCAGGGCAATACAAACTGTCTACTAAGAGCGCATAGTCGCTGGAGATGTCCATGAACATGCAGCCGCAGCAGAATCCGAAACCGAGCAGTCCGCAGGGGAGCGACGATCAGGTGAAAAGCTCCTCGGTTTCATCGAAATCGGTTCGCTTCGTCAAACGGAGGGGGCGGGCGTTGGTTCAGCTTTTCGCTAAGGCTAACTGGATGAACAACGTCGCAATAGGATTTTTATTCGTCGCGTTGTTGGGGATATTGTTCGCGCATCCGACCGCAAACAGTTTATCGACCTATCTGCGAGTGATCTCAGTTCTAACGGGATTCAGTGGTTTCCTGACCGCCAACTCTTACCTGTCAAAAAACGCTGGTTCCCCAGAGCAGCAAGGTGGAGACAAGCGTCTTGCTATCGCCTTGGCTAGTCTGACCGTCTTCTTCTCACTTATATCTTTCATCCCATGGCAGCAGGCAGGCGCTTCACAGCCCCAGTGTCAGCTTCAAAATAAGGGCCAAAACAGCTCCGCACAAGGCAACTAAAGCGATCGCATTGTATCTATCGAAGCGAAATTTTTTGATCACATTTTTTTGCACGATGATCTCCTTTTCATGGTGCTTGATTCCTTGGAAGTGGTTGCCATTGCGATAGGCTCTTCCATCGCACGAGTGCGTTTTGGTGCAGGACTTGCGCAACCTATTTAGTCGATCGCGCGGGCAGCCGCAATGCCGTTTGTCGGAAATGCCGCCCTGGGTTGAAGGTGGCGAGCATTTGTGTCGTCATGGGATTGATAGGTGGCTTGGCGCCGCAGGAGGTTGAGGGATGGCATGGCTAATATCGGCGCATGATCCGTTGGCGCGATCGACGCCGAGCTGTAATCGGCCGACCAGCTTGATTTTCTCATCGCGTTCTTCGTCGCCTGCTTTCATCTGCGGGGCTGGCGAAGACTCGGGCGTCGACGCCGAGCACCTGAACACGCTGGTTCGGGAGAGCGTCGAACTGCGCATGCGCCGGGACATCGAAAACGGCTTCAAGCATGCCATTTGGACAGGGAGTCGTTTTACGATCCATTCTTTTTGGTTGTGCGCGAGCACGTGCCGGCTTCATAGCTTTCGAACCTATGGCACGCAAACGCGTGTTGGTCAATCGTGCGAAAGACAGCAAACTCGATTGGTCGAACTCACTGGCCGCTGCATTTCAATATGGGATGCCTTCTAGGGCGAAACGCTTTGCCTTTGGACTCCGAGAGCCTTTGACTCTCGCAGCATGGCCGAAGGTGCCCGCGCGCGCAAGGCATCGTCGCCGGGGGGCGCGAGCGAAGCCGCCGAAATGAGGCGAGCCCTACCGAGATGGCGGAGCTGTGCGACTCGCGTATGCCCTTCGGGTGGCCAGCTTGCTCGGCAGAATGTAGAGGTGTTTTAAAAGCTCGGCGATGAAATCCCTGAGTTGTTCCGCATCCCCCGTGGAAACATCCTCCTCCAAGTCGGTGTGCGCCGATATTTCCGACATACCGCACCTCCTTCGCCCAGCTTGATTCAATGGATAAGCGCAAGTCAGATCGCGCGATGCTCCTGCCGTCTCGTGGATGGCATGGATATCCAGTGGTTCCAGAAGCGGTGGTTCCGCAAGCCGGGGGCACGGACACGCGCTGTCATCAGGCCCGAGCGATCGCCCCCAGCCTCGATTTAGCGTAAAAAATTTCTGGGTGTGCTCTGTGCGCAAGCGGCAGCGCGTAAAATTCGCTGCTTTGCATCGCACGACTGACCCGCGGGACGGCTCCGCCCCACTTCCAGAGAACATTGCCAATGGTTTCACACGAATACTCTTCTTTCGCTGACGCACGCGCCGATTTCGACCGCGCCCACGAGGGCAAGAGCCAAACGCCATGCATCGTCCCCGTCGACGGCAAGAGCGCAAAACCGGCTCGCATACGCAATGCGGCTGGCGAGCCCATCGAAGAGTATTTCAAATGGCAGTTTGTCAACTCAATGGTTTTCAGCGGGCTGTATTCCAAAGACTACATTGGAGTGGAAATTAGGTTCCCCAAAGGGAGCGCCGGGTCGCACCCACTGAAAATCGATGCCGCGATCTTCGATAGCCCGGAGTGGGTCGAGCATTACAGCTCCTTTTGGAAAAGCCGCGACGCTCGACATATTGAATGGTTGAGCGATCATCTTCTCGCGATTGTCGAGTTCAAGAAAAACGACAAGGATGTGGACAAGGTGTTCGTGGGGCAGATCAAGCCTGCCATGCGCGAAAAGGAACCCGGCGAATCCAATGTTCTCGGCATTTATTACGATTTCTCGCGGCTTTTTATATTCCAGCGCCGGAACGGACGCTACATCCGCTACGATGAATCAAAGAATCAGAAGGGAGACGCAAGCGCGATCGGCGATCTTTCGTTGCATCTGCCCGATCCTTACGTCTACCTGCCCTCTTTTGATGAGCTAAAAGAGACCGTTAATCGCCCCGCAGAATATGATCGCTCAGCGAGGTCGTTAGCTCAACTTTCGCTGGTGACTTCCATCGCCTCAGCGCAGATCCAGTTGGCATTCTCCGAAGTTCTTCGGGCTTTAGACCGCGGCGGCCTTGTCAATCAACGAGGGTATTCGATACTCATCCAAGTATTCGCTCTGAAGATTTTTGATGAAAAGAGGAATGCGCATTTCCCGCAACGCAATCTTGATTTCTATGTCTCGCCCGATGAACGAAGCTTCGCGAAACTGTCGGAGAAGCCGATCCAGGAATTCATCAAACGGATCAAGGCATTGCGCGACGCTGCGGCGGTGGACTATCGCAAAATATTGAAGCAAGAAGAGCTGAACTGGAAGGACGCCAACCACGTTCGGGCGGCCGTCGCGATATGCGAGGCGTTCCAAGACTACTCCTTCGTCAAGTCAGCCAAGAGTGATCTTTATCAGCTTGTCTTTTATAATTTTGCCAATTCATTCAAGCGAGACGATGCGGCTCAATTCTTGACGCCCATTCCCGTTATCGATTTCATCGTAAAGTTAGTGAATCCACGCAGCGCCGACAAAGTCATCGACCCATGTTGTGGCATTGGCGATTTTTTGTCATTAGCATTCGTGCATTCAAGAGAGAAAGCGCCGGGGTGGGGATTGGACGACGCCAATATATACGGCGTCGACCTGGATGCGAACATGATCAGCTTGGCGACCTTGAACATGCTTTTGAATGGGGACGGAGAGGCCAAGCTGTTCGAACGCTCAGATAAAGGCTCGATTCTCTCAAAAGTTGCGCTGCCCGCCGAAGGGAGCGGGGCAGCGGAGCTCGTCGAACTTGACCCAGGCATGCACAAAGGCGGCAAATGGGACGAGTGGAGCGACGGAACCGAGTTGGTCAAGTTCGACGTTGTGCTGACCAATCCGCCTTTTGGCGACGACCGAGCGTATCGTCCAAAAACCGAATTCGACAAAAGGGTGATCGAGCTCTACGAAACCTGGGGGATGGCTCGAGAGCGCAAGGCGGGACCCGAGGACGCGGAGGGCCAGCAGAAAAAGACATCCGCGAAACCAGGCGACGCGCTTGATCTCGGGGTGGTCTTTCTTGAAAACGCGTATCGCATATTGAAAGACGACGGCCGGCTCGGGATAGTGTTATCGAATTCAATTGCTTCGATCAACAAATATGCGCAAATACGGCATTGGCTGATGAGCAAAATGCGAATCGTCGCATTGTTTGATCTACCTTCCAATGTGTTCGCGGAGACTGGCGTCAACACAAGCATCATCATTGCCTACAAACCCAAAAAAGCGGCATTGAAAAAGCTCAATGAAGCCGGATACAGCGTGTTTGTGAGGGATATCAAACAGGTCGGTTATGAGCGTCGGACGAGCAAGCGCAACGTTTTTTTCAATCCGATCTACAAAATAGATGAAGAGTCTTTCGAAATCATGGTCGATCGCGATGGGCGCCCCGTATTGGACGAGGAGTTCACTCAGACGGTGGCCGATTTTCAGGGTTGGGCGCTGGGCCAGGAGGAGATGGTTGGAAAGCTTTTCGTGAGCGAAGGGAAGAAGCAGGGCGCGGCAAAGGGGGGGAAATGAGCGAAGACCTTTTGGTCGTTCCTGCGACGATACAGTCAGGAGCCATGGCTGCGAACAATTGGTCATTCTCCGCTGGAATGTATCAAACGGTGGAGATGCCAAATCCCAATTGCAGATTGGTGAGCGAGCTCATCGATGGCTATCAGATTGGGTCAGACCCAGGATCTGTATCATACATGCGCGTCTCCCCGGCCTATCTTATCCGGACCAAAGCACTGCAAGACCACACCTGTTTGCTTTCTCCGAAAGGCGGATCTTTCGTCCCATTGAACCCCCGTGCTTTGCCTGACGTGGTTCTTAAGAAGGGTGATATCTTGTTGGCGAAGGACTCAAACGTGGGCGCCTGCTCGATCGTCACCGAAGATATGCCGAACCATTCGATCAGCGGCGGCATCGTGCGCTTGATTCCGCGAGCAGATGTTGATCGCCACTATCTTTTTGCGTTTCTGAAGCATCCAATTCTCAAAACTCAACTTTTCAGCATGGTTCCGCGCGGCGCAACGATCGCACACGCAAAAACTCTTTGGCTCAATTGCAAGATACCCTTCCCGGCGCAGCCCGATGCGGAGAACGTTATCCGCTACGTGAGCGCGCTGAGTCGCGCAATCATTGAAAAAGAACTGGCGATTCGACGGCGCAATCAGGAAATCGACGACACCATAGAGAAAGAAATGGCGAGTAAGCAATCGCCCGAGACGTTCGTATATTCGGAGCCATCGTCGCACGACATCCGAGTTTTAGGGCGGCTGGATGCTGCAATTTACAGCTCGGATTACAAGGAAAAGATATGGCCAGTATTGAATTACACGAAGGGGTATGAGACGCCAAGCTCCGCCGGCTTCACGGTCACGCCGGGGCCGAGCCTGGAAATCAAACTTTTGGGGACTCGGTTGGATTCCGATGTCCAGAGGCCGGGTTTCTACACACTGTTGATCCCCGCGAACATCTCGGAATGGGGGACGATGTCGAGGATCGCATGGCTCGGGACCAAGAAAAAATTGGCGTTGCTGCGCAAGGGGGATGTTCTCATCGGGGAGGCCGGGTTTCAAAAGGGGCGCTCAATCGTTCTGATTGATGCCCCCGAGTTTGCCACGACTAATGCCCACGGCCTTTATTTGCGCCGAGAAGACGAAGATATCGTCGAATCAATCTATTTCCGTTGCATTTTTAACTGGTATAGATCGCAAGGCCTTATAGATTTGATGGCAGTCGGAGGAAGCGGAGGGCACTTCTCGCCGGAATATTTCGAGTTTGTGCTCATCCCGAAATTTCCAAGAACCATGCGAGAAAAGATTGCTCGTCTCTACCACTGTCCAGCGGTCGACATCGCAACGGGTCTGCGAGCGGATCAGCTTGTCGAGGCGCACGCGGAAAGAAACTCGAATTTGGGCATCTGGGAGCTTGATACGGATCTGCAAAAGCTTCGTGCCAGCATGGCAGACATTCAACACGCCATCATTCACGGGCAAAGCGTGAAAATTGATGCGTATTAAGCCAAAGTAACGCCCACGGCCTGCGACCGCGGGATGCACGCCGGCTCTCGAATTAAAGCGGAGAGGGAGTTCAACGTCAAAATGGTCGCCACTGCGCCGGATTGGCGCAGTGGCGTTTGCGTTGCTTGCTAGACAGGCCGCCGGCAGAGATTGCCCCCCGATGGGGTCGACCGCGCTGCCCTGAGGGGCGCCGCTTGGATAACAAGAGATGATCCGCACTTTTGTGGGTGGGTGCGATATAGTCGCCTGCCGCCCAGCTAGGGCGCTTCACGGATTAAAGTGCGAATGTGGGAGGCAGAGTGTGGTCGCAAATAACGGCGGTTGTGCTAAAAAACCCGGGGCCGGCCATCGCAGCCTTGGCCGGTTTGGCAGCAGCGATGATTGCCGCGTGCGTCGCGATCTTTACGCAAAGCCGCATGCTTAAGATTGCCAGGGCCAATCTCAAACATTCGCAGGAAGTCTTGACCGAGCAGCGGACTGCCAACGCGCGGGCTGCGGCATCGTTGCTTGTGGACAAGCGCCCCAAATGGATTGATGACTTAAACGCCGAGATGGCGATTCATCTCTCTCAGTCCAAAACCATTATTTGGAAATGGGATGCCGTGCGACGAACGCATAGTGAAATCTTCAATGATCAAATCATCCCAATCGAAGAGCGCGACAGAAAGCTTGATGAGCTGAGAAGGGGATTTGCGAAAGGGAACAGCGAACGAGAGACGGAAAATGGCCAGCGATCGAGTCATCTTCGCCTGATCCTTCGCACAAATTCGCCCGCTCAAGGCGGAATTTTGTGCGACTTCTTGGACGAGACGCGCAAGGTGGTTCTTAGCGCTCAGGGTGTCAAGACCCCATCAGAGGGGCGTCTGCTCATGCAGCAGTTCGAGGTATTGAGCCATCGGGTTGAAAAGCTCACCAGTGACGTTGTCCTTAGCGAACTTTCTCGAATCCAAGATGCCATTGTTAATCCGGATGAAGCTATGTCGAAATTCCGTCGATCAGGGCCGCAGGCTTGATTATCTTGGATAGTTGGCAAGAACGGACCGTGGTGGGCGAGTTAAAATGCGTGTCCATTATGTTTTGATGGGCCTGGAATCTAACCTAACATTTGCTTAGCCGCTTTGCGTCCATGAACCCCGCACTAATATCAACTCGGCAGCGTGCTTACTTCAACCCTCTAACGTCGACCATATTGTTCGCCGATGGCCTTCAGCCGCAGGACATCGCCGACTTTATTGGATACTCTTTTGAGGACGCTGAGCTGATTGGCTTGGCGGGGGCGCCAGAAGGGTCGGTCGTTACCGTCTCGACCAAAGGCCCAACAGAAGACGAGCCTGGTTATGACGATCCTCCGGCCAAAATCGAACAGGTGCCGGCGGGCCTAGTGTTAACAGTAAAGAATCCGGCCTATATTTCCAAGAAAAACGAGATCGTGGTTTACCGAAGCTCGGAAGATTCGCTAGCTTTATACATAAAGCTTATAGACTTCAACAAGAATTTCGGTTTTTCCGGGGTCGGCGCGCTCATGGTTCGATCGATGGTCGATACTATCGGCAAAATATCTTCCGGCCCGACGTTTGATCGCCTGCGTTTGATGGCAGCCGGGGGACGGTCTTGGGGCGATCGTGAGCGGACGGCTGAGGGCGCCGCGCAAGACCGGTGGATTGGGTTTAACGTCTGGCCCAAAATGGGTTTCGACATGGATCTCCACGAAAAGACCCGTGAGATGCTTCCTTATTTTGAGAAATATCCGAAAAAACTGAGGGATTGCGAGACGGTCCAGAATGTGCTAGCGTTGGTGGAAGGTGGAAAAGATTTTTGGCTTACGGTGGGCGACGGCTGGTATATGGAATTTAGCCTTGTCCACCCGGAAGCAAAAGAGTGGCTTAACAGGTATCTTGCGGAGGTCTGAGATGATTATCCATTTCAAACCCAGGAGCTTCGGCAAACTTTCGGCGGCTCTGAAAGCGGCAGCGAGTGTTTGGAGCGGGAATGAACCAACGGTTGTTGTGCGATCCCCTCAGCAAGCTCGAGGCGAACGGATCGTGAGGCGGCCAAGCGCCCCAGTTTTCAGGCCACGCAAGCTGTCGGCTGCGGATCAGCAGAAGGCGATCGACGCGCTGTCGAAAAGCGGAAAGCGATTTGCCGAGATTGACTCGTAATCGCTGTCCGCCCTCCTACTCGAAAAAAGGCCCGCAGGGCCTTTTTTCATATCAACTTTGAGTCTCAAGAACGCCGGGCAAGCTTGTCGTCTGTCAGCCTGATGTGGTTGCCGGCCCGAGCCTGCTCCGGTGCCGTAGGCGTTTCCGACATGCGTCGAATGCGACGAGAACCGCAAAGAGGCAGGCGAGTGCGCTTCGTGGCTTTGCGTTTAGCCCTGTGCGTCGGTGTTGTCCGAGATCCCCGCTCCGTCGGACGCGTGAACGGTGTAACGGTGGTTGGGACGGGTTGGCCGGTTGTTTCGTCGAGCAACCCGAAAGCGGCGTCCATAGGGGCCAATATGCCGGTTTTCATGCGATCACTCGCAGCCCTTGGGTGCCGGGGCTCCCATCGGGGGACGGCTGGCGCCAGCAATTAATATGAGCGACCTGCGAATAAATAGCAAGCGGCCGTTCTTCTACGAGCGGACTGAAAAACGCCAAGTCGGAGAGCTGGCCAGCAACCGCACGGCGCTCAAATGAGGCACTCCATCGGCGGGTTATCCCAAAAACCGAGTGATAATGCCCCCCAGAACAGTGGGCGGAGCGGCGCGCCCGCATAGTTTTCGGGGCGCCCCTCGTATTGCGGCCGTCAAGCGAAGCGCTGCCGCGTTTCATTCGCCGAAAGCGTCCGCGCTCGCGCATAAAATCTATACCCTTCCGGGGAGAACCGATGCCAACATACGCGGCCGATAGCGGCATAGCCTTAACCGACGTCAGAATCAGCAATTTTCGGTCATTGGCCAACATTGAGGTGGAGTTGGGCGACCTGACGGTGTTGATCGGGGCAAACAATGCGGGGAAGACCAGTTTCTTGGATGCCATGTTTGCAGCGGTTGGCTCCGGGCGCAAAATTCTAGGCCAAGACGATATCCGCCTCGCGCACGGCGAGGCGATGCCGCCGAAGGAGCGGCAGGTTGTCGTGGACGTTCGGATTCGGCCGATCGGCGAGAACGGTGAATTTGCCGATAGGTTTCCTGAGGGCAGTTTTTGGACGGCGCTCTGGGGGGCCGGCATCGTCATCGACGATCAAGAATTCGACGAGTTCATGGTGTTCCGCACGACGCTGGGTTGGCGCGTGGAGAAGGCCGATTACGTCGTTGAGAGACGGTTCCTCCGAGAGTGGCGGCCTTTTGCGGATTGGTTGGGCACGCCGACGCAGGACAAGCTGCTCACGGCGGCCCAGCTTGAGCCGGTCGCGCTGCACTACATCGACGCCAAGCGAGATTTGGAGGACGATTTGCGTCGTCAAGGGTCTTTCTGGCGCCGAATGACGGAGGATTTGGGCCTGTCCGGCGAAGACGTGGCAGCGTTGGAGGCGGAACTCTCCGGGATCAATCAGCAGATCGTCGACAAGAGCGAAATGCTGCAACGATTGAAAACGAACCTGGCGGACCTTCAATCGGTGGTGTCCGCCGACAGTGCCGGCATCGACATCGCGCCTGTCGCGCGAAAGCTTCGAGACCTGTCGAAAGGCGTCGACGTATCGTTTTCCACCGCCGGCGCGCAGTCGTTTCCGCTGTCGCGCCATGGAATGGGGACGAGGAGTTTGGCCTCGCTGCTGGTGTTCCGGGCCTTCACCGCATGGCGAGGCGACGTTGCGACGGCAAACGGCGACAAGCTGCATTCGGTTCTCGCGCTGGAAGAGCCCGAATCGCACCTTCATCCGCAGGCGCAACGTTCGCTGTTCGCCCACATTCGGAAGATCAAGGGGCAGCGGGTCGTCAGCACCCATTCGCCGTATTTCGCGGGTCAGGCGCAGTTGGAGGACCTGAGGCTCTTTATCAAAAAGGGCGGGGACACGAGCGCGACAAAGCTCAACTTGTCCGAGCTTACGAAGGCAGACGATGTCCGGAAATTACAAGAGACGGTGATCGAGTCGCGAGGCGACATTCTGTTCGCGAGGGCGGTTGTGTTATTTGAGGGACAAACGGAAGAACAGGCGCTCCCGGTGTGGGCGGAAGAGTATTGGGGCGCCTCCATCCATGAGCTAGGATTCAGTTTCGTCCGGGTGAACGGCACTGACTATTTTCCGTTCATATGGCTTGCGAAGAGCCTTGATATCCCGTGGTATGTGATGGCCGATGGTGAGCAGAAACCTATCACCGATCTCGAAGCCGCATTGAACAAGGCCGGACGTCCGCCCATTGCGGCATCCCCAAATGTCGTCGCAATCGCGAACGGAAAAAATTTTGAAACGCAACTGCTGGCAGACGGCTATCTCACCGAAATAGAGACTGCGCTGGACGAAGCCTCCGGCCACGAAAAGTTCTTGGACTGGTATATCGAAAACCATGATGGATTGTCGCTCGGGAAGAACAAGGGCAGCCGCGACTACAAGAGCGAGGGCGGTCGTCTTAGGGCCGCTGCGGACGCCATGAAAGGATCAAAAACTCGTCTAGCCAAACCTTTGGCCAGAACGATTTCAACATTGGCTGACCAGAGCCGCCGATTCCCACAGCATATCGAGAGGCTTCTTTCGAAAATCGGAGCCGACCATGGGATTCAAAAACGGATCGCCGAGGTGGAGATCAAAGCATCATGAATAGCCCAACAAAAGCTCGTTTGTCGCAGCAACAAGTCGCGGTTGTCAGCCACCTCGACGGGGCGTTGCTCGTCGTTGCGGGCCCGGGATCGGGCAAGACCCGCGTGCTGACTGAGCGTGTCCGCTCTCTGCTCACGAATGTTCCTGGACACTTCCGCGTGCTGGCGTTGACCTTCACGAACAAAGCCGCCGACGAGATGCGCGACCGTCTGTCGGACCTGGGCGAGAACCGTCAACGCGCGTTCATCGGCACGTTGCACAGCTTCTGCCTCGAAATGATCACCGAGCGGGGGAAATCGGTCGGAGTGGAAGGAACTCCGCACATTTTCGAGCAGCACAAGGATCGCAAGGAAATCCTGTTGGAAGCGATCCGGCAAGACCCGTTGCTCGACGAAGAGGTGAATCAGATCGTCGACCGCAAAGATCGGAATCGGATGGTCGACAACTGGCTCCAAACCATCTCGCGCATTAAGGCCCATCCGATAAGCTGCGCCGTTCTGAGCGACGAATTGGACCAACGCGTCATCGACGCTTACGACGCGGGGCTGCGCGCGTGTGGGGCCTACGACTTTGACGACCTTTTGCTGCTCGCTTATCGCCTGCTGACCAACAATCCGAAGCTCGCCGATTTCTACCGCAGGCTTTACAAGTTTGTCTGCGTGGACGAGGCGCAGGACCTCAACGAAGCGCAATACGCGTTGCTCTGCGCTCTGTGCGGCGATGCGTATAAAAACGTCATGATGGTCGGCGACCCAAAGCAGTCCATCTATGGCTTCAACACGTCGAGCCCGGAATACATGGAGCGCTTCCTGTCCGAGTTCGGGGCGAAGCGTATCGAGTTGACAGAGAATTTTCGATCGTCGCAGGCGGTGGTGAGTGTCGCGCGGTCGATTGATCCCCACTACCTTGTGGACGCGCAGCTCCCCATCAAGGGCGCTGCCCGCGTGTTTGTTGGAGATAACGAAGCGGGCGAAGCCACGCTCATCGTCGACGAGATTGAGCTGTTGTTTTCGCAGGGACACCCGGACGTCGAAGGCGGAGTGGAACCGTCTAAATGCGCGGTCTTGGGCCGGACTCGCTTCGCGTTGCTTGAAATTGAAAAGGAGCTTCGCCGTCGCGGCATTCCGTTTCACAAGCGGCTAACCGCGAACCATGAAAACGAATCGGAGTTGGTGGACGATTTTCAGCTTGCGCTGCGCGTCATGGCGAATCCCAGGGATCGCCTGCACTTCTCCGCGCTGGCCTTGAAATGGAAAGTGACGCCTCCGCCACCAACGGCGACCGACGCATTGAAGGCGTTGTCGCAGATGGCGCTCGCTTCTTCGGACTCGCGAGCCAAGGCGGTGGTGAGCGCCATCACGGCCATTTCTCAGAACACCGCGCGTCTTGACCTCATGCCGGCATTCAAGCTGATGAGGGAATACGCAGACACACTCGACGAAAATTCCCGTCGTGCGATATACGAGGACGCGGCAGTCTTTCAGCAGGAGTGGGATCAATACCTCCGTTCTGATGGACCATCGCGCACGCTTGCCGGCTTCATGAGCAGCAAGGCTTTGGGCGCAACGCAAAAGGCCCATCGCGAAGGGGTCGCGCTCTTGACGGTTCACTCGTCGAAGGGCTTAGAGTTTGAGGTCGTGTTTGTCGCTGGCATGGCAGAGGGAACATTCCCTGATTACCGAGCCGTCGGTCGGCCAAGAGAGATGGCGGAGGAAAACCGAAACGCATTTGTCGCCGTAACGCGATCGAAGCGACTGCTTTACTTGACATACCCGCGTGTCAAACTGATGCCATGGGGCGACAACAGAGCACAGCAAAAATCGCGTTTCATATCCGTTTCTGAAGTTGTCGACGGCTGACCTCGGCGGCGCAACAGCATTTGGAAAACCACACCAAGTTGGATGTTGTGCGGTTAATTGACGAAGGGCCGGCAAATTTAACAAGTGGCGATGATACGTTTTTTGATTTCTACGGGATGACACAAGATGGATTTGCGCTCAGTAAATTTTTTATCCACGGGAATCAGCACGCTAATCTCAGTCGGCATCAGTTCTTGGACAGCATATTTCTTTGCCGAAAGAAAAACGGTTAAGGAGCATAAGCGGCAGGACAAAAAGGAGCGCGACGAGCTTGATAGAAAGAAAAAGACTGTTGCACTTCAAATCGCGTCTCGCTTCGAAGTGTTCACTTTTGAATGCGCAAAATTTGCAATAGGCATTAGCTCTCCCGGCGACGACGGCGGGATCGCCCGAACATCAGTCCCGCCACTGGATGACTCCACTATTGACGGCTCGCCGCTCGATGCCGACGATCATGCGCGTATCTTAGATTTTTTACGGGAAGTGAATTTGGAGCGCGAACAGTTGAACGAGCACTGGGACGACGTCGCGGCGGATTGGGAGGACATGGCAAGAGCGGCGGCCTACATTCTTCAAGCTGAAGGTTTGCGAGCGATGAAGCTCGCAAAAGATCTTCGGGATAATTACGGTGTGTTAAAGCTTAATATGAGCCCGTCGCAAAAAATGTTGTTCTCTGCGCTTGTAGATATCGATTGAGACCGGCAGCGAGCGCAGGAAAGCCCGCTTGACTTGTCGATATCCTGATCATTTGTTCGTATTCATTTGTTCGTATTCATTTGTTCGTATACACCGGACGCACCGTTGCGCGGTGCAAACGCGGTGCGCCGGTTCCGGCGCTGAAAAAGCGTCTGTCAGCCGCGGTGCGTGGCGACAAGGGCGCCGATTCTTCCATCCTTCTCGACACGATGAATCTTGGCCTGCCAGCCGCGGTCTAGCCGTTCGCACCAGAGGCAGATTTCAGCGCCGATCACGAGCGCCTGTTCATGGTCGCTGCTTTTCTCGACATTGATACGGAGCAAAGGCGCACGGCCTTCGCGGGCTAAATTCTTGACGCCATCCACGGCAACGAGCTGACCGGATTGAACGAGCGCGACATCTTGATCGCCGGAGCCAACCTGGTTCTGGACGCGACCACGCACAACGGCCGACCTTTTCGCCGAGAGCGTTTGAGCGCGGGCCGACTCATGCGCCAACCAATCGGCCAAGCCAAGCGGGGCGTCGAGCACCCCAGCCTCAGCCTCTGGCGCGGTTTGGCTCCCAGTCGCCGAGCCGCCTTGTTCATCAAGATCGGACGCTGCCAAAAAAGCCTCTCGAAGCTGGTCGGTCGTCTCCCTGAGTTCGTCGAGCATAGCCACCAAACGATTGATTTGCGAACCGAAGTGAGAGGCGAGCCGGTTCTCCAACCCGACGATCTCGTCGCGCGGGATTTCAATCAAGTCGCTGGAAGACTCATGCGCGACGTCACATGCAAGTTCGATCGCTTTGTCGATGGCGTCGGTTGGAGTGGCGGTCGGCATGTCCGCAACCAAACGCCTCAGCGCGGCCGCTCGCCGTTCGGAAAGGCGGACGCTGACACGGTCCCTATCCCAGCCACGGGCGCCACGCTCGGATTCGTTCCCGACAGTTTGTCCATTGCTTGTTCGTTCGCTCATCGCACAGGCCCTTCAAGCTCGCGAAGAGCGTCTGGGGCGGCCGGTGTCGTGGCGGCCAACTTGTCGCCGACAAGCTTGCGATGCCGCTTGCCCAGCAGGCGGCGGACTCTCGCGACGACTGTCTTTCTGTCCGCGGTGCGGGCGGAGTGCGCCGGCGCAGGCGAAGCGCGCGATGCCGCAGGCTCGCGACGAACGTCCTCATGGGCGAGGACACGGGGAGCAAAAAGTCCCGGCGATTGTTCGCTCATGTAGTCAAGCGTCGTTCCTTTTGCACGGCTGCGGGCCATGCGCCCCGCGAGCGCCTCAATCACCGCTTCCCGCGTCGCGGCTTTGTCCGCCGTGGCGCGGTGCGACTCAGGATCGTTCAGGCCAAGGGCGGACGCGTCGACAAACAAAGTCGTGGCGAACCGCGAGCGGCTGACGGCGACATAAATCCATTCGCGGTCTGCCATGACAGGATTCGCAAGCGCGTAAGCGGCGCCAAAAGTGCGCCCCTGCGCTTTGTGGTTTGTCAGGCAGTAGGCGTGGTCGAAAAACGAAAATCTTGCTGGCATGGAAACAACTCTCTCGCCCCTGGCGTTGGGGAAGTCCAGCTTGACGACAAAGCGCGGGCCGCTCGCGGCCGGCTCGATCGCTGTGATTGCGCCTGCCGCTCCATTCGCGACGCCCAAGTCCAAATCATTTTTCGAAAAGACAATGCGGTCGCCCGGGGCGAAGCGTTTGACAGAGCCGCTCCCGTCGCGGGCTAGCGCCAGCGCGTCAACCCCGAGCGCATCGACCACCATTCCGGTTTCCACGAGGCGCTCGCGAGCCAGTCGATTGAGTTCGGCGACTTCTGCTCGCGTTCCCGCCAACATTGTTTTTTCAACCAGTGGTGTTTTGTCCGCTTCCCACGCCGCGACGATTTGACTGGCGGCCTGCGCAGGCGACGCGGCGATCCGGAGCCGTCCCTTTGCGTCAAGCAGTTGGAGAGCCGGCCGGGGGTCGCCCGACGCGAAAAACCGAACGACGTCGCGCAGCCATTGGTGGTCATAGCGCGCTCGCCACCGGTCGAACGCCCGAGCAAGCTTCGCGCTTTGGCCGCAAAGCTGTTCGACGGCCGCCATTCGCGCGTCGTCAGGGACTTGCCGGAGTGCCGCGGCTTGTTCTTTGGAAACTCCGTCGCCGGCGCGAGCTCGCGCGTCGATCCAATCGAAGAGCGGGGCAAAGTCGGTTCGTTGCCGCTGGATGTCCGATAGCTCCGCTTTTCCGTGCTCGCGCATCAGCGACGCGAAGATGCCGCCCGCTTCGATCGGTTGCAGTTGTTTTGGATCCCCAACGCAGATCAGCTTGCCGCCCGCCGTCAGCACCGCATCCTGCAACAGGGAGAACTCGCGGGAGCCGACCATCCCGGCCTCGTCCAGCACCACGATCGACCGCTCATCCAGAGTCAACCGGCCCGAAGCCAGGCCGAGCAAAAGGCTTGCGATGGTGCGCGAGCGCGCGCCGGTTTCCCGCGCGAGGTTTTGCGCGGCGGCGGCGGATTGACAGCAACCAAGCACTTCGAAGCCGGCCGCCTTGTATGCGCGTGTGGACGCTCCAAGCAGGGTCGTTTTGCCGGTTCCCGCCCATCCTTCAACGAAAGCGTGCCTGCCGCTTTCGCACGCAATGTGGAGGGCCGCCGCTCGTTGCTGGGCGAGAGAGACCGCAACGCCAAGTTTTGCTTGCAGTTCTCTTTCCAACGCATCGAATTCACGGGCGATCAGATCAGGCGCAACCGCATGAACTCGGCTTGCGGCGCCTTCGCGCACCCTTTCTGTGATCGTCCTTTCTTGCGCGACTCGCTCCCGCGAAGTGAACACCTCGACAAGCATCTCGGTTTGCCCCAGCCGGACAATGCGCTCAGAGGCGAGGAACCGGTCGAGCTCGCGCAAACAATCTTCTGCGGACGCGCGGCCCATCGCTTTCGCGCAGATCGCGGCCAACGCTTCTTGCGCGGTCGCGCATGATTGGCTGGCTGTCAGCTCGTCGAGCAGCTCTGAGCAATCGAGCGTGAACGGCGTCAAAGGCGCTCGGTCCGCGGCGTCGAGACTCTGCGCTTCGGTTCGCGCTTCGAGGCCGCGCATTTGGCGTATGGCTTGGGCGTCAAGGCCTAACGACGCCGCTTGTTTTTCAAAACGAGCGAGCAACTCGGGCAGCGGCGGCTCGGCCTTCGCTGAGCGCGTGTTGAGCGCGGCGATCTCCCGAGCGGCAGAGTCTGCTGCGCCGTTGACGCCTTGTTGCTTCAAGTAGTCGGCTATCTCACGGCTCCGCGTTGAAAGCGCCTCGCGTTGGGAGTCGGCGATGCCCCCAATTTTGAAATAAGGACCATCTGCCAAAACGTTGAACCCCATGCCACGAAGGTGCCATGCCAGCGCCGCGCGAAAGAGAGCGCCGGTCGAAATCTTTCGGTCGAATTGCGGACGATGTTCCAAGGCGCTCCATTCGTCGATCCCGCGCCGTTTCCCAACGTTGAACAGAAACGCGTGAACGTGGATCTGAGGATCGAGCGCTCGGCTTGCGAAATGCGTATAGCAGGCCGCGATCGTCGCCTCGGCCACTCGTTTGGTTCGGCCGCCGCGCTCGTGGCGCGTGAGCGCGGACTCCGCCGCGTGGTCGAGCGCTGTTCGGACGGCTTTCTGCATGCAGTCGATCAATTCGGCGCGTGTTCCCGTGTCGGCGGCGGCGAACACAGCGGAAAAGTCTTTTGGGGCGGAAAACGTCATGTCGAGCCCCATCACATGTTCGTCCCCCGCTCCTTTCACAAGAGGCAGGCCGGTCAATGGATGAAATCCGCGGGCGAGCCGCTCGACCTGCTCCGCCTGCGCCTCGTCGTGAAGACCCAGCAGCGGCGCAGCGGCGCCAGCCCAGAATGGAGCGGGCGCGCCAAGCTCAGGCTTCCCCGCCACGTATTCGGAAAAGTCGCTCCGCTCTCGGGTCGATGGGGAGCCAAGATAGAACAGGTAATCGCCGCCGCGCGCGCTGCTGGCTTGGTTCTTCACTGAATTTATTTTTGTGATCGATAGCATTTAATCTCGTCAACAACATAGGAGTGCGAACAGACCCAAGGACTGTCAGGGCCTTGGGTCCGAGTTTCATCTATGCGGAGGACCTCAGTCCATCCGACCAACAAGCTCCTCTCCACGAAGGTTCGCGTATCGATTCAGCATGTCGAGCGAGCTGTGCCCGACGATCCGCATGATCTCGAAAGTGGACAATTTTCGCTTGAAGAGAATCATGCGCGAGATTGCTTCGTGCCGCAGATCGTGGAAGCGGAAGTTATGCAACCCGGCTTCTTTGGCGAAGCGCGCGAACATTGTCGAGACCGTGTGTGGCTGACTGAGTCGCCACAGGACGCGAGCGCTGGCGGACGAGTGGAAAGCCGCCAACACTTTCAAAAGGCGTCTCGCTCTGCGCGTGAGCGGCACGAATCGAGATCTATTGCCTTTCGCGTGCGCGGCGGGTATCACCCATATCCCCTTTTCCATGTCGAATTCACTCCACTCGGCGAAAACCAACTCTTGTTGACGCGCGCCGGTTTCCAGGGCGAGGCGAACGAGCGCCAAGTAATGCGGCCGGGCGTCCGTCTTTAATCGGCGAAGGCGAGAAAAGAGAGCGCGTTGCTCGTCGTTGGACAGGCGCCTCTCGCGCTTGTTTTTCCAACCGCGCGGCAGAGAGCGCTCGCTGAAAGGGAACGCGGGGCACGGCGTTTCGAGGTGGTCGGCTCGCGCCCGGATCGCTTGTCGAATGATCGCCAGGTGATGGACGATGGTCTCGTAAGAGAAGGGGCGTCCGCGCATCGAACGCTTTGCCCGCATCTTGCGGACAAACTCTTTGGTCCATCGGCGCGTGACGTCTTCAACGGTGGCGTTGCCGACGTTTCGGCGAACGGTGGGGGCGCTGCTTTTATGGCGATTGGCCACCTCCGAGGAGGCGAGCAAGTCGTCAATAAGCTTCGCGAGCGATTCGTTCGCCAGCAATGGCGCAGCCTTTGGTTTCGGTTGTTCGGGCCAAAGTCTGCGCAGGCGCGTTTCGACTTTTTCTCCGAAGCGCGCGGCAAGCTCTTTGGAGTCGAAAGTGCGGACGATTGTTGGCGCGTTTGGATGGCGGACGGTGCATTGCCATTTGGATGGGGCGTTTTTTCGGGGGCGTTCGGCGATACTAGGCATGGTGTCTCCTTTGAGGTTGCGAATGGGCCTGCAACTATAAATACCCACGAGTTATGCAATAGGCACGCTCGATTGGTTTCATGCTGCAAGACGGTCGCTTTGCAAAATGTGCAGCGCTGCGACCGCCCCCATTTCCTCTCTCGAAACGGCTCGCTGCGCAAGGGCCTGCCGCGAGCGAATTCCCCCGACTACACCGGGTCGTAAACCGGCAAAACGCGACCCACATTCATTAAATGTGCATTTATTGTTAAAAATTTTATGATTTTTAGTGGAAATTAAACTTAAAATCTCTATTTAGAGAAAAAACCACTCACGGCGTATTGGCGCTGCACAAACTTTTTGCAGCAATTTTTAGCGTCTACCCGACGAGCGGCACGAAAAAAGAACGTTTTCGGCGGGCTAGATGGCCATTCATGGGCCTTCATAAGACGGCGCGCGCCGATGCGCCTTCACATGGAGACACCTATGGAGCCACAATCAAACCATCCGCACGACGCTTCCGATTTGCGACCTTCTGATGACGCCGTCGAGAGAGCGGCGCGCGAGCTTGCCAAGAAATTCGAGATCGATTCGGCTTTTGTCAAAGTCGGCGCGCTCTCGCGCATTCTTGGGCTCGCCGCGCCGACCATCTACGCCGCGATAAAAGCCGGCCGATTTCCCATTCCCCATCGCAAAGTTGGCGCGACGCCCTTAGTCAAGTTGGAGGACCTCGCCAGGTGGTATTGCGCGAACGAGGCGCCAACTGCCAACGCGAAGCCAAAGCCAAACACCGAGGCTGTCAAGCCACGGATAGCGGACGCGGCAGCGAAGGCCAAGTTGGTCGCGAGCGTTCTCCGCGAGATGCGCGTCGAAGATTGACGCCAAGCAAAAACGCCCGCAGTGTTCGCGCGGGCGTTTTTGCGACGTGGTCGGGAAGGTGCGGTGGGCTCCGCCGCGTGGCCGCTTATGCGTGGAAGTCGCAGTCGTCGTGGCCGTAATCCTGATTGGAGCGAACATCGCTTCGTGGGTCCGGATGAGGGCGGCTGCGCGCCGGTTCGGGGCGGGAGCCGGGCGCTGGGCCGAACACGCGCTCGATGCGGCGCATGGCGCGCTGCCGAGCTGCTTTGAACTCCGCGTGCGACAGCTTGTGCCGAAGGCGCATTTCCGGCGCGCTGGACCCGTCGATGATCCCGTTGAAAACCATTTTCGCGATCGGGTCGTCTCTCATCGCAGCCCGCTCCTTGTTGACCGCCAAAGCATGTTCGCGAAACGTTTCTGCGGCCATGAACGCGTCCTCCGCCGAGCGGGAAACCTCGCCTGACTCGACGAGCTCCTGCGTCATGTCGTCGATAGAGCAAATTTTTTTGCGCCGCATACCCACGGCTCGACGATCGTGGCTCGACAAGCTTTTCATGCACATGGCGAGAGCGACGGCAAACGGCACCGCCACAGGCCAAGTCCTTTTCCCGTTGGCCATTCTGAAAACGGCCTCGTTGACAAGGTCGTGCGGTTCGCTGAATTCGGTGCCTCCAAGAAGCCACAGCGCAGTTTTATTCAAAGCAGTCCATTCGTTTGGCTTGAGCTTTGCATAGGCCTTAAATATGCGTGACGCCTTTACGTTCTTTTTCGTTTTATTTTGCGTGCCCTGGGGTGATTGTTTCGTCATTGCGCCTCTGCCGGTTGTTAAAGGAAACGAACCAAGACCTCATCGGTTGCACGGTCCGTCAAGATCAAATGCCGGTGAAACCATTGCTCGACACGTCTAATTAAAAGGTTGCTGACAAACGGCGTGCAAAACGCCCATTCGTCGAGTCAGCGGGTCAAGACAGCGACTGGTTGGCCTTATCGGATGCAACTTCATATCCGGAGCGCCAAGAGATGACCCCACGACATTCAGCCAACAACCCCTCAGCCAAACGCGTCGATTGGCGCGGCTGGATCGGAACAAGCGGGGCGCTTGGATTGGCCACGGGCATCGGGGCGCTCGCGGCGTTGTGGAGGCCGTTGCCATTGCTGGGCGCGCCTCCCGGCGAGCTTAGCGAGCACGCTGTTTTCCTGGCTGAAAGCGCCGTCCACTTGCTCGCGCCGTCGTTGTTCCGGTCGGCTTGGGCGACCTATGCAAGCTTCTTGTCTCAACTCGCTTTTGAGGACAAGGCGGCGCTCATCGCGCGCGCGGGCGTCGCATGTATTGCGGCGGTCGCCCCAGCGGCATTTTTGGCGCGGTCGTTGCTGAAGGCGCGAACCGGCTTGTTTTTCGAGCGAGGCCCGCAGAGGCACGAAGGCCGCGAAGCCACGCGCGCGCTGCGCCGACGGTTCGCCAAACAATCTCGGCTTCGGCCCGACCATGACATCGCTCCGAGCGCGCCGTTTCCCGGAGACATGTGGACTCGACATGTGTTGGTCTTGGGCGGCACGGGAGGCGGCAAAACGACCTTCATTAAACCGTTGCTTCACGCGATTGCCAACGCAAACGAGAGAGCCTTGGTGTTTGACCCGAAGGGTGAATTTACGGAGGAATTAGGGCGCGCGGCGATCATCGCCCCATGGGATTCGCGCAGTCTTGCTTGGGACATCGCAGCAGACTTGACCAACACGCAGCATATGCGGGGATTCGCGGCGGCCATCGTTGCGGAGAGCTCAGATCCAATGTGGTCCAACGCGGCGCGTCAGTTGCTTTGCGGCTTGCTGATCTATCTGCGGCAGACAAAGGGGAGTGATTGGGGCTGGCGCGACCTTGCCGCGCTTGTCGCGCTCTCCCAGCCGGAGCTTCTTGCGATCATGCGCGACCACCATCCAGAAGCCGTGCGGGTCGTCGAGCGGGCGTCGGTCACGACGCAGGGCGTCTTGATCAATCTCGCCTCTTTTTGCTCGCCCATTCTCGACCTTGCTGAGGCGTGGGGCGAGACGCCTCGCGAGAGGCGCATTGGCTTTCGACGCTGGACGAAAGGCAAATCGAGCCGGCGCCAGATCGTGTTGCAAGGACATGGGGCTTATGAGGAACTGACGCAAAGATACGTTTCGGCAATAGTCGGATTGATCTCGGCCACGGTCAACAGCGTTGAGATGACCGACGACACAAAGCGAAAACTTTGGATTGTCGCGGACGAATTGCCGCAAATGGGCAAGGTCCCCATCCGCCAATTGTTTGCGGTGGGCCGCTCGCGCGGGGTGCGTTGCGTGATCGCTTGCCAAGACTTCGCGCAGCTTGAAGAAATCCATGGAGAGCCCATGGTTCGAGCGCTTGCATCCATGTGCGGGACTTTGGTCATTGGCCAAATATCCCCCGGCGACACCGCCGATCGTCTTTGCAAAACGATCGGCTCCCGAGAGCACGAGCGCATGAACGTCTCGTCTTCCATGTCGGCGAGCGGCGAATCCAGCGGAATCTCGTTTTCGCGAGAAACCGTTCCGCTCTATTCGCCCAGCGAGCTTGTTTCACGTCTCGGACCAACCCCGGATGGCAAGGGAGCAAAGCTGCTTGTCTTCACAGGAGGGGACGCCCATGAGCTTTTCTTTCCGTTCCTTGACGTCGAAAAGGTTCGCGCCGCTCACGTCCCTGCGCCTTGGACGCTTGGCCTTCGCAAATCAGGCCTTGCGCATCCGGTGGATTTTGACGCCGCGTTCGCCGCGATCAAAGACCCGTCGGTCGCGGCGAACAGCGGGAAGGACATCGCCGACTCGCCGACCGGAACGCCATGTTCTGAGGACGAGGGCGGCTATGTGCACGAAATGCAGAGATTGGCCGGCGATGGGGGTTGAGGGCCAAACATCCGATTGCGAGGCCCTCTTGAATTGGCCAATGACTCACACAACCAAGGAGATTCAGCATGATCCATCCTGACCGCGAAGAAACCAACGAAATAGCCGCTCCCGCTGGCGCCTCGCGCGACGTGCCCCACGTTCCCGAAGAGCACGATCAATGCGCTCTGCGAATTAGTGGCCGTTCGCGGCAAATTCCCTTTGACGATCGAACCCAGAGCGAGAAGGAAGACGATGATCGCGCCGAGGAAAGATATTGGGACGATCGGCGCGAGGAGGGCTATGAGGCGGCGCGGGACTATGCGAGCAGCGATGCGGGTCGGTGGAGTGCAAGCCGATTGAGGGGATTTCTAAGCGGATGGCGTCGATGGATCATGGACAGAATCAAATGAGGCTCCGCGCAGTATTCCGGGGACGCCCGCGCCAAACATGCCGCGACGAAAGGCCATTTGGCCGAAAGCCAGCGCGCTGGGTCAGTTCGCCTTCGCGGCAGCATGATCAGCAGCGAACAAATGCCCCAAGCGGCCGCCGACGACGAAGAGGCACACAAATAGGTTCAGGACCACTTCGACAACCCAACCCTTGCCGAAGCCCATGTGCCAAGTTTCGGCGATGGCCGGAAGGGCAAAGCCGAACATGCAAAGCGCGGCGCCCGCGAACAGCCAGGCGAAGTCTTTCCCCATTTGGCCGCTGCGCGAGAAGATCAGCCGGGCGAACCAAAAGACGAGGAGCATCCCGAAAATGATGTTCAAAATTGGGATCGAGGTGAGGACCAAAAATGTGTAGATGGCCGCGCCTTTGCCGAAGGCGCGGCCGCGTTTCTCTTGCGTTTCACTGCTTGCGATTTTCGATTGGGTGGACATGATTGGAGCCAGTGAGTGGATAGGTGAATAAAAGGTTGGGCGCTGTGAGCGGGCCTTTACGAGCGGCCCCGTTCGCGTTGGCGGAAAGGGCGTCATTGAAGGTCGGCGATCGTCCCTCCCGCTTCGTCCGTGATATGCGCCGCGACGACTTTGGCGACCACGTCTTTGCGCGTGGCGAAACTGACGGCGTCCGCGGCCTTCACATACAAATCTACATTGACGCTCATGCGATCTCGCCCGCTCGCGCTGACCTTGGCCTCCAACGCGCGGGCTTGGTCTTCGCCGGCGGGCGTGATCGACGCGAATCGGGCGTCGCCGCGCGGCACGATCGCATAGTCCGAGCTGTCGTTCATGCTGAGCCGCGAGTTGCCGTCGAGCGCCAGCTCGAACAGCGGGAAAGACTTGGTTTGCGGGTTGTAGTGGCCGAGCGAGGCGGACACCTTGACTTTGAAATAAGGGAAGGCGGCTTCGTCTTTCTGCTGCGCCTCGTATTTCGGGGCGAGCGTTTTCGCCCGATCCTCCCGCTTGAACGCGTCGCTGGTGTTTCGGTAATCCATGTCGAACGCCTGCGCGAGCTCAGCCGTGGGCAACGGCTCCTTGGCGTAAAGGTAATAAAGGACGGCTATTTGCGAGCCGCTTTGCACATCCGCGTATCGGGAGAGCGGGATCGACTTGTCGACTGCCGTGGCGGACAAGTCGGCCGTGCACGGGCCGATCGGCAGAGACTTGTTGACCGCGGCTTCCATGATTTCTTGGGCTTTGTTCGCGCTCGTCGCGTCGACCGATTCCTGCGTCTCCGACACCTTTTTCATGCCGATCTGGGGCCGGTCGATCGGATGCGCGTCGGTCCCCAATTGCGGGTCGTCCGAAAACGAGAAGTGGCAAACATACGCGCTCTTCGGGCCGGAGTCCTGGGCAAGGGCGGCCTTCGCGGCGGCGTCGTTCCATTCGCGCGGGAGGGGATAGGCGCTTGGCGCCTCACTGGCCGCGGCTGATGAGCCTGGGGTCGTCTCGGCGGCCTTCTTGCCGCAGCCGCCCAGCGCGGCGATGGCCACGCATGCGGCCGCCAGCGCCTGCATCAGCGGCGCGCAGGGTTGGGTCTTGTGTTTCCTCGGGGCCGCGATCGGCGACGGGGGCGAGGGCTGTTTGTGATGTTTATGGCTCATGTGCTTTTATGGTTTTGGTTTTCGCTCGCGCTCCTCGGCGCGCGCCGCGCCAACCCCGATCGGTTTGGGGCGGCTTGGCTTAGCGGTTTGGCGAAGGGGCGGCGGCCGCGCGAAGCGCGTTCGCCGCAGGGGCAAGAGCTATCGTGGTGCTCAGAGATGAAAATGGCCTGACGAGCGCGGATTGCAGCCACACAGTTGGTTCATGCCGCGCTCATCGAACGAGACGACGGTCGTTTGCGCCACGATGCCGTTGTCGGTCAAATACTGCCGAGAAACGGGCCTGACCCATTGCTCGCGGGTCTCGACGTTCGTTTCTTCAAGCATCATTTCCTCAGGCGCGAGGTCAAAATGACTGTGCAGCAGCGAGACGCCAAAGCGCGCGGTTTGGCCGTGCTTCAACAGCACTTGGCGAATTTCTTCCAGGCAGGCCGCGTCCGCGTCTCCGATGGGTTTCACATCGGCGATGTGGTCCAGCGCGCTCCATTGCATCGCGGCGACGTTCAGTTTGGGTTGGTTCATTTCAAAGCTCCCTGCTTCTCGTTGAATGGACAGGCGCGGCGAAGGCCGTCGCCCTGGTGGTTGGCCCAAGGGCCGTTGCAGAAAAACATTCGGCGGCGACCGATCGCCGCCGGAAAGAATCAGCTTTTCGGATCGCTGGCGAGCCAGCCGTCGGAGCCTTTGAGCATTCGAATCTGTCCGGCGCCGCCCTTGCCCTCGACGTCGCACAGATAGGCCTTTTCCCCGTCGGACTTGCAGCCGATGAGCTTCATCGCTTGGACCTCTTCGTGGCGCTCCGCCGCCTGGCGGTCGAAAAACGCGTTTTTGCCGGCGATTTGCCGGGCCTGCTCCAAGCCAGCGTCTACTTGCTTGGACAAGGCCGCGCGCACGTCGCTTTCGCTGGGCGAGCCGCCGCAGGCCGCGAGCGACAAAGACGCGAGGGCGGCGACGAAGAAGGCGCGGGGCGCTGGCCAGAGGCGTGCGCCTTCCGGCCGCATTTCAAATGAAGCGTTCATGCGTGGGTCCTTTGACCGAGATTCGATCGGTTTGCGGTTTGCGCTGGTGGCGCCGGCGCGGCCAAGCGCGTTGTTTGGCGAAGTCATCGGGAGGCCTCGTCCGGCGCGGCCGCCGCGGCGAGCGTGTGCCCAATGAGCTGGAGGGTCGTGGCGGTGACCGGGCCTTTCAGCGGCATGTCCTGATATTCGATTTTCACGATCCGGCCGACAGCGGGCGCATACCAGTCGTGTTCGATCGTGAGCCCAGAGCCCTGGCTCGCGCCCATCCCCGACCACGCCACTCTCTGCTCGATCCGGAAGGCGTCGAACTCGCCCGCCGGAACCTTGACGCGCTCCGCCGCGACAACTGAACTTGTCCGGTCGCATTTGGCCGTCCAGGAGCCAGACCGCACGACATAGGTCGTCGACCACCGGACGCCGACCGCCATCGGGAATTTCAAGCGGCCGTCGCTGGGCTCATAGCGCGTGGCGGGCGTCTGGACGAGATTGGAGTCCGAGTCGAGACGGAAGCGGCCGCCCCGGTCGTTCACGAAGGTCGCGGAGCCCTGCGCCGCGGTCTCGACGGTTTGCGAGTAATGCTCGTTGAGGCGGGGCTCCAAGAAGTTTTCGTAAGCGAATTCCCAGCGCTCGCCCACGGCGAACACAGGGGCTTGGGCTTGCGTGAGCGGTTGGGGCGATGGGTCGGGCAAGAGGGCCTCGGCGTGGGCGTTGTATGAGAGGGCGGCACCCGCGATCGCGGCGCAGAGGCGCGCCGCGGCGAGGGGCCAAGCGAAAGCCGAAGCGTTGGCCGCCCCGTGGAGCGCTGAGCGCATCAAGGGTTTGCTTTCGAGTGAAGTCGGCGTCAGGCGCATCGCGGTCAATCCACGAAGCGGCGGACCGCGGGGGCGCTGGCCGGGATCGCGGACTTCGCCGTCGCGGCCGCGGCCGGTTGCGTGGTGAACGACCAGCTCACGGCGAAGGCTTGCGGGCTGGGGATCGTGGTGTTCGTGAGCGAGCCCGTGACCGAGACGTTGTAAGCCGTCGACGCGAGCAAAGGCTTGAACGGCACACACAGCGCGAGGCGCGTCGCCTCGGAATTGTTCGAGTTGTCGACCTCTTGGCAAGGCACGGCGGCGCCGGTCGGGTCCGTGATCTTGAAAACGACGTTCGAAAACGACGCGTTTCCGGCCCCCGAGAGCGTGATCGGATAGCCGACCATCTGCCCCGTGTAGCTTTGAGGGGCCGCCGCCAGCGGGTCCGGAGATTCGATATCGAGCCACGCGGCTTTGGCGTTCGCTTGGCCGGGAAAGGGATAAGCGATCAGTTGGTTGTCAGGGACAATAGCCTTGTAGTCGGCGAAGTCGACGGTCAGCACCGAGAATTTCGTCGGGTCCGTGGTTTGGGCCACTCCGACGCCCGCGAAAACGAAGTCGAAAACCATGATGCCGCGGTGAAACGGAGCGTCGAAAAGGTCTTCGATGGGCTCCGTCGACGCGGGAAACGCTCCCGTTCGCCCCGCGACGATTTCGCCTACGGAGTTGGTCGGATACAGCGCCGTCACGCGATCTGCGGGCGTCGCGCCCGTGAAGCCGGGCGTCCCGGCCGTCTCGTAGTGCCCCGGCGCGTTGTTCGTTTGGGAGTAAAGCGAATGGTTCGTGGCCGCTTGCGCGACGGCCGCTTGGAAAGCGACCTGCGGCAATCCGAGCTGGGCGCGCTTGGCGTTCGTGTAGCCCAGCGAGTCGTTGATGATGTCGCCGGTCGGCAAATAGTCGGAGACAGCGGCGCCCGGCGCCGGGAACAACGAGATGGCCGCCGCGGCCGCCGTTGAGCTTGCCCCCGAAGCCGGGGTCGCGCTCGCCCCGGAAGCCGGAGAGGCGCCGCTTGCGCCGGAGGCCGGAGCCGCGGCCCCCGCAGAGGGTGATGAGCCGCCTCCGCCCCCGCAGGCTGACAAAGCCAAAGAGAGCGATGCGGCGGCTGCCATGGCCGAACGTTGGATGGCTGAATTCATTGTTGTGTTTCCTCGTTGCGCGTTGCATCCCGCCGATCTCTTGGCCGTCGATGATGTTTTGCGTCATTAAAAATGATTTATGGCGTCGTTATATTAACGTCAGACGTTAATTCTTGGGTCACGGCCAGCGTGAAAATGTCGGCTCGCGTCGTTTTTATGTGACGCAAGGGAGACGACATGAAAGCCGTGGGGGTGGTCCCCGAAGAGTTGATTCGCCAAGTGGGGATGGCGATTGCGGGGCAGCGCAAAGCCGCGGGCTTCACGCAAGCGCGCGTCGCGGACGCGATCGGCTTGGAGAAGGAAACGGTTTCCCGGATCGAAAACGGCGTGATCGCGCCCACGATTCATCGGTTGGGCCAATTCGCCGAGCTTTTCAGTTGCCCGCTGAGCGCCTTGCTTGGCGATTACCGGGGCGGCGCAGGCGAAGACGCCGGGGCCATCGCAGCGCAGATCGGCGACCTTCCTCGCGACGATCGGCGCGCGATATTGCGAATCATCACGGACGTGGCCGCGATCGCGCGGGAGCGCGAAATTCTGCGGACGCGCGTCGACGCAGCCGGGAAACGCGAGGCGGAGCGAGAACGCGCCGAAATTGAAGCGGCGGTTTCCGCCGCGCCTCGGCGGCCTCGCGCTCGCCAGAAGTTGTGACCGCCGGCGGCAGCGCGGCTCGCGCGCTCCCAATCCGGGCCGGCTAGCGCGCATGTCCTCGCGCTCGATTCCTTTGGCCATTCTTTCCCCCTCTATTGTTTGATTTTTCGCGCGGTTTTCGCGCTCCCCGTTCATAGGCTTAATCATCGGCAAAACGCGATTGGCTCTTCGGTCGGCGTGTTCCGGTTTTATGGTCGTTTCGTCCAAGCGGCCAAATTTGTTGCAGGCGTTTAATGCAAACGGGGGGATGCATGGCTAACATTCGGGAAACCCGACAAAGAGCCACGCATGCCGCCGCCCCTGAGATTCGACAGCGCTTTGATGAACGCGAACGACGCTGAGGAGATTTGGCGAGAAGCCTTGCGGCCGATGTATGAGTTGAGGAGGCCGCGAGAGGCGGCGCTCTCGGCGAAAATCAAGACGTGGGACTTTGGGGCCATGCTGCTCACCAACCACGTGGTCGAAGGCGAAGTCCAATTCCACAGAACTCGGAAAAAGATCGCGACGTCAGGCCTCGATCAATACCTTGTCCATTGCTTGATCGCGGGCGAACTCACGTCGGAGTTCGCGCAAGGCCAGCAGAAAGTCCCCTTGAATTCGATCGCGATCCGCGACATGGCGGTGGAGAACGTGGGCTTCGCGGTCGACGCGCCGATGCTGACGTTGAGCGTGTCTCGCGCGGCGCTCGATCGGCGATTGCCTGAGGGCGCAAGGCTTCATGGCGCGAGTTGGGAGGCGAGCGATCTGATCGGCGCGATGGTGGCCACGCATTTGCAGACGCTCGCGCGCTTGGCGACGGGCATGAGCGCCGAACAAACCTATCTCGCGGCGGACGCGACCTTGGACTTGTTGGCTGCATGCCTTCTCCCGAAAGCGCAGCCGGGCGTGAAGCAAAGCGATCCACGGCTTTCGCCAATGCTGCGCGCGCAGGCAAGCTCCTACATTGAGCGGCATTTGCTGGATGCGGACCTTGGCCCCGCCGCGCTGTGCAAGGTTCTGAAAATATCGAGGACGGCGCTTTATGGCCTGTTCGCCGAGTCGGGGGGAGTCGCCAAGCGCGTCAGAGACCGCAGGCTCGATGAAGCCCTCAGAAGGCTGACCGCACCAAGGCACGCGCGTGAGCGGATCGCGGAGATAAGCTATTCGGTTGGCTTCGTCAGCGAAACCACCTTCAACCGGTCATTCAAAGAGCGGTTTGGCTGCACGCCCTCGGAAGCGCGAGGGGAGTTGTTGGTCAAAGCGGCCGGAAAGGTCGAGCAAATGCCGGAGGACCTTGTCGAGGCGCATCAGAGGAAAATAAAAAGGCTGAGCGCGTGATTTGATCGAATCAGAGTCTCTGAACACAGGCGCATCCGCGAGATTGATCGGCAGACAAGCGATAATCAGGCGGGCCCCGCAGAGCATCGAATGCCTGCGGCGAAATCAAGAACGATAAAAAGGACGCATGCAAGCCAACCCACGCTCCCTCGACGAGTTGTTCAACTCGCAACTGCGGTATGTCGTGCCAATGTTTCAGCGGCTATATGTCTGGGAACAGGTCCCTCAATGGGAAACCTTGTGGGAAGACATTGTCGAGAAAACTTCGCTGCAACTGAAAGGCGTCAAAACAAATCCCCATTACTTGGGCGCGTTGATCGTCGAAGGCGTTCGCCCGGACTCTCCGCGAGAAGTGAAACGGTTTCTCGTGATTGACGGCCAGCAGCGATTGACGACACTGCAATTGCTCTTGTGCGCGTATCGCGATTTCGCGAGAGCCAGCGAATGGAAGTCGCTCGACAGGACGGTATCTCGATATTTGGAAAACGCCGACCCTGACGTCATGGAGCGCCCCGAAGAGGAGGAGTTCAAGCTCTGGCCGTCGATGCTCAACCGCGACTTTTTCCGGAACATCATCAAGGCCGGAAGCCTCGCTGCCGTCGAAACCCGCTATCCCCTGGTCAAGTTGCCTTACAAGCGCAAGTTCGAGCCACGAAGCAATCTCGTGGGCGCGTATGTTTACTTTTATCGAAGCATCGCCGCATGGGTGGCGGCAAACGCCGAAGAGACGCATAAGAGCCCCGAGGAGATCGCTTTCGCGTTGTTGCAGTCTCTCCAACGCGATTTCTGCGTCGTCGAGATCGCGCTCTCCGAAGGGGACGACTCCCAAGAGATTTTCTACTCCCTAAATTCGCAGGGACGGCCGTTGTCTCAATCCGATCTTTTGCGAAGCCTGATATTCATGCGCGCGGAGAAGCAGAAGGTCGACAGGGACGAAATTTTCAAGACTTATTGGAGCCAGTTCGAGACGGATTTTTGGAGCACGGAGGTCAAGCGGGGCGGCCGAACCTATTCAAGGCTCGACCTGGGATTACGGTTTTTCTTGATGGCGAAGACCGGCCAAATGGTTGATGCGCGACGCGTGAACGAAGAATATCGGAATTGGATCACCGCCACGCCTTCGCTCTATCCGTCCGTGAAGGAGGAGTTGGCCGACTTCACGCTGCACGGAGCGGTCTACCGACGATATGAGTCAGCCGCGCCGGCCGCCTTGCAAAGCACAGATTTCAGCCGAGTCTTGATCGACTTCGATGTGTCCACGGCATTGCCGCTTATCCTTTATTTGGAGTTGGACGCGGGGCTTGATGAGCAACAGAACACCGATTGCCTGCTGCTTTTGGAGTCATTTCTCGCCCGTCGTTTGTTCGTGGGGTTGGAGACCAAGGAATACAACATCTTTTTCGTCGAGGTTATCAACGCGCTTCGCGGCTTGCCGCCCAGCGACGTTCACGCGGCGTTGCAGGCAAAGTTCGCGGCTGGCCGCGGCGCCACCCGGCATTGGCCGACCGACAACGAGGTGTTGGAGTCGGCGATCACGCGCAAAGTCGGATCAGAGCTCAAACCCCCAGCTTTGAGGGTGATTTTGGAGCGATTGGAGATTCACTTCCGATCGAAAAAGACGGAGGGTCTCGACGTTCAAACCAATCTGCAAATCGAGCATGTCTTGCCCCAGTCATGGGCGGCGCATTGGCCACTGAACGGCGTCTCGATTCCCGCGAATGTCGTCTCGATGCCGTTTTTGGCGAAAGACGAGTTCGAGGAGCACGCGGAGGGCATCCGCGCTCGCAACCAACGTTTGCAAACGCTGGGAAATCTCACGCTGCTGAACAAATACCTGAATCCGGCGGCCAGCAACGGGCCGCTCGATCTGAAACGGGTCGAATACAAAAACTCGGTTCTTCGGTTGAACCGTCATTTCGACTCGCTGACGATCTGGGATGAGGAGGCGATAGAGGCGAGAGGGAAACTGCTGGGGGAGGCGCTCTGCAAAATTTGGCCTCTTGGGATATCCAGCGTTTAGAGACCATGCTTCCGCGTCTGCTCACCAAGAGATCGGCAAGGGTGAATCCGATCCAAGTCAGATTGCGGTTCATGGCTGTTTCGCGGATTTCCCCATGCGCGGACAGGCGAGCGGCCATTCTGAGCAGGGGCGCGCAACGGTCGTTTGTGAAAATGACGTCGGCCAGGCCTATTGCGTCATTTCGTTCGCGCCACGAGTTTGGAAAGCAAATAAGCCGAGACGCAGCCTGCGACTTCGATCGCGGCCTTCCCCTCTTCGTCGCGGACGTTGGGGACCCAAGGTCTGCCGTGGCCGCTGCCTTCTTTGTTGCGCAGGCGATTGGCCGCGCAGGCCGCTTCGAACAGCGCGCGTTCCAATGGTTTCGCCGCAGACTCGCCGTGAGACGGAGGCTGTTCGGGCACCGCTAGGCCAAGTTCAATAAACGCCGTTCCGAGCAACGCGCGAAAATTGGCGTGGACAAGGTAGGCGCCGCGGGTCGACATCATGACGTGCGCCGCGGTGGCTTCCATAAGGTCCTTTCCGGTCCCGGCGAGGAGAGCCGCGTCTTGCGAGCTCCTCTGCGCGCGGGCGGCATAGCGGGTGAGCGCTTGGGTTAGCGCCACCCCCTTCAAGGACGACAGAACCGTTGTCTCAACCGTCCCATCTACGGTGAGCAAAAATCCTTCGGTCGCGAACGCTGCCTTGACGTTCGCGATTGCCTCCGCGCCCGCATAATGCGCCGAATCGGGCCTGAATCCCCCGCACGCTCTGATTTTCGACAAAAGGGCGTGGGCCAGGCGGCTCCCGGCTTCTTCTTGGTCCGTCATTGCGGCGTGAAGGATGGCTCGAACTCGCTTGGCCTTGCCAACGGTTTGGCCTTGCTGTTTGGGATCAAACGCCGAAAGGCCGGCTTGATCGACGCAAAACTCGATGTCTGCATGAGACGGCTCGCGATAATCTCGCCCGGCAGTCTTGGCTTTTGAGTCGTCGATTAATTGGCAAATGACTGCCACTATCGCTTCGTTCATAGGGAGGAGCATGCGTTCATTGCCCTGGATTTGATCGCCGTTGCTATTTTTTCAAAAGGCCAAGGGCGCTTGAAGGTCGAACAGATCGATTGTTTGTTTCAGTTCTGCGAGAGTCTTGTCGTGTTGGTAGTTTGTGAAGTGCGGGCTGCTGAAATCCACCTTGGCTTGATCGTAGTGGCCGACCAGCGCCATCAACATCGCGGGATGCACGTTCCGAGCGGACATGCGGGCGATGAAAGTGTGCCGGAAGCTGTGAAAAACCTTGCGGTCGTCGCTTATCAACCGTTCGTCAAGATAATCGGCGAATCGCCGCGTGACATTTTTGCCATAGCCGTTTTTTCCGGATTTGAGCTCAGGGAAAAGCTGGGTCGCTCCGCTTTCCTTGACGCTATCGACGTAAGCAAGAAACGAGGATTCGACGATCGCGCGGTGAAGCGGGATGCGGCGCTGCGAATTCGCGTTTTTCGCTTTCGTAATTTCAAAAAACCAAATGTCGCCATCTTGCTGAACTTGATTCAAAGCAAGGCTTGCAAGCTCTTCAAGGCGCGCCCCCGAATACAAGGCCAAGAAGGGCAGCCATTTGTAAGCAGGCTTGTCCATTCGCAAGGCGTACGCCTCGGGCGAAAATATGGTTTTGAGATCGTCGGCGGAAAAGGGTTTATACGACCGTTTCTGCTGTTCGAGTTTGGATTTGGAAGAAACCTTGGCGTTTTCAAAAGGATTGGGCCCGAGGTGCTGGCCATTCGCCACGGCGTATCCGAACAAATCTCGAAGATAGGAAAGCTTCGAATTGATACGGCTTGCGCTTCCGCCATTTTCGATGAGTTGGTTTTTATAGCCAATCGCGTCGTCGAGCGAATAAGCGTCCATCGAGCGCTCGCCTGCGGTTTTCGCAAAGTCGTCGAAGGCGCCCTGCTTGGCGGTGAGAGTTCGCGCGGTGTTGTCGAGGGCCTTTTCTTTCTTGTAAAGCTTAACGACGTCCGCGAATGGCTTCGCGCTTCGTTTCTTGGCGTCGTCGGCCGCGCGCTGCGACGCCATCGCCGCGAGCGTTTCGGGCGCCAGAATCGGGAAGTGGAGCGGGGCGGCGGTTTCAAAACGAGCTCCAAAGAGCTCTTTCGCGCGGCGGACGTCTTCGTCGCTGTTGAGATCTTTGATTTGCGTGCCGTCCGGAAGGATCACGTCGAAAGGTTTAATCGCGTCGACATTTAAGTCGAAATCAGTGATCTTCGGGCGGCCCATCGCAATCTCCAGATTAAAGGCGAGCGCGTAGATTCTAGCTTGGCGGAAGTCTTTGGTGCGCAGCGATTTTTTGGCCTCGCGGCCGTCGCGAATGATGCGGAGATAGAAGACGCCGAAGCGGTTTGTGTAGAGATGCGGCAGTCGGTTCATGAGAGATGGCTCACAAACTGGCTCACCGGCGCCAAAAGCAAAAAGCCCGCAACTCGTTAGAGTGCGGGCCTCACGCTTGATTTGGTGGCGAATCAGGGATTCGAACCCCGGACCTGCGGATTATGATTCCGTCGCTCTAACCGGCTGAGCTAATTCGCCAAGAGATCGAGATTATGAAGAGGGTTGCGCAGCCTGTCAACCCCTTCCCAGCTGATTCCTAGAGACAAAGTAGCCCAGAAAGCGATCACCCCACAACCGGTCCCCGAATCCCCCAAAACCCTCAATCCGAGTCATAAACCGCCGTCCCGCGTGTCTCCTTAACAAACAGCATCCCGATCACGAACGCCGCCAGCGCGATCACAATCGGATACCACAGCCCCGAGAAAATATTCCCCTTCGCGGCCACGATAGCGAACGCCGTCGCCGGCAAGAACCCGCCGAACCAGCCATTGCCAATGTGATAAGGCAGCGACATCGACGTGTACCGGATCCGCGCCGGGAACATCTCGACGAGCATTGCGGCGATAGGCCCATAAACCATCGTCACGAAGATCATCATGATGGTCAGGATCACAATAGCCATCGTCCAGTTGATCAGCGCCGGATCGGCCTTCGCCGGATAACCCGCCGACTTCAGCGTGCCAGCCAGTTTCTTGTCGAACGCAGCGCCCTGGGCCTTGGCATCGGCAGCCTTGCCGTCATACGTGTCCACCACGGCGTCGCCCACCTTGACTTGCGCGATCGTCCCGGCCGGTGCGGCTACGTTCTCGTAGTTCAAACCCGCCTTCGACAACGCGCTCTTGGCAATATCGCAGGAGCTCGTGAACTTCGATGTCCCCACCGGATTGAACTGGAACGAACACTCGTCCGGATTGGCAATCACGCTGATCGGCGCCTTCAAGGTCGCGGCTTCCAGCGTCGGATTCGTGTAGTGAGCCAGCGCGTGGAAGAGCGGAAAGTACGACAGCGCGGCAATCAGGCACCCGGCCATGATGATCGGCTTGCGCCCGATCTTGTCCGAGAGCGACCCGAAGAACAGGAAGAACGGCGTCCCGATCAACAACGCCACCGCCACCATGATGTTGGCGCTGGTGCCATCAACCTTCAGCGTCTGCGTCAGGAAAAACAGCGTGTAGAACTGGCCCGTGTACCAAACAACGGCCTGTCCCATCGTGAGCCCGAACAGCGCGAGCAGCACGATCTTGAGGTTTTTCCACTGCCCGAACGCTTCGGTCAGCGGCGCTTTCGACGTCTTGCCTTCCGCCTTGATACGCTCGAACACCGGCGATTCGTGCAGTTTCAACCGAATCCACACGGACACAGCGAGCAGCAGGATCGACACCAGGAACGGTACACGCCAGCCCCACGCGCCGAACGTTTCCTCACCGACAGAACTCCGTACCAGCAAGATCACGATCAGCGAGATGAAAAGCCCAAGCGTAGCCGTCGTCTGGATCCACGCTGTCCATGCGCCGCGCTTGTTGGCAGGCGCATGTTCCGCCACGTAAGTCGCCGCGCCTCCATATTCCCCGCCGAGCGCGAGCCCTTGCAGCAGCCGCATCGCAATGAAAAGCACAGGCGCGGCTATCCCGATCGTGCCGTACCCAGGCAGCAGCCCGACCACGAACGTGGATAGACCCATGATCACAATGGTCACGAGGAAGGTGTACTTGCGCCCGACCATATCGCCGAGACGCCCGAACACAATCGCGCCGAACGGCCGCACGGCAAATCCTGCCGCGAAGCCGAGCAAGGTGAAGATGAAGGCGGCTGTCGGATTGACGCCAGAGAAGAACGTCCTGCTTATATAGATAGCAAGCGAGCCCGCCAGATAAAAGTCATACCACTCGAACACCGTGCCTAGCGATGACGCGAAAATCACGCGCCGTTCTTCGCTCGTCATCGGTGCGTGGGAAATGCGCCCCTCGACCGTTGCCATGAAGTCGTCTCCTGTATTGATCTTTGAATGGCATCTGCGGATAGCAGCGCCGTGCACCGATTATTGGAGGGAAAACTTACGGCGTTCTGACGTGGAGGGGGAGGTCGCTAAAGTACTTTCTTATCTTCTGATTGATCTAAATTCTTCCAACATGCTTTCTTTTATCTCTATAAGTTGGCTAACATCCGTCTAAATTGCATCGTGAAAAAATACCGGACAACCTTCGATCAGGGTTTGTCCCGGGCAGGATAAACCCGCTTCAAGCCCACTCGGACAAGCGTTCCGGCTTGCCGGGGCGCTTCGCCGTACACGTGATCGTCAATATCGAGCGTGCCGCCATGCATCATCGCGATCTCCCGGACGATCGCAAGACCGAGTCCGCTGCCATCGCCTTCGCGCCCAAGAATGCGATAGAACCTCTCCACCACACGCGTGCGTTCCGCTTCAGGAATGCCCAATCCTGTGTCTTCCACTTCGAGAAAGACGTGCCGCGTGTCGGACTCGTCAGCACGCACGCGGACCGTGATCCGGCCGCCGGGCGGGGTGTAACGAATGGCGTTATCGATAAGATTCGACAGCATTTCGCGCAACATCACGGCATTGCCTTCAACCTCGACCGGATGCGACGGCTCCTCATATCCAATGTCCATCCGTTTCGCCAACGCCGCCTGCACCCAGTCGCGCACGGCGAGCCGCGCGAGATCGGTCAACTCCACGCGCGCGAAAATCTGCCCCGACATCCGGTTCTCCGCCCGAGCCAGCGCGAGCAGTTGCGTCACAAGCCGCGCCGCGTGCTCGGAACTTGTCGCAATCTGTTCAAGCGAGCGCTGCACTTCCGCCGATACATCCTGCCGCAACGCCAGCTCTGCCTGCGTCCTCAAGCCCGCGAGCGGCGTTTTCATCTGATGCGCGGCGTCGGCTATGAACCGCTTTTGCAACTGCATGTTCTGCTCGAGCCGGTTGAGCAGATCGTTGAACGACGCCACCAACGGCGCGATTTCCGGCGGCGCGCGGCTGGCTTCGAGCGGTGAAAGATCGTCGGGACGCCGGGCGCGGATATTCGCTTGCAGCGCATGCAGCGGCGCGAGCCCGCGCGACAACCCGAACCAGACCAGCACGATAGCCAGCGGCAAGATCACGAACTGCGGCAGGATCACGCCCTTGATGATGTCGTTGGCCAACTGGCTGCGTTTATCGAGCGTCTCGGCCACCTGAACCAGCACCGGATGCGCGAGCGTTGGCGCTTCCACCGTCGTATAAGCGACGCGAATGTCGTTGCCGCGCAGCACGTCGTCGCGAAACTCCACGATGCCGGGCTGTGGCCGGTCATCGTCGTGAGGCAAGGGCATGTCGGCGTCGCCACCTACCAGTTCGCCTCGCGTTCCCAGCACCTGGAAAAACACGCTGTCCACGTTATCCGCGCGCAGGAAGTCACGGGTGGCGTTCGGCAGCCGCAATTCCGCGACGCCGTTCACGGGCGCAATCTGCCGTGCGAGCACGTACGCATCCGTCTCCAGCGCGCGGTCGAACGGCCCGTTGGCAATCGACTTGGCGACGAGATACGTGACCGCAATACTCATGGGCCACAAAAGCAGCAGCGGCGCGAGCATCCAGTCCAGGATCTCGCCGAATAGCGAACGCGGCGCGGGCTCGCCGTCCGGCTCGAGCTCGTCGGGCGGCGCGAACGGATTCGCGTAACGCGCGTCGCGGGAAGCGTCGGGGTCGGCTTCGGGCAAGTCAGGCGAAAGAGGTGTCAGCTCGCGCAACGCCGGAGCGGCGCGCTCGGGGGACGCTGGCGAGCCCATGGCGTGGTTACTCGTGGTTACTTGTTACTTGTAGTGCGGGCTGGGCGAGACAGGCTCGTCGGCGTTTGCCGGGGAGGGCGGTACAGAAGTGGCCACCGCGGCAACGGCTTTTTCAAGGCTATAGCCTAACCCGCGAACGGTTATGATCCGCGCCCCGCCGGGCTCGATTTTTTTTCTTAGCCGATGGACATAGACTTCGATCGCGTTGTTGCTGACTTCCTCGCCCCACTCGCAAAGGTGGTTGACGAGCTGTTCCTTCGACACCAGCCGGCCAACCCGTTGCAGCAGGACTTCAAGCACGCCGAGTTCGCGCGCGGATAATTCGATGACCTGCTCGTTGATGGACGCGAGGCGCCCGACCTGATCGAACGAAAGCGCGCCATGTTTGACGATCGTGGGGCCGCCGCCCGCGCCGCGCCGGGTGAGGGCGCGCACGCGGGCTTCGAGCTCGTTCAGCGCGAACGGTTTGGCCATGTAGTCGTCGGCGCCGAGGTCGAGGCCCTTGACGCGTTCGTCGACACTGTCGGCGGCCGTCAGGATGAGCACGGGCATCTGGGAGTTGCGGGCTCTGAGGCGTCTCAGGACCTCCAGGCCGGACATCATGGGCAGGCCCAGATCGAGGATCAAAAGGTCGAAAGTTTGGAGCGAAAGCGCGTTGTCCGCGTCCACGCCGTGCCGCACATGGTCCACGGCATAGCCCGATTGGCGGAGTGATCGAATGAGACCGTCCGCGAGTATGCTGTCGTCTTCGGCAATGAGGATTCGCATCGTAGTGTGCGCAAAAGGCATTGCCGGCACCGCAATTCGCCCGGCGCGGCGGTCTCCAGGTGTAGTGGTGTCTCGCATGGGTCGAACGTGGCGTTGAAACTACGCGCTTCGATCGGACTTGCAAAAACACCTGTTTTTTTATACAGTGTCTGCAGCAGTGCGCCCGGCCGGAAAAAAAGTCCCAAGGGCATGCGCCAGACGCCGTTCATCATAGCAAAGGACGATTCATGGAAGATAGCAAGAAAGGCCCGGGCGGGATGTCTGCAGAGAAGAGCAAGGCGCTTGCCGTCGCGCTCGCGCAGATCGAGAAGCAATTCGGCAAGGGGTCGATCATGCGACTCGGCGCTGGCGAAGCCATTGAAGACATTCAAGTGGTCTCGACCGGTTCGCTCGGACTGGATATTGCATTGGGCGTTGGCGGCCTGCCGCGTGGACGCGTAGTGGAAATCTACGGTCCGGAATCGTCGGGCAAGACCACGCTGACGCTGCAAGTGATTGCCGAAATGCAGAAGATCGGCGGCACGGCAGCGTTTATTGACGCGGAACACGCGCTCGACATCGCTTACGCACAAAAGCTCGGCGTGAATGCGTCGGACCTGCTGATCTCGCAGCCGGACACGGGCGAGCAGGCGCTGGAAATCTGCGACGCACTCGTGCGCTCGGGTTCCATCGACATGATCGTGATCGACTCGGTCGCGGCGCTGGTGCCGAAGGCTGAAATCGAAGGCGAAATGGGCGACTCGTTGCCTGGTCTGCAAGCACGTTTGATGTCGCAGGCGCTGCGCAAGCTGACCGGCACGATCAAGCGTACGAACTGCCTGGTGATCTTCATCAACCAGATCCGCATGAAGATTGGCGTGATGTTCGGCAATCCGGAAACCACCACGGGCGGCAATGCGCTGAAGTTCTACGCGTCGGTGCGCCTGGACATTCGCCGTATCGGTTCGATCAAGAAGAACGACGAAGTGATCGGCAACGAAACCCGCGTAAAGGTGGTGAAGAACAAGGTTGCACCGCCGTTCCGCGAAGCCATCTTCGACATTTTGTACGGCGAAGGTATTTCGCGTCAGGGCGAAATCATCGATCTGGGCGTGCAGGCCAAGCTGGTCGACAAGGCAGGCGCCTGGTACAGCTATAACGGCGAACGGATTGGTCAGGGTAAGGACAACGCACGTGAATTCCTGCGTGAGAATCCTGACATGGCGCGTGAAATCGAAAATCGGATTCGCGAATCGCTGGGCGTCAATGCAATGGCCGACTCGGTTGCACCGGGTGTTGCCGAAGTGGCGGATGAAGAAGAATGAGTTTTAGGCGGTAAAGATGATGCGCAAGAGCCGGTTCGGATCGAAGACCGGTCGCGATTCAAATCGTGACGCGGAGCAGGACGTAAATGAAGATCCGGACGGCTCGAAGTCCATAAGCGACGAAGACGAAAGTCCCGACGCAGAGGAAGGAGCCGACCGCTACGAACGAAGCAGCGATCGATACCGCGCAGCAGCAGGCGAACGCGTCGGTGCGGAGGGATCTGCGCCGGCGCGTCGTTCGTTTGGAAACAGCTTCTCGAAGAGTGGCGGGGTTTCTGGCGAGAAGAGCCGAAGCAGTGGGTTTAATAAGGGTGGTGGGTTTTCCAGCGGCAAGAGTGCTGGGAGTAGTAGCAGTGGCAGCAGCTTCGCCAGGAAAAGCAGTTTTGGACGCCCGGGTGGTTCAAGCTTGTCGTCTGGCACCAGCAAGGCTGAGGCGATCGCCGCGAGTCTGCAGGCAACAGGCGATACCACGCAGCCGGACGGCGAGCCGGTGTTCGAACGCTCGAGTGATCGCGCGTATCCGACACGCGGATCGTTTGGCGGTGGTGCGTCGGCCCGGTCATCTTGGAAGAGTGCGTCGGCAGATGCTCCGGCTGAGTACGAGCGATCGAGTGATCGCAGCAAGTTTGGACGTGGTGGATTGTCGGGGCGCAAAGCAATTGGCCAGGGTTCGCGGGGGAAATCCGCACCTCAGCCTGCTGACGGCGACGATGTTTTCGAACGATCTACCGACCGAAAGACCAGCCGTCGCGGTTTGCCGAAGTCTTCAAAACCCGCTGACGAGAACAGCGCCGAAAACGCTGATATTGCGGTTGTGCTTCAAGTTGACCAGCAACAACTTGATCCCGCGGAGCATGATTCGGCCGCCGGATTGGACGCGGTCGACGCCGAGGAACGCTTACAGCGCGCTCGGGCAGTGCTGGAACAGGCACTCGTGCAATCACAGCTCGCGCCGGCAAAAGCTGCCCGGAAATCGCAATCGAAACCCCCGGTTATTTCTCGGGGCATTCAGCGAGACGCAAACATCGAGATAGCCGATCCATTTGAGCCGTTCGAACAGTGCGCGCCATCGGCGGCGGATGCAGTTAGCCAAAGCCAAATCGCCGAACCGGTTTATACGCGTGGCTCTACCGGCCGTGGCAAGTCCTCCGCAACGGGCGATTCCAAGCGAAAGGGGCCGCAATTATCGTTACGCGGCCGTGCGCTGGGTTATTTATCGCGTCGTGAACATAGCCGCGCCGAGTTGTCGCGCAAGCTGACGCCACATCTCGGCGAAGGCGATTCCCTCGATACCTTGCTCGACGCGCTTGAACGGGAAGGGTGGTTATCGAATGAGCGATTTGTCGAAAGCGTTGTTCATCGGCGCGGCACCCGTCTTGGCACAAGCAGGATCGTCAATGAGTTGAAGCGCAACGGTATCGACGAAACGCTGATTCAGGATGCCGGCACTGAGCTGAAAAAAACCGAGCTCACTCGTGCCCGCGAGGTCTGGAGCAAGAAATTCGGCGAACAGCCGGCAACGCCGGCCGAACGTGCGAAACAAGCGCGCTTTCTCGCCACGCGAGGCTTCACTGGCGGCACGATCATGAAAGTGCTGAAGGCGGGCGACGACGAATTTATCGACGAATAGGCGTCGGCGTTATTTTGACGCTACGACCCAACTCCGACGCTGAGCAGAATTCCCCACCACCCGCAGCCGTATCGAAACAAACCCGAAACAAACCCGAAACAAACCGCCGCACAAGCCTCTGCATTGCCCCTCAAGCTTCCCCGTGGCAACTCGGTCCGGCTGAAAATGCCCAGTATGGTAAAATTTGGGGGTTTTCTCATTCCGGCCTTCCTCTGCACATGCCGCTTTCTCCGCCCGTTTCCCGACAGTTGCGCCATCGCCGCGCGATTCGAATGGAAGCGTTTGAGCGTGAAGATGGCTTGTGGGATATCGAAGCCTGTCTAACCGATGAAAAGCCGCGCGACGTCAAACTCGCGGCGGGCGTCCGGCCCAAAGGCCTGCCGATCCATGAACTCTGGCTGCGCATCACCATCGACCGCACGTTCACTATCGTCGACGCCGAAGCGGCTTCCGAGTGGGCTCCGTATACCGGTCTGTGTGCAGCATCGAACCCCGCTTATCGCGCCCTCATCGGTCTCAATCTTGTGCAAAATTTCCGTCGTGAATCCAGCCGTTTGCTCGCCGGAACGGCCGGTTGCACGCACATCACCGAACTCTGCGCCGTATTGCCCACAGCCGCTATCCAGGCATTCGCCGGCGAAGTGTGGAACACCGAAAAGGGCGGCGCGCCCGGCACATCATCAGATAGTTCAGCACGCACCGCTTTCGGAAAAGAAACCGACAAACCCCCATTCCAGCTTGGCCGTTGCAACGCGTTGCGTTTCGATGGCGAAGCCGTTCGGCAATATTATCCGCGCTGGTTCGGTCACGCGCCCCGTGGCGCGGCAGACCGGATAGCGGATCAGGACAACTCCCAAAAGGCCGGAAGCGAAGCGGAGCCGGCTCAGCGAAATTGATCGGAATTAGCCGACCTAAGCGACATTAGCAAGAGCAGGTTCCCAGAACTGGCCGGCCAGGAAACATCAGCATGACTCCGGATGCGCGTACTTTTAACGCCGGAAGCAACGCTGAACGTAATTCAGGTAATCCAAGTAATTCAAGCAACTCATTAATCCACGTAATCGAAGTTCAATCCAACTCTCAGACTGAAGGAATCACGCATGAAGATTCACGAGTACCAGGGAAAGGAAATCCTGCGGAAGTTCGGCGTCGCGGTCCCGCGCGGCAAGCCCGTGTTCTCGGTGGACGATGCGGTCAAGGCCGCTGAAGAGCTGGGCGGCCCGGTATGGGTCGTCAAGGCTCAGATTCACGCTGGCGGTCGCGGTAAGGGCGGCGGCGTGAAGGTTGCAAAGACGCTGGAACAGGTTCGCGAATATTCGAACCAGATCCTCGGCATGCAACTCGTCACGCACCAGACCGGCCCTGAAGGCCAAAAGGTGAACCGCCTGCTGATCGAAGAAGGCGCGGACATCAAGAAGGAACTGTACGTCGGCCTCGTGCTCGACCGCATCACGCAAAAAGTCGTGGTGATGGCATCGAGCGAAGGCGGCATGGACATCGAAGAAGTCGCGGAAAAGACGCCGGAACTGCTGCACAAGTTCGCCGTCGAGCCGTCGACGGGTCTGCTGGACAAAGACGCCGACGACCTCTCGCGCAAGATCGGCATCCCCGAAGGCTCGATCCCGCAAGCCCGCGCGATCCTGCAAGGCCTGTACAAGGCATTCTGGGAAACGGACGCATCGCTGGCCGAGATCAACCCGCTGATCGTCACCGGCGACGGCAAGGTGATTGCACTGGACGCCAAGTTCAACTTCGACGCTAACGCGCTGTTCCGTCATCCGGACATCGTCGCGTATCGCGATATCGACGAAGAAGATCCGGCTGAAGTGGAAGCGTCGAAGTTCGATCTGGCCTACATTTCGCTTGATGGCAACATCGGCTGCCTGGTGAACGGCGCGGGTCTGGCAATGGCCACCATGGACACGATCAAGCTGTTCGGCGGCGAGCCGGCCAACTTCCTCGACGTAGGCGGCGGTGCGACGACCGAGAAGGTCACGGAAGCCTTCAAGATCATGTTGAAGAACCCGAACCTGAAGGCAATCCTCGTGAACATCTTCGGCGGCATCATGCGCTGCGATGTGATCGCGGAAGGCGTGATCGAAGCGTCGAAGGCCGTGTCGCTGAAGGTGCCTCTGGTCGTGCGCATGAAGGGCACGAACGAAGATCTCGGCAAGAAGATGCTGGCGGATTCAGGCTTGCCGATCATCGCGGCCGACAGCATGGAAGAAGCTGCGCAGAAGGTCGTCGCAGCAGCCGAGGGCAAGTAATCCGGGTTGTTTGTTGATTGACAAAACACCGGATTATGAGCGTTCCACCAGATACGAAAGGCGGCGCTTTCCCGCCTGCCGTGCTTTGAAACAAGGCACGCAGGCTAAAAGCGACGTCGACGAACAGAGGTCACACTATGTCGATTCTGATCAACAAAGACACCAAGGTCATCACCCAGGGTATTACCGGCAAGACCGGTCAGTTCCACACCCGCGCTTGCCGCGAGTATGCGAACGGCCGTGAAGCGTACGTGGCGGGCGTGAACCCGAAGCGCGCCGGCGAAGACTTCGAAGGCATTCCCATCTACGCAAGCGTCGCGGAAGCGAAGGCTGAAACGGGTGCAACCGTTTCGGTGATCTACGTGCCGCCGGCTGGCGCCGCTGCTGCAATCTGGGAAGCGGTCGAAGCCGACCTGGATCTCGCGATCTGCATCACGGAAGGCATTCCCGTGCGTGACATGCTCGAGATCAAGGACCGTATGCGTCGCGAAAATCGCAAGACGCTGCTGCTCGGGCCGAATTGCCCGGGCACGATCACGCCGGACGAACTGAAGATCGGCATCATGCCGGGTCATATTCACCGTAAGGGCCGTATCGGCGTGGTGTCGCGTTCGGGCACGCTCACGTACGAAGCAGTCGGTCAGTTGACGGCTATTGGCCTTGGCCAGTCGTCGGCAGTGGGTATTGGCGGCGATCCGATCAACGGTCTGAAGCACATCGACGTCATGAAGATGTTCAACGACGATCCCGACACGGACGCCGTGATCATGATCGGCGAGATCGGTGGCCCGGACGAAGCGAACGCGGCTTACTGGATCAAGGACAACATGAAGAAGCCGGTGGTTGGCTTCATCGCGGGCGTCACGGCTCCGGCCGGCAAGCGCATGGGTCACGCAGGCGCCCTGATTTCGGGTGGTGCGGACACGGCCGATGCCAAGCTGGAAATCATGGAAGCGTGCGGTATCACCGTCACGAAGAACCCGTCGGAAATGGCGCGTCTCTTGAAGGCGATGCTTTAAAATCTTTAAGGAATTGCCGATCGACAGAAAACGCAGGGCTAAGTTATGCTTACGTAAGCCTTTCGTAAAGCGTTGATTCTAAAAGCGGGGGAGCTAAGCTTCCCCGCTTTTTTATTGCGCGTCCGTTCTGTCGTTGTTGTTACCGGTTTTGTCATGCTCGAATTTTTCTCCACGCTCCATTGGGGCGCTGTTCTGCAAATCATCGTTGTCGATATTCTCCTTGGCGGCGACAACGCCGTCGTCATCGCGCTCGCCTGCAGGAATCTGCCGCCGCAACAACGCACGCGCGGCGTGCTGCTGGGTACGCTCGGGGCGATCGTGCTGCGGGTTGCGTTGATCTCGTTCGCCGTTGCGCTGCTCGATGTCCCATTCCTCAAGTTCGCCGGCGGCCTGATGTTGCTGTGGATCGGCGTGAAGCTGATGATGCCGGAACACAGCAACCCGAATATCAAGCCGACCGACCAGCTTTGGGCCGCGATCAAGACAATCATCGTGGCCGATGCCGTGATGAGCCTCGACAACGTGATCGCAGTGGCGGGCGCAGCCCAGAGCGCCGATCCGCAGCATCGGCTGGCGCTGGTTATCTTTGGCTTGTTGGTAAGCATCCCGCTGATCGTGTGGGGCAGTACGCTGGTGCTGAAGCTGCTCGACAAATTTCCGGTCGTGATTGCGCTCGGCGCCGGTTTGCTCGGGTGGATCGCGGGCGGATTGATGATCGACGATCCATTCTTCGACCGCTGGCCCGCGTTGAACGTGCTGGGCGCCGAATACACGGCGCACGTGATAGGCGCGGTGCTGGTGCTGGGCTTCGGATGGTATTTTCGCCGCCGTGTGCAGGTGGCGGAATCGAAAGCTGCGCACTGATTTTGGGTCAGGCCGTTGGCCGTCTGGCTGACTGTTGAGACCGGGTGGCGCTCAATAAGATCGAAGCGTCTGAATTGCATCACGCAACCAGGCGCTTCGTCTTTTTGGGAGTTCAGCGATGGCAGCAGCAATAACAGCAGCAATAACAGCAGCGATGTGCAGGGTAGAGGAAGCGGGTGGCAGCAAAACGTGGTTTCGAAGGCTGATTACGCGCGGCAAGATACAGCGTTTCGGGATGGGCTTCACGTTGATCGAGTTGATGATCGTGCTGGCAATTGTTGGCGTGGTCGCGGCATACGCCATTCCGGCTTATCAGGATTATCTGGCGCGCAGCCGGGTGGGCGAGGGCTTGTCGCTGGCGTCGTCGGCACGGTTGGCGGTGGCCGAAAATGCCGCGAGCGGCTCCGACCTGGGTGGGGGATATTCGTCGCCGCCGGGGACCCGGAACGTGGAGTCGATTCACGTCGACGATACCAATGGGCAAGTCACCATCGCGTTTTCCACGCGTGTGGCACCGGCCGGATCGAATACGCTCGTGCTTGTGCCGTCAACCCCGGACAACGCCGAGACACCGACTGCACGTACGGTTCTGACGAAGGGGTCGGTTCAGGCCGGATCGATCACGTGGGAATGTTTCGCCGCCACGAAAACAGCGTCCTCCTTGCCGGCGCCGGGCGCGGGTCCGTCACCTTCGGAAGCACCAACATTACCGCCCAATCTCGCTCCGCCGGAATGCCGGACTTAGCGAGTCGAAAGGCACTGAGCGAAGCTGAAAGGCTGGCCGCATGAAACCGTAATCGCGGCGAATCGTCGTCTTGACGCTTTTAAGCGAGCAGGCGGATTGCGGGCAGCCTCGATGTTTTGCCGAAACCACCACGGAATTTTCAGGAATGACGGTGTTTTCGGCGCATTTCATGCCAGGCGCCGCACAGCATGAGTAATTTTTTGTATAGTGCGCCGGTTGCCGACGTTCCCGACCCCACATGCCTTCAAACATCGCGCGCTACTTTTCTCTTGCTGTCCTCTGTCTGGCACTGACGATTCCGTTCGCGGTCGTCAACCACACCTATCCCATTCCAACCTTCTACGCCGAGTTCAGCGCGCTGGCACTGTTCCTGGCGCTTGGCGGGGGAATGGCGCTGATCGCGCGTTTGTCCGAGCCACGCGTGCCATTTGCGACGCCGGTCATCGCGTTGATGCCGCTCGTGCTCGGCTTGCTGCTCGTCGCGCAGACGGTTGTTTTGCCGGTGTCGCAGCCGTCGATGAACTGGCTCGGCGGCGGCTATTTGCTGGCATCGTTTATCGCGGTGCATACGGGTTACGGCTTCGTGCGCGCGGGTCTGGGCGAAAAGGCGTTGCGCTGGGGCGCGGCGGCGTTGATCGTCGGTGGCCTGTTCGCCGTGTTCTGCCAGGTCGTGCAGTTGTTCCACATGGAGCCGAAGTTTTCGCCGTTCGTGGTCGCCTACAACGTTACGATCGAACGGCGGCCGTTCGGCAACATGGCCCAGGCGAATCACCTTGCCACGTACATTGCGTTCGCGACAGCGGGTGCGCTGTATCTGGTGCAGACACGACGCCTGCCGGTAATCGTATGGCTCGTCTTGTCCACGATATTTTCAGCGGGCCTCGCGTTGACCGTGTCGCGGGGGCCGTGGTTGCAGATGGGCGTGATCATGGTCGCGGGATTGTGGATGGCCTTCATTCAGGGCCGTTCGACGGTGGCCGACGATCCGGATGGTCCCGCCAGTCGTGCGGGTCGCAGCAAAACGCGCGCGTGGCTGATTCCGATCGTGCTGCTGGTGTTGTTCTTCGCGGTGAACGCAGCCATTCGCTGGGCGAACTTGCGTTTTCAGCTTGAACTTGGTCAATCGGCGGCGCAGCGGATGCAGGACGCGAATCAGATCGCGCCGCGCCTTGCGCTCTGGAAGTACGGCTGGACCATGTTCCTGACGCATCCGTTGCTGGGCGTTGGCTGGGGCGAGTTCCCGCTGCATCAGTTCGAGTTCGTGCGGGAGCTTGGCGGTGTGGAGATCGCGAACAATTCGCACGATATATTCATCGACCTGCTGGCGAAAACCGGTCTGCTCGGCATGGCGATCGTGTTGTTCAGCGTGGTGTGCTGGCTCGTGCGCGTGCTGCGTGCGCCGCATACGCCTGCGCGGATTTTCGCGCTGTCGCTGCTCGGCGTGCTGATGATGCATGCGCTGGTTGAGTATCCGCAGCAGTACATGTTCTACCTGATGCCCGCGATGCTGATCTTCGGCTTGCTCGAAACGCGGCCGTTGCGCTGGGTGTCGCGGTCGTTTTCCTATGGGTTGTATGTTGTGCTGGTGGTGCTTGGACTGGCTTCGCTGTATCCCATCTTGCGCGATTACAACCGGTCGGAAGTGCTCTATTACGGTTCGCAACCGGCTGAGCAATATCGTGCGGATCCGTCGTTTTTGTTCGGCGCCTGGGGGGAGTATGGTGCCGCGACGTTGATGCCGATGAACAGCCAGGACCTCGCCAACAAGCTTGTGATGCATCGTCAGGCGCTGGCGCTGTTGCCTGGGGAAACGGTGTTGCGACGCTATGCGGTGCTGCAGGCGCTGGCCGGCCAGTCGCAGGACGCGCTCGATACCATCGCCCGGTTGAAGATATTCTCCACCGAGCTTCACGACTGGCCACAACAACTGGCGGATCTTTATCAGTTGCTCGACGATCAGGGTAAGCCGCTGGCCGGGTTCAAGGCCGAGTTGATGAAGATGTATGGCGTACCCGCCCCGTCGGCTACTGACGATGATAGTGATGATGGGGATGATTGATACAGCGGCTTGATCGATGACTTCGCTGTAACTGAGAGTCTCAAATCCGAAGAGATCGATCGCGGCTAAAAACAAAGGCAGTTCCGACTTGCGTTGGAACTGCCTTTTTCTCGGCTCAACATTGTCGGCTATCAATGCTGGTCATCAAGCAGCGACAGCGATTTACCAAGGATTAGTACACGCGGCGATATTCAGGCGCCCGTGATCAGCGCCCCGCCACCCAATCCCCCGATTTCCCGCCGTGCTTCTCCAGCACTTTCACATTGGTGATCGTCATTGCGCGATCCACTGCTTTGCACATGTCATAAACCGTCAGCAGTCCCACTTGCACGGCGGTCAGCGCTTCCATCTCCACGCCTGTGCGCCCGACCGTTTCCACACGTACCTCGCAAAAGACGCCGGGCAGGTTTTCATCGATGGAAAAATCCACCGCCACTCGCGTCAATGCCAGCGGATGGCATAACGGGATCAGATCGGAAGTGCGTTTCGCGCCCTGGATTGCTGCAATTCGCGCGACGCCGAGCACATCACCTTTTTTAGCCTTGCCGTCGCGGATCAGCGCAAGCGTGGCGGGCAGCATGACGATCGAACCGCGCGCGATGGCTACACGGCGCGTCTCGCTTTTGTCGCCGACATCGACCATGTGCGCTTCGCCAGAAGCATCGAAATGTGTAAGTCCGGACATAACCTCTCCTTGCAACGGGCGCTCATCATAACAGCGGCGCGCGGGCGATCCGGGCGCGCACACGCTGCTACGATAAGCCCTTCAAGTCGTTTTCGCTTTCGCACTACAAGGCTGCCGCTTTCGCCGCCGGGCTGGTAACGAAGCCAAACTTGCCCGGCACATCGGCTCGATTGATACGCCCCAGCGCCAGATCCAGGCCAGCCGCGAAATGGAATACGCCGCCGTCATCGTCGAGATCGGCGTGTGTGGAAAACAGATCGAGATCGTGATCGTGCAATGCGGCGACACGCGGCGCATACAAGCCATCACGGGCATCGGCGCCATCTGAAAACAGCACACCGCCTTCATCGTCGAGCCAGACCGCTGTCGGCTCAAACCGTCCGCCAGCGTGATCCGTCAGCCGCAGCACGCGGTCAGTCGCGTCATCCGTCGCGTCATCCATCGCGTCATCCACTTCACTCAGCCGCACGATCCACGGCGTGTAACCCAATTCCACATACACGCGTTGCGGGCCGTTTTGAAAGAACCACTGACCGTCGGCATCGGCGGCGTAGTTGCGGTTGATGAAGCCCAGCAACGCGTCGTGCCGGATGATGTCGCCGGGAAGGCCTGCCGCCTGAGTGGCGTCGTCGCGCATGCGCCACTGACCGCGGCGATCAAGCAGCAGCCAGCCGGTGCAATGCGGGACATTGGGCCATTTGGCCAACGCTTGTTTGACAATCTCATCCATGCTCGGAATCCGTTTGGTGTGCTGCATGATGCACGTGGTGCACGTGGTGCACGTGGTGCACATGATGCACATGGGTCTGCAAATAGCCGAACACCCGCTGCGACAACCAGTCGATCCGCCCCGGAAACGGCCCCGTCATAAACCCGACGTGTCCGCCATGCGCGGGTTGATCGAGCGTCACGGCCGCTGAAACCTCCGCCGCCGACGGCAACACTCGCCCAGGCAGAAACGGATCGTTGCGGGCGTTCAGAAGCAGCGTGGGAATGGCGATGCGAGGCAGATAGGGCCGGGTGGTGGCGCGGGTCCAGTAGTCTTCGGTATCGCGAAAACCATGGAGCGGCGCGGTCACGGCGTTATCGAAGGCATGCATGGTGCGGGCCGCGAGCATGGCGTCGCGGTCGAACAGGCCGGGATACTGGTCGAGTTTCGCCAGCGCCTTGCGCTTGAGCGTCTTGAGAAAGCTGCGCGTGTAGACCATGCCGAAACCCTGCGATATGGAGTGGCCGCCGGCGTGGACATCAAGCGGTGCGGAGATCGCGGCGGCAGCGTCCAGAATGGCGGCCGCGTCCTGTTCCTGCTCGCACAACCAGCGCAGCAGCACGTTGCCGCCCAGCGATACCCCCGCCGCGATCACCGGCCCCGGATGTTGCGCCTTCAAACGACGCAAGACCCAGTCGACTTCGGCGCTATCGGCAAGATGGTAGAAGCGAGGGAGGAGATTCATCGATCCGCCACAACTGCGGAAATGCGGCACGACGCCAAACCAGCCGCGCGCTTTCGCTTCGGCCATCAGCACGCGTGCGTAGTGGGAGTTCGAGCTGCCTTCAAGTCTGTGGAAGAGCACAAAGAGCGGTGCGGCTGGATCGGGAGGGGGATTCGCCCCTCGCGCCGCTACTGTGTCGAGGCTAACGTGATCGTGCAAAGCCGCGGCTTCATCGAACGATGTGGCAACGGCGTTTCGAAGCTCGCGCGGCGCAGGCTGCGAGGCGTGTGCGGTGGCGGCATCGGCATGAACGCGTTTGTTGCCTTCACCTTCACCATCGGCGTCATAAGCCAGCCAGTCGAGATCGATGAAATCGCCGTCCGGAGTCGTCCATCGTTCCCGCCGGTATTTCACCGCCGGCCGCGGTGCGAACAACGCCGGCACGATAGTCTGCGCATGCGCGGTGGGTAGCCATCGAGGCGCTCGATACAGCCATTCGGCCAGCGGTTCAAGCGTTGTTTGGCTCACTGCGTCGAGAGCGGCCGAAGCGGTCTGCTCAAGCGCAGAGGGGGTATCCAGCGCCGGAGCGTCAGGAATGAGATGAGCGTGATCGCGTTTCATGGCGCGTCTTCAAACAGGAAGCAGGATGCGAACGGATGCCGACGGTCTGCCGATCAGACTGGCAGAGCAATTGTCGAGCCGCGGACGCCGGCTACCCTGCCCAGCGTACCCGCAAAACCGATGTCAATGCAGCGGACCTTGTCCGTGTCGCATTTTCGCAGCAATTTGGTTTGCTGCTTCGTCTGGCATCGCACTAGCGTGGATATGTGCAATGCGCCATTCCCCACGTTCGTGGACCATCACATAGGTGCTGAACACCATGGCGGGCGAGCTGCCCGGTTCGGCGGGCTGATGCGCTTCGGCGATGGCGTAGACCACGGTGCCGAGACTGTCGTATACGCGGATATCGAGCGGCTCGACCGTGACCGGCCGGTTCTCCAGTTGCGTCGCAAGGCCCGCGCGAACGCTGTCCAGGCCGCTCAGATGCGAGCCGTCCGCACAGATGAAGGTGGCGAATTCCTCGTCGATCCAGAGCGCCATGATGCTGTCGATATTGCCCTCCGCGACAGCCTGGTAATAGGCGTTGAGGGTATCGGCGGCGGCTTCGAAGAGGCGGGCAAAACGTGGCATGGCTAGTGGGTCTCTAACGGTCGATGCATGGCGCCTGATGTTCTCGGACAGTGAACGCCACGGTTCGGTCAAGTTTCAAAAGCATGCCCCGGCTTAGGGACATTGGCATGTCAGGAACCGATACCGCAAACGCTCCATCGATCGGGAATCGGGAATCGGGAGGACGCGGTCGCGGCGCCGGGGAATCTGGCGTGGCGGACGCCGCCCTGACGAAGTCATGAAGCAGTCTTTGAAGCAGTCCTTGAAGCTGAAGCGGCCGGCGAGTCTTGCTCGATCAGCATGAGCCGTGGCGCCGAAGCTGCTTCAACCCAACCCGCTTTAATGACGCTGCATCATCAACATGCCGCGTAGATCGCCGAAAACCTGCTCGGCGCCGAGTTCACGCAAACAGTTCAAATGACCCAGCGGACACTCGCGGGCAAAGCACGGACTGCATTCGAGGTGCAGCCATTGTACCTTTGCGAGATCGGAGAGTGGCGGTGTGTGGCGCGGGTCGGTCGAGCCGAACACCGCCACCAGCGGGCGGCGCAGCGCGGCGGCCACGTGCATCAGGCCGGAATCGTTGGTGACCACGGCGCTCGCGCGCGAGATCAGCGCGCAAGCTTCGCCGAGCGACGTTTGCCCGCACAGGTTGCGCACGTTCGGCGCGCGATCGGCAATGGCCTGGGCGATGGGCGAATCTTTCGGCGACCCGAGCGCGACGATCCGCGCATACGGAAACGACTGCGCGATGAACTGCGCGAGCGCCGCGAAATGCTCCGGCGGCCAGCGTTTTGCCGGACCGTATTCCGCGCCCGGACAAAACACGACGAGCGGCGCGCGCGTGTCGAGATTGAAGCGGGCGGAGACGCGCGCCGCTTCGTTCAGGTCGGCATCGAGTCGCGGTACCGGCATGGGAACCGTGGCGTTTTCCTGCAGCCACGGCAGCTTCGCACCCGGCGCGTAGGCGAGGGCGGCGTACTGGCTCACCATGGGCGGACGTTGACCCTTGGCCGGATTCGCGTGCCGCACGTTGAGCAGGCCATAACGGCTTTCGCCCGTATAGCCGACCCGCAGGTTGACCCCCGCCATCCACGGAATCAGCGCCGATTTGAACGAATTCGGCAGCACATACGCGGCGTCGTAACCCACGTCGCGCAGATCGCTCGCGAGTTGCCAGCGACGCAGCATTTGCAGCTTGCCGTGGGCGAGATCGGTGGCGTAGACGTCGTGGATCTCGGGCATGCGTTCCAGCACGGGCGCGACCCAGGCGGGCGCGACAGCATCGATGACAATGCGCGGATGCAGTTTCTTGAGCAGCGAAAACAGCGGCTGCGCCATCAATGCGTCACCAATCCAGTTCGGTGCGATAACCAACGCGCGACGCATCTATGTAAGTTCCAGTCTCAAAATTAACGCAGCTCACACCATGTGGGCGGGCGCGTTGTGGCAATTGGGGGTGAGGGCGCCCGGCATCCAGCGTCCGGTAACCGGCCTGTCTGGCGTCGAGGCGCGAGGTGTTGTGCCTTCAAAACATCGAGCGCGGCCGGAGCGCGGTATTCAACGGGGTCGGCGGCAGCATCGGCTGGTTGCGGCACAGCATCGCTGGTGGCCGCGAAGACCAAGCGGGCGGCGTGGTTCAAACCGCATGCCGCTTGCTTCGCGAAGACGAAGATTCAATGACCCTTGATGTGTTCGCCGTCTTTCAGCTTGTAGCGCGTGCCGCAATACGGGCAACGTGCTTCGCCGTGGGAAATATCGAGGAAAACGCGCGGATGCGTGCTCCAGCGCGGCATGTTGGGGTTCGGGCAGAACGCCGGCACATCTTTCGCCGACAACTGGACCAGCGGCATTTCCTTCAGTTCGCTCATGAGGAATCTCGTTCGTTCTAGTCTGGGGACGCGGTGAACCTTATTTTTTTCGAGTCCGGTATTCCTGAAAACTCAAAAAACCAGTTCACCGCCGCACGTCATGCGTCGGGTTGCACGTTAAGTTACTTCACTTGCGTCACTTAACTTGCGCAAGCCAATCGGCGTACTTTTCGTTCTTGCCGCTCACGACATCGAAGAAAGCGCTTTGCAGCTTTTCGGTGATCGGACCACGCTTGCCTTCGCCGATGGTGCGATTGTCCAACTCGCGGATCGGCGTGACTTCAGCGGCCGTGCCGGTGAAAAACGCTTCGTCGCAGGTGTAGACCTCGTCCCGGGTGATGCGCTTTTCAATTACCTGAATGCCGAAGTCGCGTGCGAGCGTGATGACCGTGTCGCGCGTGATGCCGTCCAGGCACGAAGCCAGGTCGGGCGTGTACAGCTTGCCGTTGTTCACCAGGAAGAAGTTTTCGCCGGAGCCTTCGGACACGTAGCCGTCCACGTCGAGCAACAGCGCTTCGTCGTAACCGTCGGTGATGGCTTCCTGATTCGCGAGAATCGAGTTCACGTACCAGCCCGACGCCTTCGCGCGGACCATGGAGACGTTCACATGATGGCGCGTGAACGACGACGTTTTCACGCGGATGCCCTTCGCAATGCCGTCGTCGCCAAGATAGGCGCCCCACGGCCACGCGGCGATCGCGACGTGAATGGTGTTGCCTTTCGCCGATACCCCCAGCTTTTCCGATCCCACCCAGATGATCGGCCGGATGTAGCACGATTCCAGCTTGTTCACGCCGACCACTTCGAGTTGCGCGGCTTCAAGCGTTGCGTGGTCGAACGGCACTTCCATCTGGAAGATCTTGGCGGAGTTGAGCAGGCGCTTGGTGTGGTCTTTCAGGCGGAAGATCGACGTGCCGTTGCCGGTCTTGTAGGCGCGCACGCCTTCAAAAACGCCCATGCCGTAGTGCAGCGTGTGGGTGAGCACGTGGATGTTGGCGTCGCGCCAGTCGATCAGCTTGCCATCCATCCAGATCTTGCCGTCGCGGTCGGCCATTGACATACGATTTCTCCTGGCGAGTAGTGTGCAGATGTTGAGTGGGCCGCCCGTTTGCGCCAGCGTATCTCGCCTGCTTGTCACGCCAGCTTGAACAGCGTGACGATGACAACGGGCTTCTACGCGTTGTTCCGGTCCGTGGCGCCTGTCCGTGGACAGCGCGCGGGGCATGGGATTCCAGCGCAAAACCGGTAAACAACGGGGCGGCCAAAGACCGTCATTTTAGCGTCTTTTCGATTAAAAAATGGGCGCTGTCGGCCATTTGGCACCTTTCACGACGCTATAATTTGCCTTTCGCCGTCACGCGACGTGCTCAGGGCGCAGTCAAAGTTGCGGTTCGAAAGCCAGCCGTGAGGCAGGTCCGAAAGCCCGCCGTCTGGATCGGTTGGCCTGATCAGGCGTGAAACCGGGCGTGATTCAAGGCTCGGCGCGACGGTCCCGGGTCTTGTATCGGGTCGCTTCAGACCGCGCTTCAGACTGCGATTCAGACTGCGATTCAGGCAGCGATTCAGGCTCGATCCGCGGCGGGTCTGTGCTAATCGTTCGGACAAAGCCCGTTCTTCGCCAGTTCCATCGGATCCGCCGCTCAACCGCGCAAGCACACCGCGACTCGCACCAATCTCCATGTTCGACCGCCTGTCAGACCTCAACCGACGCGCGTTTCTCGATGGCGTCAAAACCCTTTCTCCGGCGGTTCCGGCCACGTTTTCGTGGGGTCTCGTCACCGGCATTGCAATGGCGAAGTCCGTGCTGACCGTGCCGCAGGCTCTCGGCATGTCGCTCGCGGCCTACGCGGGATCGTCGCAATTGGCTGTGCTGCCGTTGTTCGCCGCGAAGCTGCCGCTCTGGACCATCCTGCTGACCGCCGCCATGGTCAACCTGCGGTTCGTCATTTTCAGCGCAGGGCTTGCGCCCCATTTCGCCTATTTGCCGCTGCGCCGCCGGCTGGTGCTCGGTTATTTCAATGGCGACATCATTTACCTGATGTTCCAGAAGCGTAATTTCCCGACCGGCTATCAGCCCGGCAAGGAGGCGTTTTTCTGGGGCATGGCGGCGACGAGCTGGTCCTCGTGGCAAGTGTCGTCCATAGCGGGAATCCTGCTCGCGAGCCTTTTCCCCGATAACTGGGGCCTCGAGCTCGCCGGTACGCTTGCGCTGATTCCGCTGATCGTCTCGGCTATCGCGACGCGCTCCACGCTGGCGGCTGTTGGCGTGGCGAGCGTGATCGCGTTGATTGCGCTTGACCTGCCGTATCGGCTTTCTCTACCGCTGGCCGTGGCGGCGGCCCTGCTCGCCGGAACATTTGTCGACGTCATGGCGGAGAAGCTGGGAACAGGACGCAAAACCAGCGGCGCGCCAAGGCGTGCGGAAAACTCCGCTCCGCACCTCACCGACGCCGAGCCGCTGAATCCCTCATTCGATCCCCAGCCATCCGATCTCGACCAATCGCCGGTCAGCCCCAAGCGCACCCGGAGCGCCCGATGAGCGCCGCGCAAGTCTGGCTGGCCATTGCAGGCATGGGGCTGATCACGGGCATCACGCGCGCGCTGTTCCTGATGGGCGGCGAGCGCATGATCCTGCCCGAGCGTGTGCAGCGCGCGCTGCGCTATGCGCCGGCTGCGGCACTGGTTGCGGTCGTCGTGCCCGACCTGCTGACTACGCCGGCCGGCCTGTCGATCGCTTTCTCAAATCACGCGCTCTACGCTTCGCTCTGCGGTCTCGCCTGGTTTCTATGGCGCCGGGGCATGCTCGGGACGATTGTCGTCGGCATGATTGTCTTCACGGTGTTGCGGCTGTTCACCTGAAGCTGATTTTGCTGCGGCGCGTCATGCGGCGTGTCGTGTAAGCCATTGCAAACTCGCGGATCCCGAATCCTGGGGATTTGCGTTTCCTGCGTCGAACGGGCATGGGTATCGGTTAAAATGGCGCTCTCGCTGTCGTATCGAATGAGGTCGAAACGTGTATCCGGCAGTCATCGCACACCAGCTTCACTCGCTCCATTCTTCGCTGCAACGCCTCGTCGTCTGGGCCTCCAGGTGGCGGGCGGAAGGCGCGGCACGTCTCGTTTCGTTGTCCCTTGCTTGTTCGAATCCTTGCTCGAATCCTCCGCTTGGCGCTGGCCGCCTTGCGATGTCGCGCGCACGCCGGCTTACCACCGGGATGTTCCCGAGCACTTCACTTTCCCCGTAGCGACCTTTGTGAGCCCGCTGGCATAAATCCACGGCGCGCAGATTCAACTCGCCCGAACCGCTTTCCAATTACTCGCTCACCCGCTGACTCCCATGACGAAAGTATTGCGTTTCACCGATCTGATCGCCGAAGGCAAAGTGTCCGGCAAACGTGTTTTCATCCGAGCCGACCTCAACGTCCCGCAGGACGACCAGGGCAACATCACCGAAGACACGCGCGTGCGCGCCTCGGTGCCGGCGATCCAGCAAGCGCTGGCAGCAGGCGCCGCCGTGATGGTCACGTCCCATCTCGGCCGCCCGACGGAAGGGCAGTTCAAGCCGCAAGACTCGCTTGCGCCGGTGGCCAGGCGCCTCGGCGAATTGCTCGGCCGCGAAGTGCCGCTGATCGCCGATTGGGTTGACGGTGTGCAGGTGCAGCCGGGCCAGGTCGTGCTGCTCGAAAACTGCCGCTGCAACAAGGGTGAGAAGAAAAACGACGACGCGCTGTCACAGAAGCTCGCCAAACTCTGCGATATCTATGTGAACGACGCGTTCGGCACCGCGCATCGTGCGGAAGCCACCACGCATGGCATTGCGAAATACGCGCCCGTGGCCTGCGCCGGACCGCTGCTTGCCGCTGAACTGGATGCATTGGGCAAGGCGCTCGGCGAGCCGAAGCGCCCGCTGGTCGCCATTGTCGCGGGATCGAAGGTATCGACGAAACTCACCATCCTCAAGTCGCTGGCCGAGAAAGTGGACCAGTTGATCGTGGGCGGCGGCATTGCCAATACGTTCATGCTCGCGTCGGGGTTGAACATCGGCAAGTCGCTGGCGGAGAAGGATCTCGTCGATGAAGCCAGGACCATCATCAGCGAAGCGCGGGCGCGTGGGGCGTCGGTGCCCATTCCGAGCGACGTCGTGACTGCGAAGGAATTTGCCGCGACCGCCAAGGCAGAAACGAAAGCGGTGGACCAGGTGCAGGACGACGACCTGATCCTCGATATCGGCCCGGACACCGCCAAGGCGCTTGCCGCGCAGTTGGAGAAGGCGGGCACGATCGTGTGGAACGGACCGGTTGGCGTGTTCGAATTCGACCAGTTCGGCAATGGCACGAAGACGTTGGCGGATGCGATTGCGAACTCATCGGCGTTTTCTATTGCAGGTGGCGGCGACACGCTCGCGGCCATCCAGAAGTACGGCATCCACGACAAGATCAGCTATATATCGACTGGCGGCGGCGCGTTCCTGGAGTTTTTGGAAGGCAAGACGCTGCCGGCGGTGGAAGTGCTCGAGTCGCGGGCCTGAGCCGATGAAACGAGCCACGTCGAAGAGCGATCGTCCCGAGTCCGTAGGTGCTGCAAATAAAGAAGAGTTGGCCGCTGACGCGGGTTTGTCGGTGGCTGCAGAAATTGGATCGAGGGTGCAGGTTGGGGGCAAACCCCTCAACCCCGCTCGCGCTCCGGCCAGGTCGGAGCGTTCCGCTGCGACGCCGGCCCGGCGTGGTTCGGATTCAAAGCAGGAAACGAGCAAGGAAATCAGCAAGGAAATCAGCAAGGAAATCAGCAAGGAAATCAGCAAGGAAACGGCGGTCATGATTGGTGGCGCGAGCGCGTCGCTGATTCCGGTCGCCGGACAGCTATCGAATAGCCATCACAAAGCGACGCCGGCCCGAGCCGGCGCGCGTTCGCAGGCGGAGACATCTTCATCCCCGTCGGCACACCGTACTCGCAGCGCTGTTTCAGGCGATACCACCCAGACGAGGAATTCCATGCATCGCGCTACAAAGATTGTCGCCACTATCGGCCCCGCTTCCAGTACCCCTGAGATCCTGCTGCAAATGATGCAGGCAGGTCTCGATGTGGTCCGCTTCAACTTCTCGCACGGCACGGCCGACGATCACCGCCAGCGCGCGCAATACGTTCGCGACGCCGCCAAGCAATGCGGTCGTGAAGTGGCGTTGATGGCTGATTTGCAAGGCCCGAAGATTCGCGTGGGCAAGTTTGAAAACGGCAAGGTCACGTTGATTGCGGGCAATTCGTTCATCCTCGATGCTCGTTGTGAATTGGGCAATGACGAACGTGTTGGCCTGGATTACCCCGATCTGCCGCGTGACTTGCGCGCGAACGACGTGCTGTTGCTGAACGACGGGTTGATCGTGCTCGACGTGGTTCGTGTGATTGGCGAAGAGATCCATACCACCGTGAAAGTGGGCGGTGATCTATCGAACAACAAGGGCATCAACCGGCAGGGCGGCGGCCTGACGGCGCCGGCGCTGACCGAGAAGGACATGGAGGACATCAAGACGGCGATGTCCCTTGGCGCGGACTTTGTGGCGGTATCGTTTCCGAAGAACGCCACGGACATGGAGATGGCGCGGCAGTTGGCGAACATCGCGGGTGCGCCTTATGGCATCAAGCCGAAGATGATCGCGAAGATCGAGCGTGCGGAAGCCATTCCGGCGTTGCAGGGCATTCTTGATGCGTCGGACGGCATCATGGTTGCGCGAGGCGATCTGGCGGTGGAAGTGGGTAATGCGGCTGTGCCGGCATTGCAAAAACGCATGATCCGGATGGCGCGCGAGTCGAACAAGTTTGTGATTACCGCTACGCAGATGATGGAGTCGATGATCCATGCGCCTGTGCCTACGCGTGCTGAAGTGTCTGATGTGGCGAATGCGGTGCTGGACGGTACGGATGCGGTGATGTTGTCGGCGGAGACGGCGGCGGGTAAATATCCGGTGACGACCATCGAGACCATGGCGGCGATTTGCCTTGAGGCTGAGAAGTCTGAGCAGAGCGAGCTGGACAAGGATTTCCTTGATCGCACCTTCACGCGGATTGATCAATCCATTGCGATGGGTGCGTTGTTCACGGCTTACCACTTGGGCGCGAAGGCGATTGTTGCTTTGACGGAGTCCGGGGCGACGGCGTTGTGGATGTCGCGGCACTGGTCGCATGTGCCCATTTTTGCGCTGACGCCGCGCATTGGCAGTGAGCGGACGATGGCGCTTTATCGGAACGTGACGTCGTTGCACCTGGATACGAACACCGATCGCGATGTTGCGCTTCAGCAGGCGCTGGAGGTGGTGGTATCGAAGGGGTATGCCGCTCGCGGCGATATGGTCGTGTTGACTGTGGGCGAGCCGATGGGGCAAGCCGGCGGCACGAACGCGATGAAGATCGTGCGGGTGGGAGATCCGTTTTAAGTTAGTTCGAGGGCGACGGATTTGGGCGGGCGGGTTTCGGGGCGGTCGGTCGCGGTCTATGCCGGGTTGCCGGCTTCCGCGGTTAGCGGTCCGAGACGAGAAGGACGCCCCCACACGTTCGACGCCCTTGAGCTGCATCGGACGTTGATGCGTCTACGCACAGGCGCGGGCAGACATACAACCAGCTTGCGCATGCAGTCCTGATGCGAAAGCACTTCTTTCTGCAATTGCCCACGATCGCGCATCAAGTGACGCGATGACTCGGCTTGTAGTGACGGCGCGTGAACCACATGCATACGGTCGCGTTCGCCGCGCAGCCACGCGCGCGGATTCATCGCAAGCTTGATCGCATCAAGCGCTGCCTGCCGCCGTAGCGCGGCCTGCGCTCTCATCATTGTATGCACGGCCGGCTGCTCGCGTTGTCCGTCGTGCCGCGCAACCTTCCATTTGCCGCGGCCAACTCGAGCGACGCCGACAGCGCCAACTTCTGCGCAATCCTCCTTACCTCAGCGCTTCATCGCGCGCCATTTCGCCCTGCAAAAGACGAAAGTAAACGCGTTTTCCGTCAAGTTAATCACCCCCTGTCTCTAATCCATTGATTGTTTACGAGCCTTCATTCAATTGCCCCGGCACCCGTTTTTCGGGATTGATAGTTTAGGAAAAGTCCGATTGATCGGAATGTCTCGCGTACCTAACGTTGATCACATCGATCAAATCAATGTGTCAATGCGTTATGGGCGGTTCTGCTTCAGCACATCATTCGTTCCCGGATGTTCAGGACAGATAGCGAGGTATCCAAGTGGCATTCCAGTCTCTTGCATTAACCCAGTCTCAAGATCAAACGCTCGCTGGCAGTGACACCGCTAGCAACCTGCGCGCGGTCTACCACCTCGACGCTCACCCAGACCGAGCGAGCCTTGCCGACGACATTACCCAACTGCCCCCACACTGCGAACCGCTTGCCTGCCGGATCATCGACTCTCTAGTTGGTACGCACTTCATCGTCCAGCCGGTCGCTTGCTTCGAGCCAAAGATCATCAGTAGCTTTTCCCTCCACGTCAACACCATCAATTAAACGCATTGATTAGGACATGCAACCTGTCTTCCCGCTTCCGCCCAGGTCTGGGTGTGCGCAAATTTCAATTGCGAGGACGCGAAGCGTTTCGCCAAAGGACGAACAGGTTCAGTAAATGTCATCGCTTCCGGTTCGCTAATCTCTGTCGCAGCCGGGCTGTTTAGGCCGGTCAGCTATCCGCTGCCCATTGCCTGGCAACAAGATCCTTCAAAAGGGAGCGCCCCGTGAATATCGTTTCGCAAATGCGCATCTTCGCGCGAGTGGCACAACTCAGAAGTTTCACGATGGCAGCGAAGGAACTCCAAATCGCTCCTGCATCGATCTCGCGTGGTGTTTCCCAATTGGAAATGCGACTACATGTGCGAGTCTTGATCCGAACAACGCGCGAGGTTTCTTTAACAACTGCAGGTGCCCGCTTCCTCGAATCGATTCGTGAATTTCTCGAGACCTACGACAATCTTGAGAAAAAACTCACGAACTCCTCACCGGAAATATGGCGTTCAATCCCGGTCGCAAGTTGGCAAAAATGGGATTCCATCGTGGCAATGCGTTGCCTCGTAGAACTCGCTCAATGCGGAAGTGTTTCACAAGCCGCCGAAACGCTATCCCTTTCGAGACGATCGCTCGAACAACATATCGCTTCGATGGAAGCGCGGTTCGGTGCGCCTCTTTTGATCAGGCTTAGATCTCACATTTCTTTAACGGCGACCGGAAATCAATATCTCGATGAAATCCGTCACGTGCTCATGGAATTTGAACGCATAAACCTCAATCCGCTCGACGGACAGAAACCGGCTGGCATTCCTGCTGCAACGGCTTCACAAATAGACGCCACATGGACGGGAGACAATGAAGCTGTCTGCTGGTGGTCCGATATGGATGCCGCTGAGGAAGAGATAGCGAGAGCTTGCTTCGAGCGAGGATATAACGAGATTTTCTTTGAATCTCGGCATCCTCGGTTCTGCAAAGAAAGCGGAGTCGTGGAGGGCGAGTACTCGGACCCCAGGATCCTTCGCGCTTGGAAAATGTTCAGACTCGGCTGGGTGGCTCGCAGGCAGGCCTCGAACTGAACCGCACCGGTTTGAGTGGAGGCTGTCGGGTTTAAGTGACGGTGCCATTGAGACAGCTTGGTCGGCGAGTGGCCGGTAGTAGTTGACCTCTGCCTGTAATTGACCCGGCCGCGAACTCCGAAGCCTCTTCCAAGCGAACCTCCCGAGTGCGAACGAACACATAACGGCCTGTCGGCTCCAGCTAAAATATTACAAACCTGGCGATGCCCACAACAGCAAGAACACCGCAAACAGCCAAAAAAAGACTTCGTTCCATCTCAAGGAGTTTTACCCATGCCTCTCGTATCAATGCGACAACTGCTGGATCACGCGGCTGAAAACGGCTACGCGCTTCCAGCGTTCAACGTCAACAACCTGGAGCAAGTACAAGCCATCATGGCCGCCGCCGACCAGGTCAACGCCCCGGTCATCATGCAGGCCTCTGCCGGCGCGCGGAAATACGCTGGCGAAGCGTTCCTGCGCCACCTGATCGAAGCTGCGGTCGAGTCATACCCGCACATCCCGGTCGTGATGCACCAGGACCACGGCCAATCCCCGGCGGTCTGCATGGCCGCCATCCGCAGCGGTTTTACGAGCGTGATGATGGACGGCTCGCTCGAGGCCGACGGCAAAAGCGTTGCATCGTATGAATACAACGTCGATGTATCGCGCAAAGTGGTCGAAGCGGCCCACTCGATCGGTGTGACGGTTGAAGCCGAACTCGGCGTGCTCGGCTCGCTCGAAACCATGAAGGGCGACAAGGAAGACGGCCACGGCGCCGAAGGCACCATGACGCGCGAGCAGTTGCTCACCGACGTCGAACAAGCCGCCGACTTCGTGAAGAAAACCCAATGCGACGCGCTGGCTATTGCCATCGGCACATCGCACGGTGCGTATAAATTCACCAAGAAGCCAACGGGCGATATCCTCGCCATCCAGCGCATCAAGGAAATCCACCAGCGCATTCCGAACACGCACCTGGTGATGCACGGATCGTCGTCGGTGCCGCAGAACCTGCTGGCCGAAATCCGCGAATTCGGCGGCGACATGAGGGAAACCTATGGCGTGCCGGTCGAGGAAATCCAGGAAGGAATTCGTCACGGCGTTCGCAAGGTGAACATCGATACCGACCTGCGGCTTGCAATAACGGGTGCAATCCGCCGCTATTTCGGCGAAAATCCGTCGAAATTCGATCCGCGTGACTACCTGAAACCGGCCCGCGAGGCAGCCAGGAAAATCTGCCTCGAACGCTACATGCAATTCGGCTGCGAAGGCCAGGCGAGCAAGATCAAACCGGTCCCGCTCGATAAAATCGCCGAGAAGTACAAGTCCGGCGAACTGGCTCAAATCGTCAGGTAAGCAAGTCGATAAGCGCTTCAGCCCCGGTTTGACAGGGTTTGGCGGGGCCAGCGTGCGTTGGAGCATAAGCCTCGGGCAAGCGCCAGGCAGGCGTTTGAACGGCCCGCTGGACGGCTTTTTTTGAGATGGCCATCCTCGGACGGCGTAGTGGGCGGTTTCGCCTGCAGCCTCACCGTCGATGAACCAAAATCGAGTCGTCCGCCCGACGCGTTTACAATGGCGTTGAGTCGCGTTTGGCGCCCGGTTTTGCGCCCGGTTTTGCGCCGGGCATCACTATGCAGAATGAATGCAAAGGCTGACCCTGGGCGCATGACAGGGTCAGCCGACACGAACCGCCGTTCCCGCAATTCCGGGGAACGGCGTGTTGGTTTTTTCTCTCAGCCTGATTTGCGGCACTTTTCCGGTAGATGACGATGTCCACCTCACATTCCCCGCTGTACGAATCCACGCTGAAATCGTTGCCCCTGCTTGGGCGCGGCAAGGTCCGCGACAACTACGCAGTCGGCACCGACAAGCTCCTGATCGTCACGACCGACCGTCTGTCAGCGTTCGACGTGATCATGGGCGAGCCCATTCCGAACAAGGGCCGCGTCCTGAACCAGATGGCCGATTTCTGGTTTGCGAAGCTCTCGCACATCGTGCCGAACCACAATACCGGCATCGATCCCGCAACCGTGGTCGCCGCTGACGAAGCCGATCAGGTCAAGGGCCGCGCCGTCGTGGTAAAGCGCCTGGAGCCGATCCTGGTGGAAGCGGTCGTGCGCGGTTATCTGGCCGGCAGCGGCTGGAAGGACTATCAGGCAACGGCTTCGGTCTGCGGCGTGCAATTGCCGCCGGGCCTGAAGAACGCCGAAAAGCTGCCCGAACCGATTTTCACGCCGGCAGCGAAGGCCGAAATGGGCCATCACGACGAAAACATCACCTACGATGAGATGGAACGCCGGATCGGCACCGAACTGTCGGCGACCATCCGCGCGATTTCGATCAAGCTGTATAAGGAAGCGGCCGAGTATGCGGCGACGCGCGGCATCATCATCGCGGACACGAAGTTCGAATTCGGACTGGACACGCGCGGCGAACTGTTCCTGATGGACGAAGTGCTGACAGCGGATTCGTCACGCTTCTGGCCGGCGGACGGGTATCAGGTCGGCACGAACCCGCCGTCGTTCGACAAGCAATTCGTGCGCGACTGGCTCGAAACGCAATCATGGGGAAAAACGCCCCCGGCGCCGAAGTTGCCCGACGACGTGATTGCGAAAACAGCCGAGAAGTACGAAGAAGCGCTGCAACGGTTGACCGGGCAGTCGCTGGCGTAAGGTTTCGCGGCTGGGCCGGCCAAGGATGGCGCTCGCTACGGCGGGCGTCTCCAGTGGCTTGACCGCGGTAGTGGCAAACGCAAAAAGCTGCCGGCAATCAACGCAGCCAAGCGTCCGGCCAGGCAGCGCCGAGTCCGAAAGGCCATCGCATAACGGCCGGAACGCTTCCAATCCGCACCACCCGAAAAAGGCCGCCAAAGGCCTGTCCACCCCAAAGGAATGCAGCACGATGAGCGAAGTCCAGACCGCCACCGCGGCCCACACGCACGACGCACCGTTGATCGGCGTGTTAATGGGTTCCAGTTCCGACTGGGACGTGATGAAAAACGCGGTCGCGATTCTTCAGGAGTTCGGCGTGCCTTACGAAGCGAAGGTGGTATCGGCGCACCGCATGCCCGACGAAATGTTCGCCTACGCCGAAAGCGCGCGTCAGCGTGGCCTCGCGGTGATCATCGCGGGGGCGGGCGGCGCGGCGCATCTGCCGGGCATGCTCGCCGCCAAGACCACGGTGCCGGTGCTGGGCGTGCCGGTATCGAGTAAATATTTGAAGGGCGTGGACTCATTGCATTCGATCGTGCAGATGCCCAAGGGCGTGCCCGTGGCGACGTTTGCTATCGGCGAGGCGGGCGCGGCGAACGCAGCGTTGTTCGCAGTCTCCATACTCGCTGTCACCCAAACTGCCTACGCTGAGAAACTCGCGGCATTTCGCTCGCGCCAGAACGACGCGGCGCACGCCATGGTCCTCCCGCCGCTATAGACGCAGCAGTTTCACGTAACACCTCCGGCACCATTTCCGGCCGAGACCGACTGACCGACCCCACAAGATGAACGCACACACCCAACCCAGTTCTCCCATCCAGCCGGGCGCATGGCTCGGCATGGTCGGCGGCGGCCAGCTCGGCCGCATGTTCTGTTTCGCAGCACAGTCCATGGGCTATCGCGTGGCGGTCCTCGATCCCAACGAGACGAGTCCGGCCGGTTCTGTCGCGGATAAACACATCCGCGCCGCGTACAACGACGAATCGGCGCTCACCGAACTCGCGCGCTTGTGCGCGGCGGTATCGACGGAATTCGAGAACGTGCCGTCCGCCAGTCTCGATTTCATCGCGAAAACGACGTTCGTCAGCCCTGCCGGCCGATGCGTGGCGATTGCGCAGGATCGCGTGGCGGAGAAACGGTTTATCGCGAGCGCAGGCGTGCCGGTGGCGCCGCATGTGGTGATCGAGTCGCCGCAAGCGCTGGCCGCCTTAAGCGACGAACAGATCGCCGCCGTGCTGCCGGGCATTCTGAAGACGGCGCGTCTCGGCTACGACGGCAAAGGTCAGACGAGCGTGCGCAACGTCGATGAAGTGCGCACCGCTTATGGGTCGCTCGCGGGCGTGCCTTGTGTGCTCGAAAAGCGCATGCCGCTCAAGTTCGAGGTGTCCGTGCTGATCGCGCGTGCCGGCGACGGGAAGTCGGCCGTTTTCCCGCTCGCGCAGAACCAGCACGTCAGCGGCATTCTGGCGAAGACTGTCGTGCCCGCGCCGGACGCGTCGCCTGCGCTCGTCGCCCAGGCGCAAGATGCCGCGCTCACGATTGCCGCGAAGCTGGATTACGTCGGCGTGCTGTGCGTGGAGTTTTTCATCCTGGACGACGGCACGCTGATCGCCAACGAAATGGCACCGCGTCCGCATAACTCCGGTCACTACACCGTCGATGCCTGCGCCACCAGCCAGTTCGAGCAGCAAGTCCGCGCGATGACCGGCATGCCGCTCGGCGACACACGCCAGCATTCGCCGGCCGCGATGCTGAATATTCTCGGCGACATCTGGTTTGAAGGCACGAAGTCGCGCACGCCGCCGTGGCATGACGTGATCGCGTTGCCCACCGCGCGGTTGCACCTGTACGGCAAGGAAGAGGCGCGGCACGGCCGCAAGATGGGCCACGTGAATTTCACCGGCGCCACGCTCGAAGAAGTGCGCACGGCGGCGCGCGATTGCGCCCGCATGCTGCACATTGCGCTGGATTAACCTTGATGACTTTCGAAGCTCCCACCGTCGCGCAGATCACGGAGGCCGCCGCGTTGCTCGACGCCGGGCAACTCGTCGCGTTTCCGACTGAAACCGTCTACGGACTGGGCGGCGATGCCGGCAATCCCGAGGCTATCGCGCGGATCTATGCGGCAAAGGGGCGGCCGTCGAATCATCCGGTGATCGTGCATCTCGCGCCCGGCAGCGACCCGGCGTATTGGGTCGAATCGCTTTCAGCCGATGCGCAGAAACTGATCGATGCCTTCTGGCCCGGTCCGCTCACGCTGATCCTGAAGCGCGCGGCGCACGTGCCGGCGGCGGTCAGTGGCGGGCAGGATTCCGTCGCTATCCGTTGTCCGTCACATCCGGTCGCGCAGGCGCTGCTCACCGCCTTCAGTACTTTGCGCGATGGTCATGGCGGCGTGGCGGGGCCATCGGCGAACCGGTTTGGGCATGTCAGCCCGACCACGGCGCAACATGTCCGCGATGAATTCGGCGCAAGCGTGCATGTGCTGGATGGCGGGGCGGCGAAGGTGGGCATCGAATCGACCATTCTGGATTTATCGCGGGGCTTTCCTGCGTTGCTGCGGCCGGGACATGTCAGTCCGTTGGAGATCGCCGATGTGCTGGGCGTCATGCCGCGTCTGCCCGATGGCACCGACGCCAGCGCGCCGCGCGCCTCCGGCACGCTGAAGGCGCACTACGCGCCGCGCACGCCGCTCAGCTTGTTGCCGTTTGCGGCACTGGAACCGTTGCTCGCAGCCCATCCGCTGGATGCCGGCAAGAAGCTGGCGCTGGTCGCGCGGACATCGAGCGCGGGTAAATGGGCGGACGCACCGAACGTGCATTTCATTGCTGCGCCCGATGATCCGCAGAGCTACGCACGCGAGCTGTACCGTCTGCTGCGCGCGCTCGATTGCGCCGATGTCGAGAGGATATTGATCGAGACGCTGCCGGTATCGGCGGAATGGAGCGCGGTGAACGACCGGTTAGGGCGTGCGGCGGCGGCGTTTGAAGAGCAGGAATAAAGGGACGCGGCCGGCTTTGTATGCGTCTGATCAAGTTAAGATACTTTTTTGTACCTTAACTTGATCGAGCAGCGCGTCTGGCCCAATCTCCGCCGACTGAACGCCTATGGCGTTCTTAAATAAGCCAAAAATTAGCATAAAAATCATGCGCTTAGAATGGTAAAAAAATTAAGATACAAAAAAGTATCTTAAGGGTATCAGCATGGCGCAATGGTCGTTTTATGGTCGCACGGGCACGTTGGAAACGCTCGACAACTGGTTCACGGACCGGCTTGGTTCTTTTGCCGCATTCAGGGTCGTCGGCGTATAGGCAAGACAACGCTGCTGCGCGAGCTTTCCAAATCCGATGGAACATTGCTGACCCGCATGGTCTACATGCAAATTCCCGACTCGGATGAGCGCGATGTTGCCGCGAGTTTTCGCCGTACCCTCAGCGATTGCGAATCCCCTTTTGCGAACTCTCTGGCCGATTCGGTAGTGGATTTCAATTCTATGGCTTCGGCTATTGGTGATTTGTGCCGGGACGGGCTTGTCGTCGTACTCGACGAATTTCAGTACTTCACGGCACCGAAGCTTCGGCCTTTCAACTCGTTTCTGCAGGAGCAAGTGGATCGACTTCGCGAGACGCATAAAGGCGGTTTATTTGTACTCGGCTCGCTTCAATCGGAAATGAGCGCACTACTCGACGACAAAGGTGCGCCGCTCTTCGGCCGGCTGACCGCAACCATCGAATTGCAGCATTGGGATTTCGAAGATTTGACCTCCGTGTATCGCGCGCATGGGATCGAGGATCCTTACCAATGGCTCACGCTATGGAGCTTTTTCGAGGGCGTACCGAAGTTTTATCGAGATGCTTTCGATCAGGGGTTGTTTTCCGTATCCCGGGACAATTTTGCCCAAGCGCTGCTGGAACGGATGTTCCTCAAGGAGGGAAGTCCTTTGGCGGAGGAAGCGGACACATCATTTCTGCGGGAGGTGAAGGGGAAGATGCTGTCCATCCTGAACTACCTCGCGCAGAACCCGGGCTGCGGCAACGGTGACGTGATTGCTGCCGTCAACCGGGAAGACGACATGACGCCCTTGGGCACGCACATCAGGCGTCTTGTTGAAAACTACCAGATGGTCGACAAGCGTCAACCCGTGTTCTCCGACAGCAACAGTCGCAATGCCTGGTACTACGTTACCGATAATTTTCTGCAGGCGTGGTTGGCGGTGGTCAAGCCGGCGCGCGACACCTCACGCATGCGCCCGCTCGCCAAGGCAATCGAACGCGCGATGCCGCGTTGCTATGGGCACGAAGGTTTTGCGTTCGAAAAGCTGATCCGGCACCTGCATATTGAATGCTCGCGTAAGGGCCTGGGCGACTTTTCCCTGAGCTCCATCGAACTCGGTTATTGGAACCGGGCGCGCAATGTGGATAACGACATTGAGATCGATATCGTAGCGCTGGATGCCGACGATCAACGCGTGCGATTCGGTTCGTGCAAGCGCAATGCGACCGCGCACGACGGAGCGTCTCTCGCAAAGTTCGAGACGCATATCGAGAGATTCCTCTCAACAAAAGAAGGCAGAAGAGTAGCCGGATGGACCGTTGAGAAAGCGCTGTTTTCGCCCGTATTCACGGCCGTCGAAAAAGACGCCTTTTCAGATAGGGGTTACGAGTGCCGAGACCTGCAATGGTACGCAGCACTTTTTTAACACGCGCCGTGCACGTCTTCGGCGGACATCCGGACCTAAACTGTCCGACCAGTCTGGCGGCGACGGGGATTTTTCAGCGTGCGCATGACCACCACCCAATGAGAAACGCCCGGTCTTCTTCGACCGGGCGTTTAACCTCATCGGCTCATTCAGCCGCGTTTATTTCCCCAGTCCGCTTGCAGCAATCTGTTGCTCCACGTACGAGGAGAACAGCGCGTGCAGATGCGTCGTCGGGTGGACGGTATCCGCATACATGTACGACTGGTCCGCGCCGGCCACCGTGTAGGTTTGCGGTGAGCAGAACAGCGACGTAGCGAATGCCGACGGGTCTGGCTCGCCCAGCTTGGTCGCGGCGGCGGTCATTGCGGCGAGATTACAGGCCGTGCCCGTATTCGATACCGTGAAGCCGTTCGCCTGGAAGTTCGCCTGGATGCCGTCGACCCACGTGTAGGCATCGACATAGATCACCTTCGACAACAACCCCGACTGCTGCAGCGCGCCCTTCAGGGTGCCGTTGAACAGCTGCGTCACTTGCGAGAAGGTCACGCCTTTATCGGCGCTGGCCAATCCCTCAGGCGCTCCGCCGATGTCAGGAACCGCCGATACCACCACGTGCGTCGCACCGGATTGCAGCACCCTGCCAACTAACGTCGCCAGGTCGATGGCCGCCTGGCTGATAGCGGTCGTCGCGGCGGTCGTTGCGGCGGTGCCGGCTGCCTGCGCCTGCGCCGGCGTGATAGCGCCAGCGGCGAGCTGCGCCTGGATGCCGGCGGCTGTCGCTTGCGCCACGGCCAGGTTGTAGAAGATGTCGTTGGCGCCGCCGTTCACCAGCACGAGCTGGTTGGCGTTGAACGAACCATGCGAGCCGATGTACTGGGTGACCTGGTCGTTAATCGGGATGGTCGTGGCCTCCGAGAAGTCCGCGTTCGCCGTGCCCGGCGTGGCGTGGCCCACCCCCGGCTGCAGCGTCACGCGTGAGCCGCCTTGCGCATAACCCAAACCGCTGGCCGGCGAAAGCGGAATGCCGAAGCCGCCCGTGTTCGCTGCCGTCAGCGTGTCGCCGTAATATTGCGCCACGTTCTGGGTCCAGATCTGGCCCGGATTTGTCGTGAAGCGGCCGCCGCCGAAGTTCGCCGCTGCGACCGGCGCATACGTGCCGACGTCCGAGAGACTGTCGCCAAACGACACCACTTGCAGTTTCACACCGCCCGCAGGCGTGTTGTTGTTGTTATCGCTGCCGCCGCCGCACGCGGCCAGCAAGGCGAACGCGGCGCACGCAGTGGCCGTCTGGGCAGCGAGCAGCCAGCGCGTTTGACGCGCGGCAGGTTTCGTCAGGGCGGGTTTCATCGACTTCATCTCCTCGTTCCTCGTTTATCTGGTCATGTGGTCTGCACGCCGCTTCGAGGTTGCTGTCGGCTGGCTTTCCGCTTGGGCGTTGGCTTCAAACGACACGCACTGCGGACACTGCGTGTCGTCGGCCTGGCGTGGCGATAGCTTACCGAATCTTTAAGAAGATTTGAGATGTTTCCTACGAGGGTTTGCCTGTGCTTGCAGAGCGCGCGTCCTCGGGTTCCAAGTCAGTCAGCAAGCGTCTCATTCAGCCGATCCCGTGCGGCGAGCGCCTTCATACACCCACTCGAGCAGCGCGTCGTGCGCCGCCCGGGCCGCTTCGGCACGCGGGTCGTTGATAAAACTCACCACCACGTAGCTCTCGCCGTTCTCCGCACCCACGTAGCCGGCGATGGCCCGCACGTCGCGCAGCGTGCCCGTCTTGATGTGGGCGTTGCCGACCGCGCCTGCGTTGGTGAGCCGGTTGCGCATGGTGCCGTCCACGCCCGCGATGGGCAACGACTCCACGAAGACCTGCGCCACCGGGCTCGAATTCGCGGCCGTGAGCAGGTCGGCGAGCGATTGCGCCGTGATGTGTTCTTCGCGCGACAGGCCCGAGCCGTTATCGAGATAGAGACCGGTCATGGGTAGCGCGCTGCGATGCAGGAACGCCTCGATCGCCGCCGATGATTTCTGGGTCGTCGCCGGCGGTTTGCCCATTGCGGCGCCGATGGTCAGGAACAGGTTGCGCGCCATTACGTTGTTGCTGAACTTGTTGATGTCGCGAACGATGTCCGACAGCACCGGGCTGCGGTGCGTGCCGACCAGCCGCGCGCTGACTGGCGTCGGGCCTTCGCGGGTGGTGCCGTTGAACGTGCCGCCCGCCTGTTTCCACAGCGCGAGGAAGCCGCCGGCAAAGAATGTGGAGTGATCGAGCGCGGCGACGTTGATGGTGCGCGGGCCGCATCGCAGCGGATAGTCGCCGATAAACGACGCCTGCACGAAGCCGCCCGTGGTTTGCGCCACGCTCGGCGACGCCGCCGGCAGCGAGCCCGCGCAAGCGCCGCGCGTGACCTTGAGTTCGTTGTCGATCTGCAACTGCGCGAGTTGCGGCAGCACATCGATTGCAACCTGGCCGTCCGGGCTCGGCGTCAACGTGAACGACAGCGACTTGAACGCATACAGCAGCGGGTCCGGGCCGACGTTGTAGGGCGCGTTTTCGTCGGCGTCGAAGGCGGGGAGATCGCGCGTGGATGTATCGAAGTAACGTTTGTCCAGGACCAGCGCGCCGTCAATGCCTGTGATCCCGTTGTGGCGGATCTGGTCCACCAGGTCGATGAGTTCTTCCGGCACGAGTTTCGGATCGCCCGTGCCCTGGATATACAGGTTGCCGTGAAGGACGCCGCTTGCATCGACTTCACCATCGGCGTAGGCCGTGGTTTTCCAGCGGTAATCCGGACCCAATAACGACAAGCCCGAGTACGTGGTGACCAGCTTCATGGTGGAGGCGGGCATCATCGGCTCGTTGGCGTTGATCGCGACGAGGGGCACGCCGCCTCCGCCAATCCGCTCGACCACGACGCTCATCGACGAAAGCGGCACGTGGGCGCGTGCAAGCGCCGCCATGACAGTGGCCGGAAGCGGACCGGCCGGGACAGCGACCCGCTGGACCTTCGACTTCTTCGTCGCTGCGCGATTCGGCGTTGGTTTCTGTGCTTCCGCCCTGGAACCGCCGCCACCGCCGCCGCGGGCCTCGACAGGCGAGTTCATCGCGAAGGTGAAAGTGGCGGCGGCTATAACCAGGGTCGCGGCTGTGCGCCAACGTTTGCCAAGTGGATTTTTCCTGTTTAGAAAAGGTGCTCTATACATGTGGTCGGGTCGTGATGGGGTGATGTGGGGCGGTTTTGCGGATTCCAGGGCGAGGGTGTCCCAAGCGGTGCGGCTATTGTATGGGGGTTCTGCTTACGGTTTGAGGTTTGCGGGCTTTCAGCCGGCAGCGGATGCGAAGCCTTGGCGCTCGCATCGCGCTTGCGGCTCAGCGCGGCTAGCGCGGCGCGAGCCGTTCGGGCAGTGAATAACGCTGCATCGTGCGCTCCATGCCATCGAGGAACGCCTGCTCCGCGGCGTTCATCTTGCGTCCGCGATGCCACAGCAGATCGACGTCGACATCGACCAGACCCTCTTCCGGCGGCAAACGCCACAGGCGCTGCTGCGTAAGGTCGTCGCGGACAATGTGCTCGGGCAGGCAGCCGATGCCATACCCCGCGAAGATCAGCCGCCGCACTTCGTCCAGACTGGGCGACGCCGCCACGATCCGTCCCGTGAATCCGCGCTGGTCGCGAAAGACGGTCAGCGGCGACAAGCTGTCGCCAATTTGATCGCTCGTGAATGACACGAAGTTTTCCGCGAGCAAATCTTCCATCGACAACCCATGCCGTCCGAACAGGCGATGGTACCGGCCACAAAAAATGGCATATCGCTGGCGCAGAAAACAACGCTGCTCGAGTTTATCGATGGGCGTGCGGCACAAGCTGAGCCCCGCCGTCGCGGTCTTTTGCAGCAGCGACGAAATGATGTCCGAGGAACGCATTACCTCGATATGCAAGTCGATGCGCGGATAAGTCCGGTGAAATTCGCCGAGAAACTCGTCATACACGCCTGAATCGATGCGGCTCACCGTCAGCAGCCGGATCGAACCGGTGATGTCTTCGCTGCGGTCATCGAGCTCGGTTTCGAGCCGCGACATCTGGCCGTAGATATCGCTTGCGATCAGGTACACCTCTTCTCCCGCGTGTGTTGGCTCGAAGTGCGGGCCACGGCGCTGGATCAGGTTGCGCCCGAGCGTGTCTTCCAGGCGCTTGAGCGCCTGGCTCACCGCTGGTTGTGTGAGATGCAGGCGCGCGGCGGCGCGGCTCACGCTGCGCTCTTGCATGATGACCAGGAAAGTGCGCAGCAGGTTCCAGTCGAGCCGGTCGTTCAGGAACCGGGCTATATCTACACGCCGTTGAGTCATGGGGAAATGTCCAAGGTATTAGCCAAACTTATACGGCGAATAATAAATCGAAATTGGACTAATGTTTTATGGCTGGCGATAAAACGCTCTGACCATCCGCATCAATACGAGCGAATCAGGAGACACCTTGACCCCAGCACTTGATGCGACTCGGCAGCCCGTGCGCGCGGCGGCCGCCGCTTTCATCGGCACGATGATCGAGTGGTACGACTTCTATATCTACGCCACCGCCGCCGCGCTTGTCTTCGGCGAGCTGTATTTCCCGTCGCACGATCCGTTCATCAGCACGATGGCGTCATTCGCCACGTTCGCCGTCGGGTTCTTCGCGCGGCCCTTGGGCGGCGTGATCTTCGGTCATCTCGGCGACAAGATCGGCCGCAAGAAAGCGCTGATGACCACGCTGATGATGATGGGCGTGGCGACCGTGTGCGTCGGTTTGCTGCCCGCTTATTCGAAAGTCGGCCTGCTCGCGCCGGTGCTGCTCGTGTTGCTGCGCGTGGTGCAGGGCATTGCGGTTGGCGGCGAATGGGGCGGAGCCGTGCTGATGGCGGCCGAGCATGCACCCAAGGGGCGGCGGACGTTTTTCGCGTCGTTCGCGCAACTCGGCAGCCCGGCCGGCCTGATTCTGTCGCTGATCGCGTTTCGCGCGGTGACGTCGATGCCGCATGACGAGTTCATCGCGTGGGGCTGGCGCTTGCCGTTTCTGGTGAGCGCGGTGTTGCTGGTGGTCGGCATCCTGATTCGGATGGGCGTGAACGAGTCGCCGGAATTCGAGCGCGAGAAGTTGTCCAAGCGCACGGTGGACCTGCCGATTGCCGAGGTGTTCCGTTCGTCGGGCGCGCTGGTTGCGTTTTGCATTGGCGCAAATACGATTGGCATTGCCGGCGTGTATTTCACCAACACCTTCATGATTTCGTACACCACGCAGTATGTGGGCGTGACGAAATCGCTGATCCTCGATTGCCTGTTTGCCGTCGCGATCATCCAGTTTCTTACCCAGCCGCTCGCCGCGTTGCTCGCCGAAAAGATAGGCGGTGCGCGCTTCCTGAAGCTCACGGCCCTGTGCGCGATGATCTCGCCCTATCCCATGTTCATCCTCGTGCAGAGCGGCAACATGGTGTCGATGATTATCGGCATCGCGATCGCCGTGGTCTGTATGGCGAGCTTCTATTCGGTCATCGCAGGTTTTGTCAGCGGCGTGTTTCCGGTGCGTGTGCGGTACTCGGCGATCTCGATTTCGTATCAGGTTTGCGGCGCGATCGCGGGCGGTTTGACGCCGCTCGTCGGAACTTGGCTTGCGCACAAATTCACGGGGCAATGGTGGCCGCTGGCAGTGTTTTACACGTGTCTTGCCGGGATTTCGCTCCTGTCGATTGTCGTGCTCGATGCGCTGAAACATCGCCGCGCCGATGCTCCGGAAGCACTGGCTACTCGTTGAGTCAAGAGGATAACGAATCATGTTGAAGATCGACGGCCCGCGCCTGTGGGCGAGCTTGATGGAGATGGCAAAAATCGGCGCGACACCGAAAGGCGGCGTACGGCGCCTTGCGTTGACGGAAGAAGACCGGCGCGGCCGCGAGTTGTTCGCCACGTGGTGCGGCGAAGCGGGAATGACGGTGCGTACCGATGAAGTGGGCAACCTGTTCGCGCGTCGTGACGGCTCGGATGCGAACGCGAAACCCGTGCTGATCGGCAGTCATCTGGATACGCAGCCGGAAGGCGGCCGCTTCGATGGCGTCTATGGCGTTCTGGCCGCGCTCGAAGTGGTGCGCACGTTGAACGATCACGGCGTGTTGACGGAAAAGCCCATTGAGCTTGTCTCGTGGACGAACGAAGAGGGCGCGCGCTTCACGCCGGCCATGCTCGGCTCGGCGGTGTTTGTCGGCGCGACGCCGTTGGAGGCTGCATTGCAGACGAAGGACGCAGACGGCGTAACGTTGCGGGAAGCTTTGAACGAGAGCGGTTGCGCGGGAACACGCGGACTCGGCGTTCAAGACGTCGATTCGTATTTCGAAGCGCATATCGAACAAGGGCCGATTCTGGAGAGTCACGGCCATCCTATCGGCGTTGTCACGGGTGGTCAGGCGATCCGCTGGCTTGATGTCGACGTGACGGGCGTGGCCGCCCACGCCGGCACGACGCCCATGCTGTATCGGAAGGACGCGATGTTCGCGAGCGCGGCGATGGCGCTTGAACTCGAAGCCATCGCGCAACGGTTTGCGCCGCTCGGCCTGGTCACGATCGGCCAGGTGGACGTGCCGAATTCATCGCGTAACACCATTGCGGGGCGCGTTGCGTTCACCGTCGACCTGCGTCATCCCGACGATACGCAAATTGACGCGATGGAACACGAAGTGCGCACGGCCTTCGGCAGGATCGCCGCGCAAAGAGGTCTTGAAACCGAGATTGCAACGTACTGGAAAAGCCCTGCCACGCCGTTTGATTCCGCATGCGTAGATCTTGTGGAAGAAGCCACGAAAGGCTTCGGCTACGCGTACGAGCGTATTGTCAGCGGCGCGGGTCACGACGCTATCCACCTAGCGCGGCACGTGCCTACGGCCATGGTTTTCATCCCGTGCGTAGATGGCCTTTCGCACAACGAAGCCGAGGATGCGCTCCCCGAAGACGTCACGTGCGGTGCGAATGTTTTGATCAATGCAGTACTGGCGCGCGCAGTAATCAGTGCGACGGTGCACGCGTAACTAGGACCCGGCAATGCTGACTTACTTCCATCCTTCGCAACTCAAACATCATCCGCGGACATACCTTTCGCGTGGTCAGATGCGCACGCCGCAGGAAATTCCGGAGCGCGCGTTGCGGCTGGTCGAGGCGTCGAAGGCACTCGGATTCGACGTCCGCGAACCCGCCGACCTTGGCGCTGCACCGCTCGCCGCCGTGCACGGCATGAACTACTTGCGATTTCTTGAGGAAGCGCATCGTGAGTGGAAGAAGGTGCCGGCCGAATGGGGCGACGAAGTAATGTCGAATGTGTATATCCGCGAGAACAATCCGTTGCGCGGCGTGCTTGGACAAGCAGCGCGCTATCTCGCCGACGGCAGTTGCCCGGTCGGCCCCGACACATACGAATCTGCCTACTGGTCGGCGCAAAGCGCGCTTGGCGCAGCGAACGCGATCCTGGACGGCGCGCGCGAGGCGTATGCGTTGTGCCGGCCGCCGGGGCATCATGCGCGTGCTGAAGCAGCGGGCGGTTTCTGCTACCTCAACAATGCGGCAATCGCGGCGCAGGCGCTGCGTGCGAAGTATGGCCGCGTAGCCATCCTCGATACCGACATGCACCACGGTCAAGGCGTGCAGGAAATCTTCTACGACCGCAGCGACGTGCTGTATGTCTCCATTCACGGTGACCCGACGAATTTCTACCCGGTCGTGGCCGGTTTTGACGACGAGCGCGGCGAGGCGGCCGGCGAGGGTTACAACGTGAATTTGCCGATGCCGCATGGTTCATCGGAGGAGGTGTTTTTCGATGCCCTCGATACCGCCACGCGTGTGCTTGAGCGCTTCCAGCCGGATGTTCTGGTGCTGGCGCTGGGCTTTGATATCTACAAGGACGATCCTCAGTCGACGGTCGCGGTGACGACCGAGGGATTCGGCAGGCTGGGCGGCGCGATTGGCGCGCTGACGTTGCCGACGTTGATCGTGCAGGAGGGTGGGTATCACATCGATACGCTTGAGGCGAATGCGCGGGCGTTCTTCGGCGGGTTCAGCGCGGCACGTTGAAAGGGTGCGTTGAAAGGGCGCGTTGAAAGGGCGAGGGAAAATGGGCTCCTGTTGTCTTAAGGCCCCTTTAAGCCCGCCTTGACCCGTCCCGGCTAGAATGAACGTCCGGGCTGCAAAGCCAAGACAAGCCGTGACCCAAACCGATGCGAATCCTACTGGTAGAAGACGACAGAATGATTGCGGAGGGCGTCCGCAAGGCGCTGCGCAGCGACGGATTCGCGGTGGACTGGGTGCAGGACGGTGAAGCCGCCCTGACGGCGGTAGGCGGCGAACCTTACGATCTCATGCTGCTGGACCTGGGCTTGCCGAAACGCGACGGCCTCGATGTCCTCAAGAGCCTGAGAGCAAAAGGCAACGCACTGCCCGTGCTGATAGTCACCGCCCGGGACGCCATTGCCGACCGCGTAAAAGGCCTGGACGCCGGCGCCGACGACTATCTCGTCAAGCCTTTCGACCTGGACGAACTGGGCGCTCGCATGCGTGCCCTGATCCGGCGGCACGCTGGTCGCGGCGACTCCCTGATCCGCCACGGCGCATTGACGCTCGACCCCGTAGGCCACCAGGTCACGCTGGAGGGCAACGCCGTAGCGTTGTCCGCCCGCGAGTTCGCGCTGCTCGAAGCCTTGATGGCGCGCCCGGGCGCGGTTTTATCGAAGAGCCAGCTCGAAGAGAAAATCTACGGCTGGGGTGAGGAAATCGGCAGCAACACGGTCGAGGTCTACATCCATTCGTTGCGCAAAAAGCTTGGGCCCGACCTTATCCGCAACGTTCGTGGACTGGGTTATATGGTGTCGAAGGAAGCCTGATGCATTCCATTCGCCGCCAATTGCTGGTCTGGCTGCTGGCACTGGTGATCGTCGGCGTGGGGTTTGCGGGCTGGCTGATCTACCGTCAGGCGCTGGCTGAAGCGAACGAACTCTTCGATTACCAACTGGAGCAGATTGCGGCCGCGCTGCCGTCGGAGCCGTTTTCGTCGGTGCTGCAATCGCGCAGCGACAGCGACGAAGGCGTCGTGATCCAGATCTGGAACCGCAACGGCGTGCTCATGTATTACTCGCACCCGCGCGTGCCGCTGGCTCCTCACGCCGAACTCGGCTTTTCCACCGAAGCCACGCCGCGAGGCGTATGGCGTGTCTATAGCGCGATTGTCGGCGACAACGTCGTCCAGCTCGCGCAGCCGCTGTCCATCCGCAACCGGCTGGCAGCAGGTGTCGCGTGGCGAACCTTGTGGCCGCTCGTGGTGCTGTTGCCGCTGCTCGGCATGGCGATATGGATTATCGTCGGACGGGGTTTGAAGCCGCTGCAACGTGTGACGCGCGCGCTCGACACGCGTCATCCCGAAGCGCTGGAGCCGTTACCCGACAACCGTTTGCCGGAAGAAGTCGTACCCGTTGTGCGCGCTTTGAACGCGTTGCTCGCTCGTCTTGCAACCGCGCTGGATACGCAAAAGGCTTTCGTCGCCGACGCCGCGCACGAGCTTCGCACGCCGCTCGCCGCCGTGCAGATCCAGTCGCAGCTGGTGGCGCGCGCAAAGGACGACGCGTCGCGCAAGGAAGCGCTCGACGACCTGCAAGCGGGCATCACGCGCGCCACGCGCCTGGCCGAGCAACTGCTTGCGCTCGCGCGCTCGGAACCTGACGGCAAGAGCGAGACCAAGCCGGTGGACCTGCACGCGCTGCTGGACGAATGCGTGGGCGCGTCCGTGCTGGTCGCGCAACAGCGCGGTGTCGACCTGGGCATTGAGGCGAGCGAACCGGCAACTATCTCCGGCGACGCCAATGCGTTGCGCGTGATGTTCAACAATCTCATCGATAACGCCACGAAATACACGCCTGATGGCGGGCGGGTGGACGTCTGCTTGCAGGTGAAAGACGGCAATCCCACACTGGAAATAGCCGACAGCGGCCCGGGTATCCCGGCCGACGAACGCGAGCGTGTGTTTGACCGGTTTTATCGCGCGGGAACGGGCGCGAGCCGGGCACGCACGGACGTGGCGGGCAGCGGCCTGGGCCTTGCGATCGTGCGCCGGATCGCGGTGCAGCATGACGCGAAAGTTTCGCTTGCCGAATCGAAAAGCGGGGGTTTGCTCGTCTCCATTCAATTCAGATCTGCTTTAACTACCCCGGTTTAAGTGCCCTTTAAGCGGCGCCCCGTACTCTTCGTTTCATTCTGAAGCGCATCCCCGAGGAGCACACGATGAAAGCGAAGATCATTTCCCGCAGCGCCATTGCGGTAGCCGTTGCCGTCGCCTTGTCGGCGGGTTACGTGGCCGGAAACCGGAATGTCCCGGCACCGCAGGTCATCACGCCGGCACAAGCCGCGATGATGCCGGCCGAAGCCGCTGCGAAGACCGGTATTCCGGATTTCTCCGGGCTGGTTGAAACCTACGGCCCGGCGGTCGTCAACATCAGCGCTAAACACGTGGTCAAGACCGCGTCGCGCCGCAATGGCATGAACGGTGGCGCAAGCGGTGGCAATCCGCAATTGCCGATCGATCCGAGCGACCCGTTCTACCAGTTCTTCAAGCATTTCTACGGTAATGGCGTGCCGGGCATGGGCGGCAACGACGGCCAGAACGCGTCCGATACCCCCAGCGAAAGCCTGGGTTCAGGCTTTATCGTGAGCAGTGACGGCTACATCCTGACCAACGCACACGTGGTCGACGGCGCGAACGTCGTCACGGTCAAGACCACCGACAAGCGCGAATACCGCGCGAAAGTAATCGGCTCGGACAAGCAGTCGGACGTCGCCGTGTTGAAGATCGATGCGAAGAACCTGCCGGTCGTCAAGATTGGCGACCCGAACGGCAGCAAGGTCGGCCAGTGGGTGGTCGCAATCGGCTCGCCTTACGGTTTCGACAACACCGTGACGTCCGGCATCATCAGCGCGAAATCGCGCTCGTTGCCTAACGAGAACTACACGCCGTTCATCCAGACCGACGTGCCGGTGAATCCAGGTAACTCGGGTGGGCCGCTCTTCAATCTGCAAGGCGAAGTGATCGGCATCAATTCGATGATCTATTCGCAGACCGGTGGCTTCCAGGGACTTTCGTTCGCAATCCCGATCAATGAAGCCATGAAGGTGAAAGACGCGCTGGTGAAGACCGGCCATGTGGATCGCGGCCGTCTTGGCGTGACCGTCCAGGGCATGGACCAGACGCTCGCGAAGTCGTTCGGCCTGCAAAGCCCGAATGGCGCGCTCGTGAGTTCGGTCGAAGCGGGCGGTCCGGCGGCCAAGGCCGGCCTGCAGCCCGGCGACGTGATCCTTTCTGTCAACGGCCAGCCGGTTGCGGATTCGAACGCGTTGCCGTCGCAGGTGGCGGCGCTCGCGCCGGGAACCACGACGAAGGTGCAGGTCTGGCGTGACAAGGCTACGAAGGACCTGAGCGTGACCGTGGGCACGTTATCCGATGCCAAGACCGCGAGCGCGGGCCAGGGTGGGGATAAGGCCGATTCGGCATCGCAGGATGCGCGGCTGGGAGTCGCTGTCCGGCCGCTGACGCCTGAAGAGAAGCAAAGCGCGTCGCTGTCTCGCGGTCTGCTCGTGCAACAGTCGGGCGGCGCGGCGGAAAGCGCGGGCATCCAGGCCGGCGATGTGATCCTGGCGGTCAACGGCCAGCCTGTCACGAGCGTGGAGCAATTGAAGACGATGGTGGCTCACGCTGGCGACAGCATCGCGTTGCTGATCCAGCGCGACGATGCGCAGATCTTCGTGCCGGTGGATCTGGGCTGATTGCCGGGTGATGTGAATATCGCCTGAACTTCAGGCGATGCAGGAGCAGGGCGGCACGCAGCGCGCCGCCCTGGAAAAATAGGGTGGGATGCAGGCATGAACCGTGCTCATAGTTTCTCTCCCGAACCGCTTTGGCCCGACTGTCCAAAACATCGCGCGCTGGACGGCGGGAGACAAGCGGAACGCCGATCAAGGCGTCTGAAGTCCATAAGGAGCTGATCACGATGACCAAGACGACTAACGCAGCGATTGAAGCAACTACCGAGAGAAACACGGGCGCGTTGACTAAACACAGCCGGCCTGCCGTGAGGAACGCGTCCATTGCCGTACTGGCAGCCGTGATGACGTTCGGGATGGCCGGCGGCGCGTTCGCCCAGACTGCGGGCGGCGGAACGAGCGACATGAGCAGCGCCGGCAATACGAACGGCGGTGGGCTTCCGCAGATCCAGACGCAAGGCGACGTGTCGTTCACGTCCGGTGGCGTGGGGCTGGACGAATCGCACGCGCTCATTCGCGAGCAGGCGCATTGGCCGCTTTCGTTGCGATTCACGGGGCCGACGTCAGACTATCTCTCTGACGTCCATGTGCGGATTGCCGATGCAAAGAACGGTGAAGTACTCAAGACCGACGCAATGGGCCCCTACATGCTGGTGAAGCTGCCGCCAGGCCATTACACGGTCTATGCCCGCTACAAGGATTCGGAAAAGAAGCAAGGGGTGACGGTGGCCGGCAACGGTCGAGCGAAGGCTGATTTCCACTGGTCCATGCAGTAAACGTTCAAACACTATCAGACGCACCATGCGCCGCGGTGAGCCACCGTACGCAAAACCGCATATGAAACAAAGGACTGCGGCAATCCTTTAAATGTGCTCCAGGGTGTGGTGCCGGTGCCTAAGACGTTAGCGGTGCTTGCACAAGCACCGCGAAGTTGTCTCATAATGAAAGCCACGGGTCCCGGAAAACCCGTGGCTTTTTTATGTCGTTGCTGCAAACACGGCGGCGGCCGTTTCGTTTTTTTGGTACCGGGAGCGCGCGATGAGCACCGACACCCATCACATTGAAATCTCGCTGAATACGCGGCGCCATCGCGTGATTCATCAGGGCGTGACGTTCGCCGACACCCATGCGGCCTTGACGCTGATCGAAACGGGCCTCGATCCGGTGCATTATTTCCCGCGAGCCGATGTCAACACGGCGCGCCTCTCGAAATCCACGCATACCTCACATTGCCCTTACAAGGGCGACGCTACGTACTACCATCTGCTGACCGAGGATGGTCCCATCGAAAACGCCGTGTGGAGTTACGAGCAGCCGAACGAAGGCGTCGCGCAAATCAAAAATTATCTGGCGTTTTATCCGTCGCGAATCGATCGTATCGACGAGACGGCGGGTACCTGACACGCCAGGTCGAAATGAAAACAGTGGGCGCCATGCTGGGGAGGGCCCGATGGAAGTAGCCGATGCCTTACGCATTCCGCTCGAACCCGCTCAGGTGCGCGAGGCATTGGGAGATCTTGCGCTCGTGCGCGCGAGTATCGATAACTGCGAATCCCTGGTGCGTCTGGCCGGCGGCGAATACACGTTGCGCTTGACGGTCCCGCTTGGCGCGTTGCGGGCGCACTACACGATCCGGGCACACGTTGCCGACGCTACCCGTTTGCCGCGCCATGATGGCCAATCCGGCGATGTCGACGCGCAAACCCTCAGTTTCAAGGCCCGCGGCGAAGGCGTGGGATCGTTGCGCGGACAAATCGCCGTGGCGCTGATCCCGGACGCGAACGGCGCATCGACGTGGATCGAATACACCGTCTGGGCGACGCTTACCGGCCCGCTGGCAGGTTTGCCGGCACGCCAGATCGAGAACTCGCTGCGGGAAGTCGCCGACGATTTTTTTATCGAATTCTGCGAAGTCGTGCGCGCAAAGCATGGCCAGCCGTCCGCGGTTGTGCCCGAACCGGCGGTTTCGCGCCGCCATGTGTTCTTGCGGCCGATCTCCATGTCGGCGGCGTTTTCCCGGCACGCCACCCCGGCAACGGAAAAGTCCCGCGCGGCGGCGACGGCCGACGCGATTGGCGGCGTATTGCGCCACCGGCTACCGGGTCACGCGCCTCGCCATCCGCATCCGCACAGCCTGCCCGCATGGGCGTGGGCCGCGATGATCTGCTGTGTCGCCGTGTTCCTGTTTCTCGCGCAGCGCTACGGTCTGCGGTAGCACTGTGCGTGCACCCGGCTGACCCGAGGCCCGACTAAATGGATTTGTCTGGATGCAGCAGCATGTGGGGGCTGTAGCGCATGACGTCGAAACAGGAATCGATCAGGCGTTCGGCGTCATTCTTGAGATCGATGCTCTCGGGCCACATCAGCGAATCGTAAAGAATGCCGGTGAAGAGCGCGTGCAGGATGGTGGTGGCGTGGTGCGTATCGAGCATGGCCGGCAACTGGCCTTTATCAACCGCATTGCGCAGTCCGCGCTCGATGTTCTCTTTCCCCTCGCGCATGTTCGTCTGATGCCGTTCGCGCACCGGCCCCATGTCTTCCACGAACTCACACTTTAAAAACAGGATGTCGAATACGCGCCGGCGCTGCTCGTCGAGCGCGATATTGCGCATGCACCAGATGAAGATGTCGCGGATCCGGCCAAGCGGATCGGCCTCCTTGGTGTCGAGCGTTGCCTGGATCAGTTCATCAAGCGGTAACAGGCTGCGGTCGAACATGGCGGTGAACAGGTCGCCTTTGTTCGCAAAGTGCCAATAGATTGCGCCGCGCGTAACGCCGGCCTCCAGCGCGATGTCGGCCAGTGTGGTGCGCGAAACGCCTTTCTCGAAAAAAACCCGTTCTGCTGCATCGAGAATACTATTGCGCGTCTCTGCCGCTTCTTCCTTGGTTCGTCTGACCATTATTTCGTGGGTTCCAGCTTGCCTGCCAAGCGGTAGAGTTACCGCCGTCTTATACTGCACTGCAGCGACGTCATGCTTTTGTTCATCGTTCGCCAGTCCTTCGAGACGATTCCCCTCGCACTGCTCTTGTTCACGTACGATCGTCTCTTTTACGTTCGTCCGTGAATGTATATACAATACCATCCGTCCAACGATAGCCCAAGTAGCACTGACCGGTTAATATCCGACACAGCTTTCATTCCGCCGTCCGTCCGCGTGGCCCGTCCCTTGGCCGTTGTCAGCGGCAGCCGTACACAGAGACGGCTCCAGGCGCTGCGGACGAATGATGGTCGGGCCACCGGTTTTTGCGCCCACTGGTTACTGGTAAAGCGTCTCCAGACGCTCGTAGCGGCCCGCCCGTAGAAGGCGGCCGCGCACTTATTTCAATCTCAGTCTTTGACAGAGGTCGCTCCATGCGCGTCGAACGGGTTCCATTCCGCTTAATCAGTGCCGCGACGGCTGCCGTGATTCTTGCAGCCTGCGGACAAAAACCATCAGCACCGCCGCCCCAGACACCCGAAGTCGGGGTCGTCACTGTCCAACCCACCACTGTTCCTGTCGTGAGCGAACTGCCTGGCCGCACGAGCGCATTCCTCGTCGCCCAGGTTCGTGCACGGGTCGACGGCATTGTGCTGCGCCGTGAATTCACGGAAGGCGCGGAAGTGAAGGCGGGCCAGCGGCTCTACAAGATTGATCCGGCGCCGTACATCGCGGCCCTGAATACCGCCAAGGCAACGCTCGCCAAGGCGCAGGCCAATCTGGTGACCCAGAACGCCCTGGCGGCGCGCTACAAGATCCTCGTCGCGGCAAACGCGGTCAGCAAGCAGGACTACGACAACGCCGTGGCAACTCAAGGTCAAGCCGCGGCCGACGTTGCGTCGGGCAAGGCCGCTGTCGACACCGCGCAGATCAACCTCGGTTATACGGACGTAGTGTCGCCGATCACGGGTCGCACAGGTTTGTCGCAGGTCACGCCTGGCGCTTACGTGCAGGCTAGCGCCGCTACGCTGCTGACCACGGTTCAGCAACTCGATCCGGTTTATGTCGACCTGACGCAATCGAGCGTGGACGGCCTGAAGCTGCGCCGCGACATTCAGGAAGGGCGCTTGCAGACCGGTGGCGTCAATGCCGCCAAGGTCACGCTGATCCTGGAGGACGGCCGTACGTTTTCGGAACCGGGCAAGCTGCAGTTCTCCGACGTGAGCGTGGACCAGGGCACCGGTTCGGTCACGGTGCGCGCGATTTTCCCGAACAAGGACCGCGTGCTGCTGCCGGGCATGTTCGTGCGAGCGCGTATCGACGAAGGTGTGAACGACAAGGCGCTGGTGGTCCCGCAAGTCGGCGTGACGCATGACCAGAAGGGCCAGCCGACGGCACTCGTGGTCGGTCCGGACAACAAGGTGGCGTTGCGCCAGCTGGTGACGTCGGGTACCTACGGCGACAAGTGGGTTGTGGATAGCGGCCTGAACCCGGGCGATCGCGTGATCGTGCAGGGGACGGAAAAAGCGCGGCCAGGTGCAACGGTCAAGCCTGTCGATGCACAGCTTCCGGCCGAGGCGGCTCAACCGGCTTCCGGTGCTGCTCCGGGCGCGGCGTCAGGCGCGGCTCCGGCGGCAGCGGACGCTGGCGCAAGCGGCGCGGCGGCTTCGAGCAATCCGGCACCCGCATCCGCGGCATCAGGCGCGTAGTCAGGCGCAATAAAAGGGAGCCTGTTTCATGGCAAAGTTCTTTATCGATCGCCCGATTTTTGCGTGGGTGATCGCCATTATTCTGATGCTGTCGGGGATCGCTTCGATCTTCACTTTGCCGGTCGCGCAGTATCCGACGATCGCGCCGCCAGCCATTCAGATCAGTGCTACGTACCCGGGTGCGTCCGCCAGCACGGTGGAAAACACGGTAACGCAGGTGATCGAGCAGCAGATGAGTGGCCTCGATCACTTGCTCTACCTGTCTTCCACCAGTGATGACTCCGGTACGGCCACTATTACGCTGACGTTCGCGGCCGGCACGAATCCGGACATCGCGCAGGTGCAGGTGCAGAACAAGCTGCAACTCGCGACGCCGCTCTTGCCGCAAGCCGTTCAGCAGCTTGGCTCCAAGGTGACGAAGTCGAGCAGCAGCTTCTTGATGGTGATGGCGTTCGTCTCCACAGACGGCAGCATGGGCCGTTACGACCTCGCCAACTACGTGGCGTCGAAGGTCGAAGATCCGATCAGCCGTATCGACGGGGTGGGCACGGTGACGTTGTTCGGCTCGCAATTCGCCATGCGGATCTGGCTGGATGCAACCAAGCTGAACAACTTCGCATTGACGCCGCTCGATGTGACGAACGCGGTTGCCGCACAGAACGTGCAGGTGGCAGGCGGCGGCTTGGGCGGCACACCAGCAGTGCCGGGCCAGATGCTGCAGGCGACCATTACGGAAGCCACGCTGCTGCAAACGCCTGAGCAGTTCGGCAACATCCTGCTGAAGGTGAATCAGGATGGCTCGCAAGTGCGGCTGAAGGACGTGTCGCGCATCGAGCTGGGCGGTGAGAACTACAACTTCGACACGAAGTACAACGGTCAGCCGACCGCCGGTTTCGGTATTCAGCTCGCCACGGGCGCCAACGCGCTGAACACGGCGAAGGCCGTGCGCGCGAAGATCGACGACCTGTCGAAGTACTTCCCGCCGGGCCTGGTCGTGAAGTATCCGTACGACACCACGCCGTTCGTGAAGCTGTCTATTGAAGAAGTGGTCAAGACGCTGATCGAAGGGATCGTGCTGGTGTTCCTGGTGATGTACCTGTTCCTGCAGAACCTGCGGGCCACGTTGATTCCGACCATCGCCGTGCCGGTCGTGTTGTTGGGTACCTTCGCGGTCATGGGGCTGGTGGGTTTCTCCATCAATACGCTCTCCATGTTCGGGCTGGTGCTCGCCATCGGCTTGCTGGTGGACGATGCAATCGTGGTGGTGGAGAACGTCGAGCGGGTGATGGCCGAGGAGGGCCTCTCTCCAAGGGATGCCACCCGCAAGGCAATGGACCAGATTACCGGCGCGCTGGTCGGCGTGGCGCTCGTGCTGTCGGCCGTGTTCGTGCCGGTGGCGTTCTCGGGCGGTTCGGTGGGCGCGATCTACCGGCAGTTTTCGCTGACCATCGTCGCGGCCATGATCTTGTCCGTGCTGACCGCGTTGATTTTGACGCCGGCATTGTGCGCGACCCTCCTGAAGCCAATCGAGAAGGGTCATCACGACGAGAAGAAGGGGTTCTTCGGCTGGTTCAACCGCACTTTCGCAAAGAGTCAGGACAAGTATCACAGCGGCGTGGAGCACGTGATCAAGCGCTCCGGGCGTTGGCTCATCATCTATCTGGTGGTGATTGTCGCGGTCGGTTTTCTGTTTGTGCGCCTGCCGAAGTCGTTCTTGCCTGACGAAGACCAGGGCACGATGTTCGTGCTCGTTCAGGCGCCGGCGGGTTCGACGCAGGAGCGCACGGCCAAGGTGCTTGCCGACGTGACCAACTGGCTGCTGACGGACCAGAAAGACATCGTCGAAGCGGTCTTTACGGTGAATGGCTTCAGCTTCGCGGGTCGCGGCCAGAACTCGGGCCTCGTGTTCGTGCGGATGAAGGATTACGGGCTGCGCCAGCATGCGGACCAGAAGGTTGGCGCGCTCGTCGGACGCATGTTCGGGCACTTCGCAGGCTACAAGGACGCGATGATCTTCCCGGTCAACCCGCCGTCCATTCCGGAACTGGGTACGGCTTCGGGCTTCGACTTCGAGTTGGAAGATCGCTCGGGTCTCGGTCACGCGAAGCTGATGGAAGCGCGCAACATGCTGCTCGGCATGGCTGCAAAGGACCCGACGCTCGCACAGGTTCGTCCTAACGGCCTGAACGACACGCCGCAGTTCAAGGTGAACGTGGATCGCGAGAAGGCGAACGCGCTGGGCCTGTCGCCGGCGACCATCGACCAGGTGTTCTCGATCGCATGGGCTTCGTCGTACGTGAACAACTTCCTGGACGTCGATAACCGGATCAAGAAGGTCTACGTGCAGGGCGACGCGCAGTTCCGCATGAACCCGGAAGACCTGAACAAGTGGTACGTGCGCAATGGCGCTGGAGCAATGGTTCCGTTCGGTGCATTCGGAACAGGCGAATGGATCTACGGTTCGCCGAAGCTCGAACGCTACAACGGTATTTCCGCGGTGGAAATCCAGGGTGCGGCGGCTCCAGGCAAGTCGACGGGTCAGGCCATGCAGGCTATTGAAGCGATTGCGGCGAAATTGCCGGCGGGTATTGGCTACGAATGGACCGGCTTGTCGCTGCAGGAACGGCAGTCGGGTTCGCAGGCGCCAATCTTGTACGGTATCTCGATTCTCGTCGTGTTCTTGTGTCTTGCCGCGTTGTATGAAAGCTGGTCAATTCCGTTCTCGGTGATCATGGTCGTACCGCTCGGTATCTTGGGCGCCTTGCTCGCGGCTACTTTGCGCGGGTTGGAAAACGACGTGTTCTTCCAGGTTGGCTTGCTGACCACGGTGGGGTTGTCGGCGAAGAACGCAATTTTGATCGTGGAATTCGCACGCGATCTGCGCAGTCAGGGCAGGACCACGGTGGAAGCGGCAATGGAAGCGGCGCGCTTGCGGTTGCGCCCGATTCTGATGACCTCGCTGGCATTTATTCTCGGCGTGTTGCCGCTTGCAGTGAGTAACGGCGCGGGTTCATCGAGCCAGCACGCCATTGGTACGGGCGTGATCGGTGGGATGTTGACGGCAACCTTCCTGGCAATTTTCATGATCCCGATGTTCTTTGTGGTGATCAGCAAGATCAGTCACGACAAGGGTACGCCGCACCACGAACACGACGGCGACAGCAACGGCGGCAATGGTGGCCAAGGCGGCACGGCTGCCCCGGCCAAGGAAGGACATTGAGATGCTAAAACACTCCTTGATGGCGGCAGCGGTCGCGCTTTTTGCGGCTGGCTGCACGATGGCGCCGAAGTACGAGCGCCCGGCGCCCCCCGTCGACCAGACGTTCCCGACGGGCGGGGTTTATGACAAGCAGCCGGACGCGGCGTCGTCGGCGGCACCAAGCGGCTCGGCGCAGGCAAAGCCGGCGGTGGACATCGGCTGGCGCGATTTCTTCGTCGACGCGCGCTTGCAGCAGATCGTTGCAATCGCGCTGAAGAACAACCGCGATCTGCGCGTGTCCATGCTCAACGTGGCAGCGGCGCGCTCGCAGTATCAGATCACGCGTGCCGAGTTGCTGCCTACGCTCGACGCAGTCGGGTCGCAGACGAAGTCGCGCACGCCGAGGGATCTGTCGTTGTTTAACCAGACGATCTCAAACCAGTATTCGGTCGGTGTGAATGCGTCCTGGGAAATCGATTTCTTCGGGCGAATTCAAAGCTTGAAGGACCAGGCGCTCGAGCAGTATTTCGCACTCGCGGAAACACGCAAGGCGGCGGAAATTTCGCTGGTGTCGCAAGTCGCCGATCAGTACCTGACCATGCTGTCGGACGACGACCAGCTCACCGTCACGCGCAACACGTTGAAGACGGCGCAGGAGTCGTATCGGATCACGAAGCTGCAATTCGATAACGGCGTGGGCACCGAACTCGACGTGACCCAGTCCGAGGGCATCCTGCAGCAGGCCGCCTCCAACCTGCAGTCGCAATTGCGTCTGCGGGCGCAGGCCGAGAATGCGCTGGTGCTGTTGGTCGGTGAGCCGTTGCCGGCAGATCTGGCGCCGGGCTTGCCGCTCGACAGTCAGAATCTGCTCGCCGATATCCCGGCCGGGCTGCCTTCGGACCTGCTTGTGCGGCGTCCGGATATCGTGTCGGCGGAGCATTCGCTGCTCGCGGCGAACGCGAACATCGGTGCCGCGCGCGCGGCGTTTTTCCCGAAGATTTCGCTGACCGGCAGCTTCGGGACGTTGGCGCCTTCGCTTGGTACGTTGTTCAAGCCGGGTTCGGCGGCGTGGTCGTTCGCACCGCAAATCTCGATTCCGATTTTCGAGGGCGGCACGAACCTGGCCAACCTGGATCTGGCTCAGATCCAGAAGCGCATCGAGATCGCGAATTACGAAAAGGCGATTCAGACGGCGTTCCGCGAAGTGGCGGACGGGCTGGCCGCGCGCGGCACGTACGACGAGCAGATCAAGGCGCTCGAGTCGTATGTGAAGTCGCAGGCTCGTGGGCTGGAGTTGTCGGATATGCGATATCGCAACGGCGTGGACAACTATCTCGCCGTGCTGACGGCACAGACAAACCTGTACACCGCGCAGCAGTTGCTGATTACGGCGCGGCTGAACCGGGCGACGAATCTCGTCGATTTGTATCGTGAGCTGGGCGGCGGCTGGGTCGAGCATGCGGGCGATCAGCCACGTCCTTCGGATGCAATGCCGAATTACCGCGATATCGGCACGCCGACGGCGGCTTCCGCGCCTGCGGCTTCCGGTACGACGGTCAGCTCGGCTTCGACGGGTCCTGCGAAGCTGGTGCCGGTGCAGCATCTGGTGCCGGTGGCGAAGCCCCAGGTTGATGCCAACGGGAAAGCAGTGGGATCGGCCGGTTAAGTTGTAAGTTGTTCAGATGTTGAAAAACCGCACCTTTTGGGGCTGCGGTTTTTTTTTGTCTCTCAGGCCTGCATTCGTAGCGATTCGACTTACCCCTTCAGTGCTCAACCTTCGCCGTCCCATCAAAATCCCTTCCGGCATGACGGATTGCACACGTCGCTTCGCGTTCCTTCTTCACCCCGTTGAACACGATATTCAACAGCACCGCCGACACCGACGCCAGCAAGATCCCGCTATGCAGGATCGGTTCCAGCGCATGCGGTAACTGCGAGAAGAACTTCGGCGCGACGACCGGCACGAGCCCCAAGCCGATACTCACCGCGACGATAAACAGGTTGTGGTGGTTCTTGACGAAGTCGACCTTCGACAGCACCTTGATCCCGTTCGCCGCGACCATGCCGAACATGACAATACCCGCACCGCCAAGCACAAACGGCGGCACCGACGCCACCACCTGCGCCATTTTCGGAAACAACCCGAGCGCCACGAGGATCACGCCGCCAGTCGCGCAGACGAACCGGCTCTTCACGCCCGTGACGCCGATCAAGCCAACGTTCTGCGAGAACGACGTATGTGGAAACGAGTTGAAGATCCCGCCAATCAACGTCCCCAATCCATCCACTCTCAGTCCGCGCACCAGCGCATCCTGATCGACGGGACGCTCGACCATGTCGCCGACGGCGAGGAACATGCCCGTCGATTCGATGAACGTGACGAACATGACGATGATCATCGTTGCAATGGAAAGCGGGTCGAAGTGCGGCAGGCCGAAGTGAAACGGCAGCACGATGCCGACCCAAGGCGCGCTCGTCACGCCGTTGAGATCGACTCGGCCAAGCGACATGGCAATCCCGAACCCCGCCACGATGCCCAGCAACACCGAAATATTCGCGATAAACCCGCGTGCAAACTTGTTGATCATCAGGATCAGCGTGAGCACGACAAGCGCCAGCAGCAGATAAACCGGATTGCCATACTCTGGATTGCCGACACCGCCGGCCGCCCAGTTGATACCCACGCCCATCAGCGACAAACCGATCACCGCGATCACCGTGCCGACCACCACGGGAGGAAAGAATCGCAGCAACTTTCCGATCATCGGTGCGAGAAAGATCCCCACGATACCCGCCGCGATCGTCGCGCCGAATATGTCGAGAATGCCGAGCCCCGGATTCGTGCCGATGGCGACCATCGGGCCGACGGCCGCGAACGTGCAGCCCATGATGACCGGCAAGCGGATGCCGAAGATCCAAAGGCCTAACGTCTGGATGAGGGTCGCGACGCCGCACGAAAACAAATCGGCGCTGATGAGGAACGCGATCTGGTCTTTCGGCAGCTTCAGTGCCGCGCCGAGAATCAGCGGGACCGCGACGGCGCCCGCGTACATCACGAGTACATGCTGAATGCCGAGCGTAAGCAACTGGGCGGCGGGTAACCGTTCGTCGCACGGATGAACCTGGTTTGATGCCATGTCGTTTCTGTCTCCATATGTCGACCGGGAGTTGGCGCTGACTCTGGTCCCATGCGCTTACTCCGGTCCCATGCAAATTTATTTGCGTTGATCCGAGCGTGTCCCTCGAATTAGTGATTCAAGGTACGTGGCGCAAAAAGCGAGAACAAGTCGACGTTGGCGTATGGCCCCCTTAGCCGCGCTGATATGCCGCGAGTGCCTTAATATCGCGTGTGGCGCGGTGAAGCCACGGCTGGCGGGCGAAGGACGATTTGCGTCGCGCTCGGCAGGGCGTCCAGATACCCGGCATGGTTATGATGGTTATCTGTTGCCCCGCATAGTCTGTTTTCCGGAGACGCGGCGCGGGCAGCGGGTAAACCCGTCGCAACCCGTTTTTACCGCTTACTTTTTCTACGAATCCGCATGCGATTTCTTGGCATCGATCTGGGCACGGCATCGCTGAAACTCGCTATCTTCGATGAAGACGGTCACGAACGTGCGTTCGCGAGCGCCGCGTACGGTTCGCCGTGGATGAATCCATCGGCGAGGGCGGGTTGGCTCGGACTCGGTCCAGGAGACACACGCGGCACGATGATGCGCGCGGTTTTCGAAGCCGTCGCGTTTGCCTGGTCCTGGCACGCGGTGGATCTGGCGGCATTGGCGCCGTCGGGGACACGGATGGCATCGCCGAGTAACGATGCAGATCTGGCGTATCGTCATACGTGTTTCATCGATTTATACCAGCGTAACGCGAGCCGGTTTTAATGCACCTTTTCGACCTCCGCTTACACTAACGCTCGCCCAGGCGAATCCAAGCGAATCCACGCGAATCCACGAGACAGCACGAACGGCCTCATACGAAATATGTCCGATACAACCACGTCCCCGGCTACACATCCCGACTTTCGCTCGCGTGAGTTCCTGCTCGATCACGCACTGCGGACCATGACCTTTTATCACCCGCACTGCATGGACCCGGCGGGCGGTTTTTATCATTTCTACAAGGATGACGGCACCCTTTATGACCGTAAGTCGCGGCATCTGGTGTCGAGCACGCGTTTCGTTTTCAACTACGCAATGGCCTACAAGCACTTCGGGCTCGATGAGTATCGCGGCGGCGTGCGTCATGGCATTGAATACCTGCGTGAGTTTCATCGTAATCCGCAGACCGGCGGTTATGCGTGGACGCTCAGCGGCCGCGACGTCACCGACGCGACCAATCATTGCTACGGCCTTGCGTTCGTCGTGCTGGCGTATGCGAAGGCGCTGGAAGCCGGATACGAAGAAGCGCGCGGGTACCTGGAAGAAACCTGGGACCTGATGGAGACGCACTTCTGGGACGCGGCCCACGGCCTGTACAAAGACGAAGCGAGTGCGGACTGGGTGGTGTCGGACTATCGCGGACAAAATGCCAACATGCACGCCTGCGAAGCGATGCTCGCCGCGTTCGAGGCGTCGCAGGATGTGCGTTACCTGGACCGTGCCGGGCTGCTCGCGGTCAACATGGTCAATCGTCAGGCTGAGCTCGCCGGCGGCCTGGTCTGGGAGCACTACAAGCCGGACTGGTCGGTCGACTGGGAATACAACAAGGGCGACAAGACCAACATTTTCCGGCCGTGGGGATTCCAGCCGGGTCATCAGACCGAATGGGCGAAGCTGCTGCTGATTCTCGACCGGCATCGTCCGGACCCATGGCACGTCACGCGCGCACGAGAACTGTTCGATCGTGCGCTGGAATTTTCGTGGGACCACGAACACGGCGGGATGATTTACGGTTTCGATATCAAAGGCGAGTTCTACGACGAGGACAAGTATTTCTGGGTCCAGGCAGAGTCACTTGCCGCTGCCGCATTGCTTGCCGATCAAGCCACGCAAGCCGGTGACACGGCCACGGCAGAGCGTTACTGGAACGACTACGACCGTCTGTGGGCGTATAGCTGGGACCACTTCGTCGATCACAAATGGGGCGCGTGGTACCGGATACTCGCTCGCGACAATACGAAATACAGTAACGAAAAAAGCCCGGCCGGCAAGGTCGACTATCACACCATGGGCGCATGCTACGAAGTACTAAACGTTGTGTCCTGACCTAGTGCAACGCACCGCCTGCCCACTCTGAATCAACGATCAACGAAAGGAGCCAGACATGAAGACCAAAGCCGCTATTGCATGGGAAGCCGGAAAGCCGCTCACCATTGAGGAAGTCGACCTCGAAGGGCCGCGCGCGGGTGAAGTGCTGATCGAAGTGAAGGCGACCGGCATTTGCCATACCGACTACTACACGCTCTCGGGCGCTGATCCGGAAGGCATCTTCCCGGCCATTCTCGGGCATGAAGGCGCGGGTATCGTGGTCGATGTCGGCCCGGGCGTGGGCACCTTGAGGAAGGGCGATCACGTCATTCCGCTTTATACACCCGAGTGCCGCCAGTGCAAGTTCTGCCTGTCGCGAAAGACCAATCTGTGCCAGGCCATTCGTTCCACGCAGGGTCGCGGCCTGATGCCGGACGCCACGTCGCGCTTTTCCATCGGCGGCAAGCCGTTGTTCCATTACATGGGTACATCGACGTTTTCGAACTACATCGTCGTGCCTGAAATCGCGGTCGCGAAGGTGCGTGAAGATGCGCCCTTCGACAAGATCTGCTACATCGGTTGCGGCGTAACGACGGGCGTGGGCGCGGTCGTGTATTCGGCGAAGGTCGAGGCCGGTGCGAACGTGGTGGTGTTCGGGCTGGGTGGTATCGGCTTGAACGTCATCCAGGGCGCGAAGATGGTCGGGGCGGACAAGATCATTGGCGTCGATATCAACCCGCGCCGCGTGGAACTTGCGAAAAAGTTCGGCATGACGCACTTCATCAACCCGAACGAAGTACCGAATGTCGTCGACCACATCGTTCAGCTCACCGATGGCGGCGCGGACTATTCGTTCGAATGTATCGGCAATACAAAGGTGATGCGCCAGGCGCTGGAATGCACGCACAAGGGCTGGGGCCAGTCGTTCATCATCGGCGTGGCGGCGGCGGGCGAGGAGATCAGCACGCGGCCGTTCCAACTGGTCACGGGACGTGAATGGAAGGGCTCGGCGTTCGGCGGCGCACGCGGACGTACCGACGTGCCGAAGATCGTCGACTGGTACATGGAAGGCAAGATCAATATCGACGACCTGATCACACACACGCTGCCGCTCGAACGCATCAATGAAGGCTTCGACCTGATGAAGAAGGGCGAATCGATCCGCTCGGTAGTGTTGTATTGAGCGAAGCGCGTGCTGGGGCGGCGCGCCAAAGACGGCGCCCTGCCTTGGCGAAAAAATCGAGGGGATGAAGCAATGCTAGAACTTGTGGAAGAACATCGGTGCTGGGGCGGCGTACAGCGAACCTATAAACACGACTCGCCATCGATCGGCTTGCCGATGCGGTTCTCGGTGTTTTTGCCGGCCGAAGCATCGACAGGGAAAGTGCCCGCGTTGTTTTATCTGGCGGGTCTGACTTGCACGGAAGAAACCTTTCCGATCAAGGCCGGCGCGCAGCGTTATGCCGCGGAGCACGGCATCGCGCTGATCACGCCGGATACGAGCCCGCGTGGTGCGGGCGTGCCGAACGAAAGCGCTGCGTGGGACTTCGGCGTGGGCGCGGGATTTTACGTCGATGCAACCCAGGAACCGTGGGCGCGCAATTACCGGATGTACTCGTATGTGACGCAGGATCTGCGTGCGGGGGTGCTGGCGGAACTGCCGGTGCGTGAGGATCGGCTGGGCATTTTCGGGCACTCGATGGGCGGTCACGGCGCGCTGGTTCTCGCATTGAAGAACCCGGACATTTATAAGTCGGTGTCGGCATTCGCGCCAATCGCCGCGCCTTCGCAATGCCCTTGGGGCGTGAAGGCTTTTTCAGGCTATCTCGGCGAGGATCGGGAAACGTGGAAGCAGTATGACGCGAGCGAACTGGTGAAGAACACAGCGTCGAAATTTGAAGCAGGGATTTTGATTGACCAGGGTCTCGCCGATAACTTCCTCGCTGCGCAGTTGCATCCGGAGATCTTCGAAGCGGCGGCGAAGGCGGCAGGGCAGGCGGTGACCGTGCGCAGGCATGACGGGTATGACCACGGGTATTACTTCATCTCGACGTTTATCGGCGAGCATATTGCGTTTCATGCACGCACGCTGTGTGCTTGAGAATGGGTCAAGCGGAAACGCGTGGTGCGCTTTCGGTTGAGATCAGTTCATTTCCGTCCCAACAAACTCAACCCGTAAACCCCGGCCGCCAGGATCGTGATCCAGAAGCTGGTCGGCCAGTCGGTGTAATACGCCAGCGTCAATCCCAACCACGCTTGCCCCAGCGCGAAAACCGCCGCGAGCAGCACACCGGTCGACAGCCGCGTCGCTACGTTTTGCGCCGCCGCGGCCGGTCCCACCATCAGCGCGAAGACCAGCAAAACGCCCACTATCTGAGTCGATGCCGCCACCGCCAGCGCCGTGATCGCAAGAAACAGAATGGATACGAGGCGCAGCGAAACCCCTTTGGCTTCGGCCAGTTCCGGTTGCAATGAAGCGAACAATAACGGCCGCATGATGATCGCGAGCGCGCCGAGGCTGACCACTGCGAGCCCGGCCAGCACCACGAGCGTGTCATGGTTCACGCCGAGCACATTGCCGAACAGCAGCGCGGTCGCCTGGCTGGCGTACGCGGTAAAGAAGTGCAGGAACAGCAAGCCAAACCCGAGCGATAACGTCAGGATCACGCCGATAGCGACATCGCGTCCGGTCAGCTTTTCGCCAAGCGCACCCATGCCTATACCCGCCACGAGCGTGAAGCCGATCATGCCCCAGAGCGGCGACATGCCGACCAGCACGGCGCCGGTCGCGCCGGTAAACCCCACGTGCGATAAAGCGTGACCCGCGAAGGTCTGACCGCGCAACACGAGGAAATAGCCGACCACGCCAGCGAGCACCGCGACAATCCCCGACGCCGCGAAGGCGTTCTGCATGAACTCGTATTCAAACATCGTGGGAATGCGTTCCGGTGTGGTGATGAGCGTGGCCGTGATCGTGGCCGTGATCGTGGCCGTGATCGTGGTCGTGGGAATGAGAATGGCCTTCGGGACCGTCTTCGTGCGCGTGATCGAGCTTGTCGACTTCCACGTCGCCGGCCATGACGAAGATGCGTCCGTTCACGCGCATCACGTCAATGGGCGACCCATATAGCTGCGATAAAACGGGCTTCGTGATGACTTCATCGATCGTACCGAGCGCCGCGCGTCCATTGCCGAGGTACAGCACACGGTCGATGGAGTTGAGCAGCGGATTGAGCTCGTGGGCGGAGAACAGCACGGTAATGCCGAGTTCGCGCTGCACGCTGCGCACGAGATCGACCACGCCGGTTTGATGACGCGGATCGAGACTGATCAGGGGTTCATCGAGGAGCAGCAGTTTCGGGTCGCCGAGCAGGCATTGTGCGAGCAGCAAACGCTGCCGTTCGCCGCCCGACAACTCGGACAACGGCCGCGTGGCGAGCGTCCGACCGCCGACCAGATCGAGCACGCGATCGACATCGGCACGCGCAGCAGCGCTCGCGCGCGGCAGGCCCCAGCGATGACCATCGGCGGCCATGGCGACGAAATCGCGGCCGCGTAGATGTCGGCCGGCAAGACCGCTGCGCGTTTGCGGCATGTAGCCAACTGACGGATTACCGCGCACGACCGCCTCGCCGTTCACGCGTATTGTTCCCTTCGATAACGGCAGCAACCCCAGCATTGCGCGCATCAGCGTGGTCTTGCCGGCGCCGTTCGGACCCAGCACGCCGATAAACTCGCCTGCCGCGACGCTGAAGCTGGCGTCCTTCAGGATCGACCGCCCGCCGAGCTCGAGCGCGACGTGCTCGACTTCCAGCGCGCCCGCCTTAACGCGCGCTGAACGCGTGTCCGGAGCCGTCATTGCAACGCGCCCGAAAGCGCGATCGGTCTAGTGCCACATCCTGTCATTGTGTCTTTCCCTGCAGCGCAACCGACAACGCGTCGAGCTGCGACGTCATCCATGTCTGGAAGGTCTTGCCGGCGGGCAGCGTCTCGGTGACGCTGATGCTCGGCACGTGTGAATCGTGGGCCACTTTCAACATGCGCTTCGTGAGTGCTTCCGTAGCCTGGCTGTTATAGATCAGCACGTGCACGCGACGCTCGCGCAGATCCTTTTCGAACGCGGCAATATCCGTCGCGCTCGGTTCCGTGTCGTTCATCGCCGCGAGCTGGAAGCGGGTGTTGCGCATGTCGAGGCCAATCGCATCTGACATATAACCGAACACCGGTTCCGTTGCTGTCACGGGTACGCCCTTGAACTGGCTCTTGAGCGCGGCGACCTTGTCGTCGATGGATTTCACCGATGCCAGGAACGTCGCCAGACGCGCATCGTAGTCAGCCTTGTGCGCCGTGTCCGCCTGGACCAGATATTGGCTCACCGCCTTCGCCACCGTCGGCATGGTCGCCGGGTCGTACCAGAGATGCGGATTATCGCCGGATTTCCTGCCCGTCAGTTGCGCCGCGACGATGGTCGTGCGCCCCTTGCCCTTCGACGCCGACAGCAGCTTGTCCATCCACGGATCGTAGTCGGCGCCGTTATACACGACAAGCGCCGCATTCTGCAACGCGCGCGCGGTCTTCGGGCTCGCTTCGAAGAGATGCGGATCTTCGTCGGGGTTGCTCAGGATGCTCGTCACCTGGACATGATCGCCGCCGAGCTGACGCACGACGTCGCCATAGAAATTCTCGGCCGCGACCACGGGTACCACGCCTGTAGACGCCGTTTGCGCCGTGGCTGTGCCGCCGAAGCTGGCAGATAAAAGGGCGGCGCAGGTCAGGATGGCGGTGGCAAGTTTGCTCATGGTGTTTCCTGCAATGAGGGTGGATAGAGGGTTGCGGTGTGCGTAGCGACGGCGTTCTGCGCGCTTGCCGCGAAGCATGGCGATCACGCCGACGCGCGCTGCTACGGCCGTTCGAGTCGACCGCGATGATATAACGTATCACTATCGATTGCATCCACTGACGTATTACAAACGCCTGTCCAAGGCCATCCCCGAGGGGCGGCCAATTCCCCGCAAACCCCCGCCGGTTGGGGTTTTCCCGCAGTTTTGACGTGCTTTGCGCGCCGCACCATCGAAACATGGCGGCGTGCCTTGACACCGCCTCGCGCCTCACCGATCATTCGACCAATCAGAGAGCAATTGATCGCGCAAAGAGCGTTCGCTCACCATGACGCGTTTCAAGTGTGGAATTTTCAAGCAGCGGAATCAGAGACGAACCGGAGAAAGCCGTGAGACTGCAGGACAAGGTAGCAATCGTGACGGGTGCGGCAAGCGGAATTGGTGAAGCAGTCACGAAACGATTTCTGGACGAGGGCGCAAAAGTCGTCGTCGTCGATCTGAAGGACGAAGCAGAGTTGGCGCAGCGGTTCCCGGATAGCGCGGGGCGCGTGCTGGCATTGAAAGCCGATGTCACGAAGCGCGAAGACCTTGAACGCATCGTCTCGTCCGCCGTCGAGAAGTTTGGCGGTATCGACATCCTGTTCAATAACGCGGCGCTCTTCGACATGCGCCCGATTCTCGACGAAGCCTGGGACGTCTTCGACCGGCTCTTCTCGGTCAACGTGAAAGGCATGTTCTTCCTGATGCAACTCGTGGCGCAGCGCATGGTGGAGCAGGGCCGCGGCGGCAAGATCGTGAACATGTCGTCGCAGGCGGGACGCCGCGGCGAGGCGCTAGTTTCCCACTATTGCGCAACCAAGGCCGCCGTGATCAGCTACACGCAATCAGCCGCGCTGGGTCTTGCGCAACATGGCATCAACGTGAACAGCATCGCACCGGGCGTTGTGGATACCCCGATGTGGGAGACGGTCGACGCGCTCTTCGCGAAGTACGAAAACCGCCCGCTCGGCGAGAAAAAACGGCTGGTTGGAGAGGCCGTGCCGCTGGGTCGCATGGGCCGGCCGTTCGACCTGACGGGCGCGGCACTGTTCCTCGTATCGGCGGATGCGGACTACATCACGGCACAAACATTGAACGTGGACGGCGGCAACTGGATGAGTTGAACGCTCGCCTTGCATGCGTGCAAACACACGCATGCATCCGAACGTTGCCGCCAAGAAGGCGCAGCGAAGATCATTAAAGCAACACCTGTACTACCCGAGTATCGACTGCTTCAAGCAACGCAACGATCAACTCAACGATCGACGCATCAGGCAAGCCCGCAGCACCAGCGCCCGTGCTAACGATAAAGGAGACGAAACAACATGAAACGCGCCAACTTCACCCTCAAGAACCTGCCGATGCGCTCGCTCGCATTCGCTGCATTCGCCGTTGCAGCCATTGCGCCAATCGCCGCAAAGGCCGCGACCGTGACGATCGCGACGCTCAACAACCCGGACATGATCGAGTTGAAGAAGCTGTCGCCGGCATTCGAAAAAGCAAATCCGGATATCCAACTGAAGTGGGTCATCCTGGAAGAAAACGTGCTGCGCCAGCGGGCCACCACCGACATCACCACGAACAGCGGTCAGTTCGACGTGATGGCGATCGGCACGTATGAAGCGCCGCAGTGGGGCAAGCGCGGCTGGCTCGCGCCCATGACGAACCTGCCGGCCAGTTACGATCTCGACGACGTGGTGAAGACCGCCCGCGACGGCCTCTCGTATAACGGCCAGTTGTACGCGCTGCCGTTCTACGTCGAAAGTTCGATGACGTATTACCGCAAGGACCTGTTCGAAGCCGCCGGCCTGAAGATGCCCGACCAGCCGACCTACGACCAGATCAAGCAATTCGCCGACAAGCTCACCGACAAATCCAAAGGCCAGTACGGCATCTGCCTGCGCGGCAAAGCGGGTTGGGGCGAGAACATGGCGTTTTTCTCCACCGTCGTGAATACGTACGGCGGCCGCTGGTTCGACGAAAAATGGCAGGCGCAACTTAATACCCCGGAATGGCACAAGGCCCTCACCTTCTACTCGGACCTGCTCAAGAGCGACGGCCCTCCGGGAGCCAGCTCGAATGGTTTCAACGAGAACCTGACGTTGATGTCCTCGGGCAAGTGCGCAATGTGGATCGACGCAACGGTGGCGGCGGGCATGTTGTACAACAAGGCGCAGTCGCAAGTGGCTGACAAGATCGGCTTCGCGGCAGCGCCGGTCGCGGTCACGCCGAAGGGCAACCACTGGTTGTGGTCGTGGTCGCTCGCGATTCCGAAAACCTCGAAATCGCAGGATGCCGCGAAGAAGTTCGCGACCTGGGCTACGTCGAAGGAGTACATCGAACTGGCCGCGAAGGACGAAGGCTGGGCCTCGGTTCCCCCGGGCACGCGCAAGTCGACCTACGCCAATCCGGAATACAAGAAAGCGGCACCGTTCGGCGACTTCGTGCTGAGCGCGATCGAATCGGCGAGCCCGACCGATGCAACGCTGCAAAAGGTGCCGTACACCGGTGTTCAGTTCGTCGGGATTCCTGAATTCCAGTCGTTCGGTACCGTGGTTGGCCAGTCGATCGCCGGTGTGGTGGCCGGACAGACGACTGTTGATGCCGCGCTGACGGCCGGCAACGCCGCAGCCAATCGTGCCGTGAAACAGGCCGGGTACCAGAAGTAAGGGCCCAAAGCAGCAACTTGTTGCGCCTAATGTAGGACAGCGGGCCGCGCCGCTTCTGTGAAGAAGCGTCAAGCGCGCGGCCTGCGCATCATCATCGAGAGGTGACACGATCATGAGTCAACTTAATCCCCCCCTCACAGACGGTTACGCGGAATCCGCCGCGGCGCGCGACAAGAAGCGCGCGAAGTCGGTCCGCTGGCTCATCATGCCGTCGACCGCCGTACTGTTCCTGTGGATGGCCATCCCGCTTGCGATGACCATCTGGTATTCGTTCTCCCGATACAACCTGCTCAACCCCGACGTCAAAGGGTTTGCCGGTCTCGACAACTATGAATTCCTGGCCACTGATCCGGCCTTCCTGCCCTCGATTGTTCACACGCTGACGCTGATTGGATCGGTGTTGCTGATCACGGTAGTGGGCGGCGTGCTGCTTGCCGTGTTGTTCGATCGCAAGTTCTACGGCCAGGGCATTGCGCGGCTGCTGGTGATCGCGCCGTTCTTCGTCATGCCCACGGTCAGCGCGCTGATCTGGAAGAACATGATCCTGCATCCGGTATATGGCCTGATCGCGCAGTTGATGCGATCGCTGGGGCTCCAGCCGATCGACTGGTTTGGCGACTATCCGCTCTTTGCGGTGATTGTGATCGTTGCTTGGCAGTGGCTGCCGTTCGCGTTCCTGATTCTCTTCACCGCGATTCAATCTTTGGACCAGGAGCAGAAGGAAGCGGCACGCATCGACGGCGCGGGCGCGTTCGCCATGTTCTTCTACATCACGCTGCCGCACTTGAAACGCGCGATTGCCGTGGTGGTGATGATGGAAACCATTTTCCTGCTCTCCATCTTCGCTGAAATCTATACGACGACCGGCGGCGGCCCAGGTACTGCGACCACCATCCTGTCGTACTTGATCTATGCGCTCGGCCTGCAGCAATTCGACGTCGGCCTGGCTTCCGCCGGCGGCATTCTCGCGGTCGTGCTGGCGAACGTCGTTGCGTTCTTCCTGGTGCGCATGCTCGCGAAGAACCTGAAAGGGGAGTACGAATCATGAGCCATCCTGTTACCGCAACAACGTCCGTGCCGATCCTCGACACGCTCAAGCGTGGCGTGCTGGGTGTGATCGCGTGGCTGTTCGCGCTGCTGCTGTTTTTCCCGATCTTCTGGATGACCATCACGGCGTTCAAGACCGAGCAGCAAGCGTATTCGTCTTCGTTGATCTTCACACCCACGCTGGACAGTTTCCGCGAGGTGTTCGCGCGCAGTAACTACTTTGCGTTTGCCTGGAACTCGATCCTGATCTCGGTCGGCGTCACGGTGATCTGTTTGTTGTTCGCCGTGCCGTGCGCCTATGCGATGGCGTTTTTCCCGACGAAGAAAACGCAGAAAGTGCTGCTGTGGATGCTCTCGACGAAGATGATGCCGTCGGTGGGCGTGCTCGTGCCGATCTACCTGCTGTGGAAAAACACCGGCATGCTCGACACGGTGTGGGGTTTGATCATCGTCTACACGCTGATCAACTTGCCGATCGCCGTCTGGATGTCCTACACGTACTTCAACGAAATCCCGCGCGACATCCTGGAAGCGGGGCGTATAGATGGCGCGGCGACGTGGCAGGAAATCGTCTACCTGCTGATGCCGATGTCGCTGCCCGGGCTCGCATCCACCGCGTTGCTGCTCGTGATCCTGTCGTGGAACGAGGCGTTCTGGAGCATCAACCTGTCGAGTTCGAACGCGGCGCCGCTGACGGTGTTCATTGCGTCGTATTCGAGTCCGGAAGGTTTGTTCTGGGCCAAGCTTTCGGCGGCTTCACTGCTGGCCGTGGCGCCGATCCTGATTGTCGGCTGGTTGTCGCAGAAGCAACTGGTGCGCGGCCTGACCTTCGGCGCGGTGAAATGAGGTTAGACCCGAGGTGGAACGCGAGGTAGATCCAGTGAACCTGAACTTGTCCCAAGCCGGCGTACCGGGCGTGCTCGCTCCAGCCGATGCCCTCGACGGACATCTGCTGATCTGCGACTGCGACGGCGTATTGATCGACAGCGAAGCGATTGCGGGACGCGTGCTCGTGCAGGAAATGGAGGCGCTCTGGCCCGGCGTGGATGCCGAACCGATCGTCACGCCGCTGCTCGGGCTGCGGATCGAAACGGTGCTGCTGCGAACGGCTGAAGCGCTCGGCCGGACCCTCGATTCAGCCCAGATCGACGCAATCCGGGTGGTCGTGGAAGCCGCGGCCGTGGAAGGGCCGGCAGTCGATGGAATCGAGGCCGCGCTGGCGGCGATCTCCTTGCGCAAGGCCTGCGCGAGCAACAGCTTTACGTCGTATGTGCAAGCCGTGCTGAACCGCACGGGCCTCGTGCGGTTTTTCGGCGAGCGGTTGTTTTGCGCCGATAAAGTGCCGAACCCGAAACCCGCGCCCGACGTGTACCTCGCGGCGGCGCGGACCATGCGAGTCGCACCTGAACGCTGCGTGGTGGTCGAAGACAGCGTGACCGGCGTCACCGCGGCGGCGGCGGCGGGCATGACCGTGCTCGGTTTCCTGGGCGGCGGTCATGCAACTGAAGGACAGATTGATGCGCTGAAACGTGCTGGCGCAAGTGTCGTGTTCGACGAGATGGGGCAACTCCCCGCGCTCGTCGGGCAGTGGCTGCAAAACGCAAGCTTCGAACTGCCGTGAGCCTCTTGCTCGCAGAAAACGAAGCCAAGTTAAAGACGGAGACTCCATCATGGCAAGCCTGAATCTGCGCAACATCAACAAACGCTACGAAGAAACGGAAGTGATTCGCAGCGTGAACCTCGATATCGCGGACGGCGAGTTCGTCGTGTTCGTGGGCCCAAGCGGTTGCGGAAAATCCACGCTGATGCGAATGATCGCCGGGCTGGAAGATATCACCGGCGGCGACCTGACCATTGACGGCGTGCGCGTGAACGACCTGCAGCCGGCCAAGCGCGGGATTGCGATGGTGTTCCAGTCGTACGCGCTGTATCCGCACATGACGCTGTACGACAACATGGCGTTTGGTCTGAAGCTCGCCGGCACGAAAAAGCCGGAAATCGATGCAGCTGTCCAGCAGGCCGCAAAGATCCTGCACATCGATCATTTGCTCGATAGGAAACCTAAGCAATTGTCGGGCGGCCAGCGTCAGCGGGTGGCGATCGGCCGCGCGATCACGCGCAAGCCGAAGGTGTTCCTCTTCGACGAACCGCTGTCCAACCTCGACGCCGCGTTGCGCGTGAAGATGCGCCTGGAATTTGCGCGGCTGCACGACGAGCTCAAGACCACGATGATCTATGTGACGCACGATCAGGTGGAAGCCATGACGCTGGCTGACAAGATCGTGGTGTTGTCGGCGGGGAATGTGGAGCAGGTCGGTTCGCCTAACCAGCTTTATCACGCGCCGCAGAACAAGTTCGTGGCGGGTTTTATCGGCTCGCCGAAGATGAATTTCTTTAACGCCGAAGTGACGCAGGTGTTAAGCGACGGCGTGCTGGTGAAGTATGAGACGGGCGAGACCCAACTGACGGCGGTGGAGCCGGGAAGTGCCAAGGTCGGCGATTCCGTGACGGTCGGGATTCGTCCGGAGCATCTGCATGCAGGGACGGCGGCGACGGTGGAGCACGGAGTATCGGCGAAGACGATGGCCGTCGAGTCGCTCGGGGATGCCGCTTATCTGTACTCGGAGTCGACGGTGGCGCCGGAGGGAATCATCGCCCGGATTCCGCCGCTCGAGCGCCATTCGCGTGGCGAAGTGCTGAAGCTTGGCGCGTTGCCTGAGCATTGCCATCTGTTTAACGCCGAAGGCATTGCGTATCGGCGCAAGATTGTCGAGGTGTTGTCGGCGGCTTGAAGGGGGTGGTTCGCAACGGTATCTGTCAAGCGCGGCCGCAAGGGGCGGAAAGACGGCGGGAAGCAAATTGCATGCGTTTGGCATCTACACTTAAAACCGCATTTCGGGAAGATTAGGCTTGGCGATTTAACGCGCTTGCGGGTGTTTACCGCGTTGTCGGCAATCTCCGCTGCCGGTCAAACCCCTACCGCACTTAGCGCGTTCGCGATCCTGATGCAGATGTTGCGATGGGCCGACAAGCGCCATCCATATTGCCGCATGCTGATCGATTCCGACTTGCTCGGTATGGAGAGGGAGGACGTGATCGTAGGCGACTACGACCCTGAGGAACACGAGGGCACGCGTGTGTTCGATGACGCCGAGCTGCGCGAGTTTGCTCGGCGGCTTGCCCGATCGACTCTGCCGGTAAAGGCGAAGCTGCTAATGCTGATCATGGTGTCGACTGGCAAGCGTATTCGCGAGACGTGCATGGGTGAGTGGGCGTCCCTGAACTTCGAAACCGGTGAATGGACGATCCCGAAGGAACACGCGAAAAACAACCGCGAATCGATTGTCGGGTAAGGCGCTCAATCGTCATGGCGTCAAGATCGTCGACGAAATTCATTGCGACAAGGAGTTGCATACGGTATCCGCAAGGAAGCGATCCGGCATTGTAGCCGTGCCGACAATCGCAAATTCTAGCCAGCTGCCAGGCGTCACGGACTGATGTGCACCACCGTCGAAGCGGATATGAAATTCGTGTCCGGCTCGCCGTGTTCATCAAGTGTGCCGTTGTTCGTCTCCATGTCCGCTGTCAGCGCGACCGTGCTACCGACCTTCAGCACAATGGTGCGCATGTCGTCCATTTTTCGGCAATCGGGGCAAAGTCGTATTCACCGCCCGTGTTCGCCAGCAGATCGATATCCGGGACAACGACACTGCGCCTGTCGGGGTCGATGATCGCATTGACCTTAGCATCGTCCGCGACCCTTTGCACACGGAGCACGAACGAATCGCCGTCCTTCTTTACCAGATCGAATTCGATGTTGCGCGGATTCTTCGACTTCACATGCACGACGAGCAGGCGCAGATCGCCGTTGTACGGAAGCACCTGCGTTTCGAGGGCGAGATTGTTTTGCCAGCTGGTAGACCCGGCGATGTCGAACTGGTAATACGCCCACATGCCGCCGCCGATGATGGCGAGGCACGACAACATCTTCAAGCCAAGGTCTACTACCTCGATCATTCTTTTCATGGGCAGTGTCCGCGCTTGGTTGCGCCATGATAGCGGCCGCCGAAGCACCGGGGGCTTTGCGGCGTTGCTAAAGGCTGTGCCTTGTCTATGACCGTCTGACAATGGGGCCGCCGAGCCCTGCAGAAAGTCGCGGTTGTTGCTGAGTGCAGCTTTTTTTCAAGCAAATCTCAATTGGGTGGCACTAAAGCGGACTCTTTTCCGTGCATCGAGCGCACCACCGTTCTGTTTCCTAGTTATTTAATTGATGTTCTGAGACGCGTCTTATTGACTCTTAGTCTATGTGCCCGATAAAACTATTCTGACCATTTTTTAAAAAAGATGCCGAATCGATGCGACGTAATTTCATAAAGGAAGGAGATAAGACAACAAGCGGCGCGACCGTAATCGAAGGTTTCGAGAACGACTTCCATCACGGCGTTCTGCTAACCTTTGTCGGCGCCAAACTGTTCTGCCCAACTTGTAAATCATTGGGCGTAATTCTCGGAATCGGACCGCGCTTCCCGGACAATTGGATGGGAAAAGAACAGGCACTTGAGGGCGACTTAGGCGCATGCAAATGCGAGCCCACGCCACATTTGATCGCATCGCAAAACGACACCTATGAAGAGTACACCGCCGATGAACTGGCACAAACGGGCTGCGGACCTAACGGCGAACTGTTTCTCTATCGCCATGACGAGCAAATAACGTTGCGCGACCGGCGCACCAATCAGGCGTTAGCGAATATCCCCTATCGCATGAAGACAGGTTCTAGCGTCATTGCCAGCGGCAAGACGGACGCCAACGGGCGCACCGGGCGCACCGGGCGCACCGGGCGCACCGGGCGCACCGGGCGCATGATAACCGACGACAAGCAAAACATCATTATCGAGATCCAGCGGGCGCATTGATGCGCCGGGCTTTCGTTCGACTTTCCTTCCCAAAAAAAGGATTCAGAACTTGAAACGCTACGCCATTAAGCTTTACGACAAATCTACGAGTGGCGCATATGTCACTCAAGGAGAGGAGTCAGTCAAGCATCACGGAACACCGGTAGCTATCGTCGGCGGCCCAATATATTGCCCGACCTGCAAGTCGGATGGGTACATCGTGGCGACGGGTCCGCGACACCACACGTCATTCAAAGGTAAAGAGATGGCCCTTGAAAATGACCTGGGTATGTGTAAATGCAGGCCACCGCCGCGCATGATCGCGTCGCAATCAACGATGTCACAGTCGTTCACGAGCGACTTCCTAGCTGCCGAAGGCTATACGCCGTCAGGCATCCCTCTTTTACGCCATCACGACGAAGCAATCACGCTGCGCGACTACCGCACGCGGCGCCCGTTAGTGAATGTTCAATATCGACTCAGAGACGGTTTGCAGATCCTGGCGACGGGTGTAACCGATGCGAACGGTCGCACAGAGCGAGTCGTGACGGACACAGCCTCAAATTTGATTGTCGAAATTCATCACGCGGCGGGGTCACGCATATGATGCGATTGCTGTTGTGTATCGGCGACCAGCCGGCAACGGGCGGTGCAATTGAGTCCAGCGGCGGGACCAACTTTTCGATCATGGGCCATAAGGTCGCGTTGATCGGTGCCTTGGTTCATTGCAACGCATGCAAAAGCAGTGGGCCTATTGCTAAAGCGGGTGGCCCCCGGCGCCCTTGGCATCGCGGCGTCGAAGTAGCACACGAGGGCGACATTGTGCTTTGCAAGTGTGGGACGCCTCCGCGAATGATCGCGACAATGCAAAACACCGTTCGCAACGAAGATATGGCCGAGTCGCCGGGCTATGTCTCTCAACGCCACCAGAAACCGGCACGTCCAGGTACAAGCCTCGTGCTTTTCGATGAGGGGTTTGTCTTGCGAGATAACCGAACCCGCCGACCGTTAGCGCACGTCAGATATCGCGTGCGATCTGCGTCCGGCGTAATCCGAAACGGCATCACCGATGTGGCGGGACGAACCGCGCGCATCGAAACATCACGCGCGGAAAACGTGACGATTGAAATTCAACACTGAGGGATATATGCCACAAGAAGATTGGGTCGAAGTAGGGACCGCCACCACGAACCGCACGCCGAATTCAAACGTCGATATCTTTTTGGACCTGGATAAGCCGGCGATTTGTTCGAATATGACTAACAGCGAGTTTCGTGACTCATTTCTTAGATCGCAAGCTGAAGCCGTTGGCCTGATTCAAACGCGCATCACGAAGTTGGCGAAATGGGACGGAAGCGAACAAGCGCGGGCGAAAAATGGTTGGGCAGCGCCGACGATACAACCCGCGGCATACTGGTAGCCGGTTTGCCGAGACTGCTGAAAGCCATGCAAGAGGTGAAGCCAGAAAATGTAATTCGGTGGGATCAGCAGAGCGGGCGTAGTCTCAGTTGCACCGTGCTTCCAGATACGGGAAATACCGACGCTGCCGTTTGCAAACCTGATTCGGAAAAGCGCATCATCGCGATCTATTCGCATTTCTGCACGTCTCCGCGCGCGCAACTGTGGCACGGTTGCCAGGTCTTGACTTTGATTCATGAATGCACGCATTTCACGGATGTATTCGACTCGACCGACGATATGTACGGTGTCAGCGTTGGGCTTTCATTTTGGGCGCAAGACAACCCGACAAAGGCGATCCGAAATGCCGACAGTTTGGCGTGTTACGTGGGATTCGCGGACTAAGGATTTTGCAATGTTAAGGAAAAGAAATACTGCCCCCCTTGGTTGTCTGGTAGCAATCTGCTTTGTCGCGAGCGTAGGTGCTGCAAACGCCTGTACGATTTCCGAGGACATGACAAGTAATGTTCCGGTCAACTCGACCGAAATTTCAAACTCAGATCGGGTCAGGATTGCAAACATGATGCTTGCCGCCAAGCAATGGCCAGATGTTGAAATCAGAGGCATTGTTTACGCGGGGGGCTATGTCAAGGAGCGCAATCCGAGGGCTCTAGCAGCCCAACGTGCCGCGATTCTTCGCAGCTACCTCGTTCAACTTGGCGTGGATGAACGGAACATTTGGGTCGACACGAGAATCATCGAAAAACCTGATGTTGATGACAACGGCAATCCGACGCTCAATCAAATGGCGGTATCCCTTGTTCCGATATGTTTGGGTGGTTGCGAGCGGCTTTGTAACGATCCGCGCGTGATACCGAACAGCAAAGTGATTCAGTAGCATGGCCGCACAGGTTTGTCGCCAGATGAAAAGAAATCTCCCGGCCGTGCTATTCATCACGGCAATAGCGGTTACGCCTTGGTTCTCAGCAGTGGCACGTGCGTGTACGATCGGCGAAGAAATGGGCGCTCATTTGCCATTTGGCGCTACCGATATTTCTAACGCAGACCGGCTCGCCATTGCGAATATGTACATTGAGGCGAAAAAGTGGCCTGATGTACAGATTCAGGCAGTTGTGATTGCCGGTGCATACAAAGATGAACGGAACCTGGAAAAATTGAAGGAAGTTCGCGGTGAAAATGTCAAGGCATACTTAATGGCGCTTGGCGTTAAAAGCGAGAACATCTTGATTGACAAAAAGACGTTCACCGATCAAATGGTGGGGAGGGAGCCCGATGGCTTGCTGACTGTCGAGCAAGTTGTGGTTGGGCTGACTCCGTTATGTGAGGGCAGTTGCGCGCGGCTATGTGACGATCCGCGCGTAACACCGCATACTAAATTGATTAATCGATGACGTAAAGGGAGGCGCGTCAGTGCAGATGCTCGCGCTGGCGCGCATCGTTAGGTCCATAACGCCACTGCGATGTGGCCGGGTTAAACGTGGAGTAGTCGATTCGCTCGTGGGCGGCTTCGCCAATAGGCGCAATCTTGGTCAGGGTCAATGCTTTTTCAGCGATGTCCTTGAGCTGTACCGCGCCCTTGGCTGTCACGCCTAGCGCGTTCATCTCCGCGATTGTGCTCGCGTGATCTGGCTCGCCCATCAAATCCCGCTGTTCTTTCATCCACTCGAATCTGTTCGCGGCAAATCGAAAGACCACTCGTTCCAAAGATTGATCCAGCGGGCCGAAACATTCTTGGTAGTGAGGGACAAGAAGGCAACCAGAAGGACCAACGGAGAGTTCACCACGAACGTTAGCGTTGAATCCAAAGACGAGGTTAGTCCACGCTTTTTTAAGCGTTTCAACGGTATATCGGAACCCGATAACCTCAAGAGGATGCCTAACCCATTCTTGACCGATGGTTAGCGAGTGGAGTCGATAAATTTCAGCATCAAGCGCAGAAACGAAAAGAACGATTCCCGGTTCGCCCTGATGGCCGCCAATCCACAACGACTCAACGGACTCACCAGGCTTATTCGGACGAAGCAGTGCAGTGAGTCCGAACGGCGCGATATAGCGCGTTTGCAACTTGTCTTCGGGAATGAGTGCGGCAGGGAACATCGATATGCCTCCGAGGGTTAGAGTCATATCAGGAGATGACGCCAAAAAAGCACGGTCGATCGGACGTTTCTTAATTCGCAGGATGATGCGCCTAAAAGCCAGAACCTACCACTTTAAACCCCGCCCCGCCCCCACTCTCAAGCGTCCAGCGCTGCCTGCGCGCACAACTCGTCCGTGACCAATCCGGAAAGCCATTTCCCCTGCAACGCTGCGATCACCGCCTCACGTTTCCTCAAGCCACCCGCGAAGCCAATGGTCGGCCGCTTCGGCGGCGCGTCCAGCCGCAAGCTGGTCACACGCTCGCCGGTCGTTGATTGCACGCGCACGCCTTGTGCGTTTATCGGTAATCCGAGCAGTTCAGCCACCGCGCCGGCCTGCATCATCTCTTCCACTTCGGCGGTCGTGATAAAGCCGTCCTCATGCAGCGGGCAATTGATCCCGATATTGCCGATCCCGATAAACGCGACATCGGCGTTCCCGGACAGCGCATCGACAATGCGGTACAGCCGGTGATTGCACCATTGCTCGCGCTCGGCGCGGCTATCTGCCATCAACGGCGCGGGCAACATGAAATGCTTGCCGCCGGTCTTTTCAGAGAGGTGCTGCGCGACGTCGTAGCGGTTCGAGGAGCCGTCCTGGGCAATCGCCCCTACCATTGACACCAAGCGATGCTGCGGACGTTCCAGTTGCCCGATTTGCGCGACCACGGCCTTGAGCGTCCGGCCGGTGCTGATCGAGATCACCAGCGGTTTTTCATCGGTGAGATAACGCTCCATCACTTGCGCGCCCGCGACCGCCAGTTTGCGGTCCACTTGCTCGGGCGAATCACCGTCTATAGGCACGACTTCGCACATCGACAAACCATATCGCTTCGACAACTTCGCGGCCAGTGCGAGGCAATCGGCAATCCGGTGGTCCACGCGCACGCGGATCAGGTTCTTTTCCACCGCGAACGCGACCAGCCGCTGGGCGACAGGCCGCGAGATCTGCAGCTTCTCCGCAATTTCATTCTGCGTGTTGCCCGCGACGTAATACAGCCACGCGGCGCGGGTGGCGAGATCGAGTTTTTCGTTGGACTTGGGCACGGTGGCTCGATATCTGATCGTTCGTGTCGACTACAAAGAGAATCGCGCGCCATCAAGGCACGCGAAAGATCGACATTGTGCACGCTCGGCGCCAGAGCGCAAAAACGCTCCGGGCGCCGCTTAAGTCATCATGCAAACCATCACGCGAGCCGCGGACGCGCGGGATCGAACAACGGGCGCACGTGCTGATACAGCTCGCGGAATCCCTTTAGCCGTTGCCGCAGAATCGCATGGCGTTCCGCGTTCGGGATGAACTCGTCCTTCACAGGTGGTTTGGCCAGCACCACGGCCGGATCGCCGCCCGCCGCCAGCCAGCCGAGGCGTGCCGCGCCGAGCGCCGCGCCGGTCTCACCGCCGCCGTGCGTGCGCGTGCGGGTGTTAAGGGCGTCCGCTAATAACTGGCCCCAGTATTTGCTGCGCGCACCGCCACCCAAAAGCGACAGCGCGTGCACTTCGGTGCCGGCCGCCTGCAACGCGTCGAGGCCATCGGTCAGCGCGAGCGTCACGCCTTCGAGCACCGCGTAACCGAGCAACGCGCGGTCGGTTGCGTGCGTCATGCCGAAGAACACGCCTTGCGCATACGGGTCGTTATGCGGCGTACGTTCGCCGCTGAGATACGGCAGGAAGAGCGGCGCGATCTCAAGCGAAGCCGGATCGAGCGCAGCGATTTCGGCGAGCAGCGTAGGTTCGTCGGTTGAGGTGAGCTTGCAGACCCAGCGCAGGCAACTCGCGGCCGACAACACCACGCTCATCTGATGCCAGCGATCGGGAATGGCGTGACAGAACGCATGCACCGCCGACGATGGATTCGGCCGGAAACGGTCGCCGACCACGCACAGGACGCCCGACGTGCCCAGCGACAGGAAACCATCGCCCGGTTCCGTCGCGCCGATACCCACCGCGCTTGCCGCATTGTCGCCGCCACCGGCCGCGACGACTACGCCATCGGGCAATCCAAGTTCACGGGCGAGCGCGGGCAGCAGCGTTCCCGAGGGCTCGCTGCCTTCGGCCAGTGCCGGCATTTGGGCGCGCGTCATGTTGCAGGCGGCGAGCAGTTCGTCGGACCAGTCGCGGCGCGCGACATCGAGCCACAACGTGCCGGCGGCGTCGGACGGATCGGATACCTTCGTGCCCGTCAGATGCAGCCGCAGATAATCCTTCGGCAGCAACACGCACGCCGTCCGATTAAAAATGTCAGGTTCATTGTGCTGCACCCAGAGCAACTTCGGTGCGGTGAAACCGGGCATTGCGAGATTGCCGGCGATTCTGTGCAACTCCGAGGCGCGCTCGGTCAACTCGTCGCATTCCTTGTCGCTGCGCATGTCGTTCCAGAGGATCGCCGGCCGCAGCACGCGATCCTCGGAATCGAGCAGCACCGCGCCGTGCATCTGTCCCGACAAACCGATGCCGCGAATCTGCGCGAATTCTTGCGGGAATTTATCGCGTAAAGCGAACAGCGCGGCGCGCGTGCCGTTCCACCAGTCGAGCGGATTTTGCTCGGACCAGCGGGGTTTTGGACGGGAAACGGTGAAGGGCGTGCCCGCCGTGCCGACGACACTGCCGTCGCTCGCGAGCAGGAGAACTTTTACTTCGGAGGTGCCGAGATCGATGCCTAAATACATGGACGAACCCTTGATGAAGGCCTGAAGCCGCGGGAAACCGGAGGCGCTAATGTAGCGCCGCTGCCAGTGTTACGCCATTGGCAATAACACCGGACAGGCATGAAGAAGGGTGATTGAGCAGCTCAGGCTCTCTTGGCGAGCCAAACATCGACACGGTCAAGCGCCGCGCGCAGCACGCGTTCCAGATCGGCGCTTTGTGCGAGGCTGCCCCAGAGCAGTTTGTCCGCGACGAAAGCCTTCACGGGATCGTCTGCCTCGAAGAAAGCGTGCGCGGTAGCGGGGTCCATCACGCCGTCCTGGTACGCATACGGCAGCTTGCCTTCGTGCCAGCGTTCGAGGAAGCGGAAGAACAGTGCGGGCAACATGGCCGTCGCGTTCGGATCGACGTGACGCGCAAAACATTCACGCAAAGTCGGTGCAATAAAACCGGGGATCTTCGAGAAGCCATCGGCCGCCACGCGTTGATTCGTGTCCTGGATATACGGATTGACGAAGCGGTCCAGCACCACATCGCGGTACTTGGCCAGGTCAATAGGACTCGGCGACAGGCAAGGAATCACGTCTTCGGTGACGTAGGTTTCGGCGAGCGCGCGGATCTCGGCGTCTTGCGTGCCTTCGTGAATGTATTGGTGCCCAACGAGCGTTCCTGCCCAAGCAATACAGCTGTGCGTCGCGTTGAGAATGCGGATCTTGGCTTCTTCGTACGGGAGCACAGAGTGGACCATTTCCGCGCCGACTTTTTCCCATGCCGGCCGCCCAGCAATGAATTCGTCCTCGATCACCCACTGGATAAACGCTTCGCCCATGACGGGCGCTTTATCGTCGAAACCGGTGGCGGCCAGCACGCGTTCGCGGACATCGGGCGTGGGGCGTGGTGTGATGCGATCGACCATTGCGTTCGGGCATGACGTATTCGCGATCATCCATTCGCGCAGCGCAGTTTCGCCACGCAATTGCAGGAACTCAAGCATGCCGGCTTTAAAACGATCACCGTTGCTGCGTAGGTTGTCGCAGTTTTGCAGCGTCACCTTGCCCGAGTTCTGCTTCATGCGAGCGTCGAGAATAGCGGCGAGCGCGCCATAGATGGTCGTGCGGGCGCCTTTCAGGTCGGCGGCCAGATCCGCATTCGCCGTATCCAGCTTATGGTGTTCATCGAGGTAATAACCGCCCTCGGTCACCGTGAACGATACGATCTTGCATTCGGGCGCAGCACCCGCCGCCACGAGCGCGTTCAGGTCCGGTGCCCACGGCACGACCTTCGTGATCGAGCGGATGGTTTCATATGCTCGCTCGCCCTGCGGCGTGACGGTTTCCAACGTATAGGTGCCACTCTGTGCGGCGAGCGCTTCCAGTACCGCATTCATGTCGCCGCGAATATTGCCGACCGTCAGCGACCAGCGCGTATCGCCGGATTCAATCAGCTTGTGCAGGTACCACGCCTGATGCGCACGATGAAAAGAACCCGCGCCGATGTGCAGGATCACGTCGGCGGCTGCGTGGCTTTCGGTAGTCATGTCGTCCTTCCTTTGAACTGGATACGCCTCATGCGGTGCCGGGCGCTGTGCTGTGTCTCGATGTCGCCGAACCCGGGGTGGGCGCCAAGGCCGAATCCGTGTTGCGTCGATCATTTGCTCGTTCTGTGAGCGAATGATCGTATTCGATTCGATGAAAGTCAAGGCGCTCCGCAGCATTTCCGCTTTGTGGTTTCGCGTAATTTTTTTGGGGCGGTGTGGAGGTGCAGCGGAATCTGAAAGCTATTGCGCTGCACCAAGTTTCACGCCTGGCGCCTACAGCCGAAGCGCAGCGCAGTGTAAAAACGTACGGCTGTGCGGTCGCAATTTCAGTGGTGGATCCATGGAATACCCAGCCGTTGCGTCTAGAGCAATCGAGACTGGAAGGAAAGTGGCCCGTGCTGGTCGCGCGCGATTTATTGCGGGTTACTTCGACGCCGGACACTTCGATAGCGGCGTGCGGAACGTGAAATGATCGAGGGAGACATCAAAGAAGCTCAAGAGGTTGTAGGAAAAAACGTCCGTGGAGTAAGGGTCCCAACCATATTCGGAGTCGTCCGATCGATCGATCGTTTTTGGCGCGGTCTGCTTTAGGTCCAACAAACAGGACCAACAATGTTCAACGACTCGCAAATACCATCAAACGAAATTATGACCCGTTACATCGCGCCCTTTGGACTCACCGCCTTACTTCGCCCGAGCAAGCCCGGCCAATCTGTCGATTCGTTTTGGGTCGGCAGCCAAGGCGATTCAGGAAGGCTATACACCGTCAGGCGTCCCGCTTTTGCGCCACCACGACGAAGCAATCACGCTGCGCGACCACCGCACGCAGCGGCCATTGCCGAATGTTCAATACCGACTCAGAGACGGCTCGCAGCTCCTGGCAACGGGCGTAACCGACGCGAACGGTCGCACAGAGCGAGTCGTGACCGATGCAGCTTCGAATCTGCTTATCGAGATCTATCGAGGCGCTCATACAACGGGAACACGCCGATGATGCGCTTGTTGTTGTGTATCGGCGACGAACCCGAAACCGGGGGTACCATCGAGCCATACTCTGGGGCGTCGTACCTTATCAGGGGTCATCAGATAGCGTTGATAGGTGCCTCAGTGCACTGCAACGCATGCAACAGCAGCGGACCTATCGTCAAGGCCGGTGGCCCACGGCGCCCTTGGCATCACGGTGTCGAGGTAGCGCACGAGGGTGACATCGTGCTTTGCAAGTGTGGGCAGCCTCCAATAATGATCGCGACAATGCAGAGCACTTCCCGCAACGACGACATGGTCGAGTCGCTGGGAGACGTTTCCGATCACCACCACGCGACGGCGCAGCCAGGCGTCGGCCTCGTACTTTTCGGTCACGGATTCGTACTGAGGGATCGACAAACCGAACAACCGTTGATGCACGTCCAATATCGCGTGCGGTCCTCGTCCGGCGTAATCAGTAGCGGCGTCACCGATGCCCGCGGAAGAACCGCGCGCATCGAAACATTACGCGCGCAGAACGTAACGATTGAAATTCAACACTGAGAGATATATGTCAGAAGAAAACTGGGTAGCAGTTGGAACCGCAACCACGAACCGCACGCCTGATTCAAACGTTGATATTTTCCTGGACCTCGATGCACCGTCGATCTGCCCAAACATGACGGATGCCGAGTTTCGAGCGATGGTTCTAAAGAATCGAGACAGAGCGGTAACTCATGTTGATACTCGAATTTTGGATTTGAAGCGATGGACCGCCAAAGACCAGGCAAGAGTTGCTCTGTGGTTTGGATCCAGCAGCGAGGACTTGCGGCAGCGGTTAATGACTGGCCTCACGGCATTAGCACGCGTGCTGCGCGACCTTCAACCGAAAAATTTCGTGCGGTATTCCGATGAGTTGGTCAAGCACCTTGGGTGCGTGCCAAATAACAAAAACGGAAGCGGTGTTGTCGCCGATGTCTGCGGTCCCGACACAGCAACACACACCATCTGCATTCACGTAAATTTTTGCAGCATGCGCGAATTTTCGTGGGACAAAGATTCGGTGGTATCGACGTTGATTCACGAAGCAAGCCACTTCAAAGATACTTTCGGAACCCAAGATCATATTTATTACATGTCTAAATCATTGCCATTGGCCAAGACCAACCCCGAGCGGGCCATCGATAATGCTGACAGCATTGCCGGATACGTTATATATGAGGCTTAAATATTTTCTTCTGATGCTTTCAGTGAATGTATCGCAAGCCTTCGCATGCGTGGCAAGCGAGAACATTGATTTGTACTTTGCTCGAAACTCGACGCAGCTACCAAATAGCGAAATCCTTCGGCTGGCCCACTGGGTGGCAGACCAAAAAGTGTCCTACCAAGAGCACAATCCCGACGAAGAAACTGAACTTAGTGGACACGCTGATAATTCAGAACATAATCCTGATGCGACAGCCAGGACGCGCATGCTGCTCGGCAAGCAGTTGTTGGTGAACATGGGTTTTGTTAAGGCGCCGATCAAAACGAGTTCGCGCGTCTACAACACCGCCGACGTTGAGAACGGACGAAGGATAGAGATTTCGTTCGAGCCGCAGTGCCCGAACAAATGCTGCAATGGCGCCACTTCCGCCACTCGTCCGGCTGACGCATCAATACAACGATGAAAACGAAACTCCTTGCGTTGCTGGTCTTAACGGCAACAACGGTTACGCCTTGGTTTTCGACAGCAGCGTACGCGTGCACGATCGGCGAGGGGATGGAAACTCATGTGCCATTCGGCGCAACCGACATTTCGAATGCGGATCGGCTTGTCATCGCGAACATGTACATTGAAGCGAAAAAGTGGCCGGACGTACAAATTCGCGCGGAAGTGATCGCGGGTGCATACAAAGGCGAACAGGGGGTAGAACGGTTGAAAAAATTACGAGGAGAAAATGTCAAGGCATACTTGCTAATGCTTGGCATCAAGAATGAGAATATATTAACTGACAAAAGGACGTTCACCGACGCCATGACGGAGAGGGCTCCGGATGGCTCGCTTACTGTCGAGCAAGTCTCAGTCGAGCTGACCCCGTTGTGCGAGGGCAGGTGCGGGCGGCTTTGCAACGATCCGCGCGTGACGCCCAATAGCAAACTGATTCAGTGAGGTGACGCTATCATGGGAAGCGCGTTAGTGCTGGAGGTGGCGCTGGCGCTCATCGTTTGGCCTATAACTCCACTGCAATTTTTGGGGGTTAAACGTTGCGTAGTCGGTTCGCTCGTGGGCCGCTTCGCCGATAGGCGCAATCTTGACCAGGTACAACGCCTTCTCAGCGATTTCCTTGAGCTGCACCGCGCCCGCGGCTGTTGCACCCAACGCGTTCATCTTCGCGATTGTGCTCGCGTGATCTGGCTTGCCCATCAAATCCCACCGGTCTTTCATCCATTCGAATCTGTTCTCGGCAAATCGAAAAACCACCCTTCCCAATGATTGATCCAGCGGACCAAAACATTCTTGGTAGTGAGGGAGCAAAAGGCAACCAGATGGATCGGCAGCGAGTTCACCGCGCGTGTTAGCGTTGAATCCAAAGACAAAGGTTAGTCCACGCTTTTTTAAGCGTTTCAACGGTATATCGAAACCCAATGACCTCAAGAGGATGACGAACCCATTCTTGGCCGATGGTTAGCGAGTGGAGCCGATAAATTTCAGCATCCAGCGCAGTAGTGGTAAAGAGAAAATCCGACTCAGGCCGACCACTAACCTTGAAAGCAGCAACTCGGCTTGAACCCCGACCGCTAACGCTGGAACCTAGCAACCCGGCATCAACCTTGCCCTAAACAAGTACGAACGCCCCTACCGTCCCACCCGACCAATTGCGTGCGCCTCGAACGCGGGCCCTTGCACAAAACTCACATCGAATTGCTGGAGCGCTTCGAACTGCGCTTCGTCTCCCACATGGCTAAATATGAGCGGAATCTTCAGCCGGTGCGCATACCCCACCAGCGGCTTCACCACAGAATCCCTCAACGCCGCACCCGCATCCATCTTGATGAAGTCCAACCGAGCCATATCCGACACGGACATGATCTGCCCGGCATTGGGCAAATTCCCCGCGACCTTGAACCCATACTTCTGATAACTCTTCACGAGATACCCGAGGAAAGTTCGGTGCGCAACCGCCGCCGGCGGCAACTCAATCACGATCCGCGCCGGATTCAACCCGAATTCGATCAATACCGAAGAGAAGTGCTTGCCATGATCGTATTTCACGCTTTTCAACAGACGCTCATGGACACGCAAGAACAGCAAACCCGGCCGCTGCGCGCCAAAAAAATTAAACGCATGCAATGCGCGTGAGAGCCGGTCGAGCTCGACCAGCTTCGGGTCGTCGTCGAGTTGCGCGAACGGATCGAACAATGCGCCATCGGCGGTAAGCGTCAGCGCCTGGAAACCCAGTTCGTCGCCGAATCGCTCCGCACTTTCCACCGATGCTGTCAGCGATTGTGGTAGCCCTCGCGTGGTGACATCGAAGATAGGTTCATACGCGCTCGCCAGGCAAAACCCTTCGTAAAACGCGACGGCCGTGCCCGCGCTCGCCCCTTCGCCCATGACAAAGCGCGCGCCGGGAAACGGGTAGTCCGCGGCGCGAGAAACAAGTTGCTGGACGGTTGGGGCAATCATGAAGGCGGCGTGTGAGAGGTGTAGCGTTGATGGTAGCAGCGCTGCGCGTGGTGCCTTGCACAAAATCCACCTATTGATATGAAGCGAAACCCTCTTCTCGTTTGTGCTTAGGGTTAACATTAGTTTCACTTAACGTAATTCGTTTTACTATTCGTAATTGGAGCGGCAATTTATCAGGAGACTTTCATGGCTGGTGAGAAGAAATTTGCGTCGCAGGCTGACTTGGCGGAAAAGAAGGTGACGTTCGAGCGACTCTCCGAACACGCGTATGCGTACACGGCAGAGGGCGATCCGAATACGGGCATCGTGATTGGGGACGACGCGGTGCTCGTCGCCGATACGCAAGCCACGCCCGTGATGGCGCAGGACGTGATTCGCCGGATTCGCGAAGTCACGGACAAACCCATTAAATACGTCCTGCTCACGCACTATCACGCGGTTCGTGTGCTGGGCGCGTCGGCGTACGGCGCGCAGCAGATCATCGCGAGCCAGGATACATACGACCTGATCGTCGAGCGCGGCGAGCAAGACATGAAGAGCGAGATCGAGCGCTTTCCGCGCTTGTTCAACGCGGTGGAATCGGTGCCGGGGCTGACGTGGCCAACGCTCACCTTCAAGGGCGAGATGACGCTCTGGCTGGGCAAGCTCGAAGTGAAGATCATGCAACTCGGCCGCGGCCACACCAAGGGCGACACGGTGCTGTGGCTGCCGCAGGACAAGGTGATGTTGTCGGGCGATCTGGTTGAGTACGGCGCAACGCCTTATTGCGGCGATGCCTATTACCAGGACTGGCCGGCAACCCTCGACGCGCTCGCGGCATTCAATCCAGAGAAGCTCGTACCAGGCCGAGGCGCTGCGCTGAAGACGCCGCAGCAAGTGGCGGACGGTATTGCCGGAACGCGGGCTTTCGTAAGCGAATTGTTCAATCAGGTGAAGCTGGGCGCCTCAGCGGGCAAGGATCTGAACGAGATCTACAAGCTCACGTATGCCGCGCTCAAGCCGAAATTCGGCGACTGGGTCATCTTCGATCACTGCATGCCGTTCGATGTCACGCGCGCCTTCGACGAAGCCACGCAATATCGCGATCCGCGGATCTGGACGGCGCAGCGCGACAAGGAAATGTGGGAAACGCTCGAAAGCTGATGGGCGACGACCATGACCATGGCTATCGACTTTCAGACGCTCACGTTCGACTATCGCCGCTCATCCGATCAAGACGGCCATCAGGACGCCCCCTCGCCGCTGCATCCGGTCGTGGTGATCGGCGCGGGGCCGGTGGGTCTCGCGACTGCGATCGACCTCGCGCAGCAGGGCACCCCGGTCGTGCTGCTCGACGACGACCATACGTTGTCGTCGGGGTCGCGCGCAATTTGCTTTGCAAAACGGACGCTCGAGATCTTCGATCGGCTTGGATGCGGCGAGCCGATGGTCGAGAAGGGCGTGAGCTGGAACGTGGGCAAGGTGTTCCTGCAAAACGAACTGCTCTACGCGTTCGATTTGTTGCCCGAAGCGGATCATGCGCGGCCCGCGTTTATCAATCTGCAGCAGTATTACGTCGAAGGATATCTGGCTGAGCGGGCGCGCGAGTTGCCCTTGCTCGATGTCCGCTGGCGCAACAAGGTGACAGGCATGACGCAGTCGAACGAATGCGTTTCGCTGCAGATCGACACGCCTGACGGTCCCTACACCCTGCGCGCCAGCTACGTAGTCGCCGCCGATGGTGCACGTAGCCCGGTGCGTGCACTCATGCATCTCGATGCCCACGGCCGCACGTTCAAGGATCGCTTCCTGATTGCCGATGTGCGGATGAAGGCCGACTTCCCCACCGAGCGCTGGTTCTGGTTCGATCCGCCGTTTCATCCGAATCAATCGGTGTTGCTGCATCGGCAACCGGACAACGTGTGGCGCATCGATTTCCAGTTGGGATGGGACGCTGATCCAATCCTGGAGAAAGCGCCGGAGCGTGTGATTCCGCGCGTGCGTGCGTTGCTCGGACCGGACGTTGAATTTGAACTGGAATGGGTGAGCGTCTATACGTTCCGATGCCAGCGCATGGATAAGTTTCGTCACGGGCGGGTGCTGTTCGCGGGCGATTCGGCACATGGCGTATCGCCGTTCGGCGCGCGCGGCGCGAACAGCGGCGTGCAGGACGCGGACAATCTTGGCTGGAAATTAAAATGGGTGATTGACGGCGATGCACCCGACGCTTTGCTCGACACCTACGCAAGCGAGCGCGAAGCCGCTGCCGATGAAAACATCCGCCACTCCACGCGCTCAACCGATTTCATCACACCGAAGAGCGAGGTGTCGCGAGTATTCCGCGACGCCGCTTTGCGGCTCGCGAAAGACTGCGCGTTTGCGCGGCGGATAGTGAACAGCGGGCGGTTATCGACGGCTTCGGTGCTGCATGATTCGCCGTTGAACACGCCGGATCACGACGCCTTCCATTGCGCGCTTGTGCCGGGCGCCGTGGCAGCGGACGCGCCCGTGTTTTTCGCTGGCCGCAACGGATGGTTCTTGCAGCGCATGGGGTCGTCGTTTGCGGGTGTACTCTTTGGCGAATCCTCCGAGGCGCTGAGCGCGTTGAAAGATTTGCGCCCGCAAATGAGGCTTGTTTTGATCGTGCCGGCGGGTTCCGATGTCAAATCGCGCGAAGGCGTTGAGGTATTGGAAGACGTGAAAGGTCTCCTGGCCCAACGTTTCGATGCACATCCCGGCACGTTCTACCTTCTTCGCCCGGATCAGCACGTCGCGATGCGCGCTCGTCGCCTCGATCCTCACGTCGTCCGCGAAGCACTGAACCGTGCGACTTGCGCCCTGAACGAAACCCAGCCCGTGTGATGAGATCCGCCATGCTCGATACCACCTTGCGCCTCGCCGATCCCGATGCCTTCTATGAAGCGCTGATCGACATGCATCGCGACCTTGACAACACCGAGAGCCAACTGGTGAACGCGAAATTGATCCTGCTGCTGTCGAACCAGATCGGCGACATGGATGTACTGCGCGAAGCGATGTCGATGGCGCGCAGCGGCGTTGCGGCCTCCGTTGCGGCCTCCACTGCCAGCGTATGAAATTGTAGAAAAGGACAAGCCATGAAATCAGAATCGCCTGGCGCATTCACGAGTCACACCGAGACGAGCCGCCACTATCAATCGGGCTTCGCCGCCGACTTCGCCACCGAGGCGTTGCCCGGTGCGCTGCCGCTCGGCCGCAATTCACCGCAGCGTGTGAATTACGGCCTGTATGCCGAGCAGCTTTCGGGCTCCGCGTTCACCGCGCCGCGCGGGCACAACCGGCGTTCTTGGTTGTATCGGATACGGCCGGCCGCGGTGCATCAACCGTTCACGCAGATTGAAGGCACTGACCTGCGCGCAAAGCTCGTCGCGAACTTCGCTGAGGTGCCGCCCACGCCGCCGAATCAACTACGCTGGGACCCGTTGCCGATGCCCGACGCACCCACTGATTTCATCGATAGTTGGGTGACGATGGCGGGCAACGGCGCCGCCGAATCCATGCAAGGCTGCGCGATCCATCTCTACGCCGCGAACCGTTCGATGCAGGACCGCTTCTTCTACAGCGCCGATGGCGAACTGCTGATCGTGCCGCAGGAAGGACGGCTATCGATTGCGACTGAACTCGGCCGGCTCGACATTGAACCCTTCGAAATAGCGGTCATTCCGCGCGGCGTGCGCTTTTCGGTCACGCTGCCGGACAACACCGCGCGCGGCTACATTTGCGAGAACTTCGGTGCCTTGTTGAGGCTGCCGGACCTTGGGCCTATCGGGTCGAACGGTCTTGCGAACCCGCGCGACTTCCTCACGCCGCACGCGGCTTATGAAGACCGTGAGGGCGCGTTCGAACTTGTCGCGAAGATGAACGGCGTGTTGTGGCGCGCGGACATCGGCCATTCGCCGCTCGACGTGGTTGCGTGGCACGGCAACTATGCGCCGTACAAATACGACCTGCGCCTGTTCAATACCATTGGTTCGATCAGCTTCGATCACCCCGATCCGTCGATCTTCCTCGTGCTGCAATCGCAGACGGATACGCCGGGAGTGGATGCCATAGACTTCGTGATTTTCCCGCCGCGCTGGCTCGCCAACGAAGATACGTTCCGGCCGCCCTGGTTTCATCGGAACGTCGCAAGTGAATTCATGGGTCTCGTGCATGGTGTCTACGACGCGAAATCCGAAGGGTTCATGCCCGGCGGTTCAAGCCTGCATAACTGCATGTCCGGACATGGACCGGACGCGGGGACCTTCGAGAAGGCATCGAACGCGGATACATCGACGCCCGTGAAGGTAGGCGACACGATGGCGTTCATGTTCGAAACGCGCACGCTGATCAAGCCAACCCGCTTCGCTCTGGAAACCGCGCAATTGCAGGCGCATTACTACGAGTGCTGGCAGGGACTGACCAAACATTTCAACCCGGAGCAACGATGAGTTTTTCAGCCGGTCCGACTCATGAATCGCTTGAAGCAACGCGCGATCCAAGGCTTAAAAGCTGGATCGATTCCGCGAATGATCGCTCAAGCGACTTCCCGATCCAGAACCTGCCGTTCGGCATTTTCACCGATGAAGTCAATCCGCTGCCGCGCGCGGGTGTGGCTGTCGGCGACTGGATTCTCGACCTCGCCGTCGTGCATCGCGCGGGGTTGATCGAATGCGAACCCGTGTTCGCGCAATCCACTCTGAATGCGTTCATCGCATTGGGGCGCGATGCGTGGCGAGACGTTCGTGTCCAGGTAAGCGCGCTGCTCGCAGCCGATAGCGACACGCTGAAAAACAACACGGCCTTGCGTGCGCGCGCGCTCATACCCCGGGCGAGTGCGACGCTGCATCTGCCTGTCGATATCCCCGGCTACACGGATTTTTATTCATCGAAGGAACACGCGACCAATGTGGGTTCCATGTTTCGCGATCCGAAGAATGCGCTGCTGCCGAACTGGCCGGAGATGCCGATTGGGTACAACGGGCGCGCTTCATCGGTGATCGTGAGCGGTACGCCGGTGCGCCGGCCGAGCGGCCAGATCAAGCTGCCCGATGCTGAGCGGCCGGTGTTCAGCGCATGCCGGAAACTGGATATTGAACTGGAGACGGGGTTTATCGTCGGCGCGGGGAACGCGCTGGGCGAGCCTATTGACTGTGAAGATGCGGAGTCGCACATCTTCGGCATGGTGTTGCTTAACGACTGGAGCGCCCGCGATATCCAGCAATGGGAATACGTGCCGCTCGGGCCATTCAACGCGAAGGGTTTCGCGACCACGATCTCGCCGTGGATCGTCACGCTCGACGCACTTGAGCCATTCCGTGCGGTCACGCCGAAACAGGAGCCTGAACCGCTTCCGTATTTGCGCCACACCGGCAATCATGCATTCGATATCGAACTCGAAGTACATCTGCGGCCGGCCCTGGCTGAATTGGCGACGAAGCTCACGCGAACCAATTTCAAGCTGATGTACTGGTCGATGGCGCAGCAACTCGCGCATCACACGGTGGCGGGTTGCAACACGCGCGTGGGCGATCTGATGGGTTCCGGCACGATCAGCGGCCCGACGCCGGATTCATGCGGAAGCTTGCTTGAGATGACCTGGAACGGACAGCGCCCAATCACGCTGGACGAGGGCGGCGAGCGCAGGTTTATTGAAGACGGGGACGAATTGACACTCACCGGATGGTGTCAGGGCGAGGGGTATCGCGTGGGGTTCGGTGAATGCAAGGGCGTGATTCTGCCCGCGCGCAGCGCGGCGGAGTAGGGGAGTAGAGCGCAGCAGCGCGGGCATCGCATAGGCATGAAACTAAACCTTCAAATCTAAACCGCCTGCCCGATGCTCCCGCGCCGCGCCCGTCGATCCAGCGACGCCGACAGCAATGTCAGTCCGAACGCGCCGCAGGCCATCACGACGCCCACCCACGGTAGCGCACTGAGCGCCGCACCCGCGCCGATCGTCATGCCGCCGAGCCACGCGCCTGTCGCGTTGCCGAGGTTGAATGCACCCTGATTCAATGTCGATGCGAGATTCGGCGCGTCGCTTGCGCGGTTCACGATCAACATCTGCAAGGGGGGAACGATCGCGAAAGCGAGCACGCCCCAGACGAAGATGGTGATCATCGCGGGAATGGCGGCGTGCATCGTGGCGGCGAAAATAGCCTGGACCACAATGATGGATACGAGAAACGTCAGCAGCGAGCGCAATAGTTTCCAGTCAGCGAGCTTGCCGCCGAGCGTGCTTCCGACAGTCAACCCAAGCCCGAACAACAGCAGCACCAACGTGACCGCGTGCGGTGAAAAACCGGTGACGTCCTCAAGGATCGGCGTGATGTACGTGAACACGGAAAAGAGACTCGCCGATGCCAGCACGCTGATGCCCAGCACCATCAGCACTTGCGGATTCTTCAGCACGTTGAATTCGCGCAGGATGCTCGATTCCCGCATCTCGATGTGCTTCGGCAGGCACACGGCCAGCGCACCCGCCGCGCCCAGCCCGATCAGCGTTACCACCCAGAACGTCGCGCGCCAGCCGGCCACCTGACCGAGCGCGGTGCCAAGCGGCACGCCGAGCACGTTCGCGAGCGTGAGGCCAGTGAACATCAGCGCGATGGCTTGCGCGCGGCGGTTGGGCGCCACCAGGTCCGC
>NZ_MTHB01000246.1 GCF_002220365.1 Caballeronia sordidicola | reverse complement strand
AAATAGTGCTTGCCCGAGAGCACTGGTGGCGAAGCGTGTCTATGTCAGGATTCGCGAGAAGGAGGGGTTCAAACATCCGTGGCTCTGGCGAGCACCGTGCTTTTGGGGCACCTATGAATGGGAACTGCACGCTGTGGACACTTAGGGTAGCGTGGTTTGAAAGCGTTTTCTTTGCTTCGTTTCTTTGTCGCTTTGGACAAAGAAATGACGTGCCGCCACGCACAGTGGCTAACAGTGCTAAAGAAAACATCCGACTCACGCAGACCGCTAAGGCCGAAAGCAGCAACCCGGCATGACTCCGACCACTAACCCAAGAACCTAACACCCCGGCATCGACCCCAACCCCGCCCCCAAACCCAAGTGCGAACGACCCTCCCTGGAGGCCACCTACATCATCGCCTGATTAATAATCCCGAACTGTTTAAAGTCCGCATCAGCGGTAGGAAAAGGCGCGACCACCCCCTTGGGCCCATTCAAAACCATCTTCACCACCGTATCCACCCTCGGCAATCCCAGCCCATCCAACCACTCGGTCAACCCGCTATCCCCCGGGGTATCGATACGAACAAACACCCCCTCGTTCAACGACAGCCAATGACTGATTAACGCCTTCGCACGGCTCGAATCAGGCGCATCCGGCGCCACCACAGGCCCAATAGCAAATCCACGCCCAAAACGCCTGAACAAAGCAAATCCGAGCAACTCGCCATCATGATCCAGCGCAATGCCATCCGCACTCGCAAGCAACGCCGGCAATACCTCGCTCCGATCCAGCCCACACGCCCGCGAAGCCAGCTCAATCAACCGAGGCGTATCGTTGGACCCAAGCGGTCGCAACCGCTCACCCGGCGGCAACGACACCAAAGGCGGCTGGAACGCCGCTCCCTGATGCTGGTCAAGCGTGCCAGCGGCCCGGAACCCCAACTTCTCATACAGCGGCTGTCCAGCCGCCGTCGCGTGCAGAAACGTGACGCGCCCACCCAGTTGCTCAAGCACCAGCTCCATCAGCCGCTTACCAATTCCCCGGCCCTGCCACGCCGGCGACACAATCACCATCCCCAACGACGCGCGCTCAGCCCCGTAAGTCCAGTACAACACCGTGCCAATCACTCCCTCCGCTGCCTCGGCGACAAACCCCGCGCCCGCCTGCACCACGAAACGCCAGTCGTCCGCCCGATGAGGCCACTTCAGTTCAACGGTCAACGCATGGGCCGCTGCAATATCGTCGCCAGTAAAGGCCCTGTAGGTAATTTGTTCGGTAATTCGTTCGTTGACTTGCTCGGACACGCCGACCTCCCTCGATGGCTTTCACTTCAGCCGCTCAGCAACCCCTCATCAGGCCTTCTTCAATCGAGCTCAAATCAAGCTCACGTTTCACGCCGCCACTCTCGCATCCCACAAACAACGTGGCTAGGACGATCTTTTCATGAAAGGACGCCGAACCCGCACGGCATGAACTTCGATGCAAAACGGTGTGTCGGCGCCCTCATAACGCGTGTGATCTGCTGAGCCGATGTTTTTGTCGACGATAAATGCTGCACGGCTGGCCCTACGATTTCATAAGGTCGCGAAGCATCCGCGGCTGCCTCCGGTACTGCTACTCAAAGGACCTTCATATGGATAGCTTCGATCCCGCCGCCGTTACCGTGCGCAGCGGCCATTTTATCGGCGGCGAATATGTGGATGAAGGCGCGCGCCGCATCGAGGTCGCGCGCCCATCGGACGGCGTGGTGTATGCATCGGTGCCGCTCGCGGAGGCGGACATGATCGACCGCGCGGTCGAAAACGCATGGCAGGCGTTGCGCACTAGCGGCTGGCGAACCATGCCACCGCGCGAACGCGCCCGGATCCTGCGCCGTTTTGCCGATCTCATCGCCGCCGACGTTGACACGCTTGGGCCCCTGGAAGCGCTCGGATCGACCCGCCCGATCCGCGATGCAACCGGCTGGGACGTGCCGTTCACCGCTGAAGGCATCCGCTTCTACGCGGAGTTCGCAGACAAGATCGGCGGCGACGTGGCAGCAACGGATCACGATCACCTGGGCATGACGATCGCCGAACCGTACGGCGTGATCGGCGCGATCGCCCCGTGGAATTTTCCGCTGGTGATGGCATCCTGGAAGATCGCGCCGGCGCTCGCGGCAGGCAATGCCGTGGTCCTGAAACCCTCGGAAATGACGCCGTTTTCAGTGTTGCAGCTCGCTGAACTCGCTATCCGCGCCGGCATCCCTGCCGGCATCTTCAACGTCGTTCAAGGCGATGGCCGCACGACAGGCGACGCACTCGTGCGTCATCCGAAAATCTCCAAGATCACGTTCACCGGTTCCACGCGCACGGGCGCCGCCATCATGGCCGCATGCGCCGAAACGGGAACCAAGCCGGTCACGCTGGAGCTGGGCGGCAAAAGTCCGCAAATCGTCTTCGCCGATGCACCGCGCCTGGACGCTGTCGCACGCCGTATCGCCGGGGCCATTTCGGGTAACGCAGGCCAGGTTTGCGTGGCGGGTTCGCGGTTACTGGTCGAACGTTCGCTCGCGGAGCCGCTGGCCGAACGCATCCTGGCCGCTTTCAGCGAACTGAAAGCGGGCGCGACCTGGACGCCCGGCACGACGCTCTCGCCGATCATCTCCGAACCGCAGGCGGCGCGCATAGAAGCGATCGTCGGGCGCACGCTTGCTGGCGGCGCGATCCTGCGTTGCGGCGGCCGGCGGGCCGACGGCGGCGGTACTGGCGCGTTCTACGCGCCGACGCTGCTGAGCGGCGTGACCCAGCAATCGGAAGCGGTTCACGAGGAAGTATTCGGGCCGGTGCTGACCATGCAAGCCTTCGATACCGAAGAAGAAGCGCTCGCGCTCGCGCAGCACCCCGACTACGGTCTGGCTGCCGGCGTGCACACGGCGGACCTGGGTCGTGCGCTGCGGCTGGTCCGCGGTCTGGAAGCAGGCACGGTATGGGTCAACCGCTACGGCAGGACGTCCGACTTCATGATCCCGACCGGCGGCTACAAACGCTCGGGCATTGGCAAGGACCTGGGCCGGCAGGCGTACGAAGCGAACCTTCGCTTCAAGAGCGTGCTGATCGATTTGCGGGAGTAGATGCGCGCCACCGAGCCCCCAGGCATAAGAAAAGAAGGGCAAACCCTGACGCCGCAAACGGGCCGCAAACGGGCCGCAAACGGGCCGCAAAGGAGGCGCGACTGCAACCGCAGACTCTGCTGCCCACGCCCTGAAAAACGCATGTTTTTGTGTTTTTGGATTGCGCGAATCAGGGACATCTTTGTTTTTGCGCTGATTAAATCTCATACAGGAATGCGCTTTCCTGTTTTCGCCACTGAATCCCCTCGCGGGTTCATATCAACGATAGGACTATCACCATGATCGAATTCGAACCGAAGTACATCACCTTCGATTGCTACGGCACTCTGACCAAATTCCGCCTCGCCGACATGACGCGCGAAATGTACGGCGACGTGCTGAGCGGTCCCGACATGGACAAGCTGATCGCCTTCTTCTCGGGCTATCGGCGCGATGAAGTGCTCGGCGCATGGAAGCCGTATCGCGACGTGATCGTGAACGCGTTCAAACGGGCCTGCAAACGCATGAACGTCGAATTCGATGAAGCCAAGGCAGAAACGTTCTATACCGCCGTGCCGACCTGGGGTCCGCATCCGGACGTGCCGGAAGGCCTGGCGCGGCTGGCGAAAAAGTACAAGCTGGTGATCCTGTCGAATGCATCGAACAACCAGATCCAGAGCAATGTCGACAAGCTCGGCGCGCCGTTCCATGCTGTGTTCACGGCCGAGCAGGCGCAGTCGTACAAGCCGCGCATGCAAGGCTTCGAGTACATGTTCGACCAGCTGAACTGCAACCCGGAAGACGTGCTGCACGTGTCGTCGAGCCTGCGCTACGACCTGATGACCGCACACGACATGGGCGTGAAGCACAAGGCGTTCGTCAAGCGCGGCCACGAACCGTCGACGCCGTACTACGAGTACACCGAAGTCGACGACATTCCGCATCTCGCCACGCTGCTCGGGCTGTAAGCGGTTGTTGCAGGCAGTTGTCGTTCCAACGCTTTTTGCATCAGGGATTGATCGTATGAAGCTCGACTCCTACTGGCTCGACACCGCGCCGCCGCTGCTTTCGACGAGCGATGGCCCGCTCGAGGGTCATGTCGACGTGGCTGTGGTTGGAGCGGGCTTCACGGGCTTGTCGGCAGCGCTGGCGTTGGGCAAGCGCGGCGCGTCGGTGGCGGTGCTGGACGCGGGGCGAATCGGCGGCGGTGCGTCGGGGCGCAACGGCGGTCAGGTCAACACCGGCGTCGCGCAGGATTTCGCTGCGCTGGTCGAGCAGCTTGGAGTCGAGAAGGCGCGCAACTGTTATCGGGCGTATGCGGCCGCGGTCGATACCGTCGAACGCCTGATCCGCGAAGAGCAGATCGATTGCGATTACCTTGCATCGGGCAAGCTGAAACTCGCATCCAAACCTCATCATCTCGCGCATCTGGAGAGGACGGCGGAAGTGATCCGCCGCGAAGTCGATGCCGATATCGAGATCATCGGCCGCGACCGGATCTCGACGGAAGTGCAGTCGGACAGCTTTTTCGGTGGCCTGCTGCAGCGTCATGGCGGCCAGATGCACATGGGCAAATTCACCGTCGGTCTGGCGGACGCCGCCGCGCGTCACGGCGCGAAGCTCTACGAGAACGCGCCCGTGACGTCGATAGAAAAGGCCGCTGACGGGGGGTATCGGATCGTGTCGGCACGTGGCGAAGTCCGCGCGAAGCAGGTGTTGATAGCGACCGGACCGTCGCGGCAAGGGCCGTTCGGCTGGTACCGGCGACGCCTTGCACCGGTGGGTTCTTTCATCGTGGTGACAGAGCGTCTGCCTCCGGAACGGGTGCACGAAGTCTTTCCGAATCTCCGTGCGTACACGACGTCGCGCCTGATGCACAACTATTTCCGCATCACGCCCGATTCGCGTTTGCTATACGGCGGCCGGGCGCGCTTCACGGCGTCCGAGCAGCCCTCGGACGCGAAGAGCGGACGCATCCTGCAGGAAGGCCTCGCGAAGATGTTCCCGGCGCTCGCGCAGGCGCGTATCGACTATTGCTGGGGTGGTCTCGTCGATATCACCGCGGACCGGCTGCCGCGTGCGGGCCAGCATGAAGGCATCTATTTTTCGATGGGTTACAGCGGCCACGGCACGCAGATGTCGACGCACATGGGGCAAGTCATGGCCGATGTCATCGACGGCCGCGAGAGCGCGAACCCGTGGCGGGAATTCGAGTGGCCGGCGATTCCCGGCCACACCGGCAAGCCCTGGTTCCTGCCGCTCGTCGGCACGTACTACCGCATCAAGGACGTGTTTTATTGATTTCACACCCTGTTCCCCAAGTAGAAATAAACCAAAACCAACCCCAGCAACCCTCGCGGAGAAGTCTCGATGAATCAAGAAAATCTGCAACACGCCGATGCCCCGGCCGGGACTTACGTGACCGAACTCGAGCGCCTGACGCGCCGGGGCGCGTCACGGCGCGAGGTGTTGCGTGCGCTGGCCGCGGCCGGCATGGCCTCGATCACCGGGGCAGGGCTGCTCGCGGCCAGCGGCGCTGCGTTCGCGCAAGAGAAGCCGAAGCAGGGCGGCAAGATCCGCGTGGCGACGCAGTCCGCATCCGCCGCGGATACGCTGGACCCGGCAAAGGGCGCGCTCGGCACGGACTACGTGCGCGCAAACATGTTCTACAACGGCCTGACCGAACTCGATTCACATCTGGGCGCGAAGATGGCGCTGGCGGAATCGCTGGAATCGAAAGATGCGACCGTGTGGATCGTGAAGCTGCGCAGCGGCGTGCAATTCCACGACGGCAAATCGCTCGCGCCCGCGGACGTGGTCTATTCGCTGATGCGCCACAAGGACCCGGCAACGGCATCGAAGGCGAAGACGCTCGCCGACCAGTTCAAGGAAGTGAAAGCCACGGGCCCGAACGAGGTCACCATCACGCTGGAAGGTGCGAATGCCGACCTCCCGGTGATCCTGGCGACCTCGCACTTCCTGATCATCAAGGACGGCACGACCGACTTCAAGACAGCTGTTGGGACGGGTCCTTTCAAGCTCAAGGACTTCTCGCCAGGCGTGCGTACTGTCGGCGTGAAGAACGAGAAGTACTGGAAGCCGGGCTTGCCACATCTGGACGAAGTCGAGCTGATTGGTATTGGCGATGAATCCGCCCGCGTGAATGCGCTGCTTTCCGGCGACGTGCAACTGATCAACGCGATCAGCCCGCGCTCGACGGGCCGCATCAAGGGCACGCCGGGTTTCACGGTGCTGGAAACGAAGACGGGCCAGTACACGGACCTGATTGTGCGCGACGACGGCGGGATTTCCGGCAACGAGGATTTTCGTCGGGGTATGTTCTATCTCATGGACCGCGAGCAGATTCGCCGCGCCGTGTTCCAGGGTTTCGGCACGATCGCCAACGACCAGCCGATCGATCCGACCAACAAGTACTACATGCCCGGGATTCCCCAACGCCCCTACGATCCGGAGAAGGCCAAGTTCTACTTCCAGAAGGCGAAAATCGGCAGCGCGCCCGTGCAGATTTTTGCGTCGCCAGCGGCTGACGGCTCGGTTGAAATGGCGGTGCTGTTGCAGCAGGCCGCGCCAGCAGCGGGCCTGAACCTGCAGGTCACGCGTGTGCCCGCTGACGGCTACTGGTCGAACCACTGGATGAAACATCCGCTGGGCTTCGGCAATATAAATGCCCGCCCAAGCGCCGACGTGCTGTTCACCCAGTTCTTCAAGTCGGATGCGCCATGGAACGAAGCGAACTGGAAAAGCCCGAAGTTCGACCAGATGCTGCTGGCGGCGCGCGGCGAACCGGACGACGCCAAGCGCAAGCAGATCTACGGCGACATGCAGGTGCTGGTGCACGAGAACGGCGGTGTCGGCATTCCGATGTTCCAGAGTTCGATCGACGGCTACACGACCAAGCTCAAGGGCTTGGGTTCGATACCGCTGGCCGGCCTGATGGGCTTCATGTTCGCCGAGCATGTCTGGCTGGAAAGCTGAAGCAGGTTCAGGTGGTCCATGTAATCAGGCAGTAAAGCGCGCAGCCCTTGCGAGGCGTGCCGTTTCAACCCCGGAGGCGGATCATGAAAGCACACGCGTCACGACTTATCGCTGCTCGCCTGGGCCTCGCACTGCTCACGCTGCTGATTGTCTCGGCAGTGGTGTTCGGCATCACGGGGCTGCTTCCCGGCGACGCCGCGCAGCAGGCGCTCGGGCAGGCAGCCACACCCGAAGCAGTCACCGCGTTGCGGCACCAGTTCGGGCTCGACCAGCCGGCCTTGCAGCGCTACTTCGAGTGGCTCTACCTGGTTGTCACCGGTAACTTCGGCACATCGTTGTCGAATAGCTTGCCCGTCAGTCAGTTGATCGCCACGCGCTTGCCCAACTCGCTCGTGCTGGCTGGATTGACGGCGCTGGTGTCCGTTCCGGTCGCGCTGTTGATCGGCATTTCGTCGGCCATGTTTCGCGGCTCGCTGCTCGATCGCGTGCTCAACGTACTGACGCTGTCCACGGTCGCAGTGCCGGAGTTCCTGATCGCGACCATCGCCGTGCTGGTGTTCGCGGTGAAGCTGCGCTGGCTGCCAGCGTTGTCGTATCTATCCGAGGTGTCGTCGTTCGGCGGACTGCTGCGGATCTATGCCATGCCGGTCATGACGCTGTGCTGTGTGCTCGTCGCCCAGATGGCGCGCATGACCCGCGCCGCCGTGCTTGACCAGCTCAACGCGTCGTATGTGGAGATGGCGATCCTGAAAGGCGCCTCGCCCATGCGCGTGGTCCTGCGGCATGTACTGCCGAACACCATTGGCCCGATCGCAAATGCGGTGGCACTGAGCCTGTCGTATCTGTTCGGCGGCGTGGTGATTGTCGAATCGATCTTCAATTATCCGGGCCTCGCCAGCCTCATGGTCGACGCCGTCACGAACCGCGACATGCCGCTCGTGCAGGGCTGCGTCATGGTGTTTTGCGCGGCTTACCTGCTGCTTGTGCTGATTGCCGATCTGGCTCAAATCGTATCCAACCCGAGGCTGCGTCAACGATGAACCGACCCGCCAACTCCTCCATTCACCATCCCGGCACTGAGCTTTACGAAATGGGCCTCGATGAAGTCGTCAATGACCTGGCCGTGCCGGAGCCTGAGCTCGCGGGGCCCAAACCCGGCGTGCTGAAGCGCCTGCACCGGCGCTTCTCCTTGCTCGGGCTGATCGGTCTCCTGCTGGTCGTATTCTGGCTGACCATTGCGGTCATTGGCCCGTGGATCGCGCCTTATAAAAGCGGCGCGCTGTCATCCGTGGAAGTATTCGCCGGATCGAGCCATGCGTTCCTGCTTGGCACCGACTATCTCGGTCGCGACATGCTGAGCCGGATTCTCTACGGCACTCGCTATACGGTCGGGCTGGCGTTGGCCGCAGCGTTGATGGCGAGCCTGATCGGCACGTTCTTCGGCTTGATCGCCGCTGTGTCCGGTCGCTGGGTCGATGAAATCCTGAGCCGCCTGTTCGACGCGTTGATCTCCATTCCGAGCAAAGTGCTCGCGCTGGTCGTGATCGCCGCGTTTGGTTCGTCGATTCCGATGCTGATGGGCGTCGCCGCGCTCGCGTACATTCCCGGCGCGTTCCGCATCTCGCGCTCGCTCGCGGTCAACCTGATGACGCTCGAATACGTGCAGGTCGCACGCGCTCGCGGCGAACGGCTCTTCTACATCGCCCGCGTGGAGGTGCTGCCCAACATGATCCATCCGATGCTCGCTGACTTCGGCCTGCGCTTCGTGTTCATCGTGTTGCTGCTCAGCGGCCTGAGTTTTCTGGGCCTCGGCGTGCAGCCGCCCAATGCCGACTGGGGTTCACTCGTGCGCGAGAACATCGGCGGACTGGCTGAAGGGGCACCGGCCGTCATGATGCCGGCCATCGCGATCGCGACGCTGACCATTGGCGTGAATCTGCTGATCGATAACCTGCGCCGCCGTGGCGGCCGCGGGCAAGGAGCTGCGCAATGAATGCCGACATGATCGACATGATTCAAGTGAAGGGCTTGCGAGTGGTGGCAGGCGCGGCACCCGATCCGGTGACGGAGATCGTCAAGGGCGTCGACTTTTCGGTGAAGAAGGGCGAAGTGCTGGCGCTGATCGGAGAGTCGGGATCGGGCAAGACGACCATTGCGCTGGCGCTGCTGGGATACGCGCGGCAAGGGTGTTCCATTAGCGGCGGGTCAGTGCGGATCGGCGAGACGGAAGTGCTTGAACTAGACCAGCAAGGCCGCCGCGCGCTGCGTGCCCGGACCGTGGCGTATGTGGCGCAAAGTGCATCGTCCGGGTTCAATCCGGCGCGCACGATCATCGATCAGGTGACGGAACCCGCGCTGCTGCATCGCCTGATGACGAAAGAGGCGGCACGTCGCAAGGCGATCGAGTTGTTTCGCGCGCTTGCGTTGCCGGAAGCGGAAACGATTGGCGAGCGTTATCCGCACCAGGTCTCGGGCGGACAGTTGCAGCGCCTGATGGCGGCCATGGCGCTGATCACCGATCCTGCCGTGGTGGTGTTCGATGAGCCGACGACCGCACTCGATGTGACCACGCAAATCGAAGTGCTTGCTGCGTTCAAGAAGGTGATTCGCGAGCTGGGCACGACAGCCATTTACGTGTCGCACGATCTGGCGGTGGTCGCGCAAATGGCGGACCGGATTGTGGTGCTGAACGGCGGCCGGGTGAAGGAGAATGGCCTGGTGGCGCAAGTGCTCGATGCGCCCGTTGACGAGTACACGCAGCAGTTGCTGGCGGCCACGCGACGACCGGAGCCGGTGTTGTCCGTGCAAACGGCCGCTCAGAAACTTGCACCTCCCTTGCTCGAAATTCGCGGGCTGGCGGCGGGTTATGGCCGAATTGACCGGTATGGCGCGCCGGCCGTGCGCGTGCTTGACGACGTGAGTCTTTCCATTGCGCGCGGCAGTACGCTGGGCGTGATCGGCGAATCAGGCTCGGGCAAGACAACGCTGGCGCGCGTCGTGGCGGGTCTCGTCGACCGGGCGCGCGGTGAAGTTTTCTTCGATGGCAAGCCGCTGCCGGCTCAACTGTCGAAACGTACTCCTGATCAATACCGGCAGATCCAGATCGTGTTCCAGAACGCCGATACCGCGTTGAACCCGAGCCACACTATTGCCGATATCCTCAGCCGGCCGCTCGCTTTTTATCATCATCTGCGCGGGGCGGCGGCGCGCAAGCGGATGTTGGAGCTGCTCGATCTCGTCAAGCTGCCGGCATCGATTGCAGAGCGCGCGCCGGGCGGTTTGTCGGGTGGCCAGAAGCAGCGTGTCAACCTGGCGCGCGCGCTCGCCGCCGATCCCGCGTTGATCCTTTGCGACGAAGTGACGTCCGCGCTTGACACTGTAGTCGGTGCGGCGATTCTCGACCTGCTTGCTGAACTGCGCCGCGAGTTGGGTGTGTCGTACATGTTCATCAGCCACGATATTTCAACGGTACGTTCGATCTGCGACGAAGTGATCGTGTTGTACGCGGGGCATCGCGTGGAGGCGGGCGAGCGCGACGTGCTCGCAGCGCCGCCGTATCACCCGTATACCGGCCTGCTGGTCGACTCCGTGCCGGCGCTGAAACCCGGCTGGCTCGACGCACGCCGCCTGATCGGCAGCGCTGCGTTGCCGCAGATGGGCGAAAGCGCTGACATAGCCGAGCTGTGCAGCTTCAGGGCGCGTTGTCCCGTTCGTATCGACGGTAAATGCAACGCCACGCCGCCCGCCATGAAGAAGCTGCCTTCGGGCGCGGAAATTCTTTGCCACCATTCAACGGCTGAGTTGAGCCGGCTGCAGACGATAGAGGCGGTTGAAGCATGAGCGGACGGTTCGTGCGGCTGGCGGAAACGGAGCGCAAGACGTTTGTGATAATCGTCGATGGCGTGGAGCGGCGCGCCGCCGAGGGCGACACGCTGATGGTCGCGTTGCTGACCGGTATGAGGACGTTGCGCGACTCCGAATTCGGTGACGGCAGGCGCGCGGGTTTCTGCCTGATGGGCGCGTGCCAGGATTGTTGGGTCTGGACCACTGACGGTGACCGGTTGCGTGCGTGTACAACGCCAGCGGTAACGGGCATGTCGATCGTCACGCAACTGGCTATAGCCGGGGAGGGCGTATGGCCGCGCGGGTAATCGTGATCGGCACGGGGCCGGCGGGTGTGAGGGCAGCCGAGGCGCTGGTCGAAGCAGGTCTGCGGCCTACTGTGATAGATGAAGGGCGGCGAGACGGCGGGCAGATTTATCGACGGCAGCCGGAAGGCTTCACGCGCTCTTATGACACGCTCTATGGCACCGAGAGTGCGCGCGCGGCCGCACTGCATCAGAGCTTCGACGCGCTCAAGAGCCGCATCGACTATCTGCCTGAGACGCTCGTCTGGAACATCTCCGCGAACGCCGTGCATCTTGTCAGTGGAACGTCCTGCCGTACGCTCGAATTCGATACGCTGATCGTTTGCAGCGGCGCAACGGACCGGCTGATGCCGGTCAAAGGCTGGCATTACGCCGGCACCTACAGCCTGGGCGGCGCGCAGGTCGCGCTGAAGTCGCAGGGGTGCTCGATCGGCTCTCGGGTCGTGCTGATGGGTACAGGGCCGCTGCTTTACCTTGTTGCTGCGCAGTATGTGAAAGCGGGCGCGGCAGTGTCCGCTGTCTTCGATACCTCCACGCTTTTACAACGACTCTCCGCGTTGCCGAAGCTGCTCGCCATTCCCGCCGCGCTGAAAAAAGGCATCGCTTTGATGGGGGTGCTAAGGAAGGCGCGGGTACGGGTGTATCGCGGCGTGCGGCCACTGGAAATAAGCGGTTCGCCTGTTCACGGCGTGAGCCACGTTGAAGTCGCTCTGCAAAGCGGCGTGCCCTTCAAGGTGGCTTGCGATGCAGTCGCGCTGGGTTATCACTTGCGCCCTGAGACGCAACTCGCCGATCTGGCCGGCTGCGAATTTTCTTTCGATGACGCCGCGCAGCAATGGCTTCCTGCCACCGACGAAGACGGCCGCAGCAGCGTCAAGGGCGTCTATCTGGCGGGCGACGGCGCACGTATTCGCGGTGCCGATGCCGCCGAACGATCGGGCCGCCTCGCTGCACTCGCCGCGATGCAGGACGGCGGCCTGAAGGTCGACGGCCTGGTGAGCTTGCGCGAACAACTCCGGGTCTTCAGCCGTTTTGCGGCTGGCTTGCGCGTGGCCTTTCCGTGGCCGGCCCGCTTGGCGAGCATGCTACCGGACGAGACCATTGTGTGCCGCTGTGAAGCCATTACAGCGGGCGAGTTACGTCGTGTGGTGCGCGAGACCGGTGCGCGGGAAGCGAATCGCGCCAAGGCATTTTCGCGCGTGGGTATGGGTCGTTGCCAGGGTCGCTTTTGCGCTCACGCAGGTGCGGAAGTGATCGCGGCGGCGGCGTCCGTGCCGCTGGCGTCGGTCGGACGGCTACGCGGGCAGGCACCCGTCAAGCCTTTACCCGTGACGCTGATAGAAGAGGAGACGAGCGAATGACGGCGTCACAACAAGCGGATCGTCGGGCCGATGTGATCGTGATCGGCGGCGGCATCATGGGTACGACCACCGCGTTCTTCCTGCGCCGCCGCAACCCCGCTTGTTCCGTGATCCTGCTCGAGCGAAGCCTCACGGGCCAGCAAGCAAGCGGGGTCAACTTTGGTGGTGTCCGCAGGCAAGGTCGTGCGCTGCCTCAACTCGCGATGGCGAACCGCTCGCTCAACACGTGGCAGCAATCCAAGGAACTGCTGGGCGAGGACATCGAATTCCTGCCGTCTGGGCATACACGGGTCTGTTATCACGCGCACGATGCGGATACCTTCGACCGCTATGCCGCCGATGCACGCGCCTACGGCCTCGAACTGGAAGTGCTGCACGGCAAGGCGATGTTTGAACGCTTCCCTTTTCTTGGCCGCGAGGTGCTGGCTGCTTCCCTTTCGCCGCTCGACGGCCATGCGAACCCGCGCCTCGCCGCGCCGGCCTTCGGCCGGGCGGCGGCGCGTCTTGGCGCGCAGGTGGTGGAGAACACGGAGATCACGCATGTTGAGAAAGACGGCGATGGTTTTCGCGTGGAGACTGCGGCAGGGGTGGTGTATCGGGCAGCACAGCTCGCGATTTGCGCGGGCGCGTGGGCAAGCCGGCTCACTGAGCAGTTCGGCGAGCCGGTGCCGATGCGCGCAAGCGGACCGCAGATGTCTGTCACTGAACCCGTGCCGTATGTCTTCAAGTCGTCGATGGGGGTGTTCACATCGATCAAGCAGGAGGGCATCTACTTCCGCCAGATTCCGCGCGGCAACATCATCATTGGCGGCGGGCCCCCCGGTCCCGCCGATGCCCTTACGCGACGCGCGTCCGTATTGCCGATCAACACCGTGCGTCAGATCGCGCAACTCCGCCGCCTGGTTCCTGCGATGGCGCCGCTGCACGTGATCCGGGTCTGGAGCGGGGTGGAAGGTTATCTGCCCGATGGCGAGCCTGTGATCGGCCGCAGCTCGACGACCGACGGTCTGTTTTATGCGTTCGGCTTCTGCGGCTCGGGGTTCCAGATTGGCCCGGGCGTGGGCGAGACGCTGGCCGAACTGATCGATACGGGTAGCACACCGATTCCGCTCGATCCGTTTTCGATCAGCCGGTTCGCGGCGTTTGCAGCTTTATCGCAAGCTCAACCGGTGGCGGCGACGTCATGAAACAAGCCGTGCCGCTGACCGAAGCACGGGCGTTCATCGAGGCTCACTTCGATGAACCCGTGACGCTTGCGCAACTGGCCGAGTTGTCGGCGCTTAGCGTGTCGCGATTCGCGACCGCGTTCAGGCAGCAATTTGGCTCTTCACCGTACCGGTATTTATGCGGACTGCGCATTGAGCGTGCGCAAGCGTTGTTGCTGGCAGGCGTGCCCGGATCGGTGGTGGCGGCTGAAGTCGGTTTCTTCGACCAGAGCCATTTCGCACGGCATTTCAAACGTTTCTGCGGCATGACGCCGAGCATGTATCTCAAGCGTGCGCGCGCCCGTTGTTTATTGCAGGCAAGCAGCGGGTTGTTGCGCGGTGCCGGTAATGGAATTGAATCGGCAGACCCGCGAACGCTCGCCAGCCTAATCAGCGATTGAGCCTGACCCTTCACCGCGAGCTTCGCCTCCTGAGCGATACGCCTCGAACGCGCAGCCCCGTGAACCGCGGAGCCCCTATTTTTACGTAACAGCCGCCACCAACGCGCTCGAACACGAAAAAGCCGCATCGCGAAGATGCAGGATTGGCTTGGCCGCGGCAACGTCGCGCCCACTATCCTGCACCTGCGCTGCCACTTCTTCAGTGTGCATTCCGGGCCGTATCAACCCAGCCGTCGAACTGCGTTTTGTTCGCGGCTAGCCACTGGTCTGCAAGTGTCGAGACGACCGCTGTTGCGCCGTTGCCCTTGCTGATCGCAAGTTCCCAGGCTGACCATGTCGCCGATGGGAAACGGATCTGCTCGACCAGCCTCTTGACGGCCGGATTAGCGGCGATGAATTGCTTGTTTGCAACCGCACCGTAGTTCCAGGATGCCATTGCCATACGACACGGATTAGCGCCGCCCGCGCATCCCTCGACACCATTCACGAGCGCCGAGCCGTGGTTCGGTACGTTCGGCGGTAACGCGTCGGCCGGCGTTGGCAGCCACACCACGTCTTTACCTGGAACCAGCACGTTGACTGTCCATGACGGACTCCACGCGTAGAAGAACGCCGGCTTGCCTTCCTTGACGCGAGTCACGGCGTCCGCCATCAGCGCCTCGTACTTGCCGCTCACGGGATGCACGGTCTGACGGAGGCCAAACTTGTCCAACTGATAGTTGACGACGTCACCGCAACTCCAGCCGGGATCGCAGCTGATCAGTTGTGCCTTGTTATCGTCACCGAACAGGGCGGCGATCTTCGGGTCCTTCATCTGTTCGAGACTGGTGATGTTGTGCGCCACCGCAGTTTTCTTGTCGATCAGGTAGCCATTGATGCCGCCGCCAATGATCTCACCGCCGCCGACCATTTCCGCCTGGCTCTGGACCACGCGGAAGTCGGGCTCGCTCTGCGGGAAATTGACGTCGGTCTCCATGTCGACGTCACCCTGTGCGACGGCTTGAAAGAACAGGACCGTCCCCATCGTGCTCAAATTTACCTCGTAGCCCAGCGACGTGAGTGCCTTCTTCACAATCTGTACCGCGACATAATTCGCGCCCAGGCTGTCGGTCTGCGCATAGTGAATCGTCTTGCCCGCGCCTGGCAGTGCCTGCGGGGACGCGGCCATGGCGGGCGTTGCCAGTGCCGCGCATGCCGCGATCGTTGCCGCTCGCATCATTGCTTTCATGTAGGTCATCTCCGTGTGTGATATCGAGGTTTGGTGTACTACCGCTGCGGCGACGTATCGAAGTGGTGACCAGGTTCGCCGTCGTGCAGATGCGATCTAAGTTACTTGACACCAAAAAATGCGTCTTCCATCGAAAGGAAGGACGGTGGCGGCACGATGGCCTACCGTTCAACGTAGGGTGTCGCCCGGCGCCTTCGTCGCGGGCAGCCCGCTGAAGGTGTGGCGAGAGCGCTGAAGGTTACACGTTGATAGCGACGCCCCTGACGCTGGCATCGCCAGGTTGGGTGAGTTGGAGGGCAATGGTGTGAGGCGCGATCAGGAACGCGCTCTATTGCGTGTCCAGAGTCTGCATTGAATGGCTTTCTGCGAGGGTCGGCGACATCATCAGCGTGGCGAGGATCGGGGTGCGCCAGATTGTGCTCGATGGCCATGCTGCTCTCCCACACCGCCCCGAAGCGTTCTTCACTCCCACTCGGGCACGCTGTCAGGCATGCTCTTCACGACCTTTGTAACGATATAAGTAAAGTAGCGTTCAATGCCGATTTCACCTACCAGCAAGGAGTCGATGAAGCGCTGGTAGTGATAGATATCGCGTGACACCACATGCAGCACATAATCCACGCCTCCGCCCGTTGCATAGCATTGCACCACTTCCGGCGCGGCCTGCATGGCCTCCTCGAAGCGCCGCATGTCTCGCTCCGTATGCCGCGCCAGCGTCACTTCCACCACGATCCGGCTTGCATTGATGGTCCCGACCCAGTCAAGTTCCGCGCGATAACCCTTGATGACGCCGCTCTCCTCGAGCTTGCGCACGCGTTCCCAAGTTGGTGAAATCGACAGGTTCACCTCTTCGGCAAGCTTCGATTTCGTGATGCGGCCATCGCGCGCGAGAACGCGCAGGATGGCGATGTCGTAGCGGTCGAGCTTGATCACTGTCAGACGGCCACCGGGCTATTGCGCTCAATTACGTTGTTGGCCCCGGGCGTCGAGGCCCGCTTCGACAACGGCACGGCCGGCGCAATGGGTGATGCACGCATTGCTGCTCCTTCACGAACAACGTTAGTAACCGAGCGCGAGATCCACGCTACAAGGCAAAGCTCCGTTTGCCCGGTACGCACCTATGTCTGCCGCGATAACGGCTGCTGTGGTCTCGAAATCAGTGGGTGCGGAGATATGGGGAAGCACGCTCACGTGCGGATGTTGCCACAGGCGTGAATCTGGAGCTAACGGTTCTTCATCGAAGACATCGAGAACCGCATGTGACAGATGCCCGCTGTCGAGCGCGGCGAGAAGATCGTCTGTCACGACGATGGGTCCTCGAGCGAAATTGATGAGGCTCGCTCCCGGTTTCATGATGCCAAGCAGGCCGGTATGCAGCAAGCCTCGCGTTTCGCTTGTCAGCGGCACGAGACAGACGACGATATCGCTCACGCGCAGCAGGGCGACGAGCCCATCGCCATTTGAAAACGTCTGTATGCCGGGGAGCCGCTTGGCCGACCGGCTCCAGCCGGCGACCTTGAAGCCGGCATCTCCGAGGCGAGCTGCTGCCGCCTTGCCGAGCGAACCGAGTCCGAGTATTCCGACCGTCAGGGACGAAGGCTTGCGATAGGCATGCTGGTGCCAGAGCCCCTGCCTTTGTTGGCGTACGTACGCCGGCATGTCGCGCTGCAAATAGTACGTCCATGCAAGCACGGCTTCCGCCATGGTCCTCGACATTTCGGGGTCGAGCATGCGCACGATCGGCGGCCCGCCGGCCGGTAGCCGGGTAACGAGCTGCTCCACGCCTGCCCATAGGCTTTGCACCCAGACAAGACGGGGCAACGCAGCGACATCGGCCGGATCAGGGTTTGCAACTATCGCGATCTGGACATGCGCCCGCTGCTCTTCGCTCATTTGGCGAAAGAGGATGACCTTTTCAGCAGGCATGGCCGAAGCAAGCGCTGACAGATAACTCGCTTCGTAATCGGAACGTATGTTGGTGATCAAAGCGATCGGGTCTGACATGAAGACTCCAACGGCATGGAGGTGAAGTTCGGATCTGGATCAAGCCTCTGCGTCAAGCCGGCCCAAGCCATGACCGCCAACCCGTCCTGCTGCTCAAGCGCCCGCTTTTTCGGCTTCCATCTCCGCCATGTCCTGAAAGCGGTCCGCAATGCGCGGATGGGCGCGCCCGCCGTCCGCCGCTGCGATCGCAATCAGGATTTCGTCAGGACCGGGAGCATCCGCGACCTGGAACGTGGCCGTGATGAAATGCGACCGCTTGCCCGTTTCGGACTTGTGGATCATGGGGACAGACAGGAGCGCGCCGGGAGCCGAGCGTGTGTTCGTGAAGCTGAGAAATGCGGTGCCGTTGACCGCCTCGCGGAACATGTTGCCAAAGCGAAGCGTGTGGATCAGTGCCGAGCCGTGCTCGATCTCACCGTTGACACCGACTGTAGCCGCCTTGCCATACGCCTCGACGCGATCCGCGGGCATGATGGCCACGAGCCGCCGTGTCATCTCGGCGCCCAGCACAGGGGCAAGCCGCAGGATCTCCGGCCGGAGGTCTTCCACGAAGCCCTGGCCTGCCCACGGATTGCGAACGATTGCTGCGACGACCACCGTTGTGATTGGCCGCTCTGCCTTGCGGCCGCCCTCGATGACGGTCTCTTCGATAAACGTCGCGATCTTGCGAATCCCAGTTTCCATTTGCGCACTCCTTCGGTTGGCGGTTGGCGGTTGGTTATTGGTTCGTCCTAACCGAATGCTATCGATGTGAATCGGGGGCGTCCTCCGCGTGTTCGGGGGATGAATCTTTTATTTTTTGCTACGGTATGTCGTATATTGAAATAAGACTTTTGGAAGCCTCAACATGCCAGATCAACTGTCGCGAATCATGTCGCTGCGTGATGTCGCGAGCCAAATCAACTCAGACGGCGACCTTGATACGTTGCTGCGGGACCTTATCCAGGCGGCATGCAGGCACGGTTCCTGGGACCTGGGCTCGATCATGACCGTGGACCTGGCGCATGGTTTCGCACTGGTCACAGCGCGCTATGAGTCCAACGCCATGCTGCGCCGCCCACTGGGGGATCGCTGGGAACTGGCGACCAGTCCCGCTCTTATTGCACTGCAGCGTTTTGAGCCCGTGTACATTCGCGACGCGCGTGAGTCCGTTGAATTTCCCGGCTATCGGCTTGAAGCAAATGAGCGTGGCTACTGCACCGTGCTGATCTACCCCATGGCGAGCGTCGATGTAGAAGGGCGGCCCATGGTGTTGGCCGTTACATCGCGCAAAGTGGTGGATGTGTCCCCGGATGACCTCGCGTTCATGGCGATCATCGTGCATCTGGGGGCGATCGCGATTGAGCGCGCGCATCGTCATCGCGCGCAGCTTGCCGCGGCCGAGCAATTGCGCCGCGTGCTGGGCGCTCAGGGCTCGCTGTTGCAGGAAGTGCTCGCCGGCGGTTCCATAGAAACGCTTACCGCGATGCTCGGCGATCTTTTCAATGCGCCTGTGCTCGTCCTGGATTTCTTCGCAAGCAGCCTGCTGGCGTCCGCGTCGCCGGTGCCTGGCGTCCATGAAGACGACGCGTGGCGCCTCATGCTCGAAGGCCCGGCGGGTCGCCAGATCCTTGGCGAGGTCCGGGACGCGGTCACTACCCGCCGCGCCGAAACGATCACGCTGCACTTGGGCGACAAGCTCTCACTCGACGCCCGCATAGCGTCCCTCATGGTCGACGACGAAGCGGTCGGTGCGCTGCTGACCTTCGATAAGTCCGACGCGAATGATCTTCAGAAACTCCTCATCGAAAGTGCGAAGTTTGCGCTGAGCGTGCAGTTGATGCGCAGCGTCATACGCTTTCGCTTCGAAACGCGAACGCTGACCGAATTGTTCTTCGAAATTGTCGAGCGACGCTGGCGCGACGAGCAGGATATGCTGCGCCGCGCGCGCCGCCTCGGGCTGTCGCTCGCGGCACCCATGCGCATGCTCGTGACTGATTTTCCGGATCGAACGAACGCGTCCGCCGATCTTTCTGTCGATGGCCATCGCGCGGTCGCGCTGCTCGCGGCGCAGTTGCATGTTGCGGTGCACATCGTGACGGTCGGCGGGGCGCTCGTGTGCCTCGTGCCGCAGGAAGAGGGCATGGAACTGGACCGCGTCGCGCGCTTGGCGCAGCGCGTCTCGGAGACCTTGTTCCATTCGTTCGGCAGTGAACCCATCGTCGTCGTTGGTGATACGTGTGAAGGTCTCGAGTCGATCGCGAAGGAATGGGAGCGCTGCTGGCGCATGATCCGGGTTGCCCGCACATTCGGCAGACGGGGTGCGATGACCGTCCCCGACTTCGGGCCATTGCCCATGCTGATCGGCGCTGCCGATTCGGCCGACGTCCGCAGCTTCATCGACGGCGCCATAGGCCGGGTCGTGGAACACGACAAGAAACACAAGTCGGCTTACCTCGAAACCCTCGCTGCCTATGTTCGCTCAGGCTGCCGCAGCCAGCATTGCGCGGACGCGATGGACCTTCACGTGACGACCCTTCGATATCGCCTGTCGCGGATTTCGGACCTGTTTGGCATCCAGGTCGAAACGCCGGAGCAGCGTTTCGCGATCGAGCTTGCGTTGCAACTGCACAGCTTGGTCGAGAGCAGCATACCGTCCGGGAAGCGCCCGAAGTCGATACCTCGAATGAGAGGTTAATTAGAGTCGGATGTCCTTCGGTCCAGCGGAAGAAATCGCTTTTTGCATGGCTTAACTTAGACCTCAACGCAACGACGTTTGAGGTGAAGACCATGCAAGCCGAAGTGTCAGATAAACCTGTCGCCGTTGATCCGGTGGCCTTGCGCCGAGCGTTCGGCACCTTCGTGACAGGGGTGACGGTCATCACCACCCGCGACGCCGAAGGCCGTCCGCGCGGGATGACGGCAAACTCGTTCACGTCGGTGTCGCTCGATCCGCCGCTTCTCCTCGTATGCGTAGGAAAGGGTGCCTCGAGTTTTCCGGTCTTCCAGGATACCGATCACTTCGCGGTCAACCTGCTGCACGAAGCGCAGACCGACGTCTCCAATCTGTTCGCCTCCAAATCCGCTGATAAATTCGCTGCCGTCAGTCACGACGGAGTGCATACCGGCGCCCCGGTCCTGACGGAATGCCTGACGTGGTTCGACTGCACGGTCCATGACCGGGTCGATGCAGGCGATCACACGATCCTCATCGGCCGTGTCCAGGCCTTTGGAACCAGTCCCTCTGCGCCGCTGGGTTTTTGCCGCGGCCGCTACGCGCAGGTCAAGAATCCGTTGCCGCCGGGCTGGCTCTCATCGCACAACATGATTGTCGGTTATCTCATCGAGGCGGAGGGATCGCTGCTGCTGGCAAGCGATGGCAAGAACGGCTGGACGCTGCCTAGCGCTCCGCACCGGCTCGTCAATGGCCGGCTTCCTATTGCCGGAGGAGACGACCTGGAATTGCTGCCCGACGACACGTTCCTCTATTCCGTCTTCGACGCAGCCGGCAGCGATTCCGGTTACCTGATCTACCGCGCCCGGCTGGCGCTGCCGCGTGCAGCCTGCGAGATCCCCGAGAACTTCCGTTTCTTCCCGCTCGACCAGCTTCCGTACGACGACATTCCAACGATGGAAATACGCGGAATGCTGCGGCGTTTCGTGACCGAGAGCGCCGGCGGACGGTTCGGCATTTACATGGATTCACACGATGGCGGCCGTGTCGCGATGGTGAGCGCAGCGCAGCTGCACACGCAGCATCCGCAACCTTGAAATTGGAAAGGACATGATGAAAACGACAGTCGAAAGTTTGCAAGGATCGAGACAGGATCTATTCATCCACGGAGAGTTCACGCCTCCACGCAGCGGCCAGTATGTATCGAGTTATGACCCCACGACGGCTGCGCCCTGGTATCAGTTTGCCCAGGCGAATGCCGATGATGTGGATGCCGCTGTGCGTTCGGCGCAAGCGGCGCTAAAGAACCCGGCGTGGCGCCGGATCACGCAAACCGATCGCGGCAAACTGGTACGCCGTCTCGCCGACCTGGTTCTCGCTAACGCGGACGAACTGGCGCTGATCGAATGCCGCGACAACGGCAAGCTCATCAAGGAAATGCGGGCCCAGATGCGGGCTATCCCTGATTCGTATCTGTATTTCGCCGGGATGGCCGACAAGCTTCAGGGCGACACGATTCCCGTCAACAAGCTCGACACGCTGAACTTCAATTTGCGTGAACCGATCGGCGTGGTGGGGATGATCATCCCGTGGAATTCGCCCCTGATGATGCTCACGGGTACGCTCGCGCCGTGTCTTGCGATAGGCAATACGGTAGTCGTGAAACCCTCGGAACACGCGAGCGCTTCGACGCTCGCGCTCGCTGAACTGGCTATCGAGGCGGGCTTTCCGCCGGGCGTGTTCAACGTGGTCACCGGCGACGGCGTGACAACCGGCGATGCGCTCACGCGTCATCCCGGCATCGCCAAATTCGTCTTCACCGGGAGCACGGTGACCGGTCGAAAGATCGCTGGCAACGCAGCAGAAAATCTCGTGCCCTGCCAGATGGAACTGGGAGGCAAGTCGCCCCACGTCGTGTTCTCGGATGTCGACGTGGACAGGGCTGTGAACGGCGTCGTTTCGGGCATCTTCGCGGCGGCTGGGCAGACCTGCGTGGCGGGTTCACGCTGCTTTGTCGAAGCACCCGTCTATGAGCGTTTTGTTGAGGCGTTGGTCGAGCGTACGCGCCGTGTCAAGGTCGGACATCCAATGGCCGACGACACCGATATCGGGCCGCTCGCGCTCGCTAGCCAGCTCGACAAAGTAGTGGGTTACGTAGCGTCCGGTGTAAGCGAAGGCGCGAAAATCGCGGTAGGCGGGGGGCAGCCAAAAGACTCGGCTTTGTCGCGTGGATGGTACTTCGAGCCAACCGTCATGACGCAGGCTCGCAACGAGATGCGCTTCATGCAAGAGGAGATTTTCGGGCCGGTCGTGGGCGTGGTTCCGTTCAACACGGAAGAGGAACTGATCGCGCTCGCCAACGATACCGAATACGGCTTGGCCGCTGGCATCTGGACCCAGAACATCGACCGCGCCCTGCGCTTTGCGCGCGATATAGAAGCGGGCACGGTCTGGGTCAACACCTATCGCTCGGCGGCTTATATGTCCGCGAACGGCGGTACCAAGCGAAGCGGTTACGGCCGTCGCGGCGGCTTCGAAGTGATGCGTGAGTTCTCCCGCTTGAAGAACGTCGTGATCGACTACTCGGGCGCCATGCAAGACCCGTTCGTCATTCGTTTGCGCTAAGCCGTGCGCCTTGCCAAAAAACCAAATATAGAGACCCATCATGAAATTTGCCATCTCAATCAGCATGGAGCGGTTTTCGCCGACGGATTCAATGTCGACCGCCATGTCCAATATGCTGGCGCTGGCTCGCATAGCCGATGAAGGCGGGTTCGAGACGCTCTGGACCGCCGAGCATCACACCATTGAGTGCACCGTTTCGCCTAATCCGTTCACTATCCTGACGTGGTTGTCCCAGCACACGCAGCGCATCAGGCTCGGAACGGCGACGCTGGTCGCGCCGTACTGGTCGCCGATCCGCCTCGCAGGCGAGGCCGCCATGTGCGACCACCTGACCGGTGGACGCCTCGAATTCGGGATTGCCCGCGGGGCGTATCAGTACGAGTTCGATCGCATGGCCGGCGGCATTCCTCAGCAGGAGGGCGTGGGGTACATGAAGGAGCTCGTACCGGCTGTCCAGAAGCTTTGGGCAGGCGATTATGCCCATGACGGACACTACTGGAAGTTTCCGCTCGCGACCTCGGTGCCCAAGCCGTTGCAGCAGCCGCATCCGCCTGTTTGGGTTGCCACGCGCGACCCCGGCAGTTTCGACTGGGCGGTGGGTATCGGTGCGAACATCTTGTCGACCCCGCTGTCCTCGCCGCCCTCCGAAGTCGCGGTGCTGGGCGAGAAGTTCCGCAAGGCGGTGGCCGACCATCCCGAGCGGGCGCGCCCGCGCTTCATGATGCAGCGACGCACATGCGTATACGATCGCGCCGATGACTGGCAAACCGCTGTGCGCCACAGCGTGGATTATGGCCGCACCTTCGAGAACCTGATGCAGAACATCGGCACTGTCACGGACGGTTTCCCGGAGCCCGTGCCTTACGAGACGGTCGCAAATCGTGCGAACTACGACGCGGCCAACATTCGCGACAACCTGATGTTCGGCACGCCGGACGAAGTGATCCGGAAGCTGCAGATTTACGAAGATCAGGGCGTCGATCAATACTGCCTGGGCCTTTCGTTCAATCTGCCGTTCGAGTTGCAGGTCAAGACGCTGCGCCTCTTTATCGATGAAGTGATGCCGCATTTTGCTGCCCGCGATGGTTCCCATGCAGGGGATTCGCAGGGCGAGCCAAGCGTCGCGGCCGCGGGGTACTGAACCATGGACGCCGCCAGGACTTCAACGACGCAAACGGCCGGCGAGCGCACGTTCACCGGCCGCGGCGTAGTGCTGAATTATCGGCTTCAGGGTGAGGGTTCGCGCCCGCTGGTCTGCATTCACGGCGTGGGTTCGAGTCTCGATGCGTGGGAAGGCGTCGCAGCAAAACTGGGCGACACCTTCCGCATCCTGACGCTGGATCTGCGGGGTCACGGACGCTCATCGCTGATTAAAGGCCGCTATGAGATCGATGATTTCGTGGGTGACGTGCTGGCGCTTGCCGACCATGTAGGCTTTGACCAATTCGACCTCGCCGGCTTCTCGCTCGGCGGCTTGATTGCTCAGCGGCTGGCGCTCACGCATGAGCCTCGACTGAGGAAGCTCGTGTTACTGGCGAGCGTCGCGGGCCGTACGCCCGAGGAGCGTGAACGGGTCGCAGCGCGGCTTGCTGCGCTGCAATCCGGTGACCGGGGCTCGCACTACGATGCGTCCTTGTCGCGCTGGCTCACCGAAGGGTTTCAGCAGCGCAATCCCGAGCTGGTTGCGCGCTTGCGTCAGCGCAATGCGGAGAACGATCCCGACTGCTATGCGTCCGCTTACCGCGTGCTGGCGCAAACGGACTTCGGCGGTTTTATCGATCAGATCAGCGTACCGACTCTGATCGCGACCGGAGAGGAGGACCAAGGCTCCAATCCGCGCATGGCGCACTTCATGCACCAGTGCATCCCTGGCTCGCAACTCGAGATCCTGCCGGGCTTGCGGCATTCGATCCTGATCGAGGCACCGGATCTCGTCGCAACGCTGATGCGCCGCTTTCTGGCGGGCGATGATGAAGAGAAGCGTGAGGGCATGCGCGAGGAGACGGGCCGATGATTGTCGAAGAGCGGATCTACCGGATCAGGAACGGCCGAATGGGCCGTTATCTTCAACTTGGGCGGGAGGAGGGACTGGCGATCCAGCAGCCCATCCTCGGCGGTCTCATAGGGTATTTCACTACTGATATCGGCCCCTTGAGCGAGGTGACGCATTTGTGGGCTTATGCAGACCTTCAGGACCGGGCGCGCCGCCGTCAGCAACTGGCGGACGATCCCAGATGGCAGGCGTTCCTGCCCAAGCTGTCAGAGAACATCGAGCAGGCGGAAAACAGGATTCTCGTGCCGACGGACTTTTCACCGTTGCGGCATCTGTCCCATCCCGCGGGCTTTCAAGAGGAGAAGAGGCTATGACCGAGCGCTTGAAGATCGAGCACTTGTACAAGGTGTTCACGGACAAGCCGGAGAAAGCGCTGGCAATGCTGAGCGCCGGGAAGAACAAGTCGGAGGTTCAGGAGACGCTGGGGCAGGTCGTCGGGCTCGACGACGTTTCCTTGAGCGTGCCGTCGGGTTCGATGTACATGATCATGGGACTGTCGGGTTCGGGCAAGTCCACGCTTGCACGCTGCATCAATCGTCTCAACGAACCGAGCGCCGGAAAGATCCTGCTGGACGACGAGGACATCTGCACGCTCGACGAAGCCGGTTTGCGCGACGTGCGGCGCAATCGCATCTCCATGGTCTTTCAGCATTTCGCGTTGCTGCCTAATCGGCGTGTGATCGAAAACGTCGAGTTCGGGTTGAAACTGCGCGGCATGTCGGCCCCGCAGCGGCGCAAGCGCGCCGAGGAAGTGCTGAGCGTCGTGGGTCTCGCGCGCTGGGCTTATCACATGCCGCATGAACTGAGCGGCGGGATGCGTCAACGCGTGGGCTTGGCGCGTGCGCTCGCCACCGATGCCGACGTCCTCATCATGGACGAAGCGTTCAGCGCGCTGGACCCGCTCATCCGCACCGAGATGCAGGACGAGTTGCTGCGCCTCCAGCGCACGTTGAGCAAAACCATCCTGTTCATCACGCACGATTTCCAGGAGGCGCTCAAGCTCGGCTCGCGCATCGCCATCATGTCGGAGGGGCGGCTCGTGCGCGAAGGCACGCCGCAGTCGATCGTGCTTGAACCCGGCAGCGATTACGTCGCCGCCTTCACCCGGGAAGTCGACCGCGGAAGACTGTTCGATGCAGGTTCGGTCATGACCTCGCTCGTGACCATCCTGCGTGGCCCGGACGGGATCGTCCTGGGCGACGCTTCCGGCGTACCGGGACCGGGTTTCATGCTCGATGCCGATGAACGCATCCTGGGCACCGTGACGGCGTCCGAGATTGAACTGGCGCGCGGCGGCGCGATGCCCCGGCCGGACACTCGCTTTACGTGCGTGCCGGCCCATACCAAGCTCGTCGATGTCGCCGGCAGTTATCGCGCCGGCGGCGCGATCGGCGTCACGGACGACACGGGCCGGTTGATCGGCCGTCTGGAAGCCGGTCAAATTCTTGCCGGCATTGGCGCTCCGAGCGCCGCGGGAGTACGCCATGTTGCTTAAAGCCGATGATCTCGCAGGCCTGCCGGTAGGCGACTGGATCCAGCACGGTGTGCAATGGATCGCGCTCAATTTGAGGCCCTTCTTTCTGCTCATCAAATGGCCCGTGGAACGGCTGTTGAACTTCAATGACAGCGTGCTTCACGCTATCCCGTTTCCGGTGATGCTGTTGTTGATGTTCCTGCTCGCGTGGCGGTTGGCGAGCCTCGGGGTCGCTGCGTTCACCTTAGTGGGGCTCATTGTTATCGCGATGCTTGGCGTCTGGGATCAAGCCATCACTACGCTCTCGCTGATCGCAACCGCCATCGTGTTTTGCGCGGTAATCGGCATCCCGATCGGCATCTGGTGCGCGCGCAGCGACCGCGTCTGGCGGATCGTCCGTCCGGTGCTGGACATCATGCAGACCACGCCGACGTTTGTGTATCTCGTGCCCGTGGTGATGCTCTTCGGCGTCGGTACGGTACCGGGCGAGGTTGCGGTCGTCATCACGGCCATGCCGCCGCTCATCCGCTTCACCCACCTCGGAATTCGCATGGTCGACCATGAGATCGTCGAAGCGGGTCTCGCTTTCGGAGCAGACAAGCGCCAGCTTCTTTGGGAGGTTCAGTTGCCGCTGGCTATCCCGACGATCCTCGGCGGTCTCAACCAGACCGTGCTGACCGCCATGGTGATGTCGGTCGTGATCGCGATGATCGGCGCGGAAGGCTTGGGGCTTGTGGTGCTTCAGGGGCTGGGACGTCTCGATGTCGGACAGGCTGCCATAGGCGGTATCGCCATCGTGCTGCTCGCGATGATGCTCGATCGCATCACCCAGAAGCTGGCTCAGTCGAAAGGCGGAACCCGGAGCGCGCTTCTGCCGGTGCTGGCGAGGTTCATCCGGGGCGGACGAATTCCCAGGGGCACGGCGACGGCCGCAGACCCGGCACACGATGCTGAAAAAGCGCTCTGATGACGGTTGAAAGAACGAGTCGACTCAAGCGTAGCCAGCTAAGCGTACCCAAAGCGCGTCTGGTATGAATACCAGACGATCGAACGATCACGAAAGAGGAGCATTGATGAGAGCATTTGTCCGGGCAGTAAGCGCACTCGCTGCCGTTGCAGTTGTCGGCCTGACATCGGCGAGCGTGGTTGCAGCCACGCAGGCGCTCCCCGGCGACGGCAAGACGATTCGCTACGCGCAGGGTGACAGCCTCGGCGGGAACTATGTCGCGGCACAGATCGTGATGAAAGCGATGAAGGCGCTCGGCTACGACGTGAAGCTGAGCACGATGAACACCACGCTGTTCTTCCAGGCTGCGGCCCAGGGCGACGAGGATCTGGCGACCGACGTCAATTTCCCGCAGCGCGAGCCAGGTTTTCGAGCCGTTGAGAAGCAGGCGGCAATAGTCGGCAGCGGCATGATTGTGGGCGGCGGCATCAACGGCTATGTCATCGACAGGAAGACTGCGCTTGCGTACAACATCACCAGTCTGGAGCAACTGAAGGATCCCAAGATAGCGGGGCTCTTCGGCAGCGACGGAAAGGCGGAACTGATCAGTTGCGACCCGGGTTGGAGTTGCGGTGACGTAGTGGATTACCAACTCGATAAATTCGGGCTCAAGCAAACCGTCCATGCGGTGCGCGGCAAATACGAGGCATTGATGGTAGATGCGGTTACGCGCGTGAAGGAAGGCAAACCTGCGTTGTTCTACGCCTGGAGTCCGTCGTGGGCCACCAACGCGCTGGTTCCGGGAAAGGACGTGGTATGGCTGCCTACGCCCGCGGATGCGCTGCCGCCCAACGTACCGAACAAGGGCACGGCGCTTGTGAAAGGAGTGGACGGCTGTGCTGGCGGCGCTGACCCGTGCCGCATGGCGATGTCGTCATGGAACTTCGATTCCGTGGCGAACAAGGCGTTCATCGCTGCTAATCCGGCAATCAAGTCGCTGATCGAGCAGGTCAAATTCTCTGTCGCGACGTGGTCGCAGTGGGAATATGCGATCAGCAAGAATGGTGGTTCTTCCACGCAGATTACGAAGCTAGCCGATGATTGGCTTGCGAGCAATAAGCCGCAATTTGAACAGTGGGTTGGGACCGCGAGCAAGGCGCGATAACAAGGTATAAACGGTATAGACGGTACCTGGCCTTCACGCATTCTGCCTGCCCGGAACCGTCTGAAGATTCACAACCAGCAACCGCAAGAGCGACTGCGCCGCCGCCTTCAATCGTAGGAAAAAACGCTGCCGAATTTGTCCATGCGTTCGAGGGCCATGCCCGAACCGCGCACAACGCAAGTCAGGGGCGCTTCAGCTACAAGCACCGGCAGGCCGGTCTCCTCGGCAAGCAGACGGTCGAGGTCACGAAGTAGCGCACCACCGCCCGCGAGCATGATGCCGCGCTCGGCGATGTCGGCGCCAAGCTCAGGCGGCGTGTTTTCGAGCGCGATCTTGACCGCCGAAATGATCTGGTTCAGCGGATCGGAGAGCGCTTCGAGGATCTCGTTGCTGGATACCGTGAAGCTACGCGGTATGCCTTCGGACATGTTGCGGCCCCTCACGTCCATTTCCCTGACTTCCGAGCCAGGGAACGCGGAGCCTATTTCCTTCTTGATGGCTTCAGCAGTCTGCTCACCGATCAGCATGCCGTAGTTGCGACGGATATAGTTGACGATCGCGTCGTCGAATTTATCCCCACCGACGCGCACTGAACCCTTGTACACAATGCCGCCGAGTGAAATGACGCCTACCTCGGTGGTGCCGCCGCCAATGTCGACCACCATCGAGCCGGTCGCCTCGGACACGGGCAGACCGGCACCGGTTGCCGCCGCCATGGGTTCTTCGATCAGGTACACCTGCGACGCTCCGGCGCTATGCGCGGCTTCCTTGATCGCACGTCGTTCCACTTGAGTGGAGCCGCACGGCACGCAGACGACGATCCGCGGCGACGGCGCCAACATGCGGGGTTCGTGGGCCATGCGAATGAAGTGTTTGATCATTTGCTCGGTAATGCTGAAGTCGGCGATCACACCGTCCTTCATCGGGCGGATAGCTTCAATATTGCCTGGCACCTTGCCGAGCATTTGCTTGGCTTCCTTACCCACGGCCAGAATAGTTTTTTTGCCATTCGGGCCGCCTTCCTGACGAATCGACACGACCGATGGTTCGTCGAGGACGATACCCTTGCCACGCATGTAGATCAGCGTATTTGAGGTGCCGAGATCAATCGCCAGGTCGTTGGAAAAATAACTGCGCAGAAAACCGAACATTCAAAATCCTGTGTTGCGCGACGGCAAGCGCTTGGCCCCGTCACGTGCGACCAGGCTGCGGTCGAGAATGGGGAAGAGTAACAGCTTCGGGGGAACGGAGCCGCAGCGCCGCCCCCAGGTTGATATTGGCGGGGACCTGCATGCCGGCGGCAATCAGGATTTCGTATCTTCCTGCTTCGACGCGATGACCACCGGAAGGCGGCTTTGTGGCGCAACAAGCTGGTCGTCGGTGGTTGACACAAGCCACAGACGTGCTTGCTCCGCGATCAGGCGGTTGTGGTCCTTCAATGGGCCCATCGCACTGGCGGCCTTCCAGACCACCGGGCCGATTCGGCTTTTCCTGCCCGACACCGCGCCGACCAGCAGGCAGTAAGGTCCCAACGGAAGCGATACGAACGGAAGTCCCGGACTGACACGCACGCGCCAGTCGATGAAAGGCGTCTCGCTGATCAGCAGCGGCGTGGGCAAGCCGTAAAGCACACTGAAATCGTACAGCGCCAGTTGCTCCCGCATGCCGGTGTAAATACGCCGGATGTCAACAACGACCGCTGCGCGGATCTCGTCGTCGAACATGGCCTCTTGCGCATAGCGGGCCAACGCTTCGCGAGCCTCCCGTTGATAGGCGCTGAACAGGCCGAGTTCCACGCAATCCTGCACGGCGCGCTGAACCTCCCCTACAGAACCGGCATCCTCTGGCGTGCCTAATTGCGCAGCCCGCAAAAACCGGGCAAGTCCCGCGTCCTGGATCGCCGGACCCTCCGCGGTTACATCGTCTTGAGCGTCCTTATCCAGAGGCACGTAGATATATTTTTCGGCTGCGAAATGCGATTTCTTACCTTCATCAAACTTGATTTCGCCATCGACGCAGTCGAGATAGCGAGTCCCAATCCGACCATGCTCCCAAACCCAATTCTTGAGGAGCGGACGGAGTGGATGCAGTCGGTCGTGTTCGGCCATTGAAACCTCCAAGTGCCTCAGTATAGTTCCAAGCTGTCGATTGGCTGGTGGAGGGCATGGCGATCGATGAAACCAATGGATCGACCGTTTCCGATCCAGAAGGGTGCGGTGCCGCCGGCTCAGAGGTGACCTGCGCGACAGGCCCCGTCTATTTGTTTTGACCCTGTCAGCCTCGCCAGGCTTCACTTGAACCGGAGAGGCGAGGGCGCCATCTTTCCCTCTGTACGTAGGAAGACCCGATGTTTTGCGCCAACTAGCATGTGAGCTGATCTGATTGAATCCGGACGCTGAACACTGCAGCCATGCGCTAACGGGCAGGAACGCTAATGAAGACTTTCAAGTGGGGCGTCGTGGCGGCGGTTGTTGCAGCGACGTTCATCTTATCGATGGCAACCACGCCGGCATTCGCCGATACGCTTCCAGGCTCAGGCAAGACGGTGCGCTACGTGCAGGCCGATAGCCTCGGCGCGAACTATATCGCGGACCAGATCGTGGCGCGGGCAATGAAGGCGCTCGGTTACGACATCAAGCTCAGCACGATGAACATCACGCTGTTTTTTGCGGCGGTCGCACAGGGAGACGTCGATCTGTCGACCGACGTCAATCTGCCGCAACGCGAGCCGGAGTTCCGGGCCGTCGAAAAGCAGGCGGAAATCATCGGCACCGGGTTCATTGCCGGGGGCGGTGTGAATGGCTACCTGATCGACAGGAAGACAGCACTTGCCCACAACATCACAAGCCTCGAGCAGATGAAGGACCCGAAGATCGCCAGTCTTTTCGGCGAGGACGGGAAGGCGCAACTCATCAGTTGCGACCCGGGCTGGAGCTGCGCCGAGGTCGTGAACTACCAATTGAAAAAATTCGGACTTACGCAAAATGTTCATGTGGTGAGCGGCAAATACGAAGCGTTGATGATCGATGCCGTATCGCGTATCAAATCCGGCTCGCCGGCGTTTTTTTACGCCTGGAGTCCGTCGTGGGTCACGAGCGGCCTGGTTCCGGGCAAGGACGTGGTATGGCTTCCCGTGCCCGAAGATGCATTACCGCCCAAAATGCCCAACACCGGTTCGGCCCTCGTGAAGGGAGTTGTCGGCTGTGCAGGTGGTGCTGATCCGTGCCATATGGCCATGGCATCCTGGATCGCCGGTTCGGTGGCAAGCAGGGCGTTCATTGCTGCCAATCCGGGCATCAAGGCGTTGATCCAGCAGATCAAGTTTTCGCCTGCGCTCTGGGCTGACTGGGAGTTGGCCATCAGCAAGGAGCCCAGCTCGCCCGGGTTGTTCGGCCGGCTTGCCGATCAATGGCTCGCAACGAATAAACCGCAGTTCGACCAGTGGGTCGCCACGGCACGCGCCGCACATTGAGCGCGCCGATTTCGTGCGGCGGATTCCAGGTGTCTGCGCGGCCTTGGCGAACACTGCGAACAGGCTGCCGACATTGAATCAACGGCGTTCTCGACCAATCCCTGTTCGCGAACAATCCCAATACCGAGGAATAAACCATGACAGACGTGCTAGCTCGCATTCTCGATATGAGTGAAGAAATTGTCGCTCTGCGCCAACGCATTCACGCTCATCCGGAACTTTCGCTCGAGGAGCACGAGACCAGCAATCTTGTCGCGGAGCGTCTTCACGCATGGGGTTATGAAGTGCATCGGGGTCTGGCGAAAACAGGCGTGGTTGGCACGCTGAAAGTCGGGACCGGCACCCGTCGTCTCGGCTTGCGTGCAGACATGGACGCGCTGCCGATCCAGGAGTCGACGGGCCTGCCCTATGCCAGTCAGCGCAAAGGCGTGATGCATGCTTGCGGCCACGACGGCCATACCGCCATCTTGCTCGCGGCTGCCCGTTATCTGTCGGAAACCCGTCAGTTTTCCGGTACGTTGAACCTGATCTTTCAACCCGCCGAAGAACGGTATTGCGGCGCGAAAATCATGGTCGACGAGGGTTTGTTCGAGAAATTTCCTTGCGATATGGTCTTTGGTTTGCATAACCGGCCCGGCGAGCCGGTTGGGAAGTTCGGCTTCCTGCCGGGATGCTTCATGGCGTCGTCCGATACCGTGTACATCAGCATCCATGGCAAGGGTGGCCATGGCGCAAGACCGCATCTCGCCGCCGATCCGATTGTCGCGGCGGCGCACATTGTGATCGCGCTACAAACCATCGTCTCACGCAATACGGACCCGCTTGATACCGCGGTGATCACCATTGGCGAGATTCACGGCGGGACCGTCTCCAACGTTATTCCGGAGGTCGTGACGATGACGCTTTCAGTTCGCGCATTGCGGCCCGAGGTGCAGCAATTTTTGCACGACCGCATTATCGAAGTCGCGGAGTCTCAGGCGTCGACGTTGGGCTGTACGGCAAAGGTTGATTATCAGTGGGGATGTCCGGCGGTCGTCAACGACCCGGCGGCCACCGAGTTCGCCCGGCAGGTCGCACACGACTGGTTGGGGGAGCAGGGGCTGATATCCGACATGCGTCCCACAGCGGGGGCGGAGGATTTTTCCTTCATGCTGCAGGCCGTTCCCGGCAGCTACTTCATTGTGGGCAACGGAACCGGACCCGCGCACAACAGCGGCGATTGCATGTTGCACAATCCAGGCTACGACTTCAACGACGCGTGTTTGCCGATCGCCGCGACGTATTGGGTGAAACTCGCCGAGCGGTTCCTGGCGCCGCAGTGATAGATCTGTCGTGATGCCCAGGTGTTTCGCAAAAACCGTATGTAAGCCTTCAATCCTGCGGCGATCGCCGCAAACGTCACCGCACAACGCCTGGTCCTGCGCGGCCAACGCCGATTGGCACGCTTCGATGTCGAAGCCCGCGTAGGCGTCAGCACCTCAACGCCACTTACCTCGCTTGCGGTCAATCGCACCGTGCCACGAACTCCTGCCCCGTGGCTCCTGCCCACTCGAGGCAATGCTGCGGAAGTCGTCGGTTGAGTCATAGGCAACGCGCGCCGGGCCGCCGGCAGTGAACCGGTCTCCAAGAGCACCAGAAAAGTGCGCCACCACTCCAGTTCGGTTCGCGTTGAACCACAGTATGCATTTTTGTATAGATGTTATGCGCCTCTAGGCAATTTTCGTTTGGTCTTCTATTGAGCAAACTGGGGTCTCCAGCAGCCAGACCGAACCCTCAGGAGCCGACCATGAACATCGCAGCCATCGACGCCCGCACCTCTCTCCTTCGGGAGCCCTGTATCGCCGCCGTGTGGACGAAGCGGGCCGCCAGCGCGGTGTTCAGGCTTTGCGTCGCCGGGCTCGAAGCCTGGCTGCGAGCCCCGGTCCAGCCCGTTCTCGACGCCTATCTGGGGACGATGCTTTCCCGCGCGTCGTCAATCTCTGCTGCGATCTTTCGCCACCTCTCGTTCTGAACTTTCACCTTTAGGAGAATCGCCATGTCCAAAGTAGCCCTGTTCGGCGCCGCAGGCGTCATCGGTCAAAGCATTGGATCCTCGCTCAGCGGCAAGGGCCGCCCCCTATCGTGTCGTCGGCCGTACGGAAGCTGCCATGCGCAACGCGTTCGGCGCGGATCGGCTCGCGGAGATCGTCACACGGAACCCGGATTCGCCCGCGTCGGTGGTGGCTGCCGCAAAGGGCATCGAAACGCTGATCTATGTGGTCGGCTGAACGACTGGCAGTTCGAACTGCATCCCGAGTTGATGCGCAAGACGATTGATGGCGCGCTCGCCGCCGGAGTCAAGAACATCATCCTGATCAGCACCGTGTACCCGTACGGCAGGGCAGAAACCAACCCGGTGCGCGAATCCCACCCGTAGGCGCAGGCCACATGTGCTTCGATCTCGTTGATAACAGGCCACGCATTGTCGCCGTTCGTCATCAATACAAAGTCCGTAACCTTTGAGGACATGCGCCCAACTCTCGCCGAATTGAACGCTACTGAGCCAATTTCTCATACAGTGACGCGATGTAGCCGCCAGACTCTGGAATTGGCTTGATCTCTACTCGTGTAAAACCAAGCGACTCATAGTAGGCACATAGCTTCGTGTTTCTCAGGTCACAATCAAGCCTGAGAAAATTTCGATTCAAGGCGCTTACCTTATTCGCGCACCAATCCATGGTGAATCTGCCAAATCCAAGGCCGCGATAACCCTTCCTTACGGAAAGCCCGTGCACATAACCAGCGATCGGGTCTTGTGGCCCCCAGTGCCCTCCATCGTCCCAATCGAGCGAAAACGTTCCCATGGGTGTGCCATCCTGCTCGACAACATACACGTCTCTTCGCGAGAGACTATTGAGTACCCATGTTTCGCTAAATCCGTCTCCTTCCTTGCCCCACACGTAATCGCCGTGCGCAAGCTTGGTTGTGTGCGCATCGTTGCGGATCTGTGTCAGCACCCGTACGTCCTCTACGGTTGCTCTGCGGATGCTTTTCGAGGCCATCACTCATATCTCCGTTTTTGAACAGTCGTCGCGAAGAAAAAGCCGCTCATGTCTGGTGCTCTCGCGCGAGTATTCGAAAGACTACCGCCTGGAACTGAACGTAGTTTGCAGCGGTGCCGGTGCCTGCTATTTTGCTTTTCTTGCGGCCAGCAACAACGCGTCCTCCAAGCGATCGTTGCCCCAAAACATGTCGGTTCCCGCAAAGAACGTAGGAGCGCCGAAGATGCCGCGGCGCAGTGCCTCATCCGTCTGAGCGCGCATGTCACGTCTATTATCCTCAGATTGAGCCGCGACAATGATCTCTTGTGCAGGTAGCCCGAGCTTCGTCAAAGTCACGTCGACTACGGCGGAATGGTTGATATCTTGATCTTCGACAAAGTTGATTTGCATCAGCCGTTTGCAGAAGGCACTTATCCAGGGTTGCTCCGCTCCGATCAAGGCGACTCGCATTGGAAGCAGCGCGCTGCGGGGGAAATGGCTTGGTTGGGTCCATGGCAGACCGTACTTCTCGCACTGGCGAGCCATGTCGCGCCATGTATAAACGCCTTTTTCCTTCTGCAATACGAATGGTGAACTTTCCCAACCGAAAGACTTGAAGATCGCACCGAGCAGAAAAGGTTTCCAGGAAATGGCGACGTCGTGTCGTTCGGCCAATGCTTCGATCCGCATCATGCTCAGATAGCTATAGTTACTCCCAAGGTCAAACCAGAATTCAAGCTTGGCGGGGATGCCTGGATCCAGCGTTGTCATTGCGATCTCCGAGGTTCATTCATAGACGACGAGGCATCGAGCCTCAATGCTCTCTCGCGGCAGCGTGCCATCAGGCACGTCCGGATGATCGAACGCCGCGTGCGGCGTGTATCTCGCAACGCCACTGATCAGCGAGTCGTATTGCTTGAACACCAGCGCTTCTTGCCGGTTCATTGCGGAAAAGTAGGACCATCGATGCCGCGGAGAGTGCAATGCAAGATAGATCTCTCCGATACGTCGCGCATACCGCACCTCGGCGTTGACAAGATCGGCGACGCCGATGGTCCTGGCATCACAAACCGCCAGGGGCGTATCCAGAACCGGTGCTTTAATTGAGCGCCACACGTTGACGATGCTGTATCGCGTCACACCCAATTTCGCAGCATTCTCACCGAGCACCAGTGACAACCGCGTGCGGCCCGATTCCTCGGTGTAATCGTTGTGGACTTGACCGTTCGCGGCCGCTATCGCGCCTTGATCCGGGCGCCCGAAGCCGAGAGGCCTGCGGTCTGCTTCGCGCCGGCGTACAAGATGGTCGAACACGTACGCACGGGTTGCTCCGGTCGCCATACGTGCAAGTTCTTCGACCTCCGGGTAATAGGCCTCAACGATCGTATCTCTATCGAGGAAATCCTGCACCGTCGATGGCGCGTCCCAAAGCGCGAAGCCCTCAACATGAATGGAACTCCGCGTTGACGCGGCGCGACCGTCACTTATGGAGACTGTGCGCTCATCGTGCCGATAGTTTTCCCAAGGTGTTCCAGGCGGCGGCTGATAAGCATAGTTATACGGACGTTCTTGCGTCGGCTGCAGGTAGCTAAGGACTGCCTGCACTGAAGGCGCAGGAAAGACCGCCGGTGAATACCGGCGTGTCATCTCACTTGGTGTGACGTCGCCCGTCTTGGCATCGGCGCAAGGGCGGCGCTGCGGCGCAGACGGATCGTAGGTCGGATCGACGTTCATAGTAGGCTCCATGAGTGCCGGCGCGATCGCGCTGGCCACACACCCATTGAAACCCACCGACGTTGGCTTGCTCAAGCGCGGATCTCGCATGCCTCACATGCGCGTAGCACATGTGAGGCATGCGAGATCACTGCTGCGCTTCACTCACGATCCACTCTATCACTGCGCGCGCGTCGGTCCGCGGCACCGCTTCTGCAGCCATCAACCAGTAAGCGTGGTCGTTCGTCGGACCAGGATGGGGCGCCGAGAGAAGCACGAGCCGTTTATCAGTCAGCATCGGTCGAATCAGTTCGATCCTGCCCAGCGCGATTCCCTGACCGGCCATTGCCGATTGCACGACCTGATCATATTGATTGAATCGCAGAAAACCTTTGGGCTTCACTCCTTTCCAGCCAACGCTCGCGAACCAATCGTCCCAGTGCAGCCACGGGCGCCCGGGGTCGTCGAATTCGAGCAACACCTGTCCCGCAACGTCCTTGGGCGATAAAACGTGCTCAAGGCCGAGAGAGGGATGCGCGACCGGACTGATTGTCTCGCGGAACAACAGGGTCGCGTCATTCCCGACCGCTGAGCGAGGGCCGTACCTGATGGCGATATCAATGCCCTCGCTGGCGAGATCCACCAAACGATTGTTCGCGGCGACGCGCAAGTCGATGCCTGGATGCAGGCGTTGAAAGCGCCCAAGCCTTGGCAATACCCATAGTCCGGTCACGCCAATGCTGGCACTCAAGGTAACGGGTAGACGGCGGGCGCCAGCGCGAAGCGCACCAAACGCGTCTTGCAACTGCTGGACGGCGCCGTTGGCGCTTCGAAACAGTCGTTCGCCCTCCGCCGTAAATGCAATGGAGCGATGTCCGCGCACGAGCAATTTCGCCCCTATGCGGTCTTCCAGCGCTTGCACCTGCCGGCTCAAAGCGGATTGTGTCAGGCAGAGGTCGTTGGCGGCGACGGTGATACTCATGCGACGCCCTACCGCGACAAAGCCACGCAACGGTTCCATCATTGACGCGAGGGCAAGCAGGGTGTTTGACATGCGGCTGTCTCATGCAAAGATTACGCAAGGATATCACCGGCGGTTGGGCCGGCCACCGCAGACTTACGGTTCTTCATCCCAGTAATCAAGTGAATTGCCTTTTCGCTGAATAACGCGAAGGGGTACTTCCTCCCTGCCGCGAACGATCGCCTGGTACTTCCCCGAGTCCGGGTATTCGACGACTTCCGGATCGTGTCGTGTGCCAATCGAAAGATATTTGAGCGGGGCTTCCGATGAGTTAATGATCTGATGCGGATACTCAGGGCCCGGAGGAATGAAAATTACATCGCCGGCTTTGATCGGAATCAGTTCGTCCGCAACACGGAGCGTTCCATCTCCTTCGAGGATGACGAACATTTCCTCTTGCGCATGGTGAAAGTGATACGGACACGAGCGCTTTCCCGCAGCGACAATATCAATCGACGCGCCAAGGTGTCTCGCCGCGGTATCGGTTCCAAGCCGCGCGCTGAGCGTCTCGTATAGAGGCAAACGAACTTCCGCCGTCTTCTCAACTTCGTGAAAATTTCGTACGAGCTTCCTGGCAAGTTCATCGGCCTTTGCGCTCATGCCCTCTCCATAACATCATTGATGGTCTTGGTTCGAATAACGCTTCAAGCGTAATGTCGGGCTGGCTTTTCATCAAGACGATAGACAGCTATCGGCTGACCGGCTTTCGTCGGAGAGTGTGCGCGCAGCTAGGTACTTGCTACCAGCAGTTCCTCAGCATTGTTTGGCGGGCGCAGACCATCGGTCCTGCCCGCGAAGTATCGCCGAGCAAGATCGGCCGCCGGGACGTGTCGTGCTTCCTTGAAGCCCGCTTCGAGGGCCAGCGCCTGGATCTCCGACGGGGTGAAGAAGCTAAGAAACGGGGTCCCGCTTGCTCGCGCTCCCTTTTCCGCCATCTCAAGCCCGGGACGTACCTCGGGGTCCGCCAGCTCCAGCGGGAACAGGAACGTCATGGCGAGGATCGATCCTGGGGCGAGGCCCGAGACCTGGCGCAGCGTGGCCGCGTTTGCCTCCTTGGTCAGATACATGCTGACGCCCGTGGAGACCACGATTGCCGGCTTGCTGTCATCGAAGCCGGCAGTCACGAGCTTGTCGTGCCAGGCCTCTCCCGCCTCGAAATCGACCGGCACGAAGCGCAGCCAGTCCGGGACGCCGAAGCCGAGCTCGATCAGGCGCTGACGCTTCCATGCCTGAGGACCTGCCTGGTCGATCTCGAACACCCTGAGGCGGGACGCGATCTCCGGCCTGCGCTGTACGAAACTGTCGAGGCCGGCGCCGAGGATGACGTATTGAGCAAGCCCGTGGCTGGCCTGTTCCACGACCAGATCTTCGATGAAGCGGGCACGAGCCACGATTGAGGCGCGAAAGGGCCGCGTGAACTGCGGGTCCATGTCCCCGCGACTGCGCCAGTCATCGTCCGGGGCCAGCAGCTTAAGGCCGACTTCATCTTCCAGTACATGCGGCGCAGAGTCAGCCTCGACATGGAGAGCGCGCCACAAGGCGACGCGCGCTGCTGTGCTGTCTGGCGCTGCATCTGGCCTGTCGTTCATGACTTTAGATCCTGTCTTTTGTCTTCGTCTTTGTCTTCGTTCTTGCCTGAGGCCGACTACGCGGCCGTCCACTCGGCGAGCTTGGCCACGGTATTCATGTTGCGAGCGGTTCCAGTCCCGGCGGCCGGGATTTTCAGTTTTGAACGGGCTATTCCGTCTTTGTAGTGCACGTAAATCTCACGTGTACCGAGTGCGATTTCTTCAGTTTGCTGACCACTCACATTGTCCAGCACATCTGCGGGAGGGGGGGCGTCGAGAAATATTGCGACGGTTCGATTCGGCGCCGCAGAACTAAAGGGATTGTTGGCAAGGACCGCCGCTAGCTCAGCGCCCGTGCGCACCAGAATCCCTACCGGTTTTCCCGCATAAGTCTCAAGACAACGCTCCAGTTTCGCTTTCACCGATGACTCCGAAAGCTTGCTTTCGAATACAACGTTGCCGCTGGCGATATACGTGCGCGCATTGGAAAAGCCGACGGAGGCGCACATCGCGCGAAGTTCGGACATGGGAAGTTTGCCGGTGCCGCCAACATTCACGGCCCGCAAGAGAGCGACGTAAGTAGTCATCCAGGCATTCTATTGCCATTTCATCTACATGGCTTTGTACAGTAAGCCGATTAAAACAGATCGCGCGTTTGTAGCGTCGGCTGAGTTCTCTCGTTCACTATTTCGTCGGCCATCCGGAATACCTCGGTATGTCGCCATTTTCAGTCGTCCAGGTCTGGTCGTGCGAGGTCCAGATGTGCGAGTTTTTTCGGAGAAGTCCAGGAATGGATTTTTGCGGATATCGGCGAGCACTAAAGCCGGTGCTGGACAATGGCTGATGCCTGAGCAGACCCGCTCAGACGGACGCAAAGCAGCGCTGCCACAGCCAGCGCCGCCGCGGCCGTCTCCAACGATCCGGAGAACGAATGATGCGGTGCGTACATCGCATTGGCAACGAGCGGTCCCACGATCTGCCCGACGCCAAAGCATGCGGTCATCACGGCAAGAATGCTCACGCGCATCGTGTGTGCAACCCGACGGCCCGCGAGCATCGCGATAGTCGTGGTGCCCATGAATGTACCGCCTACGATCAATGCACTGCCAAGGTACCCGGCCGGGTTCGGCGCAACGACAGGCAAGATGACGCCGATCGCTTGCAGAGCGAGATTCAGGAACAGCGCGCGTCGTGTGCCGAGGCGCATATGGAGCGCGTGCCAGATGAAGCATGACGGAGCCGCGCCCAGGCCAAACAATGCCCAGACCTGGATGGGATCGATTGAACCAATTGCGTTCCTGACGAAGAACGGCAGATAGGTCGCGGTGATGATGTAGCCGAAACCCGCCAGACCGTAGAGCGCAATCAGTCGTCCTGCGCCGAGTGCAGGGAAGGACTCGTGTCCATGCACGGTCGCACGCTTGCCGGGGTTTTCAACCGGGCGTGCATCGAGACTCGGCAGCGCAATTGCACCGAGGATCAATGCGCCCGCTGCCAATACCCACCAAAGCCCGGCGCTATGCAGGTCGAACGCACGTCCCACGATCAGCATTTCCGACGACAGCACAATGCCGATGCCGACACCGGCATAAAGCAGCGGGGCACCGCTCGTGTGGCCGCGATGTTGCAGCAACCAGAGCGAAGCCGCCACCATGGTGACCGCGCTGACGGCGCCTGTGATGCCGCGCATGGCGATGATCAGCCAGGGAGCATTCAATAGCGCAGTCACCCCGAGACATAGCACGATGCCCGCGAGCGCAAGCATGCACAGCCTGCGCGAGTGTCGCGGATGCACGGCGGCGCTCAGCAGAGCCCCGGCCAGATAACCGGCATAGTTGGCCGATGCGGCGAGCGTGCCCTGATGCACGGTCAGCACGGCATCGCTCACCATGACCGGGTAGATGCCCGTGAACGCAAAGCGTCCGAACCCCATTCCCACCGCCATGACAAGAGCGGCGATCAACGCGGCGGTGCCTTGACTTGCTGTCGACGAAGCCTGACGAATCGTGCTCATGATGATTTCCTCTTCGCTGCGAGTTGCTTCGACACGAATGGCGTAAGCGCTTCGCGTAGCGCCTTGAACGCCGCCGTTTCGTATCCGTTTCGATGCACGAGCCATGTATCCACCTTCGCCACGACCTGAGTGCGGAACTCGGGCGCTTCGCGCAGCAACTCGAGCACGCTGCGCGGTACGAGGGATACGCAGCCGCCAGCTGCCACGCACGCAAGCATGCTGTGGTAGGACCCGACCTCCTGTATGTCGAGCGGTGACGTGTCCTGGCCGAGCCACTCCTCGGCGAGCACGCGGTAGCTGCAGCCTTGTGCAAACGCGGCCAGCGAACGCACGGCGATATCCGCGCCCTGGCGGACAGCGGCATGTCCGGGCGGCAGCACGAGCAGGATTTCCTCGCGAAAGACCGGTTCGCCATGTAGCCCGGCTGCTTCAAGATCCGCTGCCGACGCCATCTCGCCACATGGCGGCAGCGCAGCAAATGCGCAATCGAGCAGGCCGCTGCGAACTTGTTCGATCAGTTGTCGCGAGGGTGCGGTTGAAATTCTGAGCTGGACGTCGGGGTACTGGACGTGAAGGGCGGCAAGTGGTCCCGGAAGACGAGCCGCAGCGGTGCTTTCCATACTGCCAATTCTCAGCGTGCCGGAGGGCGCTTGCGGGCTTAGCACTTGTCGCGCTTCGTCGGCCAGCGCGAGCATGCGGTTGGCGTAGCCGAGAAAACGTTCGCCTTCCGTGCTCAGCGTAAGACGGTTGCCGTCGCGCCGAAATAGTGCCACCCCCAGTTCCTCCTCGAGCTGCTGGATTCGCGTGGTCACGTTCGATTGCACGCGGCCAAGCCGCTTGGCCGCCCGGGTCACGCTGAGTTCGGCGGCGACGACGCGAAAAATGTCGAGACTGGTGTGGTCCATGAAAATCTCAATTAGAGAACGATGTAAACATAATATTCCTAAATTGAGATAATATGCAAGCCGTCTACTTCTTTTGCGATGGTGACCCGGATCGACGCACATGCGCCCGGCCATCGCTCAACGCCTGATAGAACAATCGAGGCCCGACATGACTCCGCAAGCAACCCGTTCCCTTATGCCGCTGGACGGCCCTCCCCAGCGGCTCAGCTATGCCGAACGCAATGCGCCGTACTGGCGGCGCAACCTTTTTGTCTGCGTATTCGGGTCTTTTACGACGCTGCTGAGTCTCAGCATGTTGCTGCCGTTCCTGCCCCTGTACGTGCAGCAGTTGGGCGTGAGTTCTCCGGCGGCGGTCGTGCAATGGTCGGGTGTCGCCTTCGGCGCGACCTTCTTCGGCACCGCGATTACCGCGCCACTCTGGGGACGTCTCGCGGACCGTTATGGCCGCAAGCCCATGTTGATCCGTGCGGCGGTCGGCATGGCCATCGTGATGTCGATGATCGGCCTCGCGCATAACCTGACCGAACTTGTGGTGCTGCGGTTGATCGCGGGATTGATCGGCGGTTACGCCTCCGCATCGATCGTCATGGTCGGCACACAGGCGCCACGTGAGCGCGCAGGATGGGCGCTGGGCGTACTGTCGACGGGTGCGCTCGCGGGCAATCTCGTGGGGCCGCTGGTCGGCGGTTTCCTGCCGACATACGTCGGCATCCGCGGCACTTTCTTTGTGGGCGGCGCGATCATCGCCGTGGCGGCGCTGCTGACCGTTGTGTTCGTGCGCGAGGATTTCGATCGTGCGACTGACGCGAAAAAGCGTGTCGATGTTGGCGCGGCTTTGCCACCGGCAATGGACCAGCGGGTGATCGTCGCGCTGCTGGTGACGGCCATGATGGTGCTGCTCGCCAACATGTCGATCGAGCCGATCATCACCGTTTATATCGGGCAACTTGGTGTGCCAGGCGACCATGTCGCCCGCATGGCCGGCATAGTGATGGCGGCATCGGCATTCGGCAGCATGTTGACGGCCGCCCGTTTCGGCGCGCTGGCTGATCGTATCGGTAGTTCGAAAGTCATCATCGGGTGTCTGATTGCGACCAGCGTGGTCCTGGTGCCGCAGGCGTTTGTTCACCAATGGTGGCAGTTGGCCATTCTTCGCGGCTTGATGGGCATGACGCTCGCGGGGCTGCTTCCATCGATAGCGAAGGAGATCCGCCACACGGTCGCCGACCACAATTCCGGCAAGACGCTTGGCTATCTGCAGTCCGCCCAGTTCAGCGGGCAGGTTATAGGCCCGTTGATCGGCGGCCAGATCGGCGCGCACGTCGGCTTGCGCGCCGTGTTCTTCGTGACGGCGTCCTTGTTGCTCGTGTGTGCTGCGTTGAATCGATGGGCGAGAACGAGGCCGGTGAGTTGAGTGGTCGACGCTGTGCCCCTTGGCCTGGCAGGGGCCCTTTTCACAAGCAGAAGAGCGTCCTGTAGGTGCTGTTTTACGACGAGATCTCGATCTTGCGGGCGCCAGGCTGCATGGGACCGCCAAGCAATGACGCCAAGCCATCCGTACCGCATCTGCGGCCTGCACCGGATCATCAAGCCTGCTTCGCGGTTAAAAGCTTGATACCCAGACCGAAGAAGATCAGGCCACTGCAACGCTTGACGGCTTTCATCCAGCGGCTTGTACCAAGTCCGCTATGAATCCTGCGAACCCCGAGCGAGTAAATGGTGTGAACCAGCGCCACGATGCACGCCACGCTCAGGTACATCACGATGAACTGAGCCGGCAGCGGCTGATCATGCACGATGAATTGCGGCATGAAAGCAGAAAGAAAAATCAACGTCTTGGGATTACTTCCTGAAACCAATAACGCTTCCCGAAAAATTTTGCGCTTGTCGAGAGGCTGCGCCGAGAGGGCGTCGACGGATGCCGTTGCCATGGGCTTCCGGCTTCTCAATTGCTTCACGCCAAGGACCATAAGGTAAACGGCTCCCAAGACCTTCATGGCGAGAAACAACGGTGGCATGGCTGCGAGGACCGCACCCACACCCAATGCCACAAGCACCACCACGACCAACTGAGCCAGCAGATTTCCGGCGATGGTCGCCGCCGTGCCACGGCCGCCGAATCGCACGGTATTGCGGATGACGAGCAGGACGTTGGGTCCGGGGGAAATAGTGGTGACCAGATACGCTGTGGCGAAGAGAAACCAGGTATGAAAGGACATTCGCAGGCTCGCTGGATCGTTGCGGATTGGGGTAACCGTAGACGAATGATGCCATTACCGTGCTGCCTGCATAAAACCGCGAACCTTGCTTTCATCGACGGGATTCCACCACACGCCTCCGACCTTCAATGAACTGGCGACGATCACACCGTCAACCACCGACAGAATTTCCGCAATGTTGCGTTCCGTGCAACCACTGCCAACGAGCAGCGGCAATGTCGTCGCATTCCTGATCTGCCGCAAATAGTCGGTACTGGCAGCGTCGCCCGTGCGTTGGCCCGTGGCGATGATCGCATCGGCATCGAAGAACTCCACGTCGCGTACCAGCTCTTCAAGCGAACGGTCCGACACGATCGCATGCGCACCGTGCTTGACGTGGGCATCAGCGAAAACGCGGATGCCGTCGGCGCGCAGCTTTGCACGGTAGCGCAATGCGAGCGCCGCCGCGCCTTCTATCAGGCCTTCGTTCGCGACATACGCATTCGCCCACTGGTTCACGCGCACGAAAGCCGCGTTGCTGGCGGCCGCGATCGCAAGCGCCGGGAGCGCCGCGTTAGCAAGCACGTTGATACCGATCGGCAAACCGGTTTCCCGCGCGATTCTATCGGCGGTCACAGACATGAACGCCGATGTCTCCGGACCGATATCGTCCGGCTTCGAAAACGGCACGTCACCGTGATTCTCGACGATCAGCCCGTCGACGCCGCCTTTCGCGTATGCCACGGCATCGGCGAGCGCGGCGCTGTAGATCGCCTCGCTCGATGCACCCTGATAACGCGGCGAACCGGGGAACGCCGGACAGTGAATCACACCGATCACAACGCCGCGCGGGCGCCCAAATATCTGTTCGACGCAATCGGTGCGTCCGCGTCCCACTCCAGATGAAGTTTCCATATCGATTGAGTTCAGGTTAGAGAGTTGAATAGTCCGGGCAACTCGGCGCGGCTCGGGAAAGCAGCCTGCGTACCGCTCCTTGCGACGGCGAACGCAGCGGCGGCTTGCGCCCGCTGCAAGGAAACTGTCATGGGGAGATGCTGCGCAAGCGCCGCGAGGAGGACACCGCAGAAAGCGTCGCCGGCACCCACGGTGTCGATGGCGTTGGCTCGCGTCGCCGGTATCAGCGCCGTGCGTCCCGGGCGGCACCAGAGGACGCCCTCGGAACCCAGCGTGACGATGACCTCGCCCGCGCCCGATTCCCTCAGCGAACGCGCGGCGTCCTCCGGGCTTTCCAGCCGGGTCAGCGTCGCGGCCTCTACGCGATTGACCACGAGAACGTCGACATGAATCAGCAACGGGCGGCAATCGAAGCAAACCGGTCCGGGATTGAGCAGGGTACGGCGCCCGCCAGCATGCGCGTGATGCAAGAGCTCGGTTGTGACGGTCTCGCTCAGGTTGCCCTGCATGGCGATCCAGTCGCCGCTACGGGTTGCGTCGAGTACCGCGCCCGGCGAAGGTACATAGTGAGCCGCTGCATCGTTGCGAGTCACGATCGTATTCTCGCCTCGCTGGTCGACCGTCACGATTGACATATCCGTCATGCACGGTAAGCGAGCGATATGACTTGTGTCGATACCTTCTTCCACGAGCCTCGCCAGGAAACGGTCGCCGTCGGCGTCGTTGCCGAGCGCAGCAAACAATTGCACCTGGGCGCCCGCGCGTTGTGCCATCACCGCCTGATTCGCACCCTTGCCGCCGAAGTCATGCAATGTAGTGATAGCAAGCGAAGTCTCACCGGCAAGCGGCAAGTGATCGACCCGAAACACAAGGTCGATCGCCGCATTGCCGATAATGCAAACACGCGCTTCATTCATCAGCGGTCAACCAGTCAAGACAGTTGGTCCATAACCGCGCGTTGCCTTCCCATTCGGAGAACTCCGGCGGCAGCCAGTGGCTCGACATGTCGCTGGTCCACGCAAGCGTGCGTCCGCGGCCGTGCGTACCCGCGACTAACAGCGGGTGGCCGGTCTCGGGAACCGTCGCGATCAGCGTTGCGCCCGCTTTCAACTGCACTTCGTTATAGCCCAGCAAGTGAGGCCACTGCGTTCCAAGCCCCTCGACGACCGGGTGCGAAGCGACTACGTTCGCGGTGAACCCTTCCGGAACTTCTACCCGATCGTCGTAAGGCAGGCAGGTGACCGGCAACACGTCCTCGACCGGCGTATTGCGAAACCGCGCGCTGCCGTTGATGCCCTGGAAACTCAAATAGCCGCCGATCATCATCAGGCCTCGTCCGGCCTCGACGTACTCTCGCAACAACTTGAGACGGTTCGGCGTGCGCTGGCTCTTGACCCACGTATCAGGATGCAGCAGCAACGTATTCGCGCCGATGTCCGAGAGGATGATCGCGTCATAAGCGAGCAATCCGTCAAGCGTGGAGGGAAAGGCTTCCTGCGCTTCGTGGCTTGGCATATGCGTGATCGCATAGTCGCTGTCCTTGAAGATATTCAGGAATATCGTCGCGCCGTTTTGATAGGTCACGGTTGGAAACTGGTCGAAGCCCTTGATGTGCGTCGACATGCTCGTCCAGCTCTCTCCGGCAAGCAAAACAGATTTGGTCATGCATGTGCTCCTCAAGCGCGCGGCGAGCCGTGTCGGCGGCACGCGGCGCAGGGTGGAACCGGTTCACATCGTCTTACGCAAACACCCGTTATCTGCCCGAGAACACTCGCGCCGGGTTCGCAATCATCATTGTTTCAATCTGCTCGTTCGTCACGCCATGGCGCCGCAGTCGAGGCACGAAATATTTAAGGATGTAGCCGTACCCGTGGCCGCCAAAACGCGTCAGCATGATCTTCATGAACACGTCCTGCGACATGAGGATCCTGTCGATAAATCCGGCATCGACCAGTGCCTTGATTGCGCGGGCGTTCTCTTCATCAGAGGGCGATTGCGCGTTTTCGTCGGCGTAGAAATACTCCATGCCGATCATGTCGTACTCGAGCCAAGCGCCGCGTTCAGCGAGTGAATGCTGGTACTCCACGTCCATATGGCTCGGGTTCATGTGGCACAGCACGGTGTGGTTCAGGTCGGCGCCTTCTTGCGCCACGATATCGAGCACGCGATGCCCGTGCCGGACCCAGCCGGGCAGATGCACCGAGATTGGCACATGCGTTGCCGCACTCGCTCGCGCGGCAGCGCGGAGCGACTTTTCCTCGTTGGCCGTGAAAGCGGCCGAGACGCCTATCTCGCCGATCATTCCGGCAACCACGTCGGGCTTTTCGATGGCGCCTCCAACGTCGGCAATCAGTTGAGCCGCCAGTTCGTCGATCGACTTGTGTTTCACATAGTCCGGATGCGACGCTTCGAGATAAAACCCCGTCGACATCACAATGTTCAAGCCGGTACGGCGTGAGATCCGTTGCAGCGCGGCAGGATCTCGTCCAATGCCGAGATTGGTCGGATCGACCACCGTATTGCCGCCCAGTTCGCGAAAGCGCATCAGCTCTTCAACGGCTACGTCGGCGTCGAACAACTGGCAGTTGTCACGGTTCATCAGCGGATTCATCCGCAGCGCACCTAGAATGCCGATATGAACCTTCTGCTCGCCGATGAACCGGTCGCTGCAGCAACTGGGCGGCACCCATTTTCCCGATGCATCCAGCAGGATATGCTCGTGCATCAGCGTTACCCCCATCTGCCCGACGGGGAGCGGTCCGAGGACGGTCATCACATGGCCGCTGCCAATGCCTATTGGCAACGGCGCGTCGCGGCGGAAGATCGAACTCATCGCTTAGCCTTTCTTGCGCCGTTGCGCGGAGAAGATGCGCGTATTGAGCCAGATCGCAAGCAGCATGATCGCGCCCTGGATGATCTGCGTATAGAACGGCGAAACGTTGATCAGGATCAGTCCGTTGCCGAGCACCGCGATGGTCAGCGCACCCAGCAAGGTGCCGAGAATGGTTCCCCTGCCGCCAAAGAGGTCAGTACTACCGAGCACGACCGCAGCGATCACGGCGAGTTCAAAACCAACACCCTGATTCGACGATCCGCTGCCGAGCCGCGCCGTCGTGATCAGTCCGGCGAGACCCGCTGCCGCGCCGCTGAGGACATAGACCTTCAGCGTGACGGCGCGCACATCGACGCCCGCGCGGCGTACACCTTCCGAGTTGGTGCCTATGCCGGTCACATAGCGTCCGAACCGCGTATGCCGTAGCGTGACCCATCCCGCAAGCAGCGTGGCGATCGCGATGACCGCGGGCGTTGGCACGCCCAGCAAACGCCCGCGGCCCAGTTCGACGAACCATCCGTTGTTTTCGATCGGCACTGAATAACCTTGCGTGATCAACAACGCGATACCGCGCACGACCGACAGTGTTCCCAAAGTCACAATGAACGCCGGCATTCCCGCAAACGCGATGAAGTAGCCATTGATTGCACCGATCAGCGCGCCAAGCGTGAGGCCACCGAGCAGCACGACGATACCCGGCGCGCCGGCTCGCAACGCGATAGCCGAGAGCGCGCCGACCAGCGCGAGCGTGGAGCCGATCGACAGGTCGATCCCCCCCGTCGTGATGACAAGCGTCATCGTCGTGGCGACGATCAGCAGTGGCGCGCTTTGACGGAGTACGTTAAGCAGGTTGCCGGCGGTGAGGAACGTGTGCGTCGTAAGCGTAAAGGCGAGGGCGCAGACAATGAAGAATGCTGCAATGCTCGCTACGCCTGCATTGCGGCCGAGCAAGTGCTTGAGCGACAGGCGCGGCGCCTTGGACTTGTTGTCGTGCATGGCGAGTTCCATGTCAATTCTCCGCAAGCGCACGGGCCGAGCGTGCGCTGAACTTATGGCCCACGATAAGATCGACGATTTCCTCCAGATTTGTCTCGCCGATCTTGCGGTCCGCGACGTTCTGGCCTTCGTACATCACGCTGATACGGTCGCACACCAGGAACAGGTCCTGCAGGCGGTGACTGATCAAGATCACGCTGACACCGCGCTCGCTGATCGTGTGCACGAGTTCCAGCACCGCTTCGACTTCGGCCACGGCAAGCGCAGCCGTGGGTTCATCCATGATCAACACTTTCGGATCGAACGATACTGCCCGCGAAATCGCAATGGCCTGACGCTGACCGCCCGACAGATTTTCCACGTCCAGTTTCGTGCTCGGGATGCGGATGCCGAGGTTGTTCAGCATCTCGCGAGCGTCGTGATGCATCTTTCGATGATCAAGCACCGGCACACCGCAGATGCGGCGCATCGGTTCCCGGCCGAGGAACAGGTTACCGGCTACATCGACGGTATTGCACAGCGACAAATCCTGATAAACCATTTCGATGTGATGCGTGCGAGCATCGCCCGGGTCCGAGAAGCTGACCCGCTTGCCGTCGATTTCGATACTGCCGCTGTCCGGTATCACCGCACCCGAGAGCACCTTCGAGACGGTCGACTTGCCCGCGCCGTTGTCGCCAACGAGCCCGAGCACTTCACCGGGCATCACGTGCAGGTCGACGCCGCGCAGCGACTGCACGGCGCCATAACTCTTGGTGATGTTCTCCATGCGCACGCGCGGCGTTGCAGCATCGGTTTGCATAACGTTCTCCGAGGAAGGCGAAAGCGGGCTCAGTGAAAGGGCTTACTTGAAGATGGCCCGGTATTTACCTACGTTCGCCTTGGTCACGATCGTCACCGGTACCGAGATGTTTTTCTGGACCGGCTGCTTGTTGATGAGCTTCATTGCGGCATTTACTGCGGCGTGGCCTTCGCCTTCCGGGTCCTGCTGAACCACTGCTGTCACGAAGCCCGCATCAATGCCTTTGATAGCCTGCGCGCTCAAGTCCCAACCAACAATCTTCACGCGGCCGGTTGCGTCCTGTGCCGAAGTCGCCGCAACGAGACCGATCAATGCAGGCTCACCGGTTGCATAGACGATCTGCAGATTTGGATTGGCGGAAATGAGGTTTTCAGCGGCAGTTTGCGCTTGATCCTGGACGTTTTGCCCATCGACGGTAGAGACGATCTTCGCCCCCGGCACCGTCGCGATGCCCGCCTTGAAGCCATCGAGGCGCACATTCTGAATGAACGAATTCAGCGCACCCACCACGCCAATGTTCGCGTTGCCGCCAAGATTTGTCTTGATGTAATTCGCCGTGTACTTGCCGATGTCTTCGCCGACTTTCTTGTTGTCCACGCCGACTTGCACCGAGTTGTCACCGTCGACGATAGCGTCGATGGTCACCACCGGAATGCCGGCTTTCTTGGCCTCCGTGATGGCGGGCTTGATGCCGTTCACATCAATGGCGACCACGAGAATGGCATCCACTTTCTGCTGGATATAGGTTTCGATCGCGTTGTTCTGCGCGCTCGGGTCGTTGTTCGAGTTGAAGATCTCCAGTTCGACGCCCGCCGCTTTTGCCGCTGCCTGGGCTCCCTGATCCATCTGGGTGAAGAACAGCGCTTCCTGGTTGATCTGCACCATGGCGATCTTCTTGCCTGCCGCCACTGCACTGCCTGCAATGGTAAGCAAAGCGGCGCTCAACAAGACGGCGGTCATGCGGCGAAATTTAACTTCTGCGCTCATTGGAATCCCTTTCCTGGTTGATCCGGACGCGGCTCGCGCGCTCCATGAGCGCCCCCGCGGCCGATGATTAAAGAAGGACTTCATGGGCGCAACCGACATTGCGCCGCCCGCTTGTAAACCGGTTTATAAAAATTAATCCGCGAGTATTGGGCTGTCAATCGTTTCAAAAAAGATACGGGTAAATACGGAGGGGAAGCCGGACAGAAGCGGCTGCTAAACGGAGCGCGGCGGACCGACTGACGCGCGTTCGATCAACTTGACCGGCAGACGGCGTACGGTGGGCGGGGCCGTGGCTTGCCCGCTCAGCATCGCGACCAGCAAGGCGACGCCGGTCCGGCCAAGCTCGGCGGCCGACTGGCGCACTGTCGTGATCGGAGGCATCAGGAGGCTGGCGAATTCCATGTCGTCGAAGCCGACGATCGACATGTAGCCGGGCACGTCCAGCGCGCGCTCGCGCAAAGCATCGAGCAAGCCGACCGCGATGTAGTCGCTTGTGGCAAACAGGGCGGTGGGCGGTTGCGCGCACGCGATCAGGTCGGCACCCACGGCACGTCCGAAGCGGCGGTCGTAGGAGCCGTAACGGACGAGGTCGGCATCGAAGGGCACTTGTGCTTCGGCCAGCGCGCGGCGGTAACCTTCCAGCCTTTCCTGCACGGTGAACAGCGTTTCGGGACCGGTCACGTGCGCGATCCGCCGATGCCCCGCGTCAAGCAGATGGCGAGTCGCCAGATAGCTTCCTTCCACATTGTCGACGAACACCTTCGGCACGTCGGTACCCGGCACGTCCTCGTCGACCAGCACGATGTTGGCGCGCTCGCCGATCAGGCTGCGCAGCGAGCCGTCGTCCGGGCGATTGGTCGCGAAGATCAGGCCGTCGAGGTGGCGGGTATCGAGCCAGCGCAGATACAACGTCTCACGTTCAAGCTTGTTGCGCGTGATGCAGAGCGCGAGGCCATAGCCGCTTGCGGAGGCGGCTTCCTCCACGGCATCCGCGAGCTCCGCGAAGAACGGATTGGCGACCTCCGGCATGGCGAGGCCAATGGTCTCGCTGCTGCCGAGACTCAGGCGCCTGGCCAGACTGTTCTGGCGGTAGTTGAGTGCGACGACGGCGTCGTCCACGCGCTTGGCCGTGTCGGGCGGCAGCGCGAGGCTACCGTTCAGGTAACGCGAAACGGTTGCCTTCGATACATCCGCCAGTTCGGCGACATCGCGAATCGTGGGTACTTTTGCCACTTGAGGGGTCCCCGCTGGAGTGGAGCGTAGTGTAACGCGGGGGATTTTGTCGCAGGCGGGGGCAGACTTTGTGGAGGGCTTTGGGCCTAAAAAATCCCCATCGCTCCTTCGACACTACGCACCATGGACAACAGGCGCGGCCCGACGTCGCGCTCCAACTGTCCGTCCTTGAGCAGGTAAGAAGGCACGCCGCAGTTGAACACGAGAATCTCGCCGTCGGCCGCTGGCCTCATTGGCACCGCCACGGCGTGCACTTCGCGACGCAGATCGCCGTACGACACGCAAAAGCCGCGCTCGTGAAAATAGTCGATGCTCTGCAGCACGCGTTTCCCGAAGGTGTTCCATTCATCGGGCGTCTTGACCGAGATCTCATTCAATAGCGCCTCGCGCCGTTCGCCCGGCAGCGCCGCGAGAAGGGCACGGCCCATGGCGGTGCGAACAATCGGATAGCTCAAGCCGATGTCCGCGGGCAATCCAAGCGGCGTGCTGCTGCGGCTACTTTCCAGATACACCACATTCAGCCGGTCGCGCATGCCGAGCGACACCGACCCGCGGATATGGTCCGCCAGTTCTTTCATTGAGGGTCGCGCGATCTGCCGCACGGCGAGACTCGCGAGCAGCGGATAGCCAAGCGACAACACGGCCGAGCCGAGCTGGAACTTGTTGTTCATCCGGTTCACGCGCAGGTAGCCGAGCCTCGTCAACGTGTACGTGAACCGCGAAATCGCGGCCTTGGTCATGCCGGTGCGCGCGGCGAGCTCAGCGTTGCCGAGCTGCGAATCGCGCGGCGTGAAGGTATGCAATATGTCGAGGTCGCGCGCCAGCGTAGTGGCGAATTGCCGGTCGCCGTCGAATTCATCGGGAACATAGCGCGCCTTCGAATCCAGATAATCGCTCGCGATCGTTGCCGTTTCCGGCGTGTTCTTGCGTTCCATTGCGCCTCCTCTAATAACCCCATTTTGCTCCCCGTGTTCCGCATATCCAAACTCTGTTCAGCATAGTCGAACACTTAGCGCCTTTTCGTTCGGAAAGTTCGATAGTAAAGCCATAAACCGGACACATGACGGAGACAGCAATGAGCAGACAAATCCTTGAATTCGACGCTGAGTTCGATGCACTACTCGCCGACGTAACGCGTTTCGTACGGGAGGAGGCGATTCCACGCGAGAACGAGATCGAGCAGGCGGACCAGGTCCCCGCAGATCTTGTCGATCGGATGCGCGGACTCGGCTACTTTGGCTGGAGCATTCCGCGCGATTTCGGCGGCGCGGGCCTTTCGACGGAACAACTTGTTCGCGGAGCGTTCGTGCTCTCACAAGCGTCGGTAGCGTTTCGAGCGCGCGTCGGAACGAACACGGGCATCGGTTCCGAAGCGCTTGTCGCGGACGGCACGGACGACCAGAAGCTGCGTTACCTGCCGCTCCTCGCATCGGGCGCGATGACCGGCGCGTTCGCGCTGACCGAGCCGGACGCCGGGTCGGACGCGACCGCGCTACAGACAACCGCTCGGCGCGACGGCGACCACTATGTACTCGACGGCAGCAAGTGCTTCATCACCAACGCGCCCATTGCCGACCTCTTTACGGTCATGGCCCGCACCGATGCGTCGATCCCGGGGGCGGCTGGCATCTCTGCGTTCCTGGTCGAGCGCGGCATGCCCGGCCTCTCGACGGGCGAGCCGTATCAGAAGATGGGGCAGGCCGGCTCTCCCGTCGGCGACGTGCATTTCAACGCGTGCCGGGTGCCGGTGGCGAACCTGATCGGAGCAAAGGAAGGGCAGGGATTTCGCACGACGATGAAGGTGCTGAACAAGCAGCGCATCCACTTGGCCGCCCTGTGCACAGGGCCCGCTATTCGCATGCTCGACGAAGCGGTTGCTTATACGTCCACTCGCGAGCAGTTCGGCAAGCCAGTCTCGGACTTCCAGCTCGTGCAGGCTTTGATCGCCGAATGCCAGACGGAGATCTACGCCGCTCGCTCGATGATTCTCGACACCGCACGCAAACGCGATGCCGGCGAGGACGTCGCGCTGGAGGCGTCGATGTGCAAGATGTTCGCCTCCGAAATGTGCGGGCGGGTCGCGGACCGGGCCGTGCAGATGCTCGGCGGACGAGGCTATCTCGCAGGCAATGCCGTGGAACGGTTCTATCGCGATGTCCGCGCATTTCGCATCTACGAAGGCACCACGCAGATCCATCAGTTGAACATCGCGAAGATTACGTTGCGGCGCGCGGCACAGGCGAAAGAAGCACTGGCTGAAAAAGCGCAGGCGAAGGACAGCGTCGGCACGACCGCTGCGCGTGCCGCATGAGCGCCGCCATGAAGTTACCTCGCGCGCTCGACATCGACCGGCTGGTCAGTCCGCGTTCGATCGCGATCATCGGTGCATCGAACGATTCTAAATCGATCAGCGGCCAACCGATGCGCTTTCTCATGCAACACGGCTATCAAGGCGCGCTGTATCCGGTGAACCCCAAATACGCTGAAATCGCAGGGGTTGCGTGCTACGCAAGCATCGAAAGCCTGCCCACGAAGCCCGATCTCGCGCTGATCCTCGTCGCCGCGCGGCGCGTGCCGGACATGTTGCGCCAGTGCGGCGAGAAGGGTATCCGCTATGCAATCGTCTACAGCTCGGGCTTCGCGGAAGCGGGCGTTGCCGGGGCTGCGCTGCAGCGTGAATGCGCGGCGATTGCGAACGCTTTTGGCCTTCGCATCATCGGACCGAATTGCCAGGGTCTCGTCAGCACGAACACTGGCGTCTATGCAGGCTTCGGCGCGCCGTTCGGCGTCAATTACCGGCCCGGGGGGCTCTCACTGATCTCGCAGAGCGGCGGGTTCGGCTGCGCGCTATTGCTCATGGCCGACGAGCTCGGCATCGGCTTGCGGCATTTCATCACGACCGGCAACGAAGCCGACGTGAGCCTGCTCGACCTCGTCGACGCCTGCATCGACGACGCGCAAACGTCGCTGATCGCTACGTACATCGAAGGGTTGAAGGATGCACGGCGGCTCGTCGATGTCGCGACCCGGGCGCTCGATGCCGGCAAGCCGCTGTTAGCGTGGAAGGTCGGCAATACCACCGATGGCGCCAAGGCGGCCGCGTCGCACACGGCGAATCTCGGCGGCGCTTCGACGCTGTATCGCACGGCATTCCGTCAGACGGGCGTGATCGAAGTAACCGACGTGGCCGATCTCGGCGACTACGCGAAGGCGTTCGAGGCGAAACGCTTGCCCGGCGGCAACCGGATCGCCGTCGTCACGCTCTCGGGCGGCGCCGGCATCCTGATCACCGATACGTGCAGCGAACGGGGCATGACGCTTGCGCCGTTGTCTGCGCAGACGCTCGCCGCGCTCGAGCCGATCGTGCCGTCGTTCGCGTCGCTGAATAATCCCGTTGACCTGACCGCCGGCATCCTCGCCGAGCCAAAGATATTTGCCGATGCCTTGCAGATCATCGCTGACGATCCGGGCATCGACTCGATCGCGATCATGGCGGCGGCTGCGAGCGGCGATGTCGCGCTCGCGATGGCCGAGGCGATCGTGCGTGTCTATCGTTCGACCGACAAACCGATGATGCTCGCCTGGAATGCACGCCGCGACATGGCGAGCAAAGCGTACGACGTGATCGAGCAGAGCGGCGTGCCGCTCTATGCAACGCCCGTGCGCTGTGGGCGCGCTTTCGCTGTGCTGTCGAACTATGCACAGGCACGCCGCGCGCGGGAGATGGCACGACTCGCACCGGCGCCTTTGCGTCGTCATGTCAGGCAAGCGCATGCGTTGCTCGCCGAGAATCCGGGCGATCTCACTGAGCACGCGGCGCAGGCGCTCCTCGCGCACTATGGCATCGATACTCCGAAGGGCGCGCTCGCGCAGAACCGCGATGAAGCGCGATCGATCGCGCGGTCGATCGGCTTTCCGCTTGTCATCAAGGTCCAGTCGCCCGATATCCCGCACAAGACCGAAGCGGGCGCGGTGCGCGTCGGCATTCGCGATGAGGCGATGCTGGCGGACGCGTTCGATGAAGTCGTCGCGAACGCGCGGAGCCATGTTCCCGGCGCGAGGATCGACGGCGTGCTCGTGCAGGAAGAGATTCGCCACGCGGTGGAGATGATCGTCGGCGTCGAGAACGATCCGTCGTTCGGACCCGCCGTGATGTGCGGACTCGGCGGGATCTACGCCGAGGCGCTGAAGGACGTGGCGTGGCGCCTCGCGCCGGTCTCGCACGCCGACGCGCATGCGATGATCCGCGAACTGCGTGCGTACGCAATACTCAACGGCGCGCGCGGCAAGCCACCGGGCGATATCGACGCGCTTGCGGACGCAATTGTTGCCATGTCCGCGATGGCACTCGACCTTGCGCCGGGTCTGAAGGAGTTCGACATCAATCCACTGTTCGTTCTGCCTGCAGGCAAGGGCGTGCGCGCGGGCGATGCGCTTGCGCGCCGCCTGCCGCAACTCGCGGCGGCAAGCAGCGAGGCACATGAAAGCGAGCATTGCGCTCAGGCTGTCGTCGACGGATAGTGTCGCTGAGCTTGCACGGCCGCTTTGAAACCGGGCGTCGAAGGCACACCGCGACGCCCATGTCAGTTCGCATTCTTCGCGAGACCCTCATGCACAGCCATCCGCAAACCGGCGCAGCGACCTCGGGCGACACTACGCCTGACGAAGTCGATCGCACTTATCGCAAGGTGTTTTTCCGGCTGATTCCGCTGCTGTTTCTCTGCTACGTGATCAGCTATATCGACCGTGTGAACATCAGCTTCGCCAAGCTGCAGTTCATGCACGACCTCGGTTTTTCCGAGTCGACGTACGGCCTGGGCGCCGGCCTCTTCTTTATCGGCTACGTGCTTTTCGAGGTGCCGAGCAATCTCTGGATGCAACGCGTCGGCGCGCGCCGCACGCTTGTGCGCATCATGTTTGCGTGGGGACTCGCGTCAAGCCTGATGATGTTCGTTCGCACACCGACGCAGTTCTACGCCATGCGGTTTCTGCTGGGCGTCACCGAAGCGGGCTTTTTCCCGGGGATCATCTTCTACCTGAGCTGCTGGTTTCCCGGCGCCCGGCGCGCACGCGTAACCGCGTTCCTGATGATGGCCACCGCCGTGGCGGGAATTATCGGGGGCCCGATGTCGGGTTTCATCATGACGCGGCTAGCCGGCGTCGGTGGTTTGCCCGGCTGGCAGTGGCTCTTCCTGCTGGAAGGCGTGCCCGCTGTCACGCTAGGCATCTTCGCTTTCTTCTATCTCGGCGATTCGCCCGCGGAGGTTCGCTGGCTCAGCGACCGCGAGAAAGCGTTGATATCGCGTGAACTCCTTGCCGACGAACAGTCGAAGCACTCCGGCCACCTCGACGGACTGCGTGGCGCGCTCGCCAATCCGCGCGTCTATCTCGCTGCTATCGTCTACTTCGCCGTGATGATGCCGTTCAATGCGATCGGCTTCTGGGCACCGACGATTATTCGTGATCTGGGCGTTGCCAACGTGCTGGATGTCGGGTTGCTGTCGGCGCTCGTGTTCATCGCGGCGGCGATCGGGACATACGTTGTTGGAGCGAGTTCCGACCGGATGATGGAGCGCCGCTGGCATGTGGCGGGCAGCGCTGCAGCGACAGCAGCTGCCTTTGCGCTGTTGCCTGCAGCCGGCCACAACGTCACGATCGGCGTGTGTCTGCTTGCACTGGCGGCAGCGGCGTCGTACGGTTGTTTCGTCGTGTTCTGGACGATACCCCAGACGTTCCTGCCACGCTCGTCGGCGGCGGGCGGCATTGCGATGATCACGAGTCTCGGTGGAACGGGCGGGTTCGTGAGTCCGGCATTCGTGGGCTGGACCAAGATGCAGACGGGAAGCGCGGAGTTCGGGCTGATCGGGCTCGCAGTCGTATTGATGGCGGGCGTCGTGTTGATGCTGATAGTCTTTCCCGCCACGGGAGCCAAGCCCGCGACGGGACAAGCCCCCAGCGGCAATGCGCCGTCGCAGCCGGAGTTTGGACATACGCATCGGTAGGAATTGTCGCCAATGGACCCCGCGGGGCCCATCTTTTCGCGCTACTGACCCGCCTGGGTTGCCTGGGTTGCCGGGCTTGCAGCACTCGCAGCGCTTGCTGCTTCCACCGGATGCCGCGGATCGTGCAGCGCGCTGTCCGACCAGCCGCCGCCCAGGTCGCCGATCAGCGAGGCGGCATCAAGCAGCCGCGACTCCTGCACGTTCAACGCGGTTTGCTGATTGTTCAACTGGGTCGCCTGGGCGGTCGCCACGGTGGTGTAGTCGACTGTGCCGGCCTGATACTCGTTGAAGGCAATCTCGGCACCGTGCGTTGCATCGCGCACGGCGGCATCCAGGGTGTCGGACTGCTCCGACAGGATGCGTAAGCCGGACAGGTCGTTCTCAACATCTTCGAACGCGGTCAGCACGGTGCCGCGATAATTGGCGACGGCTGCCTGGTAGGCCGCCTTGGCTGCCGCGACTTCGCCGCTGCGCTCGCCGCCGTCGAATAGCGTTTCGGTGGCGCTGCCACCCAGTGACCAGACGTAATTGGCCACGTGCAGCAAGCCGCCCAACGGCGACTGCGTGAAGCCGTCCAGCGCGGACAGCGACACCGTCGGGTAGTACGCCGCAACCGCGACCCCGATCGCGGCATTCTCGGACGCCATCTGGCGCTCGGCCGTTGCTATATCGGGCCGGCGCTGCAACAGGGTCGAAGGAACGCCAACGGGAATCGCCGGCAACGTGGGCATCGCGGTGCTGTGCGGGATGACCAGGTCCTCGGGGTTCTTGCCGACCAGCACCGCGATCGCATGTTCGTTTTGGGCGCGTGCGACGCCGAGCGCAATCAGGCTCGACTGCGCGCTTTCGAGCTGGGTGCGCGCGGTGATCACGTCGGAAGGCGCGATGGTGCCGAACTTGTCCTGATCAGCCACCACGTCGAGGTAGTGCTGGAAGGCTTTGACCGTTTGCGTGAGCAGGTCGATATTGGCGTCGCTGGTGCGCAATTGGATCACGGCGGTCGCGAGCGCAATCTGTTCGGAGAGCGTTGCATTCGCGAGCGTTGCTTCGCTGGCCTGGGCGGTCGCGGCATTCTGTTCAATCGTGCGGCGCACCGAGCCCCACAGGTCCGGCGCCCAACTGACATTGCCCTCGAGCGAGCCCGAGTTGTTCACCGTCTGCAGGTTGCCGAAACTGCGGCTCGCGCTGGTGCTCGTCGTGCCGGTTGCGCTGCGTTGCCGGGTGCCCGACCCTGTCACGCCAATCGTCGGGAACAGGCCGGAGCGTGCAACCTTCACCTCGGCGAGGGCCTCCTGGTAATTGGCATAGTCCTGGGCCACGGTCTGGTTGGAGACCACCACCAGCGGTTCGAGTTCGTCGAGCAGCGGATCATTGAAGCCGGTCCACCACGCGCCCTTGGGCCCGCTCGCATTGGGCTCGGCCTGGGCCCAGCCGGGCAATTCGCGGAAGGTCGCGGGCACGCTGACCTGCGGCCGGTGATAGTCGGGACCGACCATGCAGCCGCCGAGCAGGAGGGCCGCCGCGGCGGCCAGGGGTTTGGAGGAAATCTTCATCTTCATGCCTTCGTATCCGTTTGCCCCGATCGATCCGGCGGCCCCATTTGTTCCGCTCGCTGGTTCAGCGGCAGTCCGGAAGACCACTTGACGAGCTTGAAGCGCAACCGGTCCAGGTACAGGTAGATCACCGGTGTCGTGTACAGCGTAAAGACCTGGCTCAGTATCAGGCCGCCCATCACGGTAATACCGAGCGGCTGGCGCAGCGACGCGCCCTGGCCGATACCGATTGCCAGCGGCACCGCGCCGAGCACGGCGGCGAACGTGGTCATCATGATCGGCCGCAGACGCACGACGGCGGCGGCATGAATCGCCTCCTTGGCCGGCATGCCTTCGTTGCGTTGCAACTGGATCGCCACGTCCACCATCATGATGCCGTTCTTCTTGACAATACCGATCAGCAAGATGATGCCGATCAGCGCGATCACGGAGAACGGCGTGCCGAAAATCAGCAGCGCGAGGGTGGCGCCGATACCGGCCGAGGGCAGCGTCGAGAGGATCGTGAGCGGGTGAATCGAGCTCTCATAGAGTACGCCCAGGACGATGTAGACCACGCCCAGAGCCGCGAGGATCAGCAGGGGGATGGTGCCCATCGACTGCGCGTACGCTTGCGCCGCGCCCGCGAACGCACCGTGGACGCTGGCCGGCATGCCGATTTCGCGTTCCGCGTTCTCGAGCGCCACCTGGGCCTTGCTGAGCGACCCGCCGGCGGGGAGGTTGAAGGAGATCGTCGCGGCCACCAGCCCACTCTGATGGTTCACCTGGGTCGACGTATGGTTGTTGACGTAGCTGGCGAGCACCGGCAACGGCACCATCGTCTCGGCCGAGGTGCTGTCCGCGCTGCCGCTCGAACTGCCGCCCTTGCTGTTGGAGATGCTGTTATTGGTCGCGTTGGCTTGCGCATTCGAATTCAGCGAATTGGTGCTCGACGATGCGCTCGATCCGGTGCTGACTGCGCTCGCACCGGTCACGCCGGTGACGGTTGCGCCCGGCATTTGCGTCTGCTGCGAGCCGGTCGGATTGCCCGCCGCCGTGCTCATGAAAATCTGGTTGAGCGTCTGCGGATATTGCCAGTACTCCGGCGCCACCTCCATTACGACGAAGTACTGGTTAAGCGGGTTGTAGATGGTCGATACGGTCCGCTGGCCGAACGCGTCATACAGCACGTTGTCGATCTGGTTCGGCGCAAAGCCGTAGCGAGCCGCCGTGGCGCGGTTGAAATTGACGTAGGTTTGCAGACCGTTTTGCTGCAGGTCCGAGTTGACGTCGATCAGCTGGCTGCGATCCTTGTTGAGCGCAGTCACGAGCTTGGGCGTCCACTCGAACAGCGCCGCGGAGTCATCGCTCGTCAATGTGTACTGGTACTCCGCCGCCGACTGCCGTCCACCAATTCGCAGATCCTGCTGCGCCTGCAGGAAAAGCCGCGCGCCGGAGACCCCGTTCAGCTTGGGCCGCAGGCGGTTGACCACTTCGGTCGCGGTCGCGTGGCGCTGGGCCAGCGGCTTGAGTTCAATAAACACGTTCGCGGTGTTCAGCGCGCGGCCGCCGGTAAAACCCGCCACTGATTGGACCGCCGGATCCTTCTGCACGATCGCCTGCAACTGGGCGAGTTTCTTTTCCATCGCCGGGAAGGAAATGCTCTGGTCGGCAATGATCTGCCCGATCAGGATGCCCGTGTCCTGCTCCGGAAAGAAGGTTGCGGGCAGCAGCTTGAACAGGAAGACGTTCGCGACCAGCAGGCCGATCAGCAACAGGATCACCAGCAGCGAATGGTCCAGCACGGTGGTGAGCGAGCGCGAGTAGGCGTTTTTGAAACGCTCGAACTGCGCCTCGACCCAGGTCGCCCAACGGGCTTTGGAATGGCCGGCGTGATCGCGGCTCAGCACGTAGGCGCACATGGCCGGCGTGACCGTGAGCGAGATCACGAGCGAGATCAGGATCGCAATGGACAACGTCACCGCGAACTCGTGGAACAGCAGGCCGACGATGCCCGGCATCAGCAAGATGGGCAGGAACACCGCGATCAGCGAGAGGCTCATCGAGATCACCGTGAAGCCCACTTCGCCGCTGCCTTTGAGCGCAGCTTCTTTCGGACTCAGGCCCATTTCCAGGTGGCGCGTGATGTTTTCTAGCACCACCACCGCATCGTCGACCACGAAGCCGGTGCCGATAGTAAGCGCCATCAGCGAGAGGTTGTCGATGCTGTAGCCGAGCAGGTACATCGGCCCGAAGGTGCCCACGATCGACAGCGGCAACGCCACGGCCGGCACGAGCGTGGCGCGCGGCGACTGGAGAAAGATAAACACGACGCCGACCACCAGCAGCACGGCAATGAATAACGTCCGCTCGGTATCTCCCACCGAGGCCCGGACCGATTCCGAGCGATCGATCGCGACGTTGACATGGACGCTGTGCGGCAGGGTTGCCTCGATCGCGGGGAGGACGTTCCTGATCTGTTTGACCGTACTGACAACATTGCTGCCGGGCATCGGATAGACGATCACCAGCACGGCCGACTTGCCGTTATAGAGCCCGGCGTTGCGGATATTTTCGTTGGAGTCCCGGACCTGCGCGACATCGCGCAGCAGCACGGGCGCTCCATTGCGGTAGGCGACGACCAGGTCGCGGTAAGGCGCCGCCTTGTTGATCTGGTCGTTCGACAAGACTACATAGCGCTGGTCGCCCTGGTCGAGGTGGCCCTTCGCGCTGTTCGCATTGGCCGCGCTGATCGCTGCGCGGACGTCCTCGAGGCCGAGGCCGTAGCTGTTCAGTTTGCCCGGCTGCAACTCGACACGCACCGAGGGCAACGCACCGCCGCCCAGCGTGATCTGGCCCACGCCGTTGACTTGCGAGAGTTGCTGCTGGATCACCGAATCCGCGGAGTCGTAGAGTTGCGCCTTGGTGAGCGTGTCCGAGGTCAGCGCGAGCACCATGATTGGCGAATCCGCCGGGTTGTACTGCCGATAGGTCGGATTGCTGCGCAGGGTGGTCGGTAAGTCGGCGCGTGCCGCCTGGATGGCCGCCTCGACGTCGCGGGCGGCGCCGTTGATATCGCGGCTCAGCCCGAACTCGACCACGATCATCGACGAGCCGACATAGCTGATCGAAGTCAGCTCTTCCACGTCGGCAATCGTGCCCAGCCGCCGCTCGAGCGGTTCGGCCACGGTGGACGCCATGATGTTCGGGCTCGCGCCCGCCATTTGGGCCTGCACCACGATCACCGGGAAGGCGATATTCGGCAGCGGCGCGACAGGCAACTGGAAATAGGACAGGGCGCCCGAGATCAGGATCGCGATCGCCAGAAGGGTAGTCGCAACCGGGCGCCGGATGAATAACGCCGATATGTTCACGGCGCACCCTCCTCCGGAACGGCCGGCGCTTCAGGTTTGTTGCGATTGCGCCAGCGCCTCGTGCGCTCCGCCATCCGGTCGAAGAACAGGTAGATGACCGGCGTGGTGAAGAGCGTGAGTATCTGGCTCAAGGTCAGGCCGCCGATAATCGCCAGACCGAGCGGGCGGCGCAACTCCGAGCCCGTGCCGCTGCCGAGCAACATGGGCAGGGCGCCGAGCATGGCTGCGAGCGTCGTCATCAGGATCGGCCTGAAGCGCAGCAGCGACGCCTCGAAGATCGCCTCGCGCGCGGGCTTGCCGTGGTTGCGCTCGGCATCGAGCGCGAAGTCCACCATCATGATGGCGTTCTTCTTGACGATGCCGATCAGCAGCACGATGCCGATGATCCCGATCACGTCGAGGTCGCTGCCGGCGATCATCAGCGCGAGCAGGGCGCCGATCCCCGCCGAGGGCAGCGTGGAGAGAATCGTTACCGGATGGATGAAGCTCTCATACAGCACGCCCAGCACGATATACACCGCCACCAGCGCGGCGATCAGCAGGTACACCTCGCTCGAGAGCGAGTCCTGGAACGCTTGTGCCGCGCCCTGCAGCGAGGAGGTGATCGACGGCGGCAGGTTGACCGCCTGTTCGGCCTCGTGAATACGCGCCACCGCGGTGCTCAACGACGCATCTTTCGCGAGGTTGAACGAGATGGTGACGGCCGGGAACTGCGCCAGATGGCTGATCACGAGCGGCGATTTGACGATCTGAATCTTCGCGATGCCCGACAGCGGTACCTGACCCGTGCTGCTCGTCTGGCTCGGCAGATAGATATTGCCGATCGACTCCACGTTGGGCAGCGACTCGGGCTTGGCCACGAGGATCACCCGGTACTGGTCGGACTGCTGGAAGATGGTCGAGACAATACGCTGGCCCAAAGCGTCGTAGAGCGCGTTGTCGACCGTGGCCGGGGTGATGCCGAAACGCGCGGCGAGCTGCCGGTTTACCTCAACGTTCACGCTCAAGCCGTCGGTGTTCATATCGCTTTGCACATCGGCGAGCGATGGAATCGCCTTCAGGCGCGTGATCAGTTCCGGCACGTACTTCTGGAACGCCTGCTGGTTCGGTCCACGCAGCACGAAGCTGTACTGGTTCGGCGAGACCGTGGTGTCGAGCGTCAGGTCCTGCTCCGGCTGCATATAGAGCTTGATTCCAGACACATTCGCGACCTCGTCCTGCAAGCGTCGTGCGATCTCCTGCGCGGTGTCCGAGCGCTTGTCGTGCTCGCGCAGGTTGATCAGGAAGCGGCCGTTGTTCAGCGTGGGGTTGGTGCCGTCGATCCCCACGTAGGAGGTGAGCGAGACGACATCGGGATCTTTCAGGATCGCGTCGGCGAGCGCACGCTGGCGCGTCACCATCGCCTTGTAGGAAACCGAGTTGTCGGCCACGCTGATCCCTTCGATCACGCCCACGTCCTGCACCGGGAACAGCCCCTTCGGGATCACGATGTACAGGACGGCGGTCAGCACGACGGTGCCGATTGCCACCATCAGGGTCAGGATCTGGTGATCCAGCACCCAGCGCAAGCCCCGCTCGTAGCCGGCGAGCGTCTTGTCGAAGATGCCTTCGCTGATGCGCTCGAAGCGGCTCGGATGGCGGTCGACCTGAGCCTTCAAGAGGCGCGCGCAGAGCATGGGCACGACGGTCAGCGAGACCACGGCGGACAGCACGATGGTGACCGCGAGCGTCACTGCGAATTCGCTGAAGAGGCGCCCGATCACGCCGCCCATGAAGAGCAGCGGGATCAAAACCGCAATCAGCGAGATGGTCAGCGACAGAATGGTGAAGCCGATCTGCCCGGCGCCTTCGAGTGCGGCCTCGAGCGGCGTCTTGCCCTCCTCCAGATAACGCACGATGTTCTCGATCATCACGATCGAGTCGTCGACCACGAAGCCGGTGGCAATGATCAGCGCCATCAGCGAGAGGTTGTCGATTGAATAGTTCAACTGGTACATCACGGCCAGCGTGCCGATCAGCGACACCGGCACCGAGATGCTCGGGATGATCGTGGCCGGCACGTTGCGCAGGAACACGAAGATCACCGCGACCACCAACACGATCGCCAGGCCGAGTTCGAGCGCGGCGTCGGAGACCGACGAGCGGATCACGCCCGTGCTGTCCGAGACGACCGTGACCTTCATGCCGGCCGGCAGCGTTGATTCGAGCTGCGGCAGCTGCTTCATGATCTGGTTCACGGTGGCGATCACGTTCGCGCCCGGCTGGCGCTGGACGTTCAGTACGATCGCGGGCGTGCCGTTGTACCAGGCGCCTCGTTCGATGTCCTGGGGCGCCGAGGTCACATTGGCGACGTCGCGCATGAACACCGGCGCGCCATTCTGATAAGCGACCACGGTGTTCAGGTAATCCTTCGGATCGCTGATCTGGTCGTTGCCGTTGATCGTGTAATCAAGGTCGGGACCGTCGAAGTTGCCCTTAGGCTGGCTGACGTTGACGTAGCTCAGCAACGTTCGCAGATCGTCGATATTCAGGCCATAGGCCGCCAGCTTGTGCGGGTCCGCTTCAACGCGGATAGCGGGTACATTGCCGCCGCTGGTGGTGACCACACCCACACCCGACACTTCCGAAATCTTCGTTCCGAGGCGGTTATTGGCGGCGTCTTCCAGCTGCGTGAGCGACATCGATGTCGAGGTAACCGCCAGCGTCAGGATCGGCTGGTCCGCCGGATTCACCTTCGCATAGGTCGGCGGTCCGGGCAGGCCGGTCGGCAGGAAGCTGTTGGCCGCGTTGATGGCCTGCTGGACGTTCTGCTGGGCGATGTCGAGGTTCAGCGACAGGTCGAACTGCAACGTGATGACCGAGGCGCCATCCGAACTGTACGAGGTCATCTGCTGCAAGCCGGGGATCTCGCCCAGTTGCACTTCCAGCGGCGCGGTCACCGTGGTGGCCATCACGTCCGGGCTCGCGCCCGGATAGAAGGTTTGCACCTGGATGGTCGGATAGTCGACGTTAGGCAGCGAGGAGACGGGCAGCACGCGCACCGCGACGAGGCCCACTAATACAAGGGCGATCATCAGCAGCAGCGTGGCTACCGGTCTAAGAATAAACAGGCGGGAGATATTCATCGGGGGCGAGTTCGGCTTCTACGAGGCTGCGTCGGCCGCGGCCGCAGCCGTGCCCGAGGCGCCGCCGTGGGCATGCTTGTGCTGACCCTGAGCGCCGCTTGCCGCGCCCGCGCCCGCTCCGGACGCCGGCGCGGCGGCTGCTGCGCTGGCGGATGCGGGCCGCGCTGCTGCGGCCTGGATCTTCACGCCATCGCTCAAGCGGTCGGTGCCGTCGGTCACGACCATGTTGCCCGCGGCAAGGCCGGACGTAATGACCGTGTTCTTGCCGTCGCTCGGGCCGAGCGTGACCTTATGTACGGACACGGTGTTGTTCGCGTTCACGAGGTAGACATAGTCGCCCGGCGCGCCCGTTTGTACCGCAGGCGTAGGCACCAGCACGGCATTTTGCAAGGTATCGACGAGTAGCTTGACGTTGACGAACTCGCTCGGGAACAGTGCCTCGTCGTCGTTGGGGAACGTCGCCCGGAGGGTAATCGTCCCCGTGCTCGTCGCCATCTGGTTGCTGACCGCGTAGAGCGTGCCGGTGGCGATCTCCTTCGAGTTGTCGCTGCTGTAAGCGGTGACCGGCAGGCTCGCGCCCCCGTTCATGCGCTGCAGCACGCTCGCGAGCGAGTCTTGCGGCACCGTGAATTGCACGGTGGTCGGCTTCATGGTGGTAATGACCACGATACCCGGCGACGACGAAGCGGTAACGTAGTTGCCCGGATCGACAAGACGCAGGCCGACGCGCCCGGAAACCGGTGCGGTGATGCGGCAATAAGCCAGGTCGAGGTCGAACTGCGCAATGTTGGCCAAGTCGACCTTTACGGCGGCCTCGTCTTGCTGCACGAGGAATTGCTGGTCGGCAAAGGTCTGCTCGGCAATAGACTTGCGCTCGTTCAGTTGTGTATAGCGGGCGAGGTCGGCGTGCGCTTGCGCAAGTGCAGCCCGGTCCTTGGCGAGGGTCGCCTCGGCCTGCTGCTTGTCGATTTCATACTGGCGCGGATCGATCTGGGCAAGGAATTGCCCTTTCTGCACGTCCTGGCCTTCGCGATAACCGACCGCCGTCAGGTATCCGCTCAGTTGCGGCAGCACGGTCACGGTGGCGGTGGGGGTCACCGTGCCCAGTTCACTCAGGATCTCAGGCATTGAGCCAAGGGTCGCGGTAGCAACCGTCACCACTTGCGGCGGAGTCGCGCGCGGCGGCTTCTTGGCCCCCAGCAAATGCACGACCACGACTCCTATCAGCACCAGCACCACTACCAACAACAGCAAGGCACGCCAGCGCCTCGGGCGCTTTACCTGCGTGGAACCGGTGTCGCTCAAACCGCTCATACCTACGCCCTCCGAAAACAAACTGTGCCCTGGATAACCGGGTGGCCCGTTGAAGAACCCAGCCCGGCGAGTGCCGCATGTCTCTTGTCCCCGGCTCGGCCGGGGGTTGACGCAAGCTCCGTCATGGTCCGCGAAAAGCTCGCTGGGTCAGCCGGGCATTCTGCGTGTTTATTCGTTAGCGAAACCCTTGGGCAAAACCCGGCAACTACGTGGGCGTGCTTCTGAATTCGCATGGCGGCCGCTCTTCAGGTCTCATTCACCCGTAAGCGGACACGGCGTGGCATCGAAAGTATTGAGTCCCTTGTGATCGAACGAGTGCACACAAGTTCATCGGATTGGATGCAATGACGCTGCGCAACTAACGAATAGGACCGTATCGCAGTGTAGCGAACCGGACGCTGATTATTGAACGATCGTGTGGGGAGAAGCATTCCGAACCATTACGATAGGAGCGTGCGTAACATCGCGTAATACAAAGCTGGACTTTCTCAAGAAAGTACCGCAAATATTATCGATATGGGGCAGTACCGGCTATTGTTAGATTATAGAAAGTAAATAGAAAGGAATGCGATGAGTGATCATAGAAAGGGCGGGTCGAATTGACCAAACTTACAATTAGCCTGTGCATTCCTAACTAAATTATCGCGCGGCGCATTGTCGATGCCGTCTGCCAAAGCTTAGGTTCATCCCGCGCGCCGTGGGCCCGTTGATGCACGCACAACAAGTTTCGGTGGTGGAGCGATGACCATCGATGGTTGCATCTCCGGAACCTGGATCAGCTGGATAAGCCGTTCGACGGACAACTCCGCAATGGCCGCGGTCTGGATCGCGACTGTCGTCAAAGCCGGATGTACTTGATGGGCGAGCTGGATGTCCGTGATGCCGATCACCGACACGTCATCCGGCACCTTGCGGCCAAGCGTGATCAACGCCTGCGCCGCGCCGATCGCTAACAGATCATTGGTCGCGAAAATGGCGGTGAGGTGCGGCCGGTTCGCCATCAACTGCATGCAGGCGGCATACCCTGCGTCGATCGAGTCGCGGATCTGCAGCACAGCCGCGGAGTCTGCCTCAATCCCGGCTTCGCGCATGGCGGCGCGAAACCCGTTGGAACGGGCATCCTGCAAACCGCCGCACCCATCGCCGATCAACAGGCCGATCTCACGGTGGCCGAGTTCGAGCAGATGCCCGGCGGCCAGCGCGCCCGCCTGGGCAAAATCAACGGCGATGCAGGGCAGGGCGGGCGGCGTTTCGGGATGTTCCCACATGGCCAGCAGAATTGGCGCGCTGTGCATGGCCGACGCGCACAGGTCGTTGATGGCAATGTCCGTGTTCATCACGAGTACGCCATCCGCCAGAGTTCCCGCGATCTGATTCAGATAGGCGCGGCCAATCTCGGCGTCGTCATCGGTATTGCATACCATCAGGAAGTGGCCTGCCTTGCGGGCCGCGCGCTCGGCCGCGAGCACGAACTCGGGGTAGAACGGGTTCGAGATATTGGAGAGCATCAAGGCGAGCGTCGAGGAGCGGCCTTCGGCCAACGCTCGCGCGTTCAGGTTGGGCCGATAGCCAAGATCGTCGATGGCTTTCAGCACGCGGTCGGCGGTTTCCGGGCGGACTTTTTCGCGATTGCGCAGCACGTTGGACACGGTTGCCGCGGTGACATGCGCGCGCTTCGCAACTTCGGACAGAGTGACCATTTTTCGAGTTATCCCACATTCAGGGAATGCGATTCAAATGTTGCAAGCGATTGGTGACGTTGATAACTTCTGGAAAACACAACGGAGACACCCATCATGACTTCTTCTATCGTACCCGAATTTAAGCGGTTAAATACACGCTGCGCAAGGGCGTGCCGTTTATTTTACGCAAAAATTTAAGCGATTAAATCCGGGAGATGACATGGCGGCAATTCGTCTTGTGGACGTGCAGAAGTCATACGGAGCCAACGCGCCGGTGATCCGGCGAGTGAACCTGGATATTGCGCAGCATGAGTTCTGCGTTTTTCTCGGGCCATCGGGTTGCGGGAAGTCCACCCTGCTGAGAATGATCGCCGGCCTCGAAGACCTGAGCGAAGGCGAGCTGCATATTGGCGGGCGTCTCGTGAACGATGTGCCTGCCGCGGCGCGTGGCGTCGCGATGGTGTTCCAGAGCTACGCGCTATTTCCGCACATGACCGTGTTCGACAACATGGCGTTTGGCCTGAAACTCGCGAAACAGCCCAAGGACGTGATCGAGCGGAAAGTGCGCGAAGCCGCGCGCATCCTGCAACTGGACGACTACCTCGACCGGTTTCCCAAGGCACTGTCTGGTGGCCAACGGCAGCGTGTCGCGATTGGCCGGGCCATCGTGCGCGAACCTGGCGTGTTCCTGTTCGATGAGCCCCTGTCGAATCTCGATGCTGCGTTGCGCGGCCAGACACGCGTTGAAATCGCCAGGCTGCACCAGCGCTTTGCAAACGCGAGCGTGGTCTATGTGACCCACGATCAGGTCGAGGCGATGACGCTTGCCGACAGGATCGTGCTGCTGCATGCAGGCGCGGACGCGGAGCGCTTCGGCAGCGTCGCGCAGACCGGTGCGCCGCTCGAGTTGTATCACCATCCGAAGTCGCGCTTCGTGGCGGGTTTCATCGGCTCACCAAGAATGAATTTTATCGATGCCGTGGTCGATTCGACCGGTGCCGGAAGCGTGACGGTCACGCTGGCGCAAAGCGGCGAACGGCTGGTTGCCCATGTCGATGGCCAGCGCCTGCAGCGCGGCCAGCCGGTCACGCTCGGCGTGCGTCCGGAACACCTGCGGCTTGATGGCGACGAGCAGTCCATTCAGTGCGTCGCGGTGCTGTCGGAGGAGCTCGGCGAGCATAGCTACATTCACGCGGATCACGCGACCGGCACGCTCGTCGCGAAGGCGCCCGGCGATACATCGATTGATCCGGGCGAGCGCATCCGCGTTCATGTTCCGGCTTCGGCGTGCCACCTGTTCGACGCGGATGGGCTTGCGTTTCGGCGCAGCATGTTCGAGCCCAAGCCCGAGCCCGAACGAGCCGCGGCTTAAAGCACAAACGCATGGATTCAAAATCCCAATCCGCCACAGAGCGGGTTATATCGTCTGGCAGTGAATCGCTGTCAGCCAACAAGGTAGTCAAGGAGACAAAGATGATTACTCATCGCCTTCGCAGTCTGGCTCATGCATCAGTGGCGGCCGCGCTGGTAGCCGGCGTTTTCTGTTGCACCGTGGCCGACGCCGCCACGCTGAGCGTCAACGTATCGGCGCGCGGTAACCAGCGTTCGACCTGGCAGGACGCGTTCGACAAATTCAAGAAAGCCAATCCTGACGTCGACCTCAAGGTGACCTATGTCACCGAAGAGGCGTACAAGGTGCAAATGGGCGGATGGCTCGCCACCGATCCGCCCGACGTAGTTTCGTGGCATGACGGTGAGCGCATGGCGTATTACGCAGAGCGCGGCCTGCTGGAGGACCTGTCGCCGGACTGGAGCAAGAACGGCTGGTCGCAGCAATATGCGTCGGTGAAAGAAGCGTCCACGTACAAGGGCAAGCAGTACGCGGCGCCACTCGGCTACGACGCTTACGGATTCTTCTATCGCAAGGATCTGTTCGAGAAGGCCGGCATCAAGGGTGAGCCGAAAACGTGGGATGAATTTCTCGATGCCTGCAAGAAGTTGAAGGCAAGCGGAGTTGCACCGATCGCCGTGGCCGCACGCGATAGCTGGACGCTTGCTGCGTGGTTCGACTATCTGGACCTGCGCATCAACGGCAACGCGTTTCATCAGCAATTGATGGCGGGCGAAATTCCGTACACCGATCCGCGTGTTAAAAAAGTCTATGCCGCGTGGAAAACGCTGATCGACGACCACTACTTCATCGACAACGCGTTGTCCTACGATCTCGATTCCATCGCGCCTTTTCTCGCGAACGGCAAAGCGTCGATGATGCTGATGGGCACGTTCTTCTCGGCGAGCATTCCGGCTTCCATTCGTCCGCAAACCGGCTTCTTCCGTTTCCCGGTGATCGACGCGAATGTGCCGACGGCTGAGGACGGGCCGGTCAACGTCCTGCTGATTCCGGCGAAGGCAAAAAACAAGGCTGATGCCCACAAGCTGCTGGCGTTCATGGAGCAGCCGCAGATCAACGCCGATCTCGCCAAGGGCTGGGGGCAACTGCCGTCGAACAGCCAGGCTGCTGAACCCGAAGACGAAATTTCGAAGGTCGGCTTCCAGACGCTTGCGAATACGAAGGGCGGCATTGCGCAGTTCTACGACCGCGACATGACGAAGGAAATGGCCGACGAAGGGATGAAGGCGATGCAGCAGTTCTATAGCGATCCGTCGCAACTCGACGCCGTGCTCGTTCGTCTCGAAGCGACCCGCAAGCGTATCTACAAGAAGTAAATCCGGTAGCGCCAGCGGTTGCATGCTGCATCAACGGCTGGCGCTTGCCAACGATCCCGACGAGGCCCGATCATGTCTGATTCCGTAGCGCGCCGCTTACCCGCGGCTCGGCGCCGGCACGTCTCTACTACACGCCGTCATCAGCACCGCGCCGCGTTTTTCTTTCTGCTGCCGGGTTGCGCTTTGTTTTGCCTGTGCGTGGTTTATCCGATCATCAGCAGCATTTCCCTCAGCTTTTATAACTGGGACGGAATGACGCCGAAGACGTTCGCCGGCTTCGATAACTACATCGAACTGTTCCACTCGGACACGTTCTACACGGCGCTCAAGAACAACCTGATCTGGCTCGCTCTGTTCCTGTTTGCGCCGCCGTTCGGCCTGCTGTTCGCGTTGTATCTGAACCAGCATATCCGTGGCATGCGCATCGTGAAGTCGCTGTTCTTCGCGCCGTTCGTGCTGTCAGGCGTGGTGGTGGGTCTCGTGTTCAGCTGGTTTTATGACCCGAGCTTTGGTTTGTTGCGCCTGATTGTCGGCCACGGCATTCCTGTACTCGGCGATCCGCATACGGTAACGCTTGGCATCATCTTCGCCGCGTTGTGGCCGCAAACGCCGTTCTGCATGGTGCTGTACCTCACCGGTCTCACGGCCATCAATCCGGAAGTGGTCGAGGCAGCGCGCATGGAAGGAGCAAAGGGCGTGGCGCTGCTATGGCACGTGATCCTTCCGCAATTGCGGCCCGCGACCTTCATGGCCGTGGTGCTCACCGTGATCGGCGCGCTGCGCAGCTTCGACCTGATCGCCGTGATGAGCGGCGGAGGGCCGTTCGACAGTTCCACCGTGCTCGCCTATTACATGTACGACCAGGCGATCAAGTACTACCGCGAAGGGTATTCCGCAGCGATTGCAGTCGTGCTGTTCGCGATCATGCTCGTCTATATCGTGTTCCATTTGCGCCGCATGCTGCGCGAAGAACGCTGATTTTCAGGAGTCACGTGCCATGTATCCACTTCCCGTCGAACGCTGGAAACCGCTCAACCGCAGGCTTTACAAAGCCTCGCTGCCAATCGCGCTGCTGATATGGCTGCTGCCGATGCTGGCCGTGCTCGTCACCTCCATCCGCTCTTCGGATGAACTGGCGCAAGGCGACTATTGGGGCTGGCCCAAGCATTTTGCGCTGATCGAAAACTACGGCACGGCGCTCACGCAAACGCCGATGTTGCATTACTTCGCCAATAGCGTGCTGATCACGGTGCCGTCGGTGATCGGCGCGATCGTGCTGGCGTCCATGGCGGGTTTTGCCTTGGCGACCTACAAGTTCCCGGGTAACACCGCTGTGCTGTTCGCGTTCGTTGCCGGCAACTTCGTGCCCATCCAGATCCTGATGATCCCGGTACGCGACATGGCGCTGAAAGTCGGGCTGTTCAATACCGTGTGGGCGTTGGTGATTTTCCATGTGTCGTTTCAGACCGGTTTTTGCACGCTGTTTCTGCGCAACTTCATCAAGCAGTTGCCGTTCGAGATGATCGAGGCCGCGCGCGTGGAAGGGGCGAGCGAATGGGCAATCTACCTGCGCATCGTGCTGCCGCTGATTCGGCCCGCGCTCGCCGCGCTCGGCATACTGGTGTTCACGTTTGTCTGGAACGACTACTTCTGGGCGCTATGCCTCACGCAAGGCGATGAGGCCGCGCCGATCACCGTGGGCGTCGCCGCGCTCAAGGGGCAGTGGACGACTGCCTGGAACCTGGTCGCCGCCGGTTCAGTGTTGGCGGCGTTGCCCTCCGTGCTGATGTTCTTCGCCATGCAAAAGCATTTCGTCGCCGGCCTGACTTTTGGCGCAAGCAAGGGTTGAATGCTTGTTTGCCGTCATCCATTAAAGAGACTATCTCATGCAACTTGGTGTGTGTTATTACCCGGAACAATGGCCTCGTTCTATGTGGGCCGACGATGCAAAGCGGATGGCGGAACTCGGCATCACGCATGTGCGGATTGCTGAATTCGCGTGGAGCCGGATGGAGCCGCGCCCCGGTGAATTCGTCTGGGAATGGCTTGACGAAGCCATCGAGACGCTCGCGGCTGCGGGGCTGAAGCTCGTGCTGGGCACACCAACGGCATCACCGCCGAAATGGCTGATCGACGCGCATCCGGAGGTGTTGCCGGTGCGGGCGGATGGCGTACGCTGGAACTTCGGCTCGCGTCGTCACTATGATATTTCCAGCGAAATCTATCGGCGCGAATGCGTGCGCTTTGTCACTGCGATGGCGGGGCGTTATGGGCGGCATCCGTCGATTGTCGCTTGGCAGACCGATAACGAACTCGGCTGTCACGATACCGTGCCGAGTTATTCCCCCGCCGCACTGAAGCGCTTTCAGGCATGGTTGCAGCTTCGCTATGAGAGCGTCAATGCGCTCAACGAAGTGTGGGGCAATGTCTTCTGGAGCATGGAGTATCCGTCTTTCGATGCAATCGGTTTGCCGAACTTGACGCCCACCGATGCGAATCCGATCCATCTGCTCGACTTCCGCCGATTCATGTCGGAGGAGGTAGGGAGTTTTCATCGCGAACAGATCGAGGTGCTGCGTCAGCATGCGCCCAATGCCGACCTGCTGCATAACTTCATGGGCTTTTTCACGACATTCGATCATTACCGTTTTGCTGAAGATAACGCGATCGACGTGGCTGCGTGGGACAGCTATCCGATCGCACGTACCGAGTCGATCGCGCTGCCGGAAGAACAGAAAGCGCGTTACGCACGGACCGCACATCCCGACGTCTCGGCGTTCGATCACGATCGTTATCGGACGATAGGTGGCGGACGATTCTGGGTGATGGAGCAGCAGGCGGGACCAGTGAACTGGGCGTCGTGGAACCCGGTTCCGGCCAAAGGGATGGTCAGGCTTTGGGCTTATGAGGCTTTCGCGCACGGCGCGGAACTGGTGTCGTATTTCCGCTGGCGTCAGTGTCCGTTTGCGCAGGAACAGATGCACTCCGGACTTAATCTGCCTAACAACGAACTGTCGCCGGGCGGCCTTGAGGTGCAGCAGGCAGCCCGCGAGATTGCGGCATCGGCAGCGCTCTCGGGACTCGGCGCGCCAAAGCGTGCTGCCACCGCGATTGTGTTCGACTATGAGACGCAATGGATGTTCGAGATTCAGCGTCACGGCAAGACCTTCGACTACCAGATGTTGGTGTTCGACTACTACGAGGCGCTGCGTGAACTCGGCCTGGACGTTGATATCGTTTCGAGCAAGGCCGATCTGTCGCAATACCGGCTGGTGGTCGTTCCAAGCATTGCCGTCATCGACGAAACGCTCGTCGGCCAGATAGAAAAGAGTTCTGCGCAATGGGTGTTCGGTCCGAGAAGCGGTTCGAAGACGACAGCATTTGCGATTCCTTCAAGCCTCCCGCCCGGCGCGCTGCAAAAGGTATTGCCAATGCAAGTCCTGGAAGTCGAGACCCTGCGCCCGACGCTCACGCCCGCGCTTTCTTTCGGCGACATAGAAGGTGTGGCGATGCATTGGCGTGAGCATGTTCGCGCCAATGGCGACACGCGAGTCGATGCGCAATTCGACGATGCGTGGCCGGCTGTGCTGAGTCGCGGAAAGGTTCTATATGTGGCGGCGTGGCTATCGCACGGATTGCATCGCGCGGTGCTTGCGCAGGCGGCGAACGAGGCCGGAATTGAAACTCAATTGCTAGCCGACGGGTTGCGCATTCGCCGGCGCGGCGACCTGACCTTCGCGTTCAACTTCGGCGAACAGCAAGTAGAAGTTCCTGCATCGGTCAATGCGACGTTCGTGCTCGGGCAGCGAGAGCTTGCAACCGGCGATGTCTGCGCGTGGAGGGACGCGCAGACCGATTAAGCTAGCGATCGACATGACGTCGATGAACGCGTTCCGAAAGGGCCGGCGCAGCGATGTCCGCAGTGCCGCTATCTTCATAGCGGAAGACTTCAGGTCAAAAAACGGCGTTTACTTCGGCTGCGCAGCTTGAGGCACGATCGCCGCAATGCGCCAGCCTTCGGCGGTCCGCACAGCAACCTCATACACGAGGTAGGGGGCGGGCTTGGCCGCCACGTCCAGGGGACCGCCCGTGATCTGCGTCTCCGCATACAGCTGGGCAACATCCGGCGTCAGGGGAATGATCTTTATGCTGTCGACGTCGGGATCGAACTTCCACACGCCTTTGAATGTTTCCTTGAAGTGCGCGATGAGCGCCGCCTTTCCCCAGAATCGGTACGGGCGGGCGATTAAGACGACGGGATCGGGCTGACCAGCCGGCGCCGATGCGAATACGCTTTCGAACGCCACTATGTCGTGGGCAGTGGCGGCAGCCGCCTGACGGAGAAAAACGTCCTTGACCTCTTGCCTGTCCTTGTCAGTGAATTCATGCGTTGCTGCGGCGTGGGCCGATAGGTGCGCAGCGCCGAGGATCACGGCGGCGATGAGTGAAGCGACGGTTTTCCGACTGCGATGTGGTTTCATGGAAATAGACTTATATGCCCGTATCAGGAATTTTTTTCAGCGAGAGAACGGGATTGTCTCGCTGAATGCCGTGGGGTGATGGTGTCACATACTACGCGGGTAAAAAATCAGGAGATTGCTTCCTCGGGGTCGAGTTCGAGTTGCGTGACTCGAGCCATCATTCGCCGCATTGCCAACGCGTCTTGCTTGCCGAATTCCTTTTCAAAGCTTGCTTGCGCCTTGAGCCATGAGGGTTTGCTTCGCGCCTCTATATTCACGCCCACGCTGGACAAAACCACTTCTCGCTCGCGGCGGTCTTCGCGACCGATTTGAATGATGACCAGTCCGTCGCGTTCCAGCGGACGCAGGTTGTGCCCCATGGTTGCGCGATCCATCGACAACAAGTCGGCAAGCACGGCCATGTTAGTGGGCCCCCGGGTTGCAAGCAGGTTCAGGATGGCGTACTGGGTGGCACGCAAACCCGTTTCCGCCATGCAGGCATCGTAGAAACGTGTGAGCCGCCGCGCGGCTTTACGCAGAGCGGTGTTGTTACAGATGCCCGGGTTGATGGGCAAGTTAGACGCAGTCATGTTGGATCAAACCACAAGGATATTTGTCGTCATTATTATGGGCATATAAGACTATTGTCAAGCGGATCGGCGTGGACAGTTGGCAGGGCGGTTGTTGCTTGGCGTACGACCTTGTGGGCATAGGCAAAGCAACAACCTTACTCCTGGCTTGCATTAATGCGTTGCACGCTGGGGTCTGATATACAAGCGAATTCCCGCTAATACCTCAAGCGACGCGTCGCCCTTCGATGGGGTATCCGGGATCGGTATAGCCAGGTGTCGACGCATGCCCCGGTGCAACGAGGCTGTCGACAAGCTTTTCGTCCTCGGGTCCGAGTTGCAACTTCAGTGCGTCGACGTAGCTGTCCCACTGCGCTTCGGTACGCGGACCCGCGATCGTGCTGCTGACAATGCGGTTCTTGAGCACCCATGCGAGAGCGAAGGCAATGGAAGTTGTTCCACGCTTCGCTGCATGATCAGCGATGGTTTGTGCGATCCTGAGCGATTCCGGGCGCCACTCGGTCTGCTGGATTCGCTTGTCGCCGCGGCCTGCGCGCGAGTCGGCCGGCGGCGGGGTATCCACCGCATATTTGCCGCTGAGGACGCCACGCGCGAGTGGGCTGTATGGGACCACGCCCATACCGTAGTGCGCCGCTGCTGGCAGTTGTTCGACTTCCGCGGTACGGTCCACAATGTTATAGAGCGGTTCGCTCGCGACCGGCCGGTCAATTCCCATGTGGTCGGCGAGACGCGCGATTTCGGCAATGCGCCAGCCACGGAAATTGGACAAACCGAAGTAACGGATCTTGCCCTGACGAATCAGATCGCCGATCGCACGTACGGCTTCTTCCAGCGGTGCGTCAACGAGCGCCCGGTGAAAGTACAGGATGTCGATGTAGTCCGTACCCAGACGCTTCAGGCTCGCTTCAACAGACTGGATGATCCACTTGCGCGACTGACCCTGTTCGTTTGGGCCTTGCGTGGTCGGATAGCCGAACTTGGTGGCGACGACCCAGTTGTCCCGACGATCAGCGATTGCTCGTCCAACGATTTCTTCCGAACGACCCGCGTGATAAACGTCAGCGGTGTCGATGAAATTAACGCCTTGATCGAACGCCTTGTCGACGATGCGCTTTGACGTCGCCTCGTCCGTCTCGCCGCCGAACATCATCGCCCCCAGACACAAGGGCGAGACCTTGAGCGCGCTGCGGCCCAGATACTGATAGTCCATTCTGTATGCTCCATTCAGGCTAAGCCTGCGAAGTAAAAAACATCCGGTTCGGCTGGTTAAGCCTCGCGACTGTCGAAGACCTGCCTTGCAATGGGGAGGGCCGTCATTGCCGTCGGCCAGCCTGAGTAGAAAGCAAGGTGAGTGATCAGCTCGATCAGTTCGTCGCGAGTCACGCCGTTGTCCAACGCTCGGCCGATATGAAACGGAAGCTCGTTGGTGCGATAAAGAGCGACGAGGCTGGCGACCGTGATCAGACTGCGATCACGCGGCGAAAGCCCTGGGCGCTCCCAGATGTCGCCGAACAGGACCTTGTCGGTGTGATCCGCGAGTGCGGGCGCGAGGTCGCCGAACGCCTTGCGTGCAGCGGTGGGCTCGTTAGTCATCAAGTCATCTCCAACTTTGGGTCTGGGCCAGGGTCTATTGCACGGACGCTTCTCGCCTATGCCGGTTCGATTCCCTGCAGCGCTAAATTTACCGGCTGTGTCAGCATGTGACTAGACGGTAGAATCGGCAAGCTCATATGAGCTGGATTCATGAATGGCCAGCGAACGGCATGGATACCATTCCGACGTTCGTCGCTGAAGCTTGCGCGGGGTTTTACAGGGTGGCCGCAAAGTTTGACGTGTAGCAATCGACGCTGAACTGCCTCCGTTTGACGCCGCCGCAACTGCCGGCACGATCTCCAAAAAAATCTCGAAGAGCGCCTTGACATCGCGCCATCCCTCTCTATAGTTAACTTCATGGTTAAGTTTCAGGAAAACGCATTGGACCGTACATTCGCCGCGTTGGCCGACCCAACGCGGCGTGCGCTCCTTGCACGCCTGTCCGCGAGTGCGGAGTTGTCCGTCAGCGAACTTGCGCAGCCGTTTGCGATGTCGTTGCCGGCCGTGATGAAGCATCTGGATGTGTTGTCGGATGCCGGTCTGATCGCGCGTGCCAAGACGGGTCGCACTGTCGCGTGCCGTCTTGCCGCCGGACCGATGGAGGAAGCAATGGAATGGCTCAATCGCTACCAGCGCTTCTGGACCGATACCCTTGATCGCCTTGCTGCCTTTGTGGAGGAGGACTCATGCCCGCCCAACCCAGTCTCACGCTCCAGCGCCGAATCAACGCGAAACCCGCCAAAATCTACGCCGCGTGGACGGAGCCGTCGCAAATCGTGAAGTGGATGCATCCCAACAATAACGACGTGATTCACGCGGAGATGGACGTGCGGGTCGGCGGACGCTTTCGGATCATCATGCGCACGCCCGAGGGCGAGGAGCATGACGTAAGCGGCGTGTTCCAAGAAGTCGTCCCAGACGAAAAGCTCGTCTATACCTGGGCGTGGCGCAGCACACCGGAGCGCGAATCACTCGTTACGTTCATGCTGCACGGCGAGCATGGCGGCGAGCGCACGTTACTCACGCTGAAGCATGAGCAGTTTGCGGATGAAGCAGCGCGCGATGATCACGAGGGTGGCTGGAACCATGTCCTCGATGAGCTTTCACGGCAGTTTGCCTGATCACTTCAGGACAGGAGGATTCAAACATGGAATCGCATCGAATTGTTTCGAGGGAAGAATGGCTTGCAACGCACAAGGCGCATCTGGCCGAGGAAAAAGCGGTGACGCATGCGCGCGACGCGCTCGCCGAAAAACGTCGCGCGTTGCCTTGGGTGAAGGTCGACACGACCTACATGTTCGACACTCCGCAGGGCCGCAAGACGCTGGCTGAACTGTTCAACGGACGCAGCCAGTTGATCGTTTATCACTTCATGTTAGGGCCGGACTGGGAAGAAGGGTGCCCGGGCTGCTCGTTCCTGTCCGATCATATCGACGGTGCGTTGCAGCACGTCGAGCAGCGCGATGTCGCGTACATCGCGGTGTCGCGTGCGCCGCTCGAGATAATCGAAGCATTCAAAAAGCGCATGGGTTGGCATTTCCGTTGGGTCTCGTCGTTCGGCAGCGATTTCAACTACGACTATCATGTGTCGTTTACATCTGAACAGCGGGAAAAAGGTAAGGTGTACTACAACTTCGAGATGAATGACGTCACGGCCGGTGGCTTCGACAGCGACGAGTTACCCGGGCTCAGTGTGTTCTACAAGGACGATACCGGTGATGTGTTCCATACGTTTTCGGCATATGGACGCGGCGGCGAGCCGCTCATCGGCACCTACAACTTGCTCGACCTCACCCCGAAGGGACGAGACGAAGAGCACAACATGATGGACTGGTTGCGTCATCACGATCGTTATGACGAGGTTCGTCGTGGTACAGATACCGCGACGGCTGCAGCCGACCCGGCTTCGCAGCACGAAGCCGGACGCTGTTGCCATTAGCCGGGCGCGGCAGATCAAAAAACTGCTTGCCGGCATAGGGCACCGCGGGCCAACAGCGCGTGCGGTGCCTCTAAATCCATAGGAGAAACGCCCGTGATGGACCGCATCATGGCGATGCGGACATTCGTGCGCATTGTCGACACCAACAGTTTTACCCGTGCTGCGAGATCACTCGGGATTCCGCGCGGGCGGCTGCGCGGCTGAGCGAAGTGCTGCCGCACTACCGGCCCGCAGCCGTGCCGGTATCGGTCGCCTATCTGCGTCATCGCCTCGTTCCACCGCGCGTGCGCGCGTTCGGCAACTGGCTCGCGGAACTGTTCGAGACGGCGCGGCACGTGGGTCACGCGCTGCCGCACAAGTTGCCACATGAGCTGTCAGGCATGCGTCCCATTTTGCGTGGCATGGAGGCGGATGAACTGGCCTGAGCGAGGGGACTTCCCGGCTCGGTTTACTCCACATCCAGCCAGGAATCGAGACCCACGCGAAAGGCGACAGCCGCAATCACCGGAACGGTCAGCATCATGACTATGCCGAAGTTCTCGATCATGTCGCCGTACATGACCGGTTTGTACAGAACAATGCCCGATACGATAACGAAGGCGACAAAACCGACAAACACCATCAGGATGCTGCGCAGCGCATTGGACGGCTGCCAGCGCCGCCGCTTTTTTGGGGCGACGCTGATCCGCTCCGGGTTCGGCGGCGTGTCGGATTCAGATTTTTGTTTATTTTCTGGCATGGCGCAGCGAAGTGAGGGGCGGCCGAATGCATAAAAAGACGCGTTACATTCGGGATTTTCAATTGGATCGTCTCATTGACGTCTCATGGCAGCGGCTAATTCCAATCGCAGGAGCGATGAGCTAGCCCACATGCAGTGATTGTGTCACAGGCAGGGTGCCCTGAGCAGATCGCCGCTGGCTCATGCCGGCGAAACGCCACTGCGTGCCATCGGCGAAGGTCGCTGTCGATCCAATTGCGGCCCTCGACCGGCGCTTCCATTCTCCATTCAAACTTCGGCTCCTCTGCGATCCCGATTCCCGCGGCACCGGCCCAAGGTGCTTCACGCCGTGCGCCTTGACCGGATCGTTCGTTCTGGCACGGCCGTGCGGTGCTTGGCGACGGCGAACAGTTGCTGGTGCAGCCACGCGTGTGCCGGATCGGCCCGCAGGCGCGGATGCCATGCGGCGGACAGTTCGAAACATCGTACTTCCACCGGTAATGGCAGCAGATCGACCTGGTCCGCGAAACGCCACGATGAACGTCGCGGAAAAGGCACTAAAATGACAGCCGACGCTATCATTTACCAGCGTGAGCGAAAGTTGGTGCGATCCAACCAATCAGAATTTGATATCCAGTTCGTTAGCGTGACTTCTTTCATCGAGACAAACGTGAATTCGTTGCTTGCAGGCAGATGCCTTTGCGGCGCAGTCCATTACGCCGTGAAGGATGAGTTTGTCTATGCAATGAACTGTCATTGTTCAAACTGCCGGCGCGCAACCGGTTCAGCATTCAAATCATTCGCGGGGATCGAGCGTAACAAGTTGGGCATCACGCAAGGGCAAGCCGACCTGTTGATTTTCGGTGATGAGACCGGGGCTCACGATGTTCATTGCAAGATCTGCGGAAGCCTTATGTTTTCGGTCGTTCGTGAGGGCGAGTTCGTTCACGTCACTTTAGGAACGCTCAGCGACACTCCGACTATTCGCCCAACCGCACACATTTTTGTCGGGTCCAAGGCGCCGTGGTATGCCATAACCGACGAACTGCCACAGCACGACGAATTTGGCTAACACGGTCCAGTCAATGATTGAAGCCGCTCGGTGCGACGCCTCGAAACTATCAATCAGCATGGAAGTCGACTCTGTCTCGTGCGATGCAAATCACGCATTGTCGTTCTCGTTTTCTTTGAGCAGAAGGGCGACTTGGACTGAAACATGGATGATCAAGCCGACAAACCCACTTCCGAGATCCCGCTTAGCGGGGGCCGTTATACCGTAGGCGTAGTTCGCGTGGGTGACACGGTTCGCAGGCCTGCTCAGTCATGGTCGCCTTTTGTGCGATGCCTCCTTCTACATCTCGAGTTCACCCGTTGTTCGCTTGGATCAGGCTCATTACCTCAACACCCGGCAAGGACTGAGTCAGGCGGTTCGATCCGTGCCGATTTTCTGGACTAACTGTATTGGCGATACAGTCAAACCGGAAGCTGGTAATGCAAGTGTGACACCCATAACGCACAAGGTGCACGTGGTGCACGTGGTGCACGTGACGCTAGCGCTAGCGCGGTTTGCCGCGCGTACTTTTCCGGGGGCTCACGGAGCGAGCCGCATCTTTGTCCGGCAAGGCGCCGCCGCCGTTCATTTGCTCCATCCACGACAACACGTCGATGTACGACAAGAACTGCTCCAGATACCCTGGCGACAACTCGCGCATCAGCGAGAGCGAACGATGCACGAGGCTACTCGAGTTGAGCGGGCCCGCATTCCCGGGCACTTGTGCAAGCGACTGCCGAAACTGTCTTTCGGTACTGACCGTGGTCCAGGTTTTCCTGAAGTAATCGAGCACCTCCATGTCCGGATAGGAGGAGGGTCGGGGCAAGGTGTGACCGGCTGTGGGACCGTCGCTATCTACCGGCGCACTGAGGCTCATGTACTCGATCAGTCCGGCAAGTTTGCCACGAGCGGGTTCGCCGGCATTGGCAGTTTCCGACGCGGCGTTCTCAAGATCGTTGGCGTAATCGTGAGCGTAAGCCTCGAGCAGTTTGGACAGCCTGTCATCCAGGATGCGCCGCGACTCGCCGCTGTGGCTGGCTGCTCGCCGATCCAGCGCTTCGATAAAATAAAATCGGATGGGATCCAGCCGATCGGCACCGCGCTCGCGCCACGCATCGAGCGTCGCGCGGACGCTTTTGGTCACACCACTAACGTCGCTATTCACCGGGCTTCACCGTTGCGCTCGACGGCCTTGGAACAGGTGCTATTTCCACTCGCCGATTCTTCGCCCGTCCCTCGTTGTCGGCATTCGAGCTCACGGGCTGCTGTGAGCCGAATGCGGCCGCGAATACCGAGGAGGAGGGGATGCCCGCGTCGATCAACGCACGGGTGACCGTCAACGCGCGCTGGGCCGACAGCTCCCAGTTGTCGGCAAAGCGACGGTTACTCTCCCGCAACTGCCGGTCGTCGGTAAAACCGCTCACCATCAGGATCTGGTCGTTGGCCTGGAGATAAGCGGTCAGCGGCCCGGCGAGGCTCTTCAGTACGTCCCGGCCTTCGGGCTGTAGTTGATCGGAGTTGAGTGCGAACAACACGCTGCCGTTGATGCCAATACGCCCGTTGACCAGCGTCACCCGGCCTGCTGCCAGCGGCCCGGCCAGCGCCTGTTCCAGGGTCTTGCGGCGCTGTGTTTCCATCTGCCGCTGCTTGACCTCTTGTTCAAGCTTGGAAGACAGCTCCAGTTGCACGCCGATGACGCCCACCATGATCAGCATGAAGGCGCCCAGCAGCACCGACATCAAGTCGGCGAAGACGGGCCATATCGGCGCGGTCGTCTCCAAGCCGCCGTCGATATCCTCGCTCATGCGACTGTGGCTCCAACCCCAGCTCCGGCGGACGCACGCCGGCCGGCGAGCTCTTGCAGATCTTCGACAATCTGCTTCTGCGACATCATGCTCAGGTCGATGACTTCCCGAGCCTGCGCCACGTAATAGGCAAGCTGTTCGTCACTGCGCGCGAGTGACTTGTCCAGCGCGGCTTCAATACGCTGGAGATGAGTCACCAGCTTTTCGTTCGAATCGCCGAACACCTGTACGGCCATGCCGAATGCTTCGCCGAGACTCGCCACCTCGACCGCGCTGCCGGTGACTTGCGCGGCAATGGCGCCGAGCTTGCCGGTTTCCGTTTCGACCTTGTCGGCGAACTGGGTGCCCACACGCTCGAGCAGACCCGCCGACGTCGTGACCAGCGCGTCAACGGCTGAGCGCTGCTCGGTGGACGCATGGTTCACGGCATCGAGCAGGGTTTCCAGCGTCGCCAGCAGACGGCTGCGCTCCTCCAGCATCGCGGTGTCGCGGACCATGCTGTCGGAGAGTTTCTGACGCAGTTCGGCAACGACTTCGGCGGCCGCCTTGGGGGCTTCCGATGCCGCCTGCACGAGCCGGGAGATCTCGGCGATCGTGTCGCTCGCGTGCGTTTGCGTCTGGGCCGATATATCGCGCGCGGTCCGCTCCAGCGTGTCGCAAATTTCCTGCTGCCGGCTCGCGGTGCGCGTGCCGACTTGCTCCCATTCGCGGCTCAGCGTAGCGGCCATCGAACCCAGCGTTTCGGTCCAGGCCGCCAGCCGCTGCTGATCCCTCGATGCCAATTCCGCCTGCAAGTTCGCGGCGGCCTTGGGGGCTTCCGATGCAGCTTGTACGAGCCGGTCGATTTCGGCGATCGTGTTGCTGGCGTGCGCCTGCGTCTGGGCCGAGATGTCGCGTGCGGTTTGCGCCAGCGCGTCGCACATCTCCTGCTGCCGGCTGGCGGTGCGCGTGCCCGCCTGCTCCCACTCGCGGCTCAACGTAGCGGCCATCGAGCCGAGCGTCTCGGTCCAGACCGTGAGCCGTTGCTCGTCCCGCGATGCCAATTCGCCCTGCAAGTCCGCCTGAGACTGGCCCACGGTGCGCAGCAGCGCAGCCGAATGCTGCTCGAAGGTCGCTGCGGCATCGGCCAAGGCCTGCTGATTGTGACTCGCCAGCTTCTCGCCAGCGCGTTCTTGCCTTGACAGCGCTTCGTTCCACGCCGCAGACACACTGCCGGCCGTAGCGTCCAGGCGCGCGGAGAGACCTTCCAGCAGCCCGGCCGAACGTTGCTCGAAGGTGTCGGTGAATCGATCCTGCGATGTGCGCAGTTGCTGGATCAGCGCCTCGCTCGACCGCTGGTGTCCCTCAAGTGCCCGGTTCCAGATACCGGCCACGGTGGTGGTGCTCGCCTCGAAACCGCTCGACAGTCCCTCCAGTTGCTGCTGCACGGCATGCGTGACCGTGGTGTGCAAGGAAGCCGTCTCGCGGGCAAGGCCCGCCATCGTGGCCTCCATGACCGGCTGCAGCGCCGCGCCCGCGGCGCGGGTGCTGTCGGCAATGCTCTCCTTCAGCGACCGCTCCACCGAGGAAGCGAGGCGGGCGTAAGTTGCCTCGGCCTTGCCGTGGAAGGCCTCCTGGCTGGCGATCTGGCGCGCGTTGACGGCGAGGTTCTGTTGTTCGATGGTCGCCATCATCCTCTGCAACCGATCGACCAGCTCAGGCATCCCCTCGGCCTGCCGCTGCAGGAGCTTGAAGGCTTCCTCGCGCTGATGGGTCTGCGAGTAAATGCGCAATGTGGTCGCGATCTTCACGTCGAGCATCTGCCCGGCCTCGATCCGCTCGCGCCGGCACAGTGCAGAAAGCAGCCCGAGCATGGCGGATGTGGCCACGCCTGCAATGGAGGTGCCGAACGCAAATCCCAAGCCCTTGACCGGTGCAGCGAGCGAGTCGCGGATAGCCGGCAGGTCCGTCGCGCTTTCCAGCGCCATGCCTGTCCCTCTCAGGGTCGCCACCATGCCCAGGAGCGTGCCCAGCATGCCCAGCAATACGAGCAAGCCGACCAGATAGGGCGCAAGCGCCGGGCCGGGCAAGGCTACGCGCTCGCCTTCGACGCGCAGGCGCACCGCGTGGCGCAAGCTGGGATGCAATCGGTCAAGCCAGGCGCTGAGACCGGGAGGCGGTCCGGACAGGTCCGTGACGGCCCGCGCCAGGGTTGAAGTCGCTTGGCTGTAGCGCTGGAGCTCAAGCGCGCCCGCCAGATAGCACGCACCCACCAGCATGGTGACGGCCAGCGCCAGCGGGTTCGAGCCGACGTAACCGGCGCCGATCCAGCACACAGCGGCCAGACCTACCAAAAAAACGACAAGATTCAGATATCTGGACATAGCGTCCCAGTTAGCGGGTGCGAAGGGCCGCGAGCAACCCTTCGACCGGTTGAAAACGAAGATCCAGTTCGGCTAGCAAAACGCTCCGCATATCCTTGCGGAACACGGTCAGCCACGCGCCCGGCGCGATCACGGAGGCGTCCTCCAAAGCCTGGGCGTCGGCCCGTGTCTCCCGATCGGCCTTGCGCAAGCGCTCGAAGTGCCCGCCGAGCAACCCGGGCACGGTGGCCAGCAGACTGCGCTCGCGCGGGCTAAGCGCACGCTCCATGACGGCATCCACCTCCGCGAGCCGGCTCATGTCGGGCGTCCTGGCGGCCAGCTTTGCCCGCAGGCGGCCTCGCAGGTTACCGATGCCCGTTTCCATCGTCTGCTGCATGGACAGATAGATCTGACGAAATGCCGGATAGTCGAGCGCAGCGTCCATGGAGTCTCCTTGAGAGGACGTTTGGGCAGGCCCGTGGCGCTTGGCGGCGGCGGACGCACTGCCGCCGGCGATGGCATTCACCAACGCGCTGCGCACGCGGGCGCACTCTATTTCCTCCACGCTGCCGAGGGCATGCCCTCCGGGAGGTGCGCAAGGCAGATTGCCGTTGAGCGCCGTGGACAGTGCGATGGCGTCTGTCCAGTGGACCCATTGGCTCAGCCTGTCCGAGAGCGATTGCCTGGATTCGGTAACTTCGACATCCGCAAGGCGAGCCAGTAAGCGAATGAGCGTCGGGCCGCTGAAAGCTGTGCGCTGAGGGGCTTGCACCATACCACCAGAGTCCAAAAAGTTCGCTAGTTTACACGCGGACGCGGTGGTCGCCGCCGTGTCTTGATCAGCGGGGCACGCGAGTGTGGAATTTCAGGGTGTTCGACGTGCCACTCACGATGCCGGGATTTCGGTTCATACCCGGCCGCTGGCAGCACACGTTGCCGGACGCGGCTATGATTGCAGCGGCAATCCATGCCGAACCACGAAAGGAGAATGTCCGGATGATTCACGTCATTGCCACTATCACCGCACTGCCCGGGTCACGCGACGCGGTGCTTGAACTATTCGCCAGGAACCGTCCAGCAGTGCTGGCGGAAAATGGCTGCATCAGCTACGAAGCGGTGGTCGATGTCCCTGACTTCGGAGCGATTCAAACACCGCTCGGCAATGACACATTTGCGGTGATCGAACGCTGGGAAAGCGCCGAAGCGTTAAAGGCGCATGGCGCCTCTGCACATATGGCTGAATATGGGCGCAACACCAAGCCGTTGCTCGCTAGCCGCATTATCAATGTGCTGCAAGCCTTCTGAGCCGCCAGCTCGCATTGGCTCGCCGGAAAAACTTGACATCACCTGACGCGCCAAACTGTGCCGGATGGATCGCAGTCGAGGTACGGCTTCGACGCATGGCTTTAAGGTGTTCTCATGCAAGGGCAGCTCCCCGCTAAAAAGCCGAGGCATCAAGTTTTCTTGTTCAGCGATGTCCACGCGATGCAGACCGGCTAATCGGAGCGCGCCTCGCCCCTCGCCCCTCGCCCCTCGCCCCTTGCGCATCGTTCGTCTCTTGCCGATACGCTTCAGCGAAGGGGGCGTCTATCCATGAATCAATTCAGACTATCATTGGTGAACAAGCATCGCGTGATGCGTAGCATCCTTCTTAGACCACAAATAAATAACGACTCGTGGAAGTCTGAATAATGAAAACCGAAGACGGCGCGCAGTTGTGTGGTGTGGGCGAAGAAAACCGCTTCGAAATGCTTGTTACGAGCATCAGGGATTACGCCATCTACATGCTGAACCCTGAGGGGGTTATCAACAGCTGGAACGCCGGAGCGGAACGGTTCAAGGGTTATTCCGCCCAAGAGATCATCGGCCAGCATTTTTCCGTTTTTTATACGGACGAGGATCGGCGCTCAGGCAAGCCGGCCCGGGCATTACAAACCGCCCGCGAACAAGGAAAGTTCGAAGATGAAGGCTGGCGGGTGCGAAGAGACGGCACGCGATTCTGGGCAAGCGTCGTGGTCGATCCGATCCGCGATTCATCAGGAAAACTGCTCGGCTTTGCCAAAATCACGCGCGACATTACCGAGCGTAAAGCGAATGAAGAGGCGCTGCGCGAAAGCGAGGACAGGTTCCGTCTGCTCGTTCAGGGCGTGACGGACTATGCGATCTACATGATCTCCCCGACGGGTGTGATCACGAACTGGAACGCTGGCGCCGAACGCATCAAGGGTTACAAGCGAGACGAAATTGTCGGTTCGAATGTCGCGGTCTTCTACACCGAAGAAGACCGTGCTAAAGACATGCCTGCCCAGACGCTGGCAACGGCCGCAACCGAAGGCCGGTTTGAACAGGAGAGCTGGCGTGTGCGCCGGGACGGAACGCGATTTTGGGCGCACGTCGTTGTCGATGCGATCCGCGACGAAGCGGGGAAATTGCTGGGATTTGCGAAAGTCACACGAGATATAACAGAACGAAAGCAGGCAGCAGAGGCGCTTGAGCGAGCCAATGCGGCGCTTTTCCAATCGCAGAAGATGGAAGCGATCGGCCAGCTCACTGGGGGGATTGCCCATGACTTCAATAACCTGCTGGCGGTCATCTCAAGCAGTCTGGATGTGCTGAGCACGCGAGCGCAGAAGCACGCCGATACCAAGGTGCTGGACGCCATGCGGCGCGCCGTCGAGCGCGGTGCGCTCATGACCCAGCAATTGCTTTCGTTCGCCCGTCAGCAACCGCTTAAGGTTGAAAAGTACGACCTGAACTCTGCGATCAGCAGTTTCGAACCGGTGCTGCGCCGCGCTGGAAACTCTGCTATCGAGATGGATATACGGCTGGGTCCCCACGCCAAGACCGTTTCGCTTGATGTCGCGCGATTCGAAGCGGCGTTGCTGAACCTGGTCGTCAACGCTCGCGATGCCATGCCCGGTGGCGGGAAACTGGCAGTTGTCGTCGAGAACGTCGAGTTAGGTGCTGTGGAGGTTGGGAATCTGGCGCCGGGTGCTTACGTCCGGGTCTCCGTCTCCGATACAGGCTCAGGCATGCCGCCGGCGGTGGTTGCACGCGCGTTCGAGCCGTTCTTCACGACCAAGGAGGTGGGCAAGGGCACTGGACTTGGCTTGAGCCAGGTCTATGGATTCATCGCGCAGTCCGGCGGCGACGTCGTGATCGACAGCGAAGAGGGCACAGGCTCGACCGTCAGCATGTACTTGCCCGTGGTTGAAGGCGTGCCGGACGACAGGATTGTCGCGTCGAACGATGGTGTAGATACGGTTCTTATCGTGGAAGATGAACCGGACGTGCTGGACGTGGCGGGGCAGCTTTTTCGCAGCATAGGCTACGAGGTCACAACGGCAACCAACGGGATTGAAGCGATGGGCATTCTGGAGCGGCGGACCGACATCGATCTCCTGTTCACCGACGTAGTCATGCCGAAGGGCATGAACGGTATTCAACTGGCGCGCTCAGCGCGCGAGCTTCGACCCGGTCTCAGGGTGATAGTCGCCTCGGGATATCCAATTCCGGCATTACGCGAGCAGTATGGGCGTATCGAGGATTTTGCCTTCGTCAACAAGCCCTATCGCCTGGCTGAACTTGTAAAAGCGCTAAAAGCGGTGGCCTAGTCCGGCGCTCTTGTGAAACGAGGCAGGATGCACGCCTCGTTTTCCCGCATCAATTCAGCAAACCGAACACCGCGACGCCGTTCGTCGCTCCCACGAATACCTTCCCCTCTGAAATCATCGGCGTGATGAACTTGTTGCCCGCGCCGAACTGATCCCGGGTACCGGCCTGATTGCTGTTATACAACTCGTGCGCGAGATTGGTGGCGTCGTAGGCGTGAAGCGCGCCGGTTGTGCCGTTTTCTGCCGCCCACACAATGCCGTTACTCGTGCCGTTCGCCGAAATGGCCGGCGTGGCGCCCGGATAAGGAAACTGTAACGCGCTCTGCGAAGAGGGTGCGGTGGCGAGCAGTGCGTTGGTGATAGGGATTGCCTTGAGCGTGTCGGTCTGACCTCCGTAATAGACGACATGATTAAAGTACGCCGGCGAGCCCCAGATTCCGTCAGCCAGGACGCCAATCAGCTCCTGCCAGATGTTGTTGGACGTCGGGCTGAACTTGCCCATGTTGTCGCGATCGACGACGTAGATATTGGTGTCCTTGCCTGCCCCTAAAGCCAGATGCTTGACCGTGCCATTCGACGCGGTTTGATCAGGCAGCAGCATCGGTCCGCCAGAGCCGAAATCGCCATCCACATCGGATTCGGCTACGGTGTTATACATGGCGAAGTAGTCGGTTACGACCGGCGTCGGCAGAGCAGAGAGCTTGACGAACGTGTCGCCCAAATCGCCGTCCACTGGAAATCCCTGCGCGTTGAGCGTCGTGCCGAAGGTGCCGTTGCCGTCCACAAAATAGATCGATGTCCCATCCGATGCCATGCCCGAACCCGCCATCCAGATCGATCCCTTGGTGCCGTTCGGGGTAACCGGAAGTGCGCCGGTTTGCTTCAACGTATCAGCGCTGTAGGCCATCAGCCAGCCGTTATAGTTGCCGGACATGCAGTGGGCGGTCCAGCCCATGTAGATGGTGCCGTTGACCAGCGTCAACGCGGCGCGCACGGTGTGCAGAGCCGGATTGAAGGTAAGGAGGCCATTCGCACCTTCCGATCCGCTACCTGGATAGGTCGCGGCAATTTCGGTCGGGCCGCCGAACAGTTCAGCGCCTGTCGCAAGATCGATCGCGTGCAGGCGGTGATGCACATTCCCGCTGCCGTCGGTGGTCATGGCCACGGCATACAGCACGCCATGCGGGCCGCGCGAGCGGTCGATGACCGGTGTCGACGTGATACCTATTTCTGGCGTGATGTCCGTGCAGCCGACGTCAGCGCTCGACGTTTCACCCACACCCGCCAGCGATATTTGCCACAACGCGGCACCGCTGTCGGCGTCGTAGGCGTAGATGCTGTCGTGCTCTGTTACAACATAGACGACATTATGTACCGCCGTGCCTATCGTAAGACTCGTCACGAATAGCGGTTGCCCGTCGACTTTGCCGTCAGCAGGAAGGAAGCGCAGCTTTCCAAACGCTGTCGAGTTGACATTGGCCAGCGTGAGAGTCGTTTCCGAAAGCATCTGACCGGTTCGTGCGAGGTCGTTGTGGTGCATCAGCACGTCTGTGGCGTAGGCTTGCACCGTCGTCGGCGTCGAGCCGGTACTCGTTCCGCCGGGCGTGGTCGTGCCCGGTGCAGTGGTCGTGCCGGAGGCGGTAGGGGCCGGCCTGGGAGTCGTGTTGGTCGGCGAGGTGGTAGACGGCGCGGGTGTCGTACTCGGGCTAGCGGACGTACCGCCGGCGCCACCCGTAGTGGTGGTCGGGCTGTTGTTTGAACCGCCGCACGAACCGAGGCACATTGCCACCAGCAATCGCATAGATATTTTGAACAGGTGATGCTGGTACGCCGCGCGCAAAGCAAATTTGGGGTGCAGAGATTTCATGGCAATTCTCCTGGTCCGACGAGCGGCCCACCACACGTCTACCCACGGCGTTCAAGCGCGAATTGCGCACTGGAGCCCAGCGTTACTACGCGAGGTACAGCGTCTTGCAGCAGCAAGAAAAGAGCCTGAGGAATGGAATCTTATCCTTGCTCTGTTGCATCAAGCAGGTTTGTTTAGAACTGCTGATGCAGAAGTAGTTGCGGAGTGAATGTCAGACGAATAACAAACCGGAAAACCTCTGAACAATGTGGCGATCAGGACCGGCTGACCGTCAATCGACAGGAGCTACCCCCGGCTGCCGCTGGTCTCACGTATTGTCTGTCAAATATAATAAGTAATGCTTTACATACCGTATTTTATCGTTAAAGCGAGGCCTTCGATGAGATATAAAGGAGGTGCTTGGTAGAGAGCGGTGTCAAAACGCACCCACTGCCAGACGTGATGCTTTCGGATAAAAGACGGGAAGGGTTGTAGGGCGTGGCGTCGGAGCCGAAATCGACCGTAGCACGATAAAAGGTCCACCTATTTGCGTCGGACCTTTACATTCGTCTACCGCGAGAGCATCACCGCGCCCGGGCGCCTCCGATGCGCACCGCGAGTCCCATGTCGACCGGTCTTACCGCTGAAAATAGATTGCAACAAAACCAGGATTTTCGCTACTCGCTCCGCTGGCCGGAATGCCTTGCTCAACGAGAAGCGTTTGTTTTGCTGCGTTCTGATACACCTTCAGGCGAAGGGTCTGCGGATTACCGGCCTGGCTCGCATCGAGATAACCGGCGTCTGACAGCATTGACGCGGCCTGTGTCGAACTGAAGCTTTGATCGACGATGGTAACCGTGGTGGAGGGATTGCCGTCGAATATGTTATCGGAGAAGCTGCCATCCGCATTGATCGTCAAGGTGGACGACGGCGACGGACTGCCTTCGGCTTTGGCTCCGCAATTTTCCCAGCCATCAAACGCTGCGGCGCTAGCGGCCAGAGCACTCCAGTTCGCATCGGGGGCCGTTGATAGTGTCCAGGACGCATCCAGCATCACAGCAACACTCTTGATGTTCACGCCGGCGTTGACGCCTGTCACCGTACCAATACTATTTGTCGGCGAGGAGACACAGGCGATGCCCGCGCCTGGGACAGTGCCCTGAAAATAGCTCGATACAAGCGGATTGTTGCCGGGTACGACAAGCGGTGCTGCGACGGGACTCACGATCATGGCGTTCGCGGTCATTGTTGCCGCAACGAAAGACAATGATTGCGGAGTGACGCTGCCGAGCAGCAAACTATCTTGATAGACGATTGCACTCGGCGTGGCTGCTGCGGGTGTGCCAGGGCTCCCGTTGTCTGAACCGCCTCCACCCCCACCGCAACCACTGAGCGCCACCATCGTGGCAGCGACAAACCCGGCGGCAGTGCGTCTTCTCGTTCCGGTCATCGCTCCATCCTGTTCATCGTGGTCAGCAAGTCAGGAATCGGCATGAAGAGTCGGCCGTGACACCGTGCGGCGCCACGATCCGCTCCCTCGTTTTCATTTCAGGGCAAGGGCAACAAGGTAGGCGAAATGCTTGCAGCGTTGGCGACGAAGACGTTGTCGGCATCCGCCTGCAACAAATAGCCCTGGCTCACGAGTGCGTCCGCCGCTGCCGACACGGCTGCCTGGTACTTAGACCTGCTGGCGCCATAGAGCGTCGTGAGTGTGGCTCGGGAATCCGTCCCGCCAGCTTGTGCGGCAGCGTTCAAGGCTAACGGAATTGCCGCGCCGTTCGAGATGCAGCCGTCGCCTACTGCGTGGCCCGACCCGCGGTAATTCCAGCCGGTGTATGTGGCGAGCGGCACGCTGACATCGGGTACGAGGACGCCGGCTGTCTCGTTGCCGTTGGCGTCGACTTTCGGCACAAGAATGGTGTACTGCTGCGCCGTATTGACCACCGGCACGGCGTTGCTGTAGTCCGTCACGAACAGCTGGTTGTACTCACCATTGAAGGTCAGTTGCAACTGGACAGGCGTGCCCGCTGGTCCGCTCGGCACGAAGACGTTCGTCAGGCTCGGAAAACCGGTAGCGGTCTGGGTAGGCGCGACAAGCGTGCCGGCTGCGACCGTCGGATACTGCGACGCCGGCGGCTGGGTGCCATTGGCGACCCAGTTCACGAGCGCGGGGATAAGCGCTCGCTCGACCGGCGTTTCTTCGACCGGTGAACCCGGCAATTGGCACAGACTGCCGGCCGCCGGCACGACAAAGTTGCCTGTGGTTACCCCGCTGCCGCCACCGTGTTGCGTTCCGGGCACGAGGTAGTAACGAACATTGGGCGGGAGCTGGATGTCGTTGCCGCGCCCGTCGGTCACCACCAGCGACGCCGCGCCACCCCACCATTCGAACGCGCCGTCGAGTTGCATGATCTTCGGGCAGGTGTTGGTTGCCGAGCATTGCTTGAGCAGGCCATCCGTCGCGCCGCTGACGGGGTCGGTGAGCGTCGCGTAAGTGAACGGAAACTGGAAGCCTGGCATGAAATGGTCCTCATGCTGCTTCGACCAGCGGCCGGGCTGCGCGAATGCCGCGTTGGTCCACGTACGGCGGGCAGCGGAGATGATCGGGAACATGCCGTCGAATACGATCTTGCCGTTCTTGTCCACATTGAAGCCCTGGTACAAGAAGTCTTTCATGAACCGGCCCGATTGCGAAATGCCTTCTCCGATAGCGACATCGAAGTTGGTGTTCTGCGAGCAGGAGGCTGCCGCACAAGGGGCACTCTTGAGATCGTTGAGGGGATTGGCGACACCCTGAGCATCCGTTGCGTCGTATCGAAGGAACGACACCAGGTCGCGCAATGCTGCAAAGCCAATTCCGTCGACAGTGGGAGCGGCCGCCATATAGACAAAGCTGTAGATGGTGCCTGCGTCGGGCGCGACACTCGAGCCGTTGGGTCCGGGCACGGTGGTCGGTGGCGTAAATGTCACCGAGTAATTGCCTTCATAAACATTATTTGGTGTGCTGATATAACTCCACGTGGGTACCGATACCGATGGCGCCGTGTAGGTCTGGACTCCACCGGGAATGCTGCCGTAAGCCGTCAGCCACGACTGCCGCGCCGTAAACGTGACCGAAGTCTTGTCGTTCAGATTGGCGGGTGCATAGGTCAACGGGATCGTGGTGGCCGGGCCGCCCGCGTAGTCAGGGATAAACTCCTCGCGGCTCAGCGCCGTCATTGGCGTGCCATCCTTGTTGGTTGCAACGGGAAAGCTGGTGCCAAGGAGCCCGGCGCCGGCGAGCGTGCTGTTGCCGGTGAGGGGAACATCGCCTTGCCAGCCGCTCCAAAGGACTGTGTAGTTATTGCGCAATAGCGAGGGGAAACTTGACGTGGGGGCGGCGCCGGTATCGAGCGCGCCACCGCCGACGAACGAGGCGTCGCCAATTTTGCTGCCGCGATTGACCACGTCATAGAACAGAACGCGCTTCGCCGTCGATGCGCTCTGGGGCCGCAGGATCACGACATCGGTAGCGTAGGCCACATATCCGTCGGAGCCGACCGGCGCGTTCTTGATGTTCACGATACCCGCATTGAGCGGATTGTTCGGATCAAGCTCGCCGTGCACGACGGCCGTAATCACCTGATAAGGACCGGCCGCCCCGGCAGGCGTGGCGCCCCCGAAAGCTGGCGCGCTGGAGATGATCTGGAAGCTGTTGATAAAACCGGCTCCCTTGTTGGTGTTCGCCGAACCATTGTCGCTGTGCCCGCATCCACCGATCAACACTGCGCTCGCACTCAATCCCAGTAGTACACCTACTGATTTGACTTTCATGATCAGTTTCTCCGAACATCGCCAGCATCATGGGGCAAGGATCTTGAATCGGATTGCGCTTAAGGACGCCTCATGCCCGCAGACAGGAAGAGACAAGCGCCGCCGGTTTCGCATAGGCAAACGGGCGCTCGTTTCTGGCCAAGCGCGAGCAACCGTGAAGGACGCATGGACCCCGGGAAGAGGACCATTGAATACGTCGCAAAAGCTTTGTAAGCTGTGTGACGTTTGGAAATATATTTAAAGAACCCTTGTGTATTTATAATTCGCTGGACCGCATTCTCAACTATCGTTTACGCGTACTGTCTGGCCTGAGCGCTCTGGCCAACCCGCAACCGTAAAGGTCGATCATGACGAACAAGCTCACTCGCGCTGATCAGCTTCGCGAATCCATAGAGGAAGACATCGCGACCGGGGTCCTTCCGCCAGGCGCCTCGCTGGATGAAGCCGAACTGACTGCGCGCTTCCAGGTGTCTCGTACGCCAGTGCGCGAAGCGCTTTTGCAGCTTGTTGCAGCGGGCATGGTAGAGATGCGGCCACGGCATGGCGCCGTGGTGGCAAAGATCAGCCTGCATCGGCTGATCGAAATGTTCGAAGTGATGGCCGAGCTTGAAGCAATGTGTGGTCGGCTTGCCGCAAGGCGGATGAGCGCCGGGCAACTCGAGACGCTTCGTGCGGCGCATCTCGCCTGTCAGGAGGCGCGCGATTCGGCCGACCCCGACGACTACTATCATTTGAACGAGCGCTTCCATTGCCTGATCTATGAAGGCAGCCATAACAGCTTCCTCCACGATCAGGCGAAGGCATTGCATAAGCTGCTAAGGCCGTATAGACGGCTTCAGCTACGGGTGAAGGGACGCATGATCTCGTCCTTCGACGAGCATCAGACGGTGGTGGACGCTCTGGCCAAAGGCGACGGCGAAGCAGCCGCTGTCGCGTTGCGTGGGCACATTGTGGTTCAAGGTGAACGCTTTGGTGACTTGATTGCGGCGCTTTCACAGGTCAGCCAAGCGTAGGGCGCACATCGCGGCGCTTCCCGCGAGCGGTGCTCGGAGATAAGGAGAAGGCACCGGCCTGAGTTGGGAACGACGTGCTGGACTGACCTCATTCAGGGCGGCAACCGTAGCGAATCAGCGAACTGGTTGCCGCGCGAGACCTTGGCGATTGCCGTCAGTCGACTTTTCGTGGCGCCAGGTCAGGAGGCTCGCAAAAGCGGATGCGGTTGCTGAAGGGATCAGTTACCGTCATGACTTTCCCCCAGGGAAGGCTCTCCGTGTTTGGCCTCAAATAGCGATATCCTTTTGAACTCAGCTCTTCCTGATACGCTTCGACGCCGCTTAACGTCACAAACGCCGTTGAGCCTGGACTGGCGTCGCCGTGATGTTCGCTGAGATGCACCACAAGTCCGGCGCGCGATACCTGCATGTAAAGAGGTAGATTCGCTTCAAAGCGATGCTCCCAGTCGAGCCGGAAGCCCAGAAAGCCCAGGTAAAAATCCTTGGCTTTCTCTTCATCGAACACACGAAATATCGGAGAATTTTGATGGAAGCTTACGGCCTCGCCGGCCGTATTGTTGCCGATTTTTGCGGCCAGAATATTCCAGTTTTCAAAGCCGAATTGCGTCGCGACTAGTTCCAGCGCTTGGCCGTGAGTGATGTGGAGATTCAAGTCAGCAAGGCTTTTTCTAGCGGCCTTAGCCATGTTTTTGGCGTCGAGATAGCTGCGCATATCGATCCTCGTTTCAGCGAAAAACATTCAGCGCTCGCATTACTGACGCATTCGCTATCACGATGGATTGGGTGCGAAAGCTTTGAGAGATACATTCACCGTTTCCTTTCGGATGCGAGCGGCAGGCTGTATCGGCCTGTTGGCAATCGTAGCGAAAGTCTTATTCGCCAGCAACTCCCGTCGCATCGCCTCTTACTGTTTAACTTCTTCCTATTTCTGGGATTTCCGACGACCAGGACATCGATGTAATCGCGCGTTCGATTAATGGGCACGGAGGTTCATGAATTCGCGTTAACCCCCTGATTGGAGCATGGAGCTTGACCCTCAGATTGCACGCAGGCAAACTTGTATAGACAAGTTAATCCGTGCCGCTCTTCGCTAGGGAAACGTGCTTATGAAACGCAAAGTGTTCCGAGGCTGGTATGTGGTATTCGCAGCGCATGTGCTGCTCGCGCTAAGTTTCGGTGCGGCATATTCTTTCGGGGCGTTCTTTTCGCAGATTCAGGCTCACTTCGATGCCGGAAGTTTCTCGGTGGCGTCGGTGTTCTCGCTAACGGCATTCATTTATTACACGGTCGGCGTGGTTTCCGGCGCGCTCGCGGACCGGGTATCAACAAGAGTGGTGGTCATTGCCGGCATCGTGCTGCTATCGCTCGGTTTCCTTGTCAGCAGTGAGGCGACTCACTCCCTGGCGCTATTCATTGCATCGTTTTGTTCGCTTGTCGGACTGGGCATTGGCCTTGTCTATATTCCGGCGGTGACCGCGGTCCAGCGCTGGTTCGTGACGAACCGCAGCAAGGCGTCGGGGCTCGCGCTCGCGGGGACGGGAGTGGGTACGTTCGTCGGGCCGATGGCGGCCGGGTTACTGATGCACCATATGTCCTGGGAGACCACCATGCGCATCTTCGCCGCGGTGATCGCTACGGTCGGTATCTCAGCTGCCATGCTGATTCGAGGTAGTCCGCATGAGCTGGGATTGCTTGCGGACGGAGAGCGCCGCCGTAGCCTGGACCCGAGCGAACACAGGCCGATCCCGCCGACGCCGACCCGCACCATCGGGCTGGCCGAAGCAATCCGTTCGAGTCGATTCTGGTGGTACTTCGGTGCGATATTTCTCGGTTCCGTAGGCCTTTTTCTGGCGCTGGTGCATATCAATCCCTACGCCCGGCAACTCGGTGTATCGGCAACGGAATCGAACCTCCTGATCGGACTGATCGGCGCCGGCAACGTGGCAGGGCGACTCTTTCTCGGGCGCCTCGGCGACCGGATGGGGGCACGCCGGCTCCTCGCTTGTCTAACGGTCGCGCTTGCGGTCCTTAACGGTTTTTGGTTCTGTTCTCACAGCTTTGCGTCGCTTGTGATATTCGCGATCTTGTTCGGCGTGGCGAATGGCGGTTGCATCTCCCTCTATCCGGCTGTCGCCGCTAGCTGGTTCGGTACAGCGAACCTCGGTGCGATTCTCGGCGCTCTCTATATTGCTGTTGGGATCGCCGCTATCGCAGGCGGCAGCATCGGCGGATTGCTGTTTGATATTTACCAAAACTACGGCTTGTCCATCATGTTCAGCGCGGCCTGTGCCTTGCTGTCCGCGGTGTTCATCATGATTGCCGGAGGGCGACAGGCCGTGCTTCCCGTATTGAGGCGCTCGTCGGAGGCTGTGGAGTGACCGTGAATTCAGGAGGTGTCGACAACGTCCAGGCGCACGCGTGCCGCGCGCCGTTTTGAACTCCAGTTCTTGACTCCGGTCACTGCCTTGAAACCTTTTGCGGGCAGCGAAGCCGAGAATGCGACGCCGGCCGCTTGGCTCTTTACCGGTTTCATCGCGTACGGTCTTTAAACGAGGGTTGAGTGATCGGCTGAGATCAGCTAAAGAAAGCAGTCAGCTCCGCGGCGACCGCTGCCGGTTGCTCTTCCGGAAGAAAGTGGCCGCAGAACGCGATCGTGCTGCCGTGAACGTCTTCGGCAAAAGCCCTGAGCGGCGCTGCCATATCCGGAATGGATCCTTGGTCAGAGCCTAACGCCAATACGGGCATTTTCAATTTCCCCTTGGCGCATAGTGCGCGGTTTTGTTGCGCAGACAAGGCCGCGGCCCGGTAATAAGCAAGACCCGCACGTAAGCCACCCTCTTTCTTGAAGATGCGAAGGTATTCCTCCACGTCGGCGTCCGGGAACGACTCAGGGTTGGCGGTCTTTCGGCGTAGAAACCAGTCGAGATACTCTCGCTCCCGGCCGGTTATCAGCATCTCGGGAAGCTCGGGTATGGCATGAAACGCGAAGTGCCAGGTGCGCCATGCCCGCTCCGGGGCGACAGGCAAAGCGTCCGGCAAGGTGATGCCTGGAATTCCGGCATCGAGCAACGCGAGCCGCCGGACCTCATTGCCAAAGAGCGCTGCGTAGGGATAGGCGACCCATGCGCCTACGTCGTGGGCGGCGAGGAAATACTCGCCGATGCCAAGCTGCTGAAGCAGGCCGTGAACCATGACAGCAAGACTCTGCGTGTCGTATCCATCCGCCGGGCGGTCTGAGTCGCCCTGTCCGGGGAGGTCCAGTGCAACGATCTTGTAACGCTCGGCAAGCAGTGGCATGACCTTGCGCCATGCGTACCAACTCTCCGGAAAACCTGCGAGCAGGACGACGGTGTCCCCGTCGATTTTGTCACCGGTAACATAATGCAATCTCACGCCGTTGACGGTTTCGAAGCGATGCGCGAAGCCGGTCAACCTGGTATCGGGCCGGGACGCCGGTAAAGCGCCGCTCGTGCGGAGGGTAGGTTGCACTGCCAATTCTGGTTGCGCTTGCGTCATGATTGATGCTCCATTTCAATGTGGGACCGGTCGCCGCGGCCGCGATGGCCCATAGAACGTTGGTCATTGCTTAATTATGGAAATGATCACTTCCTAAACAGGAAAATTTTTTTAAGAAAGCAGCCGCATGGCTTGATCGACTGCGGCGATCATCTCGACGCGGGTGCGCCCGGTCTTGCCGATAACGCGAAAACCTTGTAGCAGGGAGAGCAAGACACGGGCAGTAGCTTCAACATCGATGCCGGAAGGGATCGAGCCGTCGGATTGGCCAAGCTGGATGAGCGTGCGTAACGACGTTTCGACGCGCCGCAAGGCCGTTGTCACCCGCGAAGCCATCTCCGAGTCGAAGGTTGCAAGCTCCGTTGCGCTGCCTGCCACAAGGCAGCCGCGCCGGCCTTCAACGCCATGCGACGACTCTGCGTAGAAGGCGAGCATGGCCCTTATCTTGTTGAAGCCGGTCACTTCGACTTCGACCAATTGCTGCAGGCGAGCGTTGCGCCGACTGGTGTAGCGGTCAAAGGCGGCGAGAAAAATCGCACGCTTGTCGCTGAACGCTTTATAAATGCTGCCGGCAGTGAGGTCCATCGCGGCGCTGAGATCGGAGATGGATGCCGCGTGAAAGCCTCGTTCCCGGAACGTCAAGAGCGCCCCGTCTAACGCTTTCTCCATGTCGAACTCGCGTGGGCGGCCTGGGCTACGGGGTTGTTTTGGCGACTGGAGAGATGTCATATTTGACTTTAATAGGAAACGATCACTTCCCATATTAGGAGATGATCGTTTCCTTGTCAATTGTGAACGGACGACTGGAGCACGAGGACGCGGGCTTGATGCGCCACTATCCGATTCGGTCCCACGAGCGTCGGCGCTTACCGTTGCAGCCGTCCCTACGTCCTTGGCAACTACCGATGGTTAGGGCTTCTCCAGCTTCACAATAGTCAGCGTGCCGTTGACATCTTCGACGCGGACCTTGACCTTGTCGCCTTCCTTGACGTGGGCAATCATCGCCGCGTCCTCGGCCTTGTATGCCATCGTCATCGCCGACATGCCGATGTTGGTCAGCGCGCCGTGCTGAAGCGTCACCATGCCAGTCGATGGGTCCACCTTCTTGACCACCGCGTCGGTCAGTTGCGATTTGCCCGGCTTGGCTGTGCTCATGGCGCCATTGTCCATCTTCATGCCGGCCATTTCGTCCGCAGCTACCGCGACGCTGGCTAGCGTGAGAGCGGCACAGAATACGGCGGTTACGGTCACGAACTTCTTCATTGGTTTTCTCCAGAGTGGGATTGCAGCACGAGCGTGCCAGTGGGTACTGCGTGAGGGCGAAGCGGTTCGTCAGTTTTCGTTTCGGTACGCGCAATCTTCCGGCGTTGCAGCAGCAACCACGCGGCCGGGATGATCAGCATCGACAGGAGCGGTGCGGTCACCATGCCACCAACCATTGGCGCGGCGATTCGCTGCATGACCTCCGATCCGGCGCCATGGCCGAGCATGATCGGGATGAGGCCAGCCAGCACGACCGCGGCGGTCATTGCCTTGGGTCTCACGCGTAGGACCGCGCCCTCGCGGATTGCATCGACAAGCGTTGTTTCGGTAAAGGGCGCGCCTTCCTCGAGTCGACGGTTGAGCGCTCCGTTTAGATACAGCAGCATCACTACACCGAAACCAGGCGATGGAATAGCCGGGCGGCAGTACAACCTGCCGCGCCACCGCCAGCTGCATTGCCTTCACGGCCGATTGCAAGTCCACATCGCGAATGTCGACGTAGACGTAACCCGACAAGCGCGCGTTCTCGCTACGGATCATGGGTGGCCCATCGGAGATCTTGATGGTGGCTACGTCTCCTAGCGTGATCTGCGCCCCCGGTCGGTGACCACTAGCAACTGACGCAGGTTGTCGACCGAGTCCCGGATCTCTCGTGGGTAGCGAATGTTGATCGGGAAAACGGCGATGCAAGTCGATCAAGCTTTGTTTTTGTCATAGCGTGATCGGTTGGAACCTGGCCAAAGGCCGCGAGGGTCGTCGACAAGCGTGAAAGCTTTTCCGCGAACGTGCGTGATCGCGCGCGAGCTTTCGCCAAGCACGATCGGCATCAATCGCCAGAAGTCAGATTCGAAAAACTGGAACAGAACGCGAGGAGGGCGAGGGGTGGACAGCAGGATAGGCTTCCAGCCGCGTCGGTCGAGGCTGATGCCTGCCTAGTGCAATACCGCCCACGCAAGAGACAAAGAAAAGGCAGCCAGGATGATCGACGCACAACGCTGCATGCGCGCCGGACTGACCCGCATGAGGCGGCCGCGACCGAGTTCAGCGCCAAATGCAATCCACGCCAGCCCGATTGGGACCAGCAGGCTAGTGAAAATTGCCATCGCTTCCACATAGCCGGCCAAGCTCTCGAATGCAGCCACCGGAAAAATCGTGCCGGCGAACAGGATTGCTTTTGGATTGAGCAATGTCGCGGTAAATAACACACGCAAGCCGATCGTCCCTTGCGCCGTCGAAGGAAACGAGTTCGCTGTGAGCCACATGCGCACCGAGAGGTATGCAAGATAGAGGGCGCTAGCAATACGCAAGAGCGTCGGTAGCCAGGTTAGCGAGCTTGCCGCATGCGAAAGGAAATATCCCCAGCCTGAAATAGATACGAGATAGCCGGCGAATTCTGCGCCAGTGAGATGAGCCGAGTCCCTTATGCCCGATCTCAGACCGGCGGTAGCGAGCAGCGTGTTTGTCGGACCCGGCATGACCAGCACGACAACGCTACCTAACGTCATCAGTGAGGCACTCGAAGTTGAAAGCATGGATTGGCGGTCGGAAGGCTAGACTCGGGTTGTCGGAAATGTTGGGTATTTCAGTACTGTTATCGGTGTGCGGAAGTCTTCCTTCAGCATCATGCGAATTATTTTGCGCGAACGATCGGCGCTTCGATCTTCGTCGTGTCGCTGGTGACAATGCTCGTATTGGCGTTGCAGTTGGTGTAGCTCGTAGTTGCGGTCAGTCATCCAGTCCGATGCGCACGAAACAGGACGGATACCGGCCTGCGGGTTCGCGGGTCTATTGGTTCCTGCAGCGCGCGAAGTGTCAGTCCGCTCGTCCTTAAAAGTTCGAGCCACGTGCCCAATGTCCTGAAGTACCACGGCGGAGCATCGCTGAATTGTGGACTAAATCCTGCCCATGAACCTGCCCGCCAGCCGTCGACGTAAGGCAGGTCACCACATGCAACAAGGGGATGGAGCGTTTGCACGATCAAGGTCCCATCCGGCTTGAGCAACATGGGAATGGCTTGCAGCAGACCGTCTACCGATTCCTTTCCAAGCAATGAGAAATTGCAGACCACGACATCGGCGCTCAGTTTGAGCCGCCCTCCGGCAATCTCTTCGTAGGACATCACGCGGCTGTCGATTACGCCCGCCTGCTTCGCGGCAAGGGCCAGTGCCGGCACACCATCTACCGCCGTTACCTCGATGCCGTTCTGCTGGAGCGCAAGGGCAAGCCAGCCTTCGCCACAACCCAGATCCATGACGGTCTGCGGCCTGCACGCCAGGACCGCGTCCAGGATGGCGCGATCGGTCACCAATCGCCGGCTCTCGATTTCGCCGGCACGTACCGCATTCGTCCAGGGCGAAGCGTTCCGCTTCCATGCCTCGATTATCTTGCCGTCGCTCAAAGGTTCGATGTTCATCGCTCGTCCCTCCCCAGTGCCAATCGCGAATCATCCCACGCAGCCGGCCAGTTCAGACGGTTATCGGAAAAATCCCTCCACCATCCGACCGTAGCCAAACCCTCGACCGGGGCGCCCACCTTTCGGGAGCATGACGGTTCTCCTGTAAGGGTTTTAGCGGATGGCAACAGAGGATTTGCTTGCTATCCTTGGCGCAGATGAAATAAATTACAGCAGACGAAAAAAAATTCATTTTTCAGTTTGCACGTGGAGAAGACATGACGAAATCCGCCGACAGGCGTGATGCCGAAGACAGTCTCGCGATCAGGGCGGCGTGGTTGCATTACGCCGCAGGGCAGACGCAGGCCGATGTCGCCATGCGTCTCGGGGTAAGCAACGTCAAGGCGCATCGGCTTATTACGCGCGCCAACCAGAGTGGCGCGGTGAAGGTCACGATCGATGGCGACGTGGCGGAATGCGTCGTGCTGGAAGCGGAAATTGCCGAGCGCTACGGGCTTGCCTATTGCGAGGTGGTTCCGGATCTGCACGAGGTTGGCCTGCCGCTGCGTGCCTTGGGCGTGGCCGGGGCGCACTTTCTGCAACGCGAGATCGCGGCTCGTCAAGGCGGCGTGATTGGCATGGGGCATGGCCGGACGCTGGCGGCGGTCGTGGCCGACATGCCGCGCATGGATGCCGGCAAGGTGCGTTTTGTATCGCTGCTGGGCGGAGTCACGCGCAACTACACGGCGAATCCGTACGACGTGATCCACCGTCTGGCGGAAAAAACCGGCGCCGTGTCTTATGTGCTGCCGCTGCCGTTTTTCGCCAACACCGCCGAAGACCGGGAGGTATTGCTGTCGCAGCGCGGCGTGCGCGAGGTGTTCGATCTGGCAGCGCATGCGGACCTGATGATCGTCGGTATCGGCACCGCACAGCTGGATGCGCAACTCGTTGCATCGCAGATGATCGAGCCAGCAGAAATTCTCGAGGTGCGCGATATGGGTGGCCAGGGCGAGGTGCTGGGTCACTTTTTCGATCATGCCGGCAAATCCGTTGAAACATCGCTGGCTGCGCGCACGGTGGCCCCCAATCTCGCTGATCTGACCGGGCGGCGAATCGTTGCCATTGCCGGCGGCGCCGAAAAGGTAGACGCGATCCGTGCTGTCCTGAACAGCGGTCTCCTGAGCGGCTTGATCACGGATGAAGCCACGGCGCTCGCGCTGAATGACGGAACACTCAGCGCGGAGGCCGCGTGATGGTTCCCTCATCCAGCGACGGCGCAGGACGCGATCTTCTGGTCGGTATCGACGCCGGCACCTCGGTCATCAAGGCGGTGGCCTTCGATCTGGCAGGGCGGCAGATCGCCGTTGCATCGGTTCCCAATCGATACACCACGAGTGCCGATGGCGCGGCCTTTCAGTCGCTCGACCGGACCTGGGCAGACTGCGCGCAGACGCTACGTGATCTCGGCACCAAGGTCGAGGGCCTGGCGCGGCGCACGGCGGCGGTGGCGGTGACGGGGCAGGGCGACGGTACCTGGCTGGTCGGCGCGGGCAACAAGCCCGCGAGCGACGCCTGGCTCTGGCTGGACGCGCGCGCCGCGGATACCGTGCTGCGACTGCAGGGCAACCCGGCAAGCCGTGCCCGATTCGAGGCTACCGGCACCGGACTGGCGGCGTGCAGTCAGGGCGCGCAGATCGCGCATATGGCAGCAACAACGCCCGAGGTGCTCGATCGCTCCGAAGTTGCGTTGCATTGCAAGGACTGGCTGTATCTCAACCTCACCGGGGTGCGCGCAACGGATCCGTCGGAGGCGAGCTTTACCTATGGCGACTTCCGCACCCGGCGCTATGACGACTCGGTGATCGAGGCCCTCGGACTGACGGCGCGGCGTGGTTTGTTGCCCGAGATCGTCGACGGCACCGAGCTCACCCACGCACTGTCACCCGAAGCCGCGGCGGCAACGGGCCTGTTGGCCGGAACGCCGGTGTGCCTTGGGTTCGTCGACATCGTGCTGACGGCGTTGGGCGCCGGTATTCACACGGCCGGTTCCGCCGGCGCCACCTGCTCGATCATCGGGTCGACGGGAATGCATATGCGTGCGGTGCACAACGCCGATGTCTATCTGAGCGCAGAGGGTACGGGGTACGTCATCGCGCTGCCAATACCTGGCATGTCGGCGCAGGTTCAGTCGAACATGGCTGCGACCCTGAACGTCGACTGGATCCTCAATCTGGCGTGCGACCTGCTTGCGGAGTTCGGCACGAAGCTCTCGCAAAGTGACCGTGTGCAACGCATCGACGGATGGCTGCAATCGGGCCGGCCAGGCGCGCACCTTTACCACCCCTATATCTCCGATGCGGGCGAGCGTGGCCCGTTCGTGAACGCCAACGCACGCGCCAATTTCACGGGACTTACAAGCGAGAGCCGTTTCCCGGATTTGTTGCTTGCCGTGGTCGAGGGGCTCGGGATGGCCGCGCGCGACTGCTATGCGGCAATGGGCGGGGCGATGCCGGCAGAGTTGCGCCTGACCGGCGGTGCGACCCGGTCGCGTGCGTTGCGTGCGGTGCTCGGCGCGGTGGTCGGCGCTCCGGTGCGAACGTCCACGCGCGAAGAGGCGGGCGCTGCCGGGGCCGCCATGATGGCGGCAGTCGCGCTCGGCGTTTATCCCGACATGCAGGCGTGCATCGCCGACTGGGTCACGCCACTGTTGGGACCGGTCGAGACGCCCGATCCGCATCGGGTGCAGACCTACTCGCAGGCGTTCCCCGTGTACCAGGAGGCGCGACGCGCTTTGGAACCTGTGTGGGACGCGATGGCACGGCAGGCACGGCAGATGGAAGGCAGGGCTCATCCTGAAGCCCTGTCTGCGGACACGAAAGTCGAACGGAGGGCGGTGAGATGAGCGACAGCCAGAGGGTCGACCTGTTCGTCATTGGCGGTGGCATCAACGGCGCGGGCATTGCGCGCGATGCCGCGGGCCGCGGCCTGTCAGTGATCCTGTGCGAGAAGGACGATCTGGCGCAGGGCACCTCGTCGCGTTCGGGCAAGCTGGTGCATGGCGGCCTGCGCTACCTCGAGTACTACGAATTCAGGCTCGTGCGTGAGGCGTTGATCGAGCGCGAAGTGCTGCTCAATGCGGCTCCCCACATCATCTGGCCAATGCGGTTTGTGCTGCCGCACAGCCCGGATGATCGCCCGGCGTGGCTGGTCAGGCTGGGGCTGTTTTTATACGATCACCTCGGCGGGCGCAAGAAGCTGCCGGGAACGCGGACGCTAGATCTGTTGCGCAGTCCCGAAGGCGCACCGATCAAGGACGAGTACCGCAGGGGTTTTGAATATTCCGACTGCTGGGTCGATGACGCACGCCTCGTGGTGCTCAACGCTCTGGACGCAGCGCATCGCGGTGCACAAGTGCTCACGCGCACCGCCTGTACCTCGGCGCGGCGCGAAGGCGGCGTGTGGCGCATCGAGTTGCGCAATACGCGCAACGGTGCCACTCGCGTTGTTACCGCCCGGACGCTGGTCAATGCCGCCGGGCCTTGGGTGGCCGACGTCATCGAGCGCGTGGCAGGCAGTCATTCGACACGCAAGGTGCGGCTGGTCAAGGGCAGCCACATCGTCACCCCCAAGTTCTGGGACGGCCCGCATTCCTACCTGGTGCAGAACCATGACAAGCGGGTGATTTTCATCAACCCCTATGAAGGCGACAAGGCGCTCATCGGGACCACGGACATCCCCTGGGACGGCGCCCCCGAAAACGTGTCGATTGACGAAACGGAAGTCGAATACCTGCTGGCTGCGGTGAACCGTTACTTCAAGCAGCCGCTGCGGCGACAGGACGTGGTGCAGACATTCTCGGGTGTGCGTCCGCTTTACGACGACGGCAAAGGCAATCCTTCTGCCGTGACGCGCGACTACGTGTTCGACCTCGACACCAGCGGCGGCGCGCCTTTGCTCAATGTCTTCGGCGGCAAGATCACGACCTTTCGCAAGCTCTCCGAGCACGCGCTGCAACACCTGCGGCCGACCTTTCCCGACATGGGGAAAGACTGGACGGCCACGGCGACGCTGCCCGGGGGGGAGATCGAGAACGCCGACGTGCCGCAATTCATTGCGCGTTTGCAGCGCGAGTTTGTCTGGCTGCCGCGGGATTTGATGCTTCATTACGCACGGACCTACGGTGCGCGCACGGCGCAGGTAATCGCCTCCGCTAGTTCGGTTGCCGATCTCGGCCGACAGTTCGGACCGTATTTTTACGAGGCAGAGGTGCGCTACCTCATTGCACAGGAGTGGGCCGAGACGCCGCAGGACATCCTGACGCGGCGCACCAAGCACGGACTGCACATGAGTGCCGAGCAAACGGCTGCGTTCGGTGCCTGGTTCGACGGCCTCGACAGAAAATCCGCCTGAACCGGGCCACGATCGATCCGCATACAACACGAGACAACACGAGACGAAAATGGCTTTCACGCTCGCCCTCAACACCAATCCACTGGTGAATCGCTTCGCCGAGCCGGATGATCTCATTGACGCTATTGCGCACAAGATGAAGATCCGCGACGTGCAGCTCACGCACGAGTTCATCAACCCCTCGTGGCCCGCAGCAGTCACGCGACGTCTAACGCGCCAGATGCGCGCGGCGATGGCGCGAACCGGGGTGCGGATCACGTCGGGCATGACCGGCCCCTACGGGCGGCTCAACCACTTCGGCCATCCGGATGCCGACGTGCGGCGCTACTACGTCGACTGGTTCAAGACTTTCGCCGACATCACCGCCGATCTGGGTGGCAATTCAATCGGCACGCAATTCGCCATCTTTACCTATCGCGACTACGACGACGCTGACCGGCGCGAGGCACTGCTTCAGACCGCGATCGACTGTTGGGCCGAGGTCGCTGAACACGCCAAGCGCGCCGGGTTGCAATACGTGTTCTGGGAGCCGATGTCAGTCGGGCGCGAGTTCGGCGAGACGATCGCCGCGTGCATGGCGCTGCAAAAACGGCTGAGCGCTGCAAACATGGCAGTGCCAATGTGGATGATGGCGGACATCGATCACGGCGATATTACCAGCGCGAACCCCGACGACTTCGACCCCTATGCCTGGGCCCGTGCGGTGCCACGGGTCTCGCCCATCATCCATATCAAGCAGTCGCTGATGGACAAGGGGGGCCACCATCCGTTCACTGCCGAGTTCAACGCGCGCGGCCGCATCCAGCCTGCTCCGCTGATCGCCGCCATTCAAGAAGGCGGTGGAGAGGATAACGAAATATGCCTGGAGTTGTCGTTCAAGGAACGCGAACCGAAGGATCGACAGGTAGTCGAGCAGATCGCCGAATCGGTGGCGTTCTGGGCGCCGCATTTCGATACCGGTGTTTCCGACCTGAATATCTGAGGGGGCAAGACTGCGATGCAAGGCGCTATGACACAGAAACTGATCAACGACGGCAATGCCGCCGTCGACGAGATGCTGGACGGCGTGATGGCTGCACACGGCGACTTGCTGCAGCGACACGAGCGTGCGCCGCGTGCGATCGTCGCGCGCCACGGACCGCGCCCTGGAAAGGTGGCGCTGGTGATCGGCGGCGGGTCGGGGCACGAGCCGACTTTCCTGGGCTTTGTCGGCAAGGGATTGGCCGATGCAGCGGCGATCGGCAATGTCTTCGCCTCACCCCCGCCGCAACCGGCGGTCGATGCGGCGCTGGCCACGTACGGAGGCGCCGGCGTGTTGTTCATGTACGGCAACTATGCCGGCGACGTGATGAATTTCGACATGGCCACTGAACTGCTCGAACTGGAGGGTGTCGAGGCGCGCACGGTACTGACCACCGACGACATTGCGTCCGCCCCGCGCGATCAACGCGAACGACGGCGGGGCGTGGCAGGCAATGTGTTCATTTTCAAGGCTGCGGGTGCCGCTGCCGATTTGATGATGTCGCTGGACGAGGTGGAGCGGCTCGCGCGTCACGCCAACGCGCGCACCTTCACGTTGGGTGTAGCGCTCGCGCCCTGTTCGTTGCCGCAAACGCGGCGCGCGAATTTCGACATCGCAGCGGGCGAGATGGAAATCGGCATGGGAATCCATGGCGAACCGGGGATGCGCCGTGAAGCGCTACGTCCAGCCGACGCCGTGGTCGACGAGATCATGGACGCGATCCTGGCTGAGATGGGCGCGGCCAAGGGAGACCGCGTGGCGGTGCTGGTGAATTCGCTCGGCGCAACGCCGTTGATGGAGTTGTACATCATGAACCGCCGTGTTGCGCAGCGATTGGCCGAGGCGGGTTTGATCGTGCATCGCACCCTGGTCGGGCCGCTGTGTACCTCGCTCGAAATGGCCGGCGCCTCGATCACCCTGATGCATCTCGACGACGAATTGCAGCGCCTGCTGGACCACCCATGTGAGTGCGCGATGTACCAACAGAGGAGGCCAGGTGATGCTGACGACCGGTGACATTGCGCGGGTGTTCCGCCAACTCGCCGACACCATCGGCGCGGCCCGAGATGAGTTGTGCCGGCTCGACGGTGTGATCGGCGATGCCGACCACGGTATCGCGATGGCGGACGGATTTGCGGCGGCATCCCGTGCGATCGATGTGCTGCCTGGGGAAGCTTCGCTCGCCGATCAACTGAACGCCGCGGCAAAGGGTTTCCTGAACGCGGTTGGCGCGTCATCGGGGCCGCTGTATGCCACCGCGCTCATGCGTGCGGCCAAGGCTGCCGGGGCGCGCGCGGAAATGCCGCTGACCGAAGCGCCGATGCTGATCGTCGCCATGGCCGAGGGCATCCGCTCGCGCGGCAAGGCAGAGCAGGGCGAGAAAACCATGGTCGACGTCTGGACGCCTGCCGCGGCAGCGGCGGAGCAAGGCATGGCGAGTGGGCTGACACTGCCCGAGATCATGGCGCGGATACGGGATGCCGCGACAGTGGGCGCCGAGTCCACCAAATCGATGGTCGCGACCAAGGGCCGATCGGCGCGTCTCGGCGCGCGCAGTCTCGGACATATCGATCCGGGGGCGGCGTCCGCGGCGATGGTGCTCAACGTGATCGCTGACGACTGGGGGCAACGTGTCAAAGCATGAAATGACAGGCGATACGCGCGATTGGGACGGTAATTCCCTGCGCGCAGTGTACGCGGTGAAGCTGCCGGTCGAAGCGACCGTATTCAGCACGCCCGCGTTGAATTTACGTGGTTCAGGAGTACAGGAGGTGTCCGTATGAGCACAGTTGCCCCAACAATAAATCGTCGCTCCCGGCGCGGCGTTCGCGCAGCAATCGCCGCAGGGCTGGCGGTGGTCTTGATCGTTGCGATGGCCTTGAGCACCAAGGCCGTGAAGATCGGGTCTGCCGGCGATACGCAAGTGAAGGCGTTCGATCCCGCTGTCTACGGGGAGGCGCAATTTCCGAAAACGCAGGCAGCGATCGAGGGACGCGCGGTCAGCGCCGACACGCTGGCCACGGCCATCGCCAAGGACCAGGACGCGGCCGGCAAGCAGTATGGCGTGGCAGGCGGCGGCATCGGTCCCGAAATCTCGGTCAAGTTCACCGGCGTTGCAGGTAGTGAGGATGCCGGGATCTATACCGTGAAAGTGCCGAACGTGCCTGACTCGGTGATCATCCGTGTGCAGACCGGGCCGGCGATCAACGGCACCGACCTGCGCGACGCCACCGGCACCATCAGCTTTGAGCAATTCACCAACCAGATCGACTACCAGAACGCCGGATACGCGATCAATACGGCGATGAAAAAAGCGGTCCTGTCGAAGGTCGACACGGCCAAACTGACGGGCAAGACCATTTCGGTTGTCGGTGTCTTCCAGTTGATCAATCCGAACGGCTGGCTTGTGACGCCGGTGAAGCTGGACGCGAAATGAGCACCCCGAACCAAACCCGCCAAACCCAATCCGCGGCCGGCGAAGTACTGCTGTCGGCCCGCGACATCGTGAAGTCGTACGGCGGCGTGCATGCGCTGAAGGGCGTGAACTTCGACATCCATCGCGGCAAGGTCACGACCCTGTTCGGCGAAAACGGCGCGGGCAAATCGACCTTGATGAAGATTCTCGCCGGGGTGGAGACGCCCACATCAGGACATATCGAACTCGATGGTCAGCGCGTCGCCTTTGCTTCGTCAAACGAGGCGCGCGACCACGGTATCTCGATCATCCATCAGGAGTTGAGCCTGGCGCCCAACCTCAGCGTGCGCGACAACATCTTCATGGGCCGCGAATTGCGCAGCGCGACGGGCGTCAACTTCGCCGAAGAAGCGCGGCAGGCGCGGGCCTTGATGGCCGATCTGGAGGAGGAAATCGACCCGTTGACAAGGGTGCAGGACTTGCGCCTGGGTCAGCAGCAGGTCGTCGAAATTGCTCGCGCGCTCTCGGTTCAATCGCGCATCCTCATCATGGATGAACCGACTTCGGCGCTGAGCGCTTCCGAGGTCGAGGTGCTGTTCAAGGTGATCCGCGACCTGACCAGCCGCGGCGTGTCGATTGTCTACATCTCGCATCATCTCGAAGAGGCGCTGCAGATCACCGATTACGCCGTGGTGTTGCGTGACGGCAGGATGACAGCCACGGCCGAAGCCAAGGATATCGACCTCGCGTGGATCGTGCGCAACATGGTGGGAGAGAACTTTGACCTCGGCTCGCCGCCGACAGGCTACGCGTTCGGCGACGTCGCATTGGCGATCGAAGATGTCAGCGTTGCCGACGATGCCGGATCCGGCATTTCCGTGGTCGATCATCTGTCGCTCGAGGTGCGCGCGGGCGAGATCGTGTGCATCTACGGTCTGATGGGAGCGGGGCGCACGGAACTGCTTGAGGCCGTCGCCGGGCGCGCTCCGGTAACCGGTGGGAAGGTCCTTCTCGAAGGCGAGGACATAGCGTCCCTCAGCATCGCCGGGCGTATTGGCCGTGGCCTTGTGCTCGTGCCGGAAGATCGCCAGCGCGATGGCCTGGTGCCGACCATGAACGTCGGCGCCAACCTGTCGCTCGCGAGCATCGGCACCTTCGTCAGAGGGTTGCTGCTGTCATTTCCCCGCGAGCGTGCGCTCGTCGATCAGTCGATCCGCAACGTTCACGTCAAGACGGCGGGGCCGGGCGCGCCTATTGGTTCCTTGTCCGGGGGCAACCAGCAAAAAGTCGTCATCGGCAAAATGCTCGCCACCCGCCCCAAGGTCATCCTGCTTGACGAGCCCAGCCGCGGGATTGACATCGGCGCGAAGGCCGAGGTCTTTCGCCTGCTCAGCGAGAGCGCCACCAAAGGCTTGGCCGTGGTGTTTTCCACATCTGAAGTGGGTGAATGCCTGAGCATCGCGCATCGCATTGTCGTCATGCGCCGGGGCAAGATATCTGCAGAATTCGGCACCGATGCCACCAAAGACCAGATCATGGCCGCCTCCGGCGAAGCCGTGGTGATCTGATCATAGAAATGCATGGAGACTTGAACATGAACGACTCCGCCAAACCTTCCACGTCAACCCGCGCCGGCCGGTTCGGCGACGGTTTCGACCTCGGCAAGATGCTGCTCGAAGGACGTGCATTCTTTGCGCTGATCGTGATCATCATCGTATTTTCGTTTCTCTCGCCGTATTACTTCGCGGTCGAAAACTTCCTGACGATGGCTTCGCACGTGGCTATCTACGGGATCCTTGCGATCGGCATGCTGCTGGTGATCATCAATGGCGGCATCGACCTGTCGGTGGGATCCACCCTCGGCCTGTCCGGGGTGGTCGCGGGATTCTTCCTGCAGGGTGTGACGCTGAACCCGTTTGGCGTCGTGTTGTATCCGGCGGTCTGGGTCGTGGTGGTGCTGTGCTGTCTGCTCGGCGCGTTCATCGGCCTGGTCAACGGCGTGCTCATCGCGCGGTTCAAAGTGCCTGCCTTCGTTGCTACGCTCGGGGTGATGTACGTGGTGCGCGGACTGGCTCTCCTGATGACCAACGGCCTGACCTACAACAACCTGGGCGGCCACGCGGATCTGGGCAACGTCGGATTCAACGGGCTCGGCTTCGATCGCCTGTTCAATGTCCCGGTTGGCGTCCTGATCCTGGCGGTCATCGGGGTGCTGGGCAGCATCATGCTCAGCCGCACGGCCTTCGGTCGCTGGCTCTATGCTTCCGGCGGCAACGAGCGCGCGGCCCAGCTCTCCGGCGTTCCGGTGAAGAGAGTGCAGATCAGCGTGTACATGCTCTCGGGGGTCTGTGCCGCCATCGCCGGGTTGATCCTGTCCTCGCAGCTCACTTCCGCCGGTCCAACGGCCGGGACGACCTATGAACTGACGGCTATTGCCGCTGTGGTGATCGGAGGCGCGTCACTGATGGGCGGCACCGGCAATATTCGCGGAACCCTGCTCGGGGCCTTCGTGATCGGTTTCCTGTCCGACGGTCTGGTGATCATCGGCATCTCTTCCTATTGGCAAACGGTGTTCACCGGCGCGGTGATCGTGCTCGCGGTGTTGCTCAACGCCATTCAATATCGCCGCCGTGTCAAGCGCCCTGCGCCGGCCGCCGGCCAACCCACTTCTCCACAAGGCGGCAAGGCTTGAGCCGCGCCACCGGACCTTGAGAAGAATGTCTCATTTGTCCTTGCTTGTTTTTTTACCGACGCCATCACCAATCAAAAAAGGAGACTTACCATGACAACCAAGAGAAGAACCCTGAGGACCCTGTCACTCGCCGCCGTCGCTATCGCCGCGCCTCTATTCGCAGGGCAAGCTCATGCGGCGGGTGGACTCGTGACCATCATCGTCAACGATCCCTCGAACCCCTACTGGCTGACAGAAGGCAACGTTGCCGCTGCCGAGGCGAAACGGCTGGGATACACCGCCAACGTCGCGGCTTCGAAGGGCGACACCAACGCCGAGAGCCAGCTGATCGACACCGCCATCACCAACAAATCGGTCGCGATCATTCTCGATCCCGCGAATGCCAGCGGGTCGGTCGGTGCGGTGAAAAAAGCGGTTGCGGCCAACATTCCGGTTTTCCTCGTCAATGCCGAGATCAACCAGGAGGGCCTGGCCAAGGCGCAGCTCGTTTCCAACAACGCACAGGGTGCGGCACTGGGTGCGCAGCAATGGGTGAAGGACGTCGGATCGAAGGGTAACTATGTCGAACTGCTCGGTTCTCCGTCCGACAACAACGCCGCCACGCGTTCCAATGGCTATACGTCAGTGCTTAGCCAATATCCGGATCTGAAGAAGGTCGGATCGCAAGTGGCCGACTGGGATCGTACCAAGGGTTTCAACGCAATGCAGAGCCTGTTGCAAGCGCATCCGGACATCATTGGCGTGATCAGCGGCAATGACGAAATGGCGCTCGGCGGGATTGCCGCGCTCAAGCAGGCGGGCAAACTCTCGAGCATCAAGGTGGGTGGATTTGACGGTTCGCCAACGGCGGTTGCCGCGGTCAAGGCTGGGGAGTTGCAGTACACGGTGCTGCAACCGGTTGCTACGTTTTCAGTGAAGGCGGTGCAGGAAGCCGATCAGTTCCTGAAGACCGGCAAGACGGGTGCCAAGACTGAAAAGCAGCTCTTCGATTGCGTCCTGATCACCAAGGCTAACGTGGACAAGTACACCTCCGCATTTACCCTTTCGAAGTAATGCTACCGCTCGAATCCGCAGGGCGCCATCTGGCACCTGCGGTTTTTCACGCTGCGCGCCGGGGTAGCACGATCCACCCCGGCGCGACGCGCAGCAGCGCCATTTCGCGCATCCGATTGACGACATCATCATGACCCATTCCCCTTTCTGGATCGGTACCAGCTGGAAGATGAACAAGACCTTGGCGGAGGCGCGCGCTTTTGCCGAGGGTCTGCTTACCAGCACCGCCGACCCGCGGATGCAGCGCTTCGTGATTCCGCCCTTCACCGCGATTCGCGAGGTCAAGGCAATACTTGCGGATACCACGGTGAAGGTCGGCGCGCAGAACATGCACTGGGCCGATCATGGCGCCTGGACCGGTGAAATTTCACCGTCGATGCTGGTCGATTGCGCAATGGATCTGGTCGAACTCGGCCACTCCGAGCGGCGCGAACATTTTGGCGAGGCCGATGAAATGGTGGGACTGAAGGTCGAGGCGGCGGTGCGCCATGGCCTGACGCCGCTGATCTGCATCGGCGAGACGCTCGCCGATCGCGAAGGCGGGCGGGCGGCCGACGTACTGGCTGTTGAAGTACGCGGCGCGCTGGGCCGATTAAAGCCTGAACAACACACTGCGCCGATCCTGCTCGCGTACGAACCGGTTTGGGCCATCGGCGAGCACGGCATACCGGCCAGCGCCGACTATGCGGATGCTCGCCAGGCCGAGATCATCGAGGTCGCGCAAGACATGCTCGGCCGGCGTGTACCGTGCCTTTACGGCGGCTCCGTCAATCCACACAACTGCGCCGAACTCGCCGCATGTGCACATATTGACGGCTTGTTCATTGGGCGCTCTGCCTGGGACGTAACCGGATATCTGGACATCCTGGAGCGAGTCGGGGCTGTGCTCTGACCTGTCTGCACGCGTGAAAACTTCAACCTGAAGGAGATCATCATGAAACTTGCAGTTGCCGGAGATAGTGCTGGGGCGGGACTGGCCCATGTGCTGGCTGAACACCTCAAGGACCGCTTCGAGGTTTTCGAGGTCTCGACCAACGAGTCAGATCCACAGGAGTTCTATGCAAATCTGTCTGACCGTGTGGCTTCGGGCTTGCTGCGCGGCGATTACGATCGTGCGATTCTGGTCTGCGGCACGGGGATCGGCGTCAGCATCTCGGCCAACAAGGTGCCTGGAATCCGCGCCGCGCTGTGCCACGATACCTATTCCGCGGAACGCGCGGCGCTGTCGAACAATGCGCAGATCATCACGATGGGTTCGCGAGTGATCGGGACGGAAGTGGCCAAAACGATTGCTGATGCTTTTCTGGCACAGACCTTCGATGAGAACGGCCGAAGTGCGGGTAATGTGGCGGCGATCAACGAGGTTGATTCCAAATACCACGGTTAAGCATCGGCGGGCGTTTTTGCGGGAAGGGCTCTTGCGCCCGGGCGAGCTCATTTCCGAAATGGTTGGCGATGTGCTTCGTCATGCGTGCCGATGCGGAGGAAGGTTGTTCGCGGATAGCGCGGGGTGAACCTTGGGCAGGTTCAGTCACTGGTGGCGAAGCGTGTCAGAACCCGTGTTCGGAGAAGGAGGGGTTCACACATCCGTGGCTCTGGCGAGCACCGTGCTTTTGGGGCACCTATGAATGAAAACTGCACGCTGTGGACACTTAGGGTAGCGTGGTTAAAAGCGTTTTCTTTGCTTCTTTTCTTTGTCGCTAAGGACCATGAAATGACGTGCCGCCACGCACAGTGGCTAATAGTGATAAAGAGAATATCCGACTCAAGCAGACCACTAACACTGAAAGCAGCAACCCGGCACTGACTCCGACCGCTAACGCAGGACCCTAGCAACCCAGCACCAACCCCGACCACCAACCCCGACCACCAACCCCAGAACCCACCCTCGGCACTAACACCACCCAACCCCGAGTGCGAACGAAACCGGATACACGATGCCGACATATCTTCTGGGCCTCGACAGCGGTTCGACCGCGACCAAGGCCGTTATCTTCGACACCACAGGTCGCACCGTGGCCGTAGGCTCCCGGCGTGTGGAGCAGCGGCAGCCGCGTCCCCGTCACGTCGAACGGGACATGCAGGAAACCTGGGGAGCGGCAAGCGGCGCCATTCGCGATGCGCTCGAGCGTGGCAAGGTGTCCGCCGACGCGATCGCAGCGGTCGGCGTAACCGGCCACGGCGATGGCTTATATCTGGTTGATCATGATGGTGCTCCGCTGGGCCCCGGGATGCTGTCGCTCGACAGCCGGGCCTTTGACGTCCGCGAGCAATGGCGCGAAGCCGGCGTGCTGCAACGCGCGCTGGAACTGACCGGCCAGCAGCCTTATCCCTATGCCGCTGTCAGCCTGCTCAAATGGATCCAGGTCAATGAACCCGAGCGGTACGCAAAGATCGGCCATGTGCTCTTTTGCAAGGACTGGCTTCGACTCTGTCTGACCGGCGTCCCGGCAACCGATCCAACGGAAGCCAGTTCATCCTTTACCGATGTCCGAACGCAACAATACAGCGCCGATGTCCTGGATTTATACGGTCTCGCGTCTATTGGCCACGCGTTACCTGAGATCGTGTCTTCCACGGCCATAGCAGGACATGTCACCGCACAAGCTGCCGCGCAAACCGGTCTGAAGGAGGGAACGCCCGTCGCTTGCGGGTTGCACGATGTTACGTCCAGTGCAGTCGGCATGGGCAACACGGAGCCGGGTATCTTGTCGATCACGGCAGGCACATTCAGCATCAATGAGATCCTGTCGGACCGTCCGCAACTGGATCCGCGCTGGTCGTGCCGCAACGGCACGCGTCCCGGCCAATGGATGAACATGTCGATTTCGCCGGCATCGTCGAGCAACGTCGACTGGTTCCTGCGTGAATTTTTTGCGCACGAAGCGCAACAGGCTTCGCAACGCGGATGCTCGTTGTTCGACCTGATCGGAGACGAATTGCAGGCTGCATTTGCCGAGCCGAGTTCCGTCATGTTCCATCCGTTCCTGTTCGGTTCCCCCTTCGAGCAGCCCGCGAGCGCTTCATTCTTCGGTATCCGTGGCTGGCACCGTCGCGCCCATCTGGCGCGGGCGGTGCTCGAAGGCATGGTCTTCAATCACCGATACCACGTCGAAGCACTGACCAGCGCTCTTCCCGCGCGGCGGGCGGGTCTGACCGGTGGAGGATCATCAAGTCCCATGCTTGCCCAGTTGTTTGCCGACACCCTCGGGATTCCTGTCGATATTCCGGAGAATCAGGAGGCCAGTGCGCTTGGCGCGGCGCTCTGTGCTGGCGTGAGCGCAGGAGCGTTCGCATCGCTAGCGGAGGCGGCTACGCGCGCATGCCGCATCCAGCGGACGCATCAGCCGGACCCGGAACGTCACGCCCAGCTCACCGAGGTGTACAAGCGCTACATGGAACTTATTTCAGGCATGACCCCGTTGTGGCCGGCGCTCGATCGCGCCGCCACGGCGCATTGATGACGAGACAAGCGATGACCGAACGATCCCGCGAATTTTTTCTCGACCGGCTGGCACAACAGCGCCGAGTCAGCGTGCTCATTATTGGTGGCGGGATTAATGGTGCAGGGCTGTTCCGCGACCTGTCGTTGCAACACGTCGACTGCTTGCTGATCGATAAGGCGGACTTCGCCTCAGGCGCAAGCTCGGCGCCGTCGAGGCTCATTCACGGCGGCCTGAAGTATCTTGAAACCGGGGAATTTGGCCTCGTCGCCGAATCCACGCTCGAGCGCAATCTTTTGCTGAAAAACGCGCCGCACTTCGTGCTGCCGCTAGAGACCGTATTGCCGATTCATTCGTATTTTGGCGGCATCGTCGCGTCTACGCTGCGATTTTTCGGTGTCAAGTCGAAGCTCGCCGATCGCGGTGCGATCATTTCAAAAATCGGTCTCACGATCTACGATTTTCTTGGCCGCCATCACCGGACGATGCCGCGCCATCACGTCGCGCTCAGAAGACGTTCTCTTCAAAATCTGCCGTTGCTCGATCCCGCCATCAAGGCAACCGCCACGTATTTCGATGCACAAGTCACTCAGGCCGAACGACTGAACTACGAACTGGTAGCAGACGGACTGGCCGCCTGCGAGGAAGCCGCGGCTGCAAACTACGTGACGGTTGACCACGTGGAAGGCAACACGGTCTGGCTGCGTGATCTCGTGTCGGAGCGGCTGTTGCCTGTCACGCCGACCGTCATCGTCAACGCTGGTGGCGCGTGGATCGACACCGTGAACCAGTCGCTCGGTATCAAGCGAAAGTACATTGGCGGAGCGAAGGGGTCGCACCTGATCGTGACCCATCGTGAGCTCCATGCGCAACTGCAAGGCCGCATGGTGTACTTCGGCTCGAAGGACGGTCGCATTTGTCTTGTCTATCCTTTCATGGACCGGCTTCTGGTCGGTTCGACGGATATCCGCGTGAGCGATCCCGACCAGGTTCGCTGCGAGGACAGTGAGGTCGACTATATGCTCGGCGTATTGCGGGAAATCTTCCCCCGCCTGGAACTGGATGCATCGAACATCACGTTTCGCTACAGCGGCGTGCGCCCGTTACCCTATTCCGATGCCGCGAATCCTGGCGACGTAAGTCGCGATCATGTGGTGCACGTCGATCATCTGCCCGATACCGAGATCCCCGTGCTCTCGCTGGTCGGCGGCAAATGGACAACCTTCCGGGGATTTGCCGAATCCGTCGCCGACGATACGCTCAAGCGCCTCGGGCGCACGCGTCGGGTCAGCACTCGAGACGAAGCCATTGGTGGCGGGCATGATTTTCCACGCACCTCTGCGGATAGGGCTGCATGGATCAACGAGTTTTCCGCGCGTTGCGGTGTTCCGGTCGAACGAGCTGAAACCTTGCTCACGCGTTACGGTACGAGTGCATCCGCCATCGCGGCATTCTGCTCGCCGGTGCACGACAGGTTCCATGACAAACCGCTCGCAAGCGGGCCGAGTTACACAGCGCGAGAGATTCAGTACCTGTGTGAGCACGAAGCCGTGACGCATCTTGCGGATCTGCTTTTCCGCCGGACAACGATCGCGATCTCCGGGCAATTGACCGGTGCCGTGCTGGATGAAATTGCGGCAATCGCGGCGCGTGTGTTGGGATGGGACTCGACCCGCATGCAGCGGGAGATTGGATCGTCCCGCGACATCGCCCGGCAGCGCCACGGAATGGTGCTTCGCGATACTGAGCTTGCGCATTAAGCGCGCTGGGTTGCGCGAACTACTCGCTTTCAGAGTCGACGGGAATCCCGGCGTCGCTGCCGGACGCGGAGTCTCGCCGGGGCCGGCGAACAGCTCTTACCTTTCCACTGTTTCCGCCACCGCAGAAGAATTGCTCGCCGCCATCCGACTCGAGCCCCGACACCCCTGCACCGGACGGCATCTGGAGGCTCTCCAGGACCTCTCCCGTTTGCGGATCGATATGTCTCAGCTCGCTCGCGTCATCTTCCCAGGTGCCGTGCCAGAGCTCTCCGTCAACCCAGGTGACACCGGTGACGAAGCGGTTGGATTCTATGGCGCGAAGAACCGCCCCTGTTTGAGGATCGACTTGATGGATCTTCCGGCTCTGATACTGCCCCACCCAGAGCGTTCCTTCCGCCCACGCGAGCCCCGAGTTAGCGCCGCCAGCGGGCGCCGGGATCGTGGCGAGCACCCGGCCGGTGGCCGGATCGATCTTCTGGATACGATCTCCGGCTATCTGAAACAGGTGCTGGCCGTCGAAGGCTGTTCCTGCATCGGCAGCGACATCGAGTGAGCGCAGAGGAGGGTTGCCACTCGCCGGATCGAAGGCGTTCAGCTTGTCTCCGGATCCAAACCAGACGTGCTCACCGTCATACGTGACGCCAGCCACGTTATCGACACCCGGGAAGGGCCCATATTCACGGATGATTTGCGCCTCTGATCGTTTCATAGTGGCATCCTAATCATTGGGTAAGTGGAGCGGGGAGTAACAAGCTTGTCGCGAATCCCGGCACTGGCGGGGTCAACCAGCGACGTGCCCGCCCGCGGCCAAACGACTGCACCTTACCGGCGGCCGCAAGCGAGTCCAGTGAGCGCTGCACGGTGCGCTGGCTGGCTCCAAGCACAAGCGCGAGAGCTGAGCTCGTCCACGACTCACCGTCGGCAAGGAAGACAAGCACCGCCGCATGTTTGTCTTCAACGGGCCGCGCCAGCACGAAGACCTCGCGCGCGGCACGCGGCACCAGCACAAACCCGCGCTTCGTCGCGCTCACGCTGCCCAGCGTCCCGAGCACCGTGCGAAGCCGTCCCATTTCAACACGCAAGCGCGCGCGATGCGATTCATCGGCGTGTTTCGCCCGGAATGCCCGGGCGACGAGCGTGTCCCTGGGCACGTCTTCGGGCCACGCTTCGCCCAGCGCGCGTGCGAGCGCGAACAAGACCGGACGCCTGGCGAGCGAAACCACCGTGCCCGGGTCGCGCACGAGCTGGCGGCACGCGTCCACGACAAGCGCCTTCGACGCCAGTAACGTTTCGACCTCATCGAGCAGGAGGAGTCTGTCCTCACCACTCGCAATCAAGCGCGCGGAGGGCGTATCCAGTATGAGGGATGCGTTTGCAACCTCTGCCGTAAGCGCAGGAATACCCGCATGACGCGCGGCGCGTTCGGCCCGGGCAAGCGCAGCGCGCGCTGTCTTCGCCTGTAGGCGCCGCATGGCGATTCCTGCCACGACAAGCTCGTGGGCGACCCTCAACGCGGGCGGGAAGGGCGTGGGATCAAGCCCGGCGAGCGCCCGCTCGGCCTCATCGAGACGTCCGATGAGGAGGAGGCGCCGGACTACGAGATACCGTGCATGCGCGGCGTTTGCGCGGTCGCCGTGTGCTTCCAGTGTCGCGCGCGCTGCGTCGAGCGTCTTCGCGGTCCAGCCCAGGTCTCTTGAGGCGAGCGCGATCTCCGCCTCGGCGACGACACACCGCGCGCGCGCCACGGCTTCTTTCGGACCGAACGCGCGCGCCGCACTTCGCATGAGCGCCTTCGCTCGAACGAGATCGCCGAGTTGCGCCATCGCGATGCCTCGAAGCGCGAGCGCAGGCGCGTCGTCGCGCAAGGCGATCCGCTTCAGTGCGCCGAGCGGGTCGCCCGCGGCGAGCGCACGCGCCGCGAGCGCGATTAGTGAGTCCATGGTCTATCCGAATCCCGCCACACTTGTCACTCCCTCCGTTCGATGCCTCGTACTAATCTATCACCAACACGCATGTCGGATCGGAAGTTGAACGAACGACGACGAACACCTGACGGAGGGAAGGACGATGACGACACATGTAACCGGGACACGTCAAGAATGGTTGGCAGCGCGGCTGGAGTTGCTCGATGCGGAAAAGGAATTCACCCGGCGCGGCGACGAACTGGCGCGGCAGCGTCAGGCGCTGCCGTGGGTCCGCGTTGGCAAGGACTACCGATTCGAAACCAATGAAGGGAGTGCCTCGCTGGCAGATCTCTTCCGAGGGCGCTCCCAACTGCTCGTCTATCACTTCATGTTCGGACCCGACTACACGGCGGGATGCCCATCCTGCTCGTCGATCGCGGATGGCTTCGACGGCGTCGTGGTGCACCTTGCGAACCACGACGTCACGCTTTCGGCGGTGTCGAGGGCGCCGCTCGCGAAGTTGCAGACTTACCAGCGCCGGATGGGATGGACTTTTCCCTGGGCGTCCTCGTTCGGCAGCGACTTCAACTTCGACTTCAACATCTCGCTCACCGAGCAGCAACAGCGCGAGGGTACGGTTGAATACAACTATGTACGCGAGGCGCCTGTGGTCGACATACCCTCGCGCACGACACCCGACGGGGCCACCACGTTCGCGGCCATGTCCGGAACCGACACGGCGACGTACGCACGCGAGAGGCCGGGCATCAGTGCGTTCGTTCTTGAGGACGGCGTTGTCTATCACACCTATTCCGCCTATTCCCGTGGCGTGGACGGCGTCTGGGGCATGTACCAGTGGCTTGACCGCGCGTCCAAGGGGCGCAACGAGACAGGTGTCTGGTGGAAGCGTCACGACGAATACAGCAAGCGCTGAGCCAGATTGCGGGCGTCGTTCGCGCGAACGGGAGGCAGAATATGTCGCAAAGCATGGTGTCGGATCGAGCTTCCCAGCGGGCCTTCTTCGGCGTCTCGGCGCTGCTCTTCGCCGCCAGCGCGGCGGTGACGATCGTCTGGTGCGCGTCCATGTCGGCGATGGGCGAGATGCCGATGCCCGGCGGCTGGACGATGTCGATGGCGTGGATGCGGATGTGCGGACAAACGTGGACCGGCGCTGCGGCGTCGTTCATCGGCATGTGGGTTGCGATGATGGTGGCGATGATGCTGCCATCCTTCACGCCCATGCTGTGGCGCTACCGTCAGGCCGTTGGCAGGACAGGCGAGACAGTCGAGACAGGACTGGATCGGCTGACCGCGCTGGTGGGCGCCGGGTACTTCTTCGTGTGGGCCCTGCTTGGAGTGGCCGCCTTTGCGCTAGGCGTCACGCTGGCGGCGCTCGAGATGCAGTTGCCAGCACTCGCGCGCGCCGTTCCGATCGCGTCCGCGGTGGTCGTCCTGATCGCCGGCGCGCTTCAGTTCACCGCTTGGAAAGCGCATCACCTTGCCTGCTGCCGGGCTACGCCGGGGCGCGGTTGCATGTTGCAGGCTTTGCCGGCGGACGCCCGCACAGCCTGGCGACATGGCCTGCGCCTGGGTCTTCACTGCAGCACCTGCTGTGCCGGCCTGACGGCGATCCTTCTCGCGATGGGTGTCATGGATCTGCGCGTGATGGTTGCCGTCACGGCAGCCATCACCGTCGAACGTCTTGCGCCGGTCGGCGAGCGCGTGGCGAGAGTTATTGGAGCCGTCGTCGTCGTGGTGGGGTTGGTCCTGATCGTGCGAGCGATGAGAACTGGATGAAGCATCGCGCATTCTCGGGCATCGTGGGGACATGTACGTTCGAGGGCGATGGATCTCGACACACGCCGACGCCCCCAGCATCCGCTTATACCCCCATGCCAAGCTCAGCAAAACTGATCATTTTCGCGCTACAAGCCTGCGTAAAATCCGCGTCATAACTCGAAAAGAAAACCGCGCGGTCTTTACTCAACGTCTTGAACAAATCAATCAGAACAGCGCGCGCGGGGGCATCGAGGCCAGCGCCTGGTTCATCCGCTATAACGACCTTCACATTGCCCAGCGCCGCCGCCGTCAGAAAAATTTTCTTGCGGGTACCAAACGACATTTGCTCGAAACGCTTCTCGAGATGTGGTGTCAAGCCAAAGCGGTTCGCCAAGTCGAGCGTCATGCTGCCGACGACTGTTTTCCTGTTCGATGCCACCAACTCCAGATACTCGCGGCCGGTCTGCAGCGAGTACGGGATGCAGTCGTCCGGGATGTAGGCGAGTATGGACTTGGACTCGAGCGGGGTGCTTCGCAGCGCGTGCCCGTTTATCCAAACGTCGCCCTGGTCGGGTTTGATCTCACCGGCAAGGATACCGAGCAAGGTGGATTTGCCGCTGCCGGTTTCATCGTTCAGCGCCACGCATCCGGTGCCGGCGCTATAGCGCAGCCCTTGGAAAATAACGCGCTCATCGTAACGCTTGCAGAGGTTCTCGAATCGAAGCATGGGTTGCAGACTTTGTCAGAAGAGGAATGGCCGCGCGACGGTGGCGGATACCGATTGGCATCGTGCGGGCGTCAAGGGTTATGCGGCAATTGACACGGCGGCAAGTGTAGCAGCGCCCGCAGGCGTGCTTGGATGGACCCAACCGTGTGACAAACGGCACCGTTGGAGAGCCTACAAAAACCTCGATTTTGGCGGATATCGGCTAGGGATTGGCGCATCCAATCTTCCCTCCGAGCGCGTAGCTTACTGATGGTAAAGCCGCATTTCATGCGCGGTACTTTTTATGCTGAGTCTATGCATGCCACCCCCCTTGCCGAGTGAAAGTCGGTCAGGCAGGCCTCACCCGCGTGTCGCATGCGCATTTCAAGCTATGGGATAGACCATATGATGAGCAACCCCAAAAGGACACTCCTCGCGGGCCTCCTTTTCGGTGCCCTGGTGATCGGTGCATCTGTAATGCGGTCAGGCGAGGACAAACTGTCGGGAGCGCAATCAGGCTCGGGGCGCAATGGCGCTTCCACCGCCGGCGAACTGGACAATGGCCCGGTCGAAACCCGGAGATCAAACCTGGCTTCTGCGAGCGGCCATTCTGACGACATCTCCCACATTCTTCAGGCGATTCGGGACAGCCTGAAACGTAACGACCTTGCTTCCGCCAAGGTGCTGTTGGGGGCGGTGCAAACGCTTAACAAGGACGACAGTCGCGCGGTGTCACTCCAGAAAGAATTACAGGCGCGTGAGGAAAAGGCTGACCCCGTACCTCCGGTTTCGCCACCTGACAACCCGCGCAGTACAGCGCAGTCGACCCGGACTACAATGCGTTCGCCCGTGAGAGCAGGACGTTCGCATGAGAGCGCATTCCCAGTTCGCGAACATGCGACAAGCACGTCGCATCGGTCACGGATCACGGATGCTCGTCAGATCAGAACCGCATCGAACAGCGCTATAAACACCGAAGCGACAAGCCCGGTGTTGGGAACCGGAAGGACGGACTCGGGTTCGCCGACGGCAGCGCCGACTGTAGCGCAAACCGTCGCCCCAACCATGGCGCCAACCGTTGCCAGCACACAGGCACGTCCCGCGCTATCTCCCGCGACGCCGCCGACCGAACAAGCGCTACCGCCAGCCCAGCGTGTAGCGCCAAAGCCGCCTCTAGTGCAATCCGCTCAAGGTCCGAAGACACGTGCGCAGGTGCGCGCCGAACTGGATCGCGCCCGTATGGACGGGTCACTGCCACGTTTTGGCAACCCCGATCCTGCCGGACCGGGTGGCGTGCCGAGCAGTACCAAGACGGACGTTGACAGCGAATGAGCGAGTCGTGCGGCAATCCGGCCGCGCTGCTGCGACAAGTTGCGCCGCACGTCGCGTCATCGTGAATGGTGTCGGTTGTGGCATTTGCGGATCGCGATTACAGCGACGACGGGCGCCATCGAGCGGCTTGCCCGATGGCGTCATCTATGCAGGCGACATCCGCGATACCGCTGTCAGCAACAGCCGCCGCGACCCGACGTATCCAGCCTCATGCCGTGCAGGCCGCGATAAGGCGGCGCCTCCGGCGAACTCCATCCATCGAGCATCTGGGGGGCAAGCCGATATACCTCCACACCCAGCGGCCGGCAAACTTCGAGCGGATCGCGCGCGTCCGGGCCCCACATCGGCAAGGACAAATCTCCGCCCGGGCAGGTGGACAGCGCGCACAACAGATCGATCTCCGCGAAGAACTCCAGGTAGTCGCCTTTCTTCGCCGGACAGGCCTTCATGAAATACTGATCGTTCAGATTGAGGCCGGTGCACTGGAACACGTTCAGTACGTCATGCACATCGAATTCGGTGAGACCGTGCGGCGCGATCGCGCGTGTCAGGTTCGAATGGCAATGGAAGTTGAAATCCTCGCCGGTGAGCATCCGGTTCACATACGGATCGCATCGCGTGCCCAGCAGGTCGTGAACGCGACCGCCGTGTTCATCGACTCCGTAGTCGGCAAGGCTGTCGTCGGTGATTGTTACGAGCGGCCGGAGATAGGGCAGGGTCGACCACAGCCGGTCGAATGTGCTGACATGCGCCTGCTGCAACTGGCGCGTGCGGGATGCCCAGAAACGCTCACGCGGATTATGCAGGTTCCAGATGTTGAGGTCCGCGACCTGCGGGCCTTCAATGGTCACGATCCGGAACACATGTCCAGCCGGTACCTTCCACGCATAGCCGGATCGGATCGGCACTACCGCCGAATCGACCAGCGTGCGCGTTTCATGCGCGGAGGCAACGTGCGAATAAAAGTCCCGGTCGACTTCGAGTGCGGAACCCTGTGTTACCTGATAAGCGGCAGGGTAGTTCAACATGGTTTTGGATCTCCTCAATGAATCGATGCGAGGCGCCAGGCCTCGTTCGAGAAAAGGACCCTGGAAAGAAGCGGTTCAGAGAAGGTCGATCAGCGCTTCTTCGGAACGGTCCAGGTAGTCGGAAAGTTTCTTGCTTGCCCGTTTGTGTTCCCCGGCCACGATCAGGTCGTAGAGTTCCCGGTCACGCTCGATCCACGGCAACTGGAAACGCCGTTCATCGGGAGCGGCGGAGAACAGCAAGCGCAACTGCGCGAGAATCGTTCGGAAGAACTGATCGAGCAGCGCGCTGCCGATCATCTCCACAATGTGCTGATGAAAGCGCAGGCTATGCGTGCCCACGCTTCGCCAGTCTTCTTGTGACGCGGCTTGCGCAGCGGCATCGCAGGCAGCAGCCATCGCGTGCAGCACCGCCGGGCCGGGCGGGTCGGTCTTTCCCGGCAGCGCAATCGCCTGCAGTTCCAGCGTGCGGCGGACCCGGAAAATGTCGCGCACGTCGGTGCGTGTCAGTGTTCGCACCACCACGCCGCGATGCCGGTAGTGCATGGCCAATCCCTCGCGGCAAATTTGCCGCAGCGCCTCGCGAAGCGTATTGCGCGAGACGTCGTACGCCTTCGTGAGATCGGCTTCGGTGAGGGGGGTGCCGGGAGGCAGGTCGCCGCAGATGATCTTGTCGCGAATCTGCGTGACGATGCGTTCGGTCACGGACTCTTCTTCAATGTGCTCGGTCACGATCTTGTTCTTGGTCACGGCTGGGTTGATAACAGACACTGAAGCGGATCGGGTCATGCGATCTGGAGGTCTTTAAGAAAGTGCGCGACGCGGGAATCCTTGTCGAACGCGGTCATGACGCGAGGCGCGGCGTCCGCCACGATCGAGCCATTCTCCAGGAAGATTATCCGATCCGAGATGCGGAATGCAAAATTGATCTCGTGCGTGACGATCACCAGGGTCATCCCCTCACGCGCAAGCTGCTCGATGACCTTAAGGACCTCGGCCACCAGCTCAGGGTCGAGCGCGGAGGTCGGTTCGTCGAAGAGGACAATCGATGGTTTCATGGCCAGCGCCCGCGCAATCGCCACCCGCTGTTGCTGGCCCCCCGAGAGCTGGTGCGGATACTTGTGCGCATGAGACGCCATTCCGACCTTTGCAAGCATCTCCATGCCGAGCGCGCGCAGCGCTGCCTTCGAGCCACGATCGTGATAGCGCGGGGCCAGCGTCACGTTGTCGAGCACGCTGCGATGCGGGAAGAGATTGAAGCTCTGGAACACCATGCCGATATCGACAATGCCACGCATGTGCTCGCGATGCGACACAACTCGCCGCGCCTTGGTTGCGCCCCATTGGAATGGCTTGCCGTGGAGCACGATCTCGCCGTCGTCGAGTGCCTCCAGGCCATTGAGTGTACGAATCAGTGAAGTCTTGCCCGACCCCGACGGCCCGATCACCGAGATGACTTCACCCGCCTGCACCTTGAGATCGACGCCTTTCAGCACTTCGTGCGCACCGTAACGCTTGCGCAAGCCAACCGCTTCAAGCGCCACGCGGCCCGTCTTTTCGACCTGCGGCGCTGGTGCGGAGGCGGGCGCGACCGGCTCTGCGGGATTGAACGCCGCGGGCTCTCTGCGCGCAACGTCCAGTCGCTGTTCGAGCAGTTTCAGCGCGTATCCGACCACGGTGACGATCAACACGTAGTAGAACGATACGGCGAGCATCGTCTCCAGGACCTTGAAGTTCTGTGTGTAGAGGCGCTCGCCCACCAGCAATATTTCGGCGAGCGAGATCACGGACACGAGCGAGGTGAGTTTGACGATCGTGATGTACTCGTTGACGAGCGACGGCAAGGCTACGCGAAACGCCTGCGGCACCACCACCAGCCGCTGCAGGCCGAGATACCTCAGCCCAAGCGCGCGACCCGCCTCGAACTGTCCCCGGCCGATGGATAGCAGCCCGCCCCGGTGGATCTCCGCTATATAAGCGGCTTCACTGATCGACAATGCAATCAGGCCCGCCCAGAACGGATCGGCGAGCACCACGCTCGATGCCGGGAACACCTGTGGCAGGTTGTACACGAAGATCAGCAGCACGAGCAAAGGCAAGCTGCGAAACAGCCAGATGTACGCCGAGCACGCCACGCGCAATGGTGCGATGCGAGACTGCTTGCCGAGCGCCAGCAGGAACCCGGCCACAATACCCATCACCCACGTCGCTATGCTGAGTTCGACCACGCGCCAGGACGCGCCCCAGAACGCCTTGTCGGCGAGCAACGACAGGGCGTAGTGCCAGTCAAAAATCATTCATCTTTCTCCGCAAGGCGACGCGGTGACTCGAACGCGCCGCGTGGTCGGTGATGGGTATGGGACCGGTGTGAGACTGGACTATGACGCTCAGTTAGCCGCGCCGAGTGCTTGCGCGATTTCCTCGCCGGTCGGTTCGGCAACGTTGTAGCGCTTGAGCAGCGTTGCGTACTCGCCGTCATGCTTCATCGTGTCGAGCGCGCCCTTTACCGCCGCGAGCAGCGCCGGGTCGCTCTTGGCGACCCCCAGGCCGACAACCACCGGGAAAAGCGGTGTAGTCGATGTGATGGCAAGGCGCCCGCCCATCTTGTCGACGGTCATTTTCGCCACGGCCGAGTCCTCGAACTGCGCATCGACAGCATGAGCCAGCAGCGCCTGGGAAGCTTGCGGCGAGGTCTCGAACTCGCGTACATCGATCGCTGGGAGGCCCTTCATTGCACAGGTGTCCTGACTGACCTTGGCCAGCTTGGGGATCCACGAGGCGCCCTTGATCGAACTGACGCGTTTGCCGCACAGGGCTTCGGGCGTCGCGGGCTTGAAACCGCTGCCGGTCAGGGCGAGGAGCGAGCCGCCGGTCTTGAAGTAGGGCACGAAATCGATCTGTTTCGCGCGCTCGGGCGTGACATAGAGCGCGGACGCAATGATGTCGATGCGCTTCGCGTTGATCCCCAGGATCAGGTTGGCGAAACGCGTGTCGACGAACTGCGGCTTGAGTTGCAAGTGCGACGAGAGAGTCTTCATGAACTCAGGATCGAGTCCGGCGGGCGTGTCGCCGTCCATGAACGCGTACGGCGGATAGGTCAGGTCTGAACCGATGGTCAGCGTGCCCGAGGCGATGGTGGGCGGTGCCTGCGTAGCGGCATTGGCCGCACCCTGCAGGACCAGCAGCATCAGACCGGTAACCCCGGCAACCAGAGCGCGGCGCGGCGAGAAGGACAGACGATACGCGTGCATGGACGTTCCCTTTCTGTAGAAAGGACCGCTCTCGGCGATCCAGATTGTTGAACAATGTATTTAATATTGTTCAACAAAATAAGGATGTCAAGACTTTGGGAATCGTCGAATGGAGGGTGTCGGAGGTTTCCTGCGAAGTGCTTGCGAAAGTAGAGCATCGTGCGTTTGACGCCCACTGCGGATCCGTGATGGTCGCGACAAATTTTGACGGGAATGGTTGTGGTACGTGCCGGTATCTGACAGCGGACGGATTTGGCCGCGCGCGGAGGGATTGGTCAGGATATTTGCGCGATGGTGCAAGCGGACTGTTGTTCCAGCCGAAACGGGACCGGTGATCGTAGGGATTGGGTCCGCGGTATTGCCCATGGCGGAGAAGGCGCGGGCGTGGATACGTCGGCGCACGAAGGGGCAATCTTCAGCCTCAAGGAGGCCGTCCGAGCGGCGATAGGGCTAGCCAAGCAATGGGCGCTCGGACTCGCCGTAACCAGGTTACCTGGACAATATGGAGGTACGCACGGACCAACCGCATTGCCTGTGCCGTTGTCGCAACGCCTCTATTTCCGTGCTGGCTCGGCCGAGATGTTCGTGCTGTGCCAACCCAGCTATCTAGAGCGTAGACGGTGCGGGGAAGGCTGCGGGAGCGCCGCAAGCCTCCTGCTCTCACATGCTGTTAATCGGCAACGTTCTCGGAATCCGGAACGGCTGCCCTTTCAGCAACTTCTGCGGCCTCTGGAACCGCTGCGTTCTCAGCAACCGCCGCTTTTTCAGGAGCTGCGGCCTTCGACGCGACTCTGGCCAGACGGCCTTCTTCGAGCTTCGTCGCGCGGACGCCGTCTTCAGGCGATACCCGTCCGCCTTCCTCGCCGGAGAGGTCGACCCGAATTGCGCCTTCAACCATCGATGTCCAGTAACGGCTGCCGCGGCACCAGATCTTGATCGCCGCGCGCAACTCGGTCTCGGTCAGCGCCAACTCGGTAGCGTGCGCGAGGAGATCTTCGAAAATTCCGATCTTCAGCGGCAGCTTGGGCGACGGATTTTTCGGGAACGCTTTAGGAAACCGCTTTTGCAGCTTCCCGATGGTCAACACCACAGGGTCCACGGGTTTCGACCTGACCGCAACAGGCGCCGCAGCAGGCCGCGCTGGCCGAGGGGGGCGTGGCGGCTTGGCGACGGGCTTCGAGACCGGAGTGGAGGTGCGCTTAGAAGCTGGCTTAGAAGCTGGCTCAGAAGCTGGCTTAGCGGCCTGCGCGGAGGCAGGCTTATGCTCAGGCTTCGCCACGGGCTTTGACTGCGCGCGTTTCGCCTGTTTCTCTTTCTCGAATTGTTGTTTCAATACAGCGAGCTGTTCAAAGCCCATAGCACATGACCAGGCAAGTAAAACATCGATTCTAGCAGCCCGCCGGTCCCGGCGTTCTGCAGGCTCGGGCGGGCGGGACAATCTTCAGCCAATCGCGGCATCGGTCGACGCCGACAACCGCAATAAAACAGCAGTCGGAGGCCGATCAACAGTATGGAGGAGCCAAGACGGCATCTGCCCTCCACGGACGCACTCAAAGCCCTCTAATCGAGCCCTGGGAGCGTCGACTGCCGCAACCTCCTCAATCGCTCACAGCGAGATTTCGGTTCCAAGCCGTGCGAGGAACTGACCCAGCCATTGCGGATGAGCAGGCCACGCGGGGGCCGTGACGAAATTGCCGTCAGTGACCGCGCTGTCCACTTCAATGTCCGCATAGTCGGCGCCGGCCAGCCGGACTTCCGGCGCGCAAGCAGGGTAAGCGGAAATCCGCTTGCCGCGAATGACGTCGGCGGCAGCCAGCAACTGCGCGCCGTGACAGACTGCCGCGATCGGTTTTTCGGCAGCAGCGAACTGCCGTACGATTTCGATTACCCGCTTGTTGAGCCGCAGGTATTCCGGCGCACGGCCACCGGCGATCATCAGCGCGTCGTAGTGGGTGACATCGACGTCGTCGAAATTTGCATTCAGCGCGAACAGATGACCCGGTTTTTCGGTGTAGGTCTGGTCGCCCTCGAAGTCGTGAATCGCAGTCTTGATCTTGTCTCCGCTTTTCTTTCCAGGGCATACGGCGTGCACCGTATGACCGACCATTTGCAGCGCCTGGAAAGGCACCATCGTTTCATAATCTTCCGCAAAATCGCCGGTCAGAAATAGGATCTTCTTGGCTGCCATCTTGTTCTCCTGTCAAAGAAAATCACGTGCGAACGCGGCCCGGTCCAACCGGAACCACTCGATTTATCTTAGCTTGTCTTCATGGCAGAACGGAGATACTTTGCCGCTTGCCGGATAAATCGCGATTGAGCATCGAACGTGGGGACGGTTTGGATCAGCGTATTTTTCGCCCAACGCCAGCCGTTTTTGCTAACGTGCTGATCCTTTACCGGACCACGCGACAATGACGCGGCCGTGGCCCGTCAACCATGACTCCCCGCAGTCCTTCCCTGATAACCGACTTGCATGACCGATCCGCTGATTCCCGCCACGCTTGCGTTCCGCCCCAACGGGTCGCCGTATTCGCCTGAATATGGCGATATCTATCACAGCATCGTGGGCAGTCTTGCCCAGTCGCACTATGTATTCTTGCAAGGCAACGGCTTGCCCGGACGATGGCAGGGGCGTCAAGCGTTCACCGTGCTTGAAACCGGTTTCGGCATGGGTATCAATTTCCTGACGACATGGGCTGCGTGGCGAGCCGATCCCGCGCGCAGCGAACGGCTGCATTTTGTGTCTATCGAAAAGCACCCGTTTTCGGCCGATGATCTGCGTCGCGCCTACGCGGTGACCGTGGACGATGCCTCGGTCCTCGCACTGGCCGATACGCTCGCCGCGGCGTGGCCGGCGCTGGAACCCGGCACGCACCAGTTCGATTTCGACGATGCCAGCGTCACGCTGACGCTCATATTCGGCGACGCGGTGGATATCTTGCCTACGCTGCGGTTGCGCGCGGATGCGTTTTATCTCGATGGCTTTGCGCCGGCGAAAAATCCTGAACTCTGGACGCCTGCGATCTTCAACTCACTCGCCGCCCAAGCAGTCGACGACGCGACGTTTTCCACCTATACCAGCGCCGGCGATGTGAAACGCGCGCTGCTGCAAGCGGGTTTTGAATACCGGAAAGTGGCAGGCTTTGGCTGGAAACGCGCGATGCTCGTGGGCCACTTCGCTCCGCGCTAAGAGGCTGATGGAAAGCTTACAACGCATCTCTCCTCGCAGCGCCACCCGCGGCCAGTCAGAGGCCTATTCCAGAACCAGAACAAAAAATTTTTATTGAGTGAAGAACGGAATGCATGCTTTCCCGGTGGTTCCGCGCTTGCCATACTTCGTTTGAGGACCGCGCTGTCGTTCACTGCCGGATGAATAGAGGCCGACGCTTGCGCATTGTAAGAAAGTGCCACGGCGATCCGCAAGATATTCCAGGCCTTGCCGATGATCGCCGCCATGAAACCTGCGATTGCTCATTGGCTAAGCGACGATCGATGGCGCACAGTACGTCCACCGCTCGAGCGCCAGGAGCCGGTGATGGTGGCAAACTTGCTCTAACAGTTGACGGCAGTCGGCTTCACTCTGTCGGGAGCGTCGCAATCAACTGCGTGGACACACGCTCCACCTGCGCAAACTCGAGTCCAACCGACGCCAAGGCGCGATACATCATTTACTGAATAGGGAATTCCCCAATGGCCGATCGATCTGACAAGCGGGATGACAAGCGGGATGACAAGCGGGATGACACGCCGGATGACAAGCAGAATGACAAGCAAGCACCCGCCCGCGCGACCGGCATGAAGCGAGGACTCACGTCGTACGGCGACCAGGACTTTTCACTGTTCTTGCGCAAGGCGTTCATCAAGGGCGCCGGCTATACCGACAAGGCCTTGAACCGGCCGGTCATCGGTATCGTCAATACGGGGAGTGCGTATAACCCTTGCCACGGCAACATGCCGCAACTGATTGAAGCGGTGAAGCGCGGCGTGATGCTCGGGGGCGGCTTGCCGATGGACTTCCCGACCATCTCCATTCACGAAAGCTTTGCGTCGCCTACTTCAATGTACCTGCGCAATCTGATGTCGATGGATACCGAGGAAATGATTCGCGCGCAGCCCATGGATGCGGTCGTTCTCATAGGCGGTTGCGACAAGACCGTGCCCGCGCAACTGATGGGTGCGGCGTCCGCGGGAACGCCTGCCATCCAGCTCATCACCGGGTCCATGCTGACCGGCTCGCACCGTGGTGAACGAGTGGGTGCATGCACCGATTGCCGGCGCTATTGGGCCAGGTTTCGCGCGACCGAGATCGATGAGGAAGAGGTCGCCGACGTCAACAACCAGTTGGTCGCGAGCGTGGGAACGTGTTCGGTGATGGGCACTGCGAGCACCATGGCCTGTGTCGCGGAAGCGTTGGGCATGACGGTCCCGGGCGGCGCGTCGCCGCCAGCGGTTACTGCCGACCGGATCCGCGTGGCGGAAGAAACGGGCGCACGCGCGGTTCAGATGGCGCTCGACGGTCTCACCATCGACAAGATTCTTACCGTGAAAGCCTTCGAAAACGCGATGCGCGTGCTGCTGGCCATTGGCGGCTCGACCAATGCGATTGTTCATCTGACTGCTATTGCCGGACGACTGGGACATCGGGTCGATCTGGACACGCTCGACCGGATGGGCAAGGAAACGCCGGTGCTGCTGGACCTGAAACCCACCGGCCAGCACTACATGGAAGATTTCCACAAGGCGGGCGGCATGGCGACACTGCTGCGCGAACTCAAGCCGTTGCTCCATCTGGACGCGCTGAGCGTCACCGGGCGCACGCTTGGGGAAGAGATCGAGCTTAGCGGACCCGGATATCAGCAGGACGTTGTACGATCATTTAGTCATCCGATCTATCCGCAAGGCGGGCTCGCGGTATTGCGCGGCAATCTCGCACCGGGCGGCGCGATCATCAAGCAATCCGCTGCCGATCCGGCGTTGATGGAGCATGAGGGGCGGGCGGTTGTATTCGACGATCTCGAGGACATGACTAGCCGGATCGACGACGAAGCGCTGGACGTGACCGCCCAAGACGTTCTTGTGCTGAAGAACATTGGCCCGGTCGGTGCACCGGGGATGCCCGAGGCGGGGTATATCCCCATTCCGCGAAAGCTCGCGCGAACGGGTGTCAAGGACATGGTGCGGATCTCCGATGGCCGGATGAGCGGCACCGCGTTCGGCACAATCGTTCTGCACGTCACGCCGGAAGCAGCCATTGGCGGCCCGCTTGCCCATGTCCGCAATGGAGACCGGATTCGTTTGAGCGTGATCAACCGGGAGATTGCGCTGCTTGTTCCGCAAGCTGAATTGCATCAGCGTGCGCTCGACAACCCCGTGGTTCGTCCGACCGCAGGACGGGGTTACCGGAAGTTGTTCTTGCAGACGGTGACGCAGGCGGATGAAGGAGTGGATTTCGATTTCCTGCAGAGCGAAAGTCTTCAGCAGGATAACAAGGCGGGCGAGAAATAGAGCCTGTCGGCGGGCTAAACAGCTCGCGCGACGGCCCGTGTCTGGCACTCGGGCCGGGTTGGGCCGGGTTGGGCCGAAGCGCTGGCGCCGCGGCCGTTCCGGCAGCCGTAGCCGAAGGCAGCAGCTAGTCCAGGCCAAGACTCGACGGCGTCTCTGCATCTCGCATGTTGTAGGCGGACAGGATCCGGTACAGGGTTACACGGGACACACCGAGTTCGCGCGCCGCGTCGCCTACGCGCCCGCGATTCCTCAGCAAGGCCATTTCGATAGCCTGTCGTTCTCCCACTTCGCGCGCCTGCGCAAGCGACATGGGCACGCATTCCGCAAACTCGCCGAGTTCGAGATCATGCGCGCCGATCAACCGGCCTTCGGCCATCACGATCGCGCGCCGCACACGGTTGATCAGTTCCCGCACATTACCGGGCCAGCCATAGTTATGGATCGCGGCGATGGCGTCAGGGGCGAAACCGCGAATACGCCGGCTAGCGTCTTTCTCGAATCGATCCAGCATGTGCCGGGCGAGCAATTCAATGTCCTTGCCACGCGCCCGTAACGGCGGCTCCTCGATCTGCAGCACGCACAAGCGGTGGTAAAGGTCAGAGCGAAACCGGCCTTCAATCATGGCAGTCTGCATGTCCACGTGCGTGGCCGAGACAATGCGCACGTCAACGGAGGTGGACTCGTGACCGCCCAGGCGCTCGATCTTGCGTTCCTGAAGGAAACGCAACAGGCTCGCCTGGCTCTCCAGCGGCAGGTCACCTATCTCATCGAGGAACAGCGTGCCGCCGTTCGCGGCTTCAACGCGCCCGATCTTGCGCTGATTCGCGCCGGTGAACGCGCCGCGTTCATAACCGAACAACTCGGATTGCAAAAGATGCGCGGGAATGGCCCCGCAGTTGATCGGGACAAACGGCTCGTTGCGGCGCACCGACCGCGCGTGAATGGCCACCGCCGTCAGTTCCTTACCCGTTCCCGATTCGCCGGAGATAAACACGGGCGCGTCGGTCATGGCCACTTTGCGGATCGCGCGGAAGAGCGCAAGCATGGCGTCGCAAGAGCCGATCATGTCGCCTTCGGCGTTGCTATCGCTCTTCGCGCTCACGGGGTCGCGTGTCCCTCCGTCATGCAAGGCAGCGATTCCGTAAGCATGGCCCAGCGCATTCAGAATGCGCTCGCCAGACGCGGGGAGCGTTACATAATCAAAGCAAAAATCCCGGACGAGACGCCGGATGGTTGAATCTTCAAGTTGCGCCGGTGACAAGAGCGCTAACCAGCCCACTGTTTTTACCGATAGCCAGTTTTCGGCCAGCCGCAGATTGGCCAGAACGTTTCGCGCCGAGAAATCGAGTAACCCCCCGCTGGGCTTTGATGAAAAATTTCCCGGCTCACGGTCCAGTTCCAGGGATTTGACTGTCCAGCCGCGCGTATCCAGGAGCGAGCGAAGTTCGAGCGTCAAAGGATCGCCAACGTAAAACAGATGCCTGGGAAGCGGTGACGAAGCAGCCATGAAAGTCATACCGGTTAGTTATAGCGAACACCGCTATCAAGACGCTGCGGGGTCAGCACATTTTGGGCACGTGGCGATAAGTTGCAGTTGCCGGCCTCACGAAAACTGCACGCGCTTTGTTTATAACGACTCAGTACGCGGAAACTTGAAGGAATCGAGGTAGATCGGCTGTCTCTTGGTCATGCCGTAAAGCCCCGTTTGAAGTTCGCGTTCCGTTTTCGGGTGAGCATCAAGCAAAAAACAGGTCACACGTCTCTTGTCCTCACCGGCAAGGATTTTTTTCGGCAATAAGTTTTTATAGCTCTTAATAGCACATGTTTTCTTCGCATGTGGCCAGTCGGCTTGCTTTTTGCCGCCAAAACTAATTATTTCACGTTATTTGACGTTCGCCCATTTACAGGTAGCGACCAGGCTCGATTGTTATGAGAACACACGTGCGGCGAGTTCAAATCCGGTGCCGGACAAGGGGCTTCGTGGTCGCGGCCTCGCGCTCGGCATTGGAGGCAAATACTAATTTAGGCTGAAAACAGCGCTTTGGCTCAATTATTTGTATGAACATATAAGATCCCAGTCGCGGCGCGGCCTGGGCTCAGGTTGCCGCCTATCGGGTTACCCCTAGCCAGCATCATCCCAACATCTTTCCCGCACCCTTGAGCATGTCGCGAATTCCAAGTGCGGGATAGGCTTGGTCGACGGTGCGCATATCCGCATGCGTCTCCTCGACAATCCAGTCGTGGATCGCTTCTACAACCGGACGCATCGGCCGGCTTTCCGGCGATACCGGACAACACCGCCTGCTCGTCACAAGCAACTCCTGCTCGGCCGGCAGCAACGCACCTTCCGCCAGCCAGTGCGAAACCACGTTGAGCCAGCCAAGCGCGATCCCTTGCACAGGCAACGCGGCTTGCACGACGGTGGTGTAGTCGTCGAAGTTCAGCATGCTGGCCGCACGCCGCTTATGCGGGCCAACCGCACTGAAGCGGTCATGCCAGCCACGCTCGCCATCGTCCATGACGATCACGGTGTCTCCATGCGTGCCGGCCTCGTCCAGCAGCGCCTGTTCGTGGTACCGGCGGTTGCACACCGGCAGCAGCACTCCAGGCATCACCAGCACACTGTTCGCACCTATCTCGTCTTGTGTCATGAAGCGCATGCCAGGATCGACGTCGACAAGCGGCTCGCCAATGCGCCCGGAAATCAGCTGAAAGCGCAGGTCGACGGAGGGAAATGCCTGGTTGAGCCGGTTCATGCGCGGCATCTGCCAGTGCGTGGTGAATGCGGTCAATACCGATAACGTCACCGACTCCACCCCGGTTGCGCGCGCTTCGATCTGATCTGTCTCGCGGCGAAAACGCGTCCGCCCGAAGCAAGACCATTTAGCAGCGACAGTGCGACGGGGCGAAGCGACAGGGTTCTCATCGAAGGCGGTCCTGATGGTCGAGCGATTCGGTTGGCGGTCACGGAGTCGCATGCGGCTTGCCCGTTGATACAAAACTTCTCGCGCGATCAATGTAATGTCTTCTTCTTGCCATGCTGTCCATCCGGACTCGTCTGCTCAAGCGACCGCTGTTGCAATGCAAGGCAAGATGCGCACGGCTGGCATGGGGAAAATTCAGGGGGCCATTTTTGAGGACGAAATGCCGCACTTGTTTGAGTATCCATAACATGGAGTAATGGTCGGCGTGGGGTGCGGCGCTCAAGTCAGAATTCCCTTAAGCCGCGAGCAGCGCTTTCTTAGCGATTTTCGGGGGTTTCCCGATTTCGAAACTCTGGGTCCTGTTTTACGATCGAGCAATCCCGGACTCCTTGCTCTCCACATTCTGCGATGAGCGCCGATTCTTTCGACCCCAAGCCTGCCGCCGAGCAAATAGACGCTATCTGCCTGCGCCTGTTCGATTCGTGGTGCGATAGCAGAAACGTTATCTCTTTAACCTTCCTGCTGCGTTGCTGGCCGTTGATCAGCATGGACGCGGCTTCGCTCAGACGACTTTGCAATACCCTGGGCGAGCTTCGGGAATCAAATGGCAACGTACTGGATGAGAAGCAGGCGGAACTGCTGGCCGAACTAAACCAATGTATTGATGACCTGCAGGTGCATGCGCCGGAAGATCGCGCGATTATTCGCCAGAGCCGCGATCGCGCATGGGCCACGTCGAAGTTATTGCGGCTTTGCAGGATCGAACCATAGCCCCTTGCATCCATAGGGTATCCACGAGGGCAGAAACGGATTCTTGAGCTCGATGACAGTTCGCGTCTCCAGCTTGAGTTCTGCTAACTGCTTGGCGAAATCGCGGTCGAAAAAAGCGTCAAAACGATCGTCGCGTTCCATTTGTTCCAGCCCGTCGTTGATGCGGGCTGCCAGACGTGGATCGGATTTGCCGATGTAGAAGCATTGCGCGAATGCGTACTTGATCAGCCGATGCTGCTCGATCGCGAGATCGGGATAACGCATGCGACAGGCGGCAAGCTCTTCAGTCGCCTCAGTGACGCCGCGAGGAAACATGTCGAAGCGTCCATGTGTCAGCATGAGAAACAACGACTCATAGGTCTCGGCGGTCTCCACCGGGACGTTGTTGTACTCGTATACGCGTACATCGCCCCATGACGCGCCCTGGCCGACCGAGAGCGTGCGGATTTGATCCAGCATCTGGACTTGGGCAATTTTTGCGTGGCCGCCCTTCGAAATCAGCGCGACACGATAGCCAAGCAAACCCTTGGTGTTATGCCATCGTTAGACCACCGCCGCCAGAGCGTGCAGAATAGGTGGATCAAGAACGAAAGGCGGGTTTGAGGAAGAACTATGGCGCTCAATACGTTCGGTGGACTGTGCGACCTGGTCGGTCGCCACCGCAGCAGTGTCGTGATGCGGCTACTCGCTACAGTGTTCCTGTTCAGTTGCACGGTCACACTCACGCTCACGGCGCTTCAACTGTATCGCGACTATCACCGCGGGGTGATGCTGATCGAAAGCCGGCTTGCGGAGATTGATGGCAGTTATCGCGGTAGCCTGGGCGAAGCGCTCTGGCGGCTCGACCGGCCGCAACTCGAACTCCAGCTCGAAGGCATTCTCCATCTGCCGGACATACGGCTGGCCGAAGTCACCGAGGTGATCGCCAGCGACAGCTCCATGGTGGTCGCCGCCGGAACCCATTCACGCGGTCCGGTCATGGTGCGCAGTTTTCCGATCGTGTATCGCATCCAGGGTCACGAGGAATCGATCGGCACGCTGCGCGTCGAGGCAACCCTCGCCAACCTGTACAACGAACTGTTCAGGACAGCATTGGTGATCTTGCTGAGCCAGGGCGCCAATACGTTTCTCGTGTCGCTGTTCACCATCTACATTTTCTCGCGGCTCGTCACGCGCCATCTCGCCGCGGTGGCGCGACGCGTCGAAAGTTACGACTTCCGGCAGGCGCCGCAAACCTTCACGCTGCAGCGCCGCCGGCCGCGCCGTCCGGACGAACTCGAACGGGTAGTGGCCGCGTTCGACTCCATGTGCGCACGCCTGCACCGCGCTTATATCGACGAGCGGGAGGCTGCCGAGGGGCGCGAAGCCCGGCGCACCGCCGAGGCGGCCAATCGGGCTAAATCCGAATTCCTCGCCAACATGAGCCACGAATTACGCACGCCGCTGAACGGCATCCTGGGGTACGCACAAGTCCTGGGCCGGGACCGCACGCTCAGTGAGCGGCAGCGGGACGGACTCGGCGTGATTCAACGCAGCGGCGAACACCTGCTTGCGTTGATCAACGACATTCTTGATATCGCCAAGATCGAGGCCGGCAAAATGCCGTTCGATATTGTTGCGGTGCCACTCGCCGGACTGCTAGGTGACGTCGAGGAAATCATTCGCGTGAAGGCTGAGCAAAAGCAGCTCGTCTTCGTGTGCGAGGCAGCGCGCGACGTGCCTAACGCCGTGCGTGCCGATGAACGGCGGCTGCGCCAGGTACTGCTCAACCTGCTGGCAAACGCAGTGAAGTTCACCGACAGAGGCTACGTGAGCTTGCGCGTGGCGCTTTTGCTGGATGGCCGGGTCCGCTTCACGGTGGAAGATACCGGGATCGGCATTGGCGACATGCAACGTGAGCTGATCTTCGAACCCTTCGAGCAAACTGGCGACGAGCAACGGCATCGTGGAGGGGCCGGGCTCGGTCTCGGCATCAGCCGGCAACTCATGCGCTCGATGGGAAGCGATATCCTGGTCGAAAGCCGCAAAGGCGAGGGCAGTACCTTCTGGTTCGACCTCGAAGCGCAACCGGCACCGTCCGTGTCGGCAGAGTCGCATGCCGCGTGGGTGGTCACCGGTTACACAGGAGTGCGCAGGAGCGTGCTGGTCATCGACGACGTTGCCACCAACCGTGCGGTGGTCGCCGACATGCTGGGGCAGATCGGCTTCGACATGATTGAAGCGGCCAGCGGTCAGGAAGCGCTGGAAAAAGCTCAGGTGAAGCGCCCGTCGCTTGTCCTGACCGACATCGTGATGCGTGAGATGGACGGACTTGAAACCATGCGCCGCTTGCGGCTTCTGCCGGACTTTGCCGGTGTGCCGATCATCGCGATCTCCGCCAGCCCGACGGGTGGCGACGAAAAGCGCAGCCTGGGCGCCGGCGCCGACGCGTTCGTGGCGAAACCCATCCATCTCGACACGCTACTGACGAAAATTGCCGCGCTGCTCTCGCTCACCTGGACTTATGCGTCGCTCGGCGAGCCGCTGGTCCAATCCATTGCGATGATGCCGTGCCCGGCGGTGCCTTCGCAGGAAATGCAGGACCTGCACCGGCTTGCACGCCAGGGCAACATGCGCGAGATCGTCTTGTGGGCCGAACGCATTGCAACCCTCGACGAGCGTTACAGCGCGTTCGCGACTGAATTGCGCTCGCTTGCGAAGAACTACCGGACCAAGGCGATCGTGCAATTCGTCGAGCGACATCTTGAAGGGGGGCACGCGTCATGAATGACACGACTATCGACCTTGCACTTGCGACGCTGGAACCGCCTGCGGTCCTGATCGTGGACGACATGCCCGCCAACCTGAGCGTCGTGGTGGAAAGTCTCGAGGGGCAGGGCTTTCGCGTGCTCGTGGCACTGGATGGTCTGGAAGCGCTGGAACGCGCGGCGTTCTCACAACCGGATCTCATCCTGCTCGACGTCAAGATGCCCGGCATAGACGGCTACGAGACCTGCAGGCGGCTTAAATCGAATAGCGAAACCCGCGATATCCCGGTGATCTTCATGACGTCGATGTCCGCGACTGCCGACGTGATCGAAGGGCTGGCAGCGGGCGGCGTTGACTACGTGACCAAGCCGATCCGGGTTGACGAGGTAGTGGCGCGTATTGGCACGCATCTGGCATTGCGCACGCTGCAGCAGCAACTCGTGACGCGGAACATGCAGTTGCAGCATGAAATTGCCGCACGCGAAAAGACGCAAAAAGCGCTATGCGATGCGCGCGACGAACTCGAAGCGCGAGTGGCGCAACGCACCGAGGAGTTGGCACGGGCCAACGTCAGCCTCAACCTGGAGATTGTCGAACGCCGTGGCGTGGAGGCGCGGCTGAAGGAGAGCGAGGCGCGGTTTCGCGCGATCGTGGAGACGAGCCCGGTTCCGCTGTGCATCACGTCCATGCCCGAAGGCGACATTCTCTACATGAATCAGCCGCTGCGCGAACTCTTTGCGCTCGATACGACGCAACCGGCATTCGGCAACATTATCGACTTGTATGCTTCGCCCAGGGAGCGCGACGAACTGGTGTGCCATCTGCGCGACGAGGGGGGGCTGCGCAACGTCGAGCTGAGTTTCAGGCGGCCCGACGGCACCTCGTTCTGGGCCGTGGCGAACGCACGGGTGGCGACCTACGGCGACGTTCCGGCTATTTATGTAGGACTCTACGACATCACGGCGCGCAGGAAGGCCGACGAGAAACTGCGTGCGAGCGAAGCTAGCCTCGCCAACGCGCAGCGCCTGGCGCGGCTCGGCGACTGGGCATGGGATCGCGATAGCGGGCTCACGCACTGGTCGACTGAGCTCTACCGCATTCTCGGGCTGGAGCCCTTGGCCGTGAAGCCTTGTTATAGCGCCTACCTTGCGCTGGTTCATCCCGACGACCATGCCACTGTCAGGCGCGCAGTACGTGTACTGCTCTCCAAGGGGCAACCCTTCGGCATTGACCATAGCATCACGAGTCCGGACGGGACGACACGCATCGTCCGGCTTCAGGCAGAGCTCGTGGATGCGCGAGAGGGGCAGTCGTGGGGTATTGTCGGCACCGTCCAGGACATCACCGAGAGGAAGCGTACCGAGGAGGAACTGCTGGCGTCGCGCGAGCAATTGCGCGAGTTGTCGGCATACCTGGAGGCAATCCGGGAAGAGGAGCGGCGTCGTATAGCATTGGAAATTCACGACGAACTGGGTCAGTTGCTCACCGCGCTGAAAATGGATGTTGCGCTGCTCAAGATGCGAGTAGTCGCCGACGCGGAAGCTACCCGGAAGATAGATGACATCCGCGAGCTGGTAGAGAAAACCATCTGGATGGTACGTAACGTGGCGAGCCATTTGAGACCGGCCGCGCTCAACTTCGGTATTGTGTCGGCCTTGGAGTGGCTTGCGGAAGACTTCAGCAGGCGTAACGGCATGCCTTGTCAACTGGTAGTGCGGGGCGGCGAACCGACCCTTGCGGACGCCCATGCAACGGCCGTGTTCCGTATTGTCCAGGAGTCGCTCACGAACGTATCGCGGCATGCCGGCGCGTCGCGCGTGGCGGTGACGCTCGTCAGCACTGACCTGGCGCTCGATCTTCGGGTGAGCGACGACGGTCAGGGTTTCGACCTGGAGTCGGCGCAAAGCGGCTATTCATATGGTTTGCTGGGCATGAGCGAGCGTGCGCGCCTCATCGGCGGGACGCTGCAGGTCGACAGCGCGCCGGGTGCAGGAACCATGGTTTCAATCAATTTGCCGCTGGATAGCGGACGGGAACGATGATTAGTATTTTTATAGCGGATGACCACGCAATCGTAAGAAGCGGGCTCAAGCAGATCGTGGCCACGACGACCGATATTGCCGTGGTCGGTGAAGCCGCGCACGGGTCTGAAGTCGTGGACAAGCTGCGTGCTTGCCGCGTGGACCTGCTGTTGCTCGATATGACCATGCCGGGCATTAGCGGCGTGGATCTGATCCGGCGCGTGCGGGCTGAGCAGCCCACGTTGCCGATCCTGGTGCTGAGCATTCACAACGAGGGGCAGGTGGTATCGCGGGCGTTACGCGCGGGCGCGACGGGCTATGTCACCAAGGACAGCGACCTTGAGGTGCTCCTCGCTGCGATCCGCAAGCTAGCCGCGGGTGGGCGCTTCATTGATCCGAAGCTGGTCGACGCAATCGTTTTCGACTCACCTTCCAGCGATGGACCACCGCATGAGATTCTCTCTGACCGCGAGTTCCAGGTGCTGCAAATGCTGGCCGCCGGTAATAGCATCAATGATATTGCCGATGCGTTGTCGCTGAGCGCAAAGACGATCAGCACGCATAAGATGCGGCTCATGCAAAAGCTTGGGCTCAATAACAATTCGGAAGTGATTCGCTATGCTGTACGGCACGGCCTAGTGACGGAGTGATGAATTTGGACGCCATTGCGATGATCTGTTTTCACTGACGCGGATGGACGGTTCACCAGGCTCGCTAACCATCCCAATCGACATGATTGCTCTGTCAGGAAATCCTTATAGTCATTGCAGGATATTCCTAGATCAAATTCCGCTTCTGCCGACTGGAAAATAGATTTGAAGCGGATAGCATGGTGTCATGCGAAACGGTACGAGGAGGACGCCGGTATCGGCCAAACATCGGCCAAACCTTAGGTCTTTAGCAAGGGCTCATGGTGGTCGCCAAAGATCGTCGTGATTCAAGTACTAGTCTGTTTGTTTGGTATTTTCATATTTCATGGCGGGGTGCAGCGGTTGCGAATGTGCTTGGTCACACGCATCCGTGCGCAGCCCGGCTCTCAGTGTTCTTTCATCACGATGGTTTTTGGCAAGGATTCCCACGGCGGGAAGGCTTTGATGGAGCGTGTCCGGGTGGAAGCTTGACGACCCTGGTGAGTTTTACGGAGATCCCATGGATAGCAAATCCGGGCTGCAACTACAGGAAGATGTGTGTGAGCTTAGGGGCTGGATCAGCGTCTGGTACGACCAGGCGGTCGCTGCGCGGTTCATCAATCCACCGTTCGTTCTTGACGATACGACCGCGGACCGTCTTCAAGGTTATTTCGATGTGGGCCTGACGCCAGGCGATGCCGTCCACGCTTTTTTCGGTGTGATGCACTGACGCTCACGCCGCCACGAACGGTGTATGCGGCGAGTTTGTAAAACCTTCAGCGGCCCATATGCCGGGAGGTTGAGATGTAAGCTGGCTCTCAGTTCTAGCCCTCCCCTCGGAGCTAGAATTTCAGGCGTCGTGTTCGCACGACGCCTTTTTTTTCGTCTTCAGCGATGATCGTACCAACGGTTGCCGGATAGACTATTTTCGAACGCGTTCGTCTAACACGCGGTATGAATACACCCGCTATTCCATGTTCGGCCGAACCGTCGATAGTGGACAACGGCAGGACAAACGTTATGTTTTGTCATTTGCTAGAGCGAATCCATTGCAGGTAAATATGCCTTGTTTTTATAGAAACTTAGAATTCCAAGTTAATCGAGGTGGACAAGCATAAGACAAATCTGCTTAGCGATTATTTATTTTCTCAGCAAACGTTTGTCCGTCAAAAGCTCTCTCCAGATTGCGCCCGCCCCGCCGTAGTACAGACAGAGAAAAGCTGTGCCGCGTCCTGCATTTTCCAAGGATCAATGTTTGGCCGATTGCTCGCGGCAAAGCCTGAGTCGAGCTCGCTTGAGCGTTTCACATTATTGTCAACAAGGGGAATTATCAAAATGAACTTCAAATCGCTTTCCGTCAAAGCCAAGCTCTCATGGAGCTTTGGTGTGTTGATCTTCATGCTTGTCGCCATCTCGATCTTCTCACTCAAGGCGCTTAGCGACGCGAATAGTCAATTCTCCAACTACGTTTCCGGCATAGAAGTACGCGCGCGTCTTGCAGAGACAGTGCGCACGTCAGTAGATCGGCGTGCGATCGCGGCCCGCGATCTTGTCCTGGTGACTAAACCCGCTGACCTCGACGCGGAAAAAACCGAGGTGACCAAGGCCCACGAGGACGTACAAAACGCGTTGCGCCAGCTGAGCGAACAGGTCAAAGACCCCAGCGTCTCCGACAAGGCACGCAGTCTCGTGGCCGAAATCAGCCGCGTAGAGAGTCTCTATGGTCCGGTCGCCTTGAACATTGTCAACGCGGCACTCACTAACAGGCGCGACGAAGCCATCACCATGATCGATGACCAGTGTCGCCCGCTTCTCGCTCAGTTGATCAAGGCGACCAATGACTATTCCGATTACACCGCCGGGCGCGCCAAGGCAATGGAGGAGCAGTCGGCGCTTGATTATTCAAACAAGCGCACGCTGCTTATCGCGACGTGTCTGATCGCTCTCGCCATGGCGATCGGCGCAGCCACGCTGATTATTCGCGGGCTGACCCAAGCCTTGGGGGCCGAACCTGTCGCGCTTGGCGAAGTGACGCAACGGGTGGCAAACGGCGACCTGAGCCTGGTTCGTGGGGCCGATCTGGCACCGGCCGGAAGCGTGCTTGCGCTGATGGGTGCAATGCAAGGAAGCCTGGTCAAGTTGATCGGCGACGTCAGGACTGCCGCCGACAGTATTGCCACCGGCTCCAGCGAGATTGCATCGGGCAATATCGACTTGTCGTCGCGCACCGAGCAGCAGGCGTCGTCATTGCAGGAAACCGCGGCAAGCATGGAAGAGCTGACCTCGACGGTCAAACAAAACGCAGAAAGTGCGGCTCAGGCCAGTTCGCTGGCATCGAATGCATCGGAAGTGGCGGCGAAGGGCAGCAGCGTCGTAGGACAGGTTGTAGAGACCATGGCCGACATCAGCGAGAGCTCTACGAAGATCGCGGATATCACCGGGATCATCGAAGGGATCGCGTTCCAGACTAATATCCTCGCGTTGAATGCAGCGGTCGAAGCCGCTCCCGCCGGCGAACAGGGCAGGGGATTTGCCGTTGTGGCGAGCGAAGTGCGCAGCCTCGCGCAACGTTCCTCTAGTGCAGCGAAGGAAATCAAGGACCTGATCTCGTCGTCGGTGCAGAAGATCCAGACCGGTTCGGGGCTCGCAAGCGAAGCGGGCCGTACCATGTCGGAAGTCACGAACGCGGTCGCTCGCGTGAACGACATCATGGGAGAGATCGCTGCGGCATCGGGCGAGCAAAGTCGCGGCATTGAGCAAGTCAACACCGCGATCACGCAAATGGATGAAGTGACGCAGCAAAATGCCGCGCTGGTCGAGCAAGCGACAGCGGCTTCGCAATCGCTCGAGGATCAGGGGCGCAAACTCACTCAGGCGGTGTCTTCGTTCCGGCTGGGCACCGAACATTCAATGGGATATGCAACGCCGGTTACAAGCGCGAAAGCCCCGCCGAGGACGCAAGTCAAACCGCGTCCGGTGCCTGAGGAGAAGGTCGTGAACGGGCCGCGCGCGGTGCGAGCCTCGGCAAAGCCTGCAACCAGCGGTAGCACGTCGAATGCGGAGTGGGAGGCGTTTTAACGCGGCCGGTCAATAACCTGGGTCGTAGCAGGTGCGGCCGGTCTTTCGTCGTGCCGGATTGACCGTCCGCTTGCATGCTGTTGGGAGGATCGCCCGGAGTGCGAAGTCAACCCGACACATAGGGCCCATGCTGCAGTTCTGATTTTTCCAGCGCTGCCAACACGGCGTCGAACACGAGCCGGATGCGTGCAGGGACCGGTCCTCTCTGCGGCCTATAGACGTAGACCGGCCATGGCTCCGGCGCAACTTCGTCCAGTACGCTTATCACCTTGCCCGCGCGCAGCAGGGGCAGTGCGAGATAACTCACGATCTGCCCGAACCCAAGTCCCGCAACGACGGCGCGGCACTCACACTCGCCGTCGTCGGTCTGGAACGCAAGGTTGGCCGGCGTCATTTGCTGCCCGTTGGAAAACTGCCAGGGCCACACCCGCCCGGTGTTCCTGTCGATGAATCCGGTCGACGGCAGCAGCGCAAGCTCAGCCAGGTCCGCGGGACGGCCCACGCGTGCTATCAGCTTCGGACTGGCAACGACGGAGAAGCCGACGTGCGATGCAGGGCGCACCACGAAACGACTATCTCGCATGAAACCGATCCGCACGCCAATGTCGATCTGCTCCGCGATGGGGTCGCTGATTGCATCGGATAAACGCAGGTCGAGCGTGACGCGGGGATGCTTCTCGGCGAGACGCACAAGCGCGGGCATGAGAAAACGCTCGCCGATGGACTTGGGTGTGGTCAGGCGGACCAGGCCGGCAATCTCGGCATCGATCTCGCTGTCCTTCGGCCTTAAGAGATCATCCATCTGCTGCACGAGTTTGCGTGCGCGCTGCGCGAATGCTTCTCCTGCTTCCGTGGCGCGCACGCGCCGGGTGTTGCGGTGGAAGAGGATTTCGCCTACCAGCGCCTCCGCTTCCTGAACGGCGCGCGTAATGGCCTGAGGCGAGGTGCCCAGGCGGGTAGCCGCTTCTTTAAAGCTCTGCGCTTCAACGGCCGCGCAATAGATGCGCAACATCTCAAGGCGATTCTGCATAATGGGGTTCTCGGGATTCTCGATTTTGCTTCCATAAAACGGAATTATGAAATCGTATCATTTCCATTGAATGGTTGGGTTGCGATTCTCATACTGTCTTCTGTCGCGGGGCCTTCGCCCCCTCAGGAACACAGGAGCCTGTCAACAATGGTTAATAACGTCAGCAATGGAATCGAAGGCAAGGTCGTTGTCATCACCGGCGCGAGCAGCGGGCTTGGTGAAGCCACTGCGCGTCATTTGTCGGCGAAAGGGGCAGCGCTTTTATTGGGCGCGCGTCGTCTGGACCGGCTTGAGCGCATCGCTGCAGAGTTGCGCGAAGCGGGCGGCAAGGTCGAAGTATTGGCTGCGGATGTCACGCGCCGGGCAGATGTCCAGGCGCTGGTCGATCAGGCAGTGAGCACCTACGGACGCGTGGATGTAGTGATCAATAACGCAGGCTTCATGGCGATCGCGCCAATGTCGGAAATGAAAGTCGACGAGTGGGAACGCATGATCGACATCAACATCAAGGGCGTGCTGTATGGAATCGCCGCCGCGTTACCGGTGTTCCAGAAGCAGGACAGCGGCCACTTCATCAACATTTCGTCGGTGGCGGGAATCAAGGTTTTCAGCCCCGGCGGCACCGTCTATAGCGGCACCAAATTTGCCGTATGCGCGATCTCCGAAGGGCTGCGCCATGAAGTCGGCGCGTCGATCCGCACGACGATCATCTTGCCGGGCGCGGTCGACTCCGAACTGAAACTCGGCAGCTCGCATGAAGAGAGCGCGAAGGTGGTGGGACAGTTTTATCAGCAAGCGATTTCCGCGGATTCGGTGGCGCGCGCGATTGCCTACGCGATCGAGCAACCGGCCGACGTCGATATCAACGAGATCGTGCTTCGTCCGACCCTGCAGGAATTCTGATCGATGCATTTCGGCGATGCCAGCTCGTACCGGCAGGCCGGGTATCCGCTCAAGTTTCAAGCATTAAACCTGTCCAGCCGGAACGCCTTCGGGTCCACTCCTGGGGTGTCTCCGGTCACCAGGTCCGCCATCAATGCGCCGGCTGCCGGGCCAATGCCAAAACCATGCCCTGAAAATCCCGCTGCCAGGAAGAACCCTGGAATCTTGCCGACCTCCGAGATGACCGGGACCGCATCTGGCGTTACATCGATAAACCCGGCCCACGCTTGTGCAACCGTCGCATTCTTGAATGCCGGGAACGCATGCTTCAGCTTGCCAAGTGCGCCGTCGACCATCTTCATGGTCGGCGGTGGATCGAGCGTCCGGCATGCTTCGAACGGCGTGGGGGCATCGAGGGGAAAGTGGCGCGGGATTTTCATTTCCTCTACAAAACGCCTGCCTACACGAAGCTTTAGATACTTGCGCTCCGCCATCCACGCCGGCAGGAATTGACGGCACAAGCGGATGCTGTCCGGCGTAACGTCTGCTATTGACGCGCCGAGTTGCGACACCGTATAACCGCCGTCAGCGCGCTTGCGGCATGTAAAGTCCGACCCGTTGATCGCCATCTCCAGACCGGTCTCCAAAGGTCCCGTCCGCAGCACTGACGCATGTACCTTCAACTGCGGAAAATCAACGGCGTTGTTACCGCAAAAAAGGCGCGACCAGGCGCCGCCTGCCAGTACCACTGACGCACACTTCACAACACCAAGCTCGGTGACGACCGCCGACGTTCTCCCCGCGCTGGATTCCAGCCCGCGAACCGCGCACCGTTCAAACACCATCGCACCGGCTTCGGCCGCCAGTCTGGCGATTGCGGCCGTGGCTAGCGAGGGTTCGGCAACGCCATCGCCCGCACTGTACAAAGCGCCGATCCACGGCCGGTTCGAGGTCGGAATAAGGCGCGCCAGTTCGTCGCGTCCCAGCAGGCTTCCTTCTGTGCCCGTGTCTTTGGCCGAGTTTAGCCACGCCTGATGACGGGCCATCTCCTTGTCCGTTTCCGCCAGATAGGCGAGGCCGGTGCGCCGGTAACCCACGTTGACGCGCGCCTGGATGTCCGTCCACATGTCGTTCGCTATGGCAGATAGCGGCAACTCCCTTGGATCGCGCCCGACCGTGCGAATCCATCCCCAGTTGCGCGACGACTGTTCACCCGCAACCGTGCCTTTTTCGAATACGGCTACACGTATGCCCTTGCGCGCCAGCGCGAGTGCAGTGCTGATGCCAATGATGCCGCCCCCGACGATCGCAACGTCGACCTCCGCAGGCAATGTCGAACGCATGCTATGTCCTTGAAGAAAAGCGGTCGTTGATGTCAGTGAGCACGGCTTCGGCTTGCCGACAAGCCGACCAGCGCAACCACGCCGATCACGATCACGTAATAAGCCGGCGACATGACGCTGCCGGTCTGTGCAACAAGGAAGCCGATCACGAGCGGCGTGACGCCACCGAAAAATGTCTGCGATGCAACGTACGCGATCGACACGCCGGTTGTGCGGCATGACGTTGGAAATAGCTGTGCCAGCAGCGAACCGACCGGCGCGTAATAGAAGCTGTAGAACACCAGCGACATCGCGCATTGAAACAAGATCAGTGATTGGAACGAGGGCGTATGCGTCAGCATGAAGAACATGGGGAAGATCATGATCAAACCGGCGATCAACGCAATCCGCATGACCTTGATGGTGCCGAAGCGGTCCGCAGCCAGCCCGCCGAAGATCGGGAAGATCGTGCTCACGAGACCGCTGAAGATTGATGCGATGAACGCAGAGTCCTTAGCTATCCCAAGGTTGTTGATGGCGAACGTCGGCATGTAGATGTTAAGAAAACTTGCCACGTTGCCCGCAGCCACGACTGCCGCGCCGATTAGCAGGAAGCGCTTGTGAAAGGTAAAGACCTCCGCAAGCGGCCGATGCGGTTTGTCAGCGACTTCCTCGAACTCGTGCGTCTCGTTGATCTTGGTGCGGATATAAAGCCCTACCGGACCGATCAGGCAGCCGAAGATGAACGGGGTGCGCCATCCCCACGAATCGACCTGCTCCTGCGAAAGATAATGATTGATCAGGTAAGCAAACAGCGAGGCGGTCAGCACGGCGAGGCCCGAGGTCGAGAACTGCAGACTGGCGAAGAACGCTTTTGTGCGAGCGTTTTGCTCGGTCAGGTAAGAGTTTGCGCAGCCGAATTCACCGCCGACCGAGAACCCCTGCAGCAGGCGCCCGAACACGAGCAGGGCCGGCGCCCACGCACCAATCATCCGATACGTCGGAATCACCGCCATCAGGAAGGTGCCGCACAGCATCAGGAACGCCGCGATGGTCAACGCGGCGCGGCGGCCGCGCTTATCGGCGTAGATGCCCAGCACGACCGCGCCAACGGGCCGTATGACGTAGGCACTTGCGAAGGTCAGCAGACTGTATAACAAGGCCGACTGCGGATTGCCGGTGGGGAAGAACAGGCGAGAAATGGTGATCGCGAACATGGCGTAGACGAGCAGGTCGAACCACTCGAAGAACGTGCCCACGTTCGCTGCCACCACGTCACGAATCTTGTGTGTGGATGCTTGCCTGGACGATGGAATGCCGCCCGAGTCGATACTGCCGATCGCCTGTTTCATCTTGCGTCCTGTGTAGTGAGCACCGGCCGGTCTCAGGGCTCGGTGTGTCCAGTACAGCTAAGTAGGCGCACAAGACTGGCCGCGCCCGGGCGAAAACCTAAACGTAGAAATGATTGCTGTTGATGACAAGAATGGTGGTGGGCGACTCCCAGCCGTTCTCCCATCTATAGCGGTGGCCTGACGGAAACCCATATATGTCCCCGGCTTCCAGCAGCATTTCCTGGTCGTCGACGAACAAGCGCAGCTTGCCGCGCACCACGTAACCAATCTTGTCGCCGGTCTGCAGGACAAAGTTCACGTCGGACACAGCGCCTGCGCCGATCTCCATGAGGAACCCTTCCATGACCGAGCAGCCCGCAGGTGTCACCCGATATTTAGTGACGCCGCCGACGCTCACCGGCTTGCGGTCCGCGAGCCGCACGACAAAGTCTGCGCCTGCGACGTCTTGCGGAGCAGGCGCGTTGCGCTCGTCGAACAACGCAGCGCCATCTACGCCCAGCGCATGGCAGATGTTGCGAAGCACACGGATGGATGGCGAACTGATGCCGCGCTCGATCTGGCTGAGCATGCTGACGGACAGGCCGGCCTGCTCAGCCACGTGCTTGAGGCGCAGGTCCTGCGCCTTGCGCATGGCGCGCAAGCGGCCGCCTATGACCACGTCCTGCTCGTGGGCAGGTGCGTCCATCAATGGCAAGGAGTCTTCGGACACGGTTTCGTTTTATAGGGGCAATGCATGGAAAATTACACTGTGATGAAGTTTCTGCCAAAAAATTATTGTTTTCAAGGAAATAATGACGATTTGGTGAAATTTTTCGCTGGATTGGCCGAACGACGCGTGACGTGGCCGGCGACTTGATCGCCTGGTCCTGGTCGACGGGGGTGTTGAGATATTCCGGTTGACGGATATTGAGGGGCGTTTCGCGCTCGGCATCAATGACCTTGAGCGCAGTGAGATTGGCGCCGCTCTTGTCGATTAGGTGATCAAGAGAGAATCCGGCTCAATCAGACCGCCGAAGCGGGCAGCGGCACGCAAGCGCCGCGCCCTTCAGTGCGAACGATCAGAACCTGTGCGTCATCGCCAACCGGGCCATCATCTGATTGCCGGTTGAAGAAATCCCCGACGAACCCGGAATATCCGCATTGTCGAACTGCGTTCCCGTGCTGCCGTTCACGTGTTGATATGCCCCTTGAATATAGACCGATGTACGCGTGCTGAGGTCATAGTCAAGCATCAAGGAGAATTGATTGTACTTAGGCATTGAGCGTCCGGTCGTAGCGGAAATGTGAGCGAACGTATAAGTGTAAGCAGCCGCCATCCAGAAATCAGGCTTGAAGAAATACTGTCCATTAACTTCGAAGTTGTCGAACTTCCACGAGTTCTGCGTGCCCGCCACCGGCTGATTCGTAAAGTACGCATTGCCAGTCGGGTTGTAGACATCCACATGCGAATACGCGAACGCCAACATCGCCTTGTTCGAGAACGTGTACGACACGCCAGCGTCAATGTTCTGCTGCGAGTCGGCCGTAAAGACCGTTGTATCGTTCGAGACGGCGCCTGAAGCATTGGCTCCGCCACTGTTGGTCTTCATGTACGCGAGCGCCGCGGCAAAGCCTCCCATCTTGTAGGTACCAGCGGCACTGTACATGCGGTTCGTCGCGAACCCGCCCGCCTGGTTGCTGAAGCCATACATGGCTTCGCCAGTAAAGCCGCTAAAGGTCGGTGACACATACTTGACCGAGTTCTGGATACGATAATCCCAGTCCGAGTTATCGTTGTCGAACGGATGCGCCGCCAGATCGCCAATGGTGTTGCCCGCAGCCGTGAACCCGCTCCACATGTCGATGGTGGGATCGTACTGACGACCCATGGTGAACGTACCGTATTGAACGGACGACAAGCCAACGTAAGCCTGACGGCCAAACTCAAGACCCCCTTGACCCAGTTGCCCATTGTTCGTGTTGAAGCCATTCTCCAACAAGAAGATTCCCTTCAGTCCATTGCCGAGGTCCTCACTGCCTTTCAAGCCCCAGCGGCTACCCACGGTGTCGCCGCTGACCATTTCGTAGCCGCGATGGCCTTGACCATTACTCGTAAAGTCAAACCCTTCGTCGATCAGGCCATAGAGCGTGACGCTGCTTTGCGCATGCGCGACGGTGCTCAGGAAAATTGCCGGAATCGCAGCGGCTAGCAAGGTTTTCTTCATGATTTTCCAATCCCAATGTATATAGATTCAGACGCGTGTGTTTGTCGCTTGATGTCGTTTCCTGCAGCGCGAACGTAATGACGAATTTAAGACTTCATGAAAGCGCCCACGAAGGTTAATGAGCCGTTATTCATAGCTGCGACGACTAACTGAAATTCAGACTTTCAGGCGCCGGAAGAAGTCGCGCTAAACGGCGTTGCGGCTTGCTGGGGAGGCAGCGGCATATCGCGCGAAGCACTGGGAAAAGAGGGACAAGAACGATGCGTGTCGTGAATCCGATACAGCCAACTACCAAACAATTCGAATTGATGTATTGGGACCTTGCCCAACGCTTCGCGGAGTGCGCACACGCACCGCAAAAAGGGGCGGCGTGAAAGGACAGCCTCCTCAGACGGGCAGGGCAGCGTGTGTGTGAATGTGATTTGTAATCGAAACGAGCTTTACGCAAGCGGCGTGTCAACTTCACGCCATCATTCGAACGCCCTGTGCTTCTGAAACAAGCGCTCTATAGCGTGCGCGCTTGCCGGTTCGTTCAATGCGCACCCGGCAGCAGACGATCATGACGTCAGGCCCGATCCTGCATCGGAGCCTCGGCGCTTATCTTAACGAACCTTAAATTACTCTTCATGTTACAGCGGACTTTCCGTTGCAATCAGTTCGCTATCCTGAATCTCGTCACCCGTCACTAAACAGAACCAGTCGGGCGCAGGCGACGACTCAAGACCGATATCTTTACGGAGAACACCCATGAAACGCCTTTCCGCTGCATTGATTACCTTTTCACTCGCTCTTACCAGCGCATCGGCCTTTGCCGCCCCGAGCCTGACGCAGGCCGAGTGTCATGACTATCCGTTCACACAACTCAAGCACACCGTTACGCATAAGCAACTGATGCAGGAGTTAAGCGAGCTGGAATCGGTGGGATATCAGCCGACCTCCGACGACAACGAATATCCGGACGATCTGCAAATCGCCGAAGCCAAGCTGCATCAGGAGTTCCGTCACGATTGCATGCCGGCGCAGGTTGCAGGCGATCCGGCCAGTCCTTCCGCGAACTAAGTCCGCAGCCTTGCCCGTGGACGAAGCAAACCGGCAATTCGACATGCTGTGTCAACCAATGGTTCACAAAAATTTCGATGTTGTCTCAGAGGCTTTGTCCTAAGCACGTTTCAGTAAATATCTTTTCATGAAGCAGATGACGGACCGTTAAGGGTCACCGCGTAGTCTCAACATCCTCAGCACCGTCGCAACGCCATTCGCGGACAGCGACGCTTAATTCACCAGGTTCCCCAGGAGTCGCGACATGAAAAAACTTTTTTTCGCAGCAAGCCTTCTCTCATGCGCCGTGTGTTCTTCGGCATTCGCCCAGTCACCGGCAAAACCCGCTCAAGACCAATCTTGGAAGCCGCCGGTCTCGACGCTCACCCGCGCGCAGGTTGAGCGCTCGCTTGTTCACGCTGAAAAAGACGGTCAGCTCAATTACCTCGATTCGGTGGTTTATCGCGGCGGCCACTAAGGTCGGGCAGCTTTCTGATGCCTGTCCGTCAATTCCATTCGCCGATCTCATCGAGTCGGTTGTGGCATCATTTACCCTCTGGTAGTGCAGACGGTACCCGGTTTTTCGCCGGTGCCGACTTGGGATTGGGAACAATGACGACACGAGTGCTCACGGTAGAGGACGATCCGCTAGCAGCGAATGAGATCGTGGCAGAGCTTGAAAAATGCGGGTTCGAGGTGGACTGGGTAAATAACGGACCCGACGGTCTCGCCCGTGCGATGAGCGGAGAGTATGACGTGATCATGCTCGACCGCATGCTGCCGGGACTCGACGGCCTGACTATCCTCACCACCTTGCGAACGGTTGGCATACAGGCGCCGGTATTGATGCTAAGCGCGCTTGGCGACGTAGATGAACGTATTCGCGGCCTGCGTGCAGGCGGTGACGATTACCTGACCAAGCCATTTAATTCAGACGAACTCACAGCACGTCTCGAAGTACTGCTGCGACGCCGGCGCGAAACTCCCGCACGCAATGAAACAACGCTGAACGCAGGACCGCTCCTCATCGATCTGATTTCGCGCAAGGTGACGCGCGAGGGCATTGAAGTGTCGCTGCTGCCAACCGAGTATCGGATCCTGGAGTTCATGATGCGGCACGCCGGTCAAACCATCACTCGTACCATGCTGTTCGAAGCGGTGTGGGGCTATCACTTCGACCCCGGCACCAATCTGATCGACGTTCACATGGGACGCTTGCGCAAGAAGATCGATCCTCCCGGTGCCAAAGCAACGATTCAGACCGTGCGCGGTTCGGGCTACATCCTGACGTGATCCATCTCCTATAAGTACACCTTGGCTGACTCAACGAATCGAACGCATCCCGTAGAAATGGGGCGCCGCTGGCATAACACGACCTTCAGATGGCTTTCCGTCTACGCCGTCATCTTCGCGCTGTCAGTCATGGTGCTGATCGGATTTATCGGCTGGTCCGCAACCACCCGCATGGAGTTCGATGCGGACTCGGTGTTGCACTGGCAGATCTTCTACTTCGGGTCCATCGAGGATCAGGCACTTCCGGCGACCATTTTCCGGCGCACGGAAGGCGAACACCTGAATACCAATTACTTCGGCCTGTTTGCCGCCGACGGCACCCATCTCGCCGGCGATATCCGCGTGTTGCCTCCGGATCTGCCGCTCGACCGTCAAGGTCATACGCTCAACGATAGCCTGATCGTCGCCAACCAGGCGAGATCGCCAGTCGTCCGGGCCATGGGCGTGCGTCGACGCAGCGGCGAACAGATCGTGGTGGCCCGCGACCTCACGCACGTGCTGGCTGTTCGCGAGACAATGATTAACGCGTTGGTTGGCGGGGGCTTGTTCTGCTTGTTGGTGAGCATAGCCAGTGGTTTGTTGCTGAACCTGCGGCAGATGCGGCGTGTGCGCGATATTCGCAATGTGACCTTGCGGATCGCCGAGGGTGACCTGAACCGGCGTTTGCCTATCGGTGGGCGAGACGAGCTGGATATGCTCGCGCATCTGGTGAATCACATGCTTGAGGAGATCGAACGGCTGATGACGGAGGTCAAGAGCGCATGCGACGGAATAGCGCATGACTTGCGTACTCCGGCTGCGCATATTCGCACCTTGCTTGCCAACGTGGCCGAACGCATGCACGTGATCCAGGACGACGGCGTCGCGCAAATGCTCGACCGTGCGCGAGTCGAAGCCGATATGCTGCTCGACCGTTTTGGTGCGATGCTCCGCATCTCGGAGATTGGCGCCTTGAAGCGGCGTGGCGGGTTCTCGTCGGTGGATCTCACTACGCTGGTTCATGAATTAAGCGAACTGTATGAACCGCTCGCCGAGGACCGGGACATTAGCTGGGCGGTGACAGTCGAACAGGTCCCCGCGGTGCATGGCGATCGGGCGTTGCTATTCGAGGCATTCAGTAACTTGCTCGACAACGCGATCAAGTTCGCGCCGGATAACGGGGCCGTCCGTATCGAACTGACGGATCATCCCCAGGGGGCGCTACTGGTTATTTCGGATAACGGCCCGGGTATTCCGGAGCGCGAGCGGGAGGCAGTGTTGCAGCGCTTCTACAGAGCCGATCAGACGCGTCATCTGGCAGGCTCGGGACTCGGCCTCAGCATTGTGTCAGCCGTGATGCGGCTGCACGACTTCTCCCTTCGTGTCGGCGCCGATGGTACCGGTACCAGCCCCGGCACGACGATGACGGTCGAATGCTGGCCTCACGCGCTCGAATGATGCGCCTGCTGATTGCCGGGCTTCCTTCTGCTTGCCCCTGATCAACCGTTCAACCGATCAACCGATCAACCAATTAACCGAGTAAGAGCCACCCCTATGCGCGTTCTGCTCATTTCGACCGTCTGCACTGAAGGCGCTTATCTGCAAAAGGCTTTACGTGAAAGCGCGCACAGCTTGCAAATGACCGACGACCTGCGCGACGGGCTCCATCTCGCGTCGCAAGACACTTTCGACGCGGTGCTGACCGTGGCTGTCGATACTGAATCCATCTGTAACCTGGCTACGCTGTTGTCCGAGTTCGCGCATTTGCCGGGTTCACCCGCCATCCTCGTCGTGCTCGGACGCGCGACGCCTGTCGAGAGAGCGCGCATGCTGCGTGCGGGCGCGGACGCGTGCTTCGTGCAGCCCTATTCGTTTATCGAAATGCAGGAACGCATGCTGGCGTTGTATCGGTCGTCGGTGCAAGGCCTCGGCGACCCTACGCTTGATCTTTCGCTGAAGCTAAATCCGCTTACGCGGGAACTGGTGGAAGGCGACAAGCGTTTCCCCCTGACCAAGCGCGAGTTCCTGTTGGTTGAGTCGCTGCTGCGCCAGCCTGATGCTCCCGTCGCGCGCGACCAGTTGATTCGGTATGCGTGGCCTGACAAGGACGTCGTGGATCCATCGAGCGTGAATCTGGTTGTCTCGCGGCTGCGCCGTAAGCTTGAGTTGCATACCTTCGGTGCCCGTCTTGAAACTGTCAGCCGCTTCGGTTATCAGATCATCACGACACAATTGCCACCCGCGCTCGCCTTTTCCGTTTCTCGATCGATTGGTGGAAATGCGTAAAGCACGACGCCTCCGTGCAGGGAGTTCGCGCTCTCGCTACGCAGGTATCAGGCGAGATCAGGATCCGAAAAAGGGCTGACAGTAATCCACCGGGCCCACACAAGCATTCGGATCAGTCGACGCGCCTTGCATCGACGCGCAACCGGCCAGCGAAACACCCAACGCTAGCGCGCACAGCGTCAATCGTAAGGCTGAGAGCATGCGTCTTAACCGGCTCATGGCATCACCTTGGCGAACACGCCTGTAAATTGAATCTATGGTTTGAACGTTCGCATTGCGGCGAATCAGGCAGTGCGCCGGGAGTGCGCGACGCAAGGCGTGCAGCCGCGGCGGCGGGACCGAGCCTGTTCGTCACACACAATCGCGTCCCATCCGTTACGGCAAGCGGCAATCGACGCTTCATGCCTAGTGATGCCAGTACAAGGTGCGGTTCAGGTAATCGAGTTGGCCATCCTGCTCGGACTTCACCAGATCCTGATACACCTGCGCGCGTGTTTTAGGCGCAATAGTCTGTCCATCCGGTGGAACCCATTGCCCTGCTTGTGCGACGGTCACGGGGGCGGGTGCTTGGGCGGGTGACTGAGCAGGTGACTGAGCGGGTGACTGAGTCGGCGTCGTGCTCTGGGCAAAGGCCGAGCCCGTGGTGGCGAGGCCGGCAAAAGCGAGGGCGATCATCATGGTCTTCATGGTGCTTTCCTAAGAGTCCGTTTAACGAATGACCGGGCTTCGATGCAGTGGTTTGATCGGTGTCCGGTGAAAGCAGATTAACGAGTCAGCCCTGTCGGGAAAGACACTCAAACGTGAAGAGTTGTTCATGTAGGGCAGTTCATAAAATGCAAAAAATCCGGCCAAATAACATCGGATAACTAAGTTAAATATTTGATGTCGGATTTATAAATTATTCTTCATGAAGCAGTGCGATTCCGACACGTCCGCGTCATGCCAAGCGCCTAAATTTTCCCCGGTCCGCATGGCGAGTCGGGCGGCTGCACTTCGCCATCTTGTCTCCGCCGTGCCGGGGAGCGCAACAGCAGCCGCATCATCCTGGAATTGCACACATGAACAAAGCGTTGATCGCCTCCTTGAGCCTGATCGCAGCCGCGGTCTCTCAAGCCGCGAACGCACAAAGCAGCGTTACCCTGTACGGCACACTTGATACGGGTATCGACTATATTTCCAACCAGAAATCCTCAACCGGTGGCAATGCCGCGTGGGGCATGCAGAGCGGTAACGTGAGCACGGATCGATGGGGCCTGAAAGGCACGGAGGATCTTGGCGGCGGTCTCGCGGCCGTGTTCGATCTCGAGAATGGTTTTAACATCGACAGCGGCAAGTTCTCGAACGGCGGCGACGAGTTCGGCCGTCAGGCGTGGGTCGGTATTTCAAGCTCCGCTTATGGAACCGTTACGCTGGGACGCCAGTACGACTCCATGGTGGACTTCGTGGCGCCGTTGTCGGCAACCGGTTCGGGCTTCGGCGGCAACATAGCCGATCACCCGTTCGACAACGACAACCTGAACAACGACTTCCGCATGAACAATGCGGTGAAGTTTCGTAGCGCGAACTACGGCGGGCTCGTGTTCGGCGGTGCGTACGCGTTCAGCAATTCATCGAATGGCTTTAGCAACAACAACGCGTATACGGCGGGCGCGTCGTATAACAACGGTCCTTTGAGTCTTGCTGCAGCGTACTTCCAGGCGAACAATCCAGGCGGTGTCACGGCGCCGGCCAACACAGGTGGCGCGCTTTCGAGCGGCGACGGCGACGCAACCTTGGTCGGCGGCCGCCAGCGCATCATGGGCGCTGGCGCGCGTTACGTCATTGGTGCGGCGACCATCGGCGCGGTGTTCACGCGCACGACACTCGACGACCCGAGCGAGATCTCGCAGGGTAGCTCATACACGGCGCTTTCGGGCAACAAGCTCACGTTCAACAACTATGAACTGAACGCCCGCTATGCACTGACGCCGGCATTGACCCTGGGCGGCTCGTACACGTTCACCTATGGCAAGTTCGACACCGCCACGTCGAGCCTCTCGCCGAAGTGGAACGCGTTCATGCTGCAAGCGGACTACGCGCTGAGCCGCCGTACTGATGTCTACCTCGAAGGCGTCTACCAGCACGCGACTGGCGCAACGGGGGGAAATGCGTTGGGCAACGCTTCGATCTATAACCTCGCTGCGTCGTCGAACGGCAAGCAGGAAGTGGTCGCAGCGGGTATCCGTCTGCACTTCTGATCCTGCCCGACGAGGGTTTGACGTAAATACGCCGCCGAGGCCATGAAGCACCCGGCGGCGTTTCTACTTCTGCGACTGTAATAAGCCTCAGGCAGGCTTCCCGGTCCATCCGCCGCCCAGCGCCCGGATCAGGGACACCGAAGCCGTCAGCTGTCGCGTACGCAGGTCCAGCGACGAAATTTGTGCAGTCAGCTCCGTGGTCTGCGCCGTCACCACGTCCAGATAGCTCACCACGCCGTCCCGATACTGCGACGTCGCCAGCGCGAGCGTCTGTTGCGCTGCGCTCAACGCCTGATCTTCGTTGACCGATTCGTCGCCGAGATGATGCAACAGCGCAAGGCCGTCCTCGACCTGCTGGAATGCCACGAGCACGGTCTGCCGGTACTTCGCGCCGTTCTCGGCGAGTTCCGCCCGCGAGTTCGCCACGGCTGCGCTGCGCTTGCCGCCATCGAAGATCGTGAACAGCAACTGCGGTCCTACCGACCAGATTTCGTTGGGTGCCGCGAGCCAGGGCGAGAATGTATCGCTTTGATATCCGCCATCCAGGCCGAGTGAGATATCGGGGTAGAACGCGGCCTTCGCCACGCCGATATTTGCGTTGGCTGCAGCCACACGCCGCTCTGCCGCAGCAACATCGGGCCTGCGTTGCAAGAGTGTCGAGGGCAACCCGAGGGGCACGTGGGGCAGATAGTTGAATGCAACGTCCGGCGGCAAGGAAAACGACGATGCCGGCGTTCCGGTGAGCGTTGCAATTGCATGTTCGAGCAACGCGCGGCTCGCCTGGGTATCGTCGGCGGCGGCACGCGCGGAAGCGAGTTGCGTTTGCGCTCGCGACACATCCATGCCGGAGGCCAGGCCGCCGTCGTGACGGCTCACGGTCAGCTTCAACGCCCGTTTATACGTGTCGATGGTGTCGTTGAGCAGTTTTGCACGCTGATCGAGGCCGCGCAGTTCGAAATAGGTTGACGCGAGACTCGACTGCAGGCTGAGGCGCAGCGACTCGAGATCGTCGGCGCTGGCTTCTTCTTGCGAGTGACCCGCGCTGACCTGATTGTGCACCTTGCCCCACAAATCAAGGTCATAACCTATACCGACATCGGCCGTCGCCGAATTGTAAGTCGACGGCTGACCCGTGCCGCGCAACGGCCGGTTATCCGACTGCCGTTGCCGCGAAACGTCTGATTCGGCGCCTATGGTGGGGAAAAGCCCTGAACGTGCTTCCTGAAGGTAAGCACCGGCTTCGTCATGCCGCGCAACCGCTGCTGCCACATTGGGATTGGCCGTGGCGATCTTCGCTTCGAGCCCGGTCAATACCGGATCGCGATACATGGTCCACCAGCCATCACGCGGGATGCGGTCGGCGGGTTTGGCCGGTTGCCACGGACCGGCTTCCTTGAAGGTGGCGGGAATCGCCGTGGCCGGCACCTTGTAGGTGGGCGCGAACGAACACGCGTTCAGCGCGACAGCGCAGGCTGCCGCTACCAGGACACGACGCTTAACCATGCTCACGCTCCGGCTGTCCGGTCGCCGCCGTGGCCACGGCGGTGGCAGCGTGGCGTACGAGTTCGCCTTCGGCGAGCGAATCCGGCGGGTTGTCGATGATCCGGTCGCTCGCCGACAATCCCGATGCAATCAGGACATGGGTGCCGAGGTCAGTCGCGATCTTCACGTCTTTCAGATGCACATGGTTGTTTGGATCGATGACCGCAACCTGCATGTTGCTAGTACGGAAGATCAGCGTGCTCGCCGGCACGAGCAACGCGCTGCCGGTGTTCGGCAGCGCGAAGTGAACCTGCGTGTATTCACCGGGCAGCAACAAGCCCGATGCATTGTCCACCGACAACTGCACCAGCAACGTGCCGGATGCGGGCGTGATGGCGTCGTCCGTGTCGACAAGTTTCGCGTCGAAGGTCATGCCCGGACGCTCCGGGACAGTCAGTTTGGCGGTGAGTCCAGGCTTGATCGCTGCGGCGTCGCTTTGCGGCACGTTCACATAGAGGCGGAGGCGGCGCGCGTCGGAGACGGCGAACAACTCGGGGCCGGTGCCGCCGCCCGCATCGATCAACGCGCCGATATCGGTTTTGCGCGCAGTGACAATACCGTCGAACGGCGCCGTGATGCGCTTGAACGATTCAAGCGCCTCGAGGCGCGCGACGTTGGCGCGGCTGGCGTCGACCGTGGCCTGCTTCGCGACCAGGTCGCTGGTCTTTTCGTCGGCGTCCTGTTGCGAGACCGAGTCCTGCTTCAGCATCTGGGTCCAGCGTTGCGCCGTGGTGGCCGCAAGCTTTTCGTTCGCAACCGTATTGGCGAGGTCGGCCCGTGCCTGTTGCAGTTGCTGATCGAGATCAGGCGTATCGATCAGGCCTAGCAACTGACCTGCCTTCACGTGCGTGCCGATGTCGGCGTACCACGTTTGCAGATAGCCGGACACTCGGGCATAGATCGGTGCATTGACGAAGGCCGCGAGCTGCCCCGGCAGTTCCAGCGACTGCTCTGCCGCTGGCAACTTGGGGGTGACGGTGGCCACCGTCGGCACCGCTTGCGCGTCCGTCCAGGTCGTCAGCTCACGTTCGGCACGCGAGCGGCTGATGATGCCGTTGGTCACCACCCCCGCGGCAATCAACGCGATGATCACGCTGACCAGCTTCAGATGACGCAAGCGCTTAGGGGAATTGATTTCAATTTCAGTGGACATGTGATTCTCCCGATCCGGAAAGGTTGTGATCCTCTTGAGCCTTGTCGTTGCGATGCACGAGGCTGAACACGATAGGTACGAACAACAGCGTGGCGATGGTGGCGCACATCAGGCCGCCGATCACAGCACGCCCGAGCGGCGCGTTTTGTTCGCCGCCGTCGCCAAGACCCAGTGCCATCGGCAACATGCCAATGATCATGGCGAGTGCGGTCATCAGCACCGGGCGAAAACGTGTGAATCCCGCTTCCATGGCGGCGACCAGTGCATTGCCGGTAATGGCGAGCCGTTCGCGAGCGAAACTCACGACCAGGATGGAGTTGGCCGTGGCCACGCCCATGCAGAGGATGGCGCCAGTCAACGCCGGCACGGACAGCGGTGTGTGCGTGATGAACAGCATCCAGACGATGCCTGCGAGTGCTGCCGGCAACGCCGTCACGATCACGAACGCATCGCTCCACGAATGAAAGTTCACGACGATCAGCAAGTAGATCAGCACGATCGCCGCGATCAGGCCGAGGCCCAGTCCCATGAACGCGCTATTCATTGTTTGAACCTGACCTCGCACCGTCACTACCGAGCCCTTCGGTACGTCCTTGGCGCTCTGGTGCACGATCGTGTTGATCTGTGCGGCAACGGCGCCAAGGTCGCGGTCTTGCGTGGTGGCGAAAATGTCGTACAGCGGTTCGATGTTGTAGTGCGAGACGATCGCGTTGCCCACACCGCGCTTGATGGTCGCGATGCCGCCGAGAATCTGCGCTTCGCCCGTCTTGCCGGTGACCATCAGGTTGCCGAGGTCGTTGAGCGACGTCATGCGGTACTGGGGCGTTTCCGCGACGACCGCATAGGACACCCCATTCTTCGGATTGAGCCAGTAAGTCGGGGCGACCTGGCTCGTGCCGGAGAGATTGGCCACCACGGAGTTCGTCACGTCGCTCTCGGTGATGCCTAGTTCATTGGCGCGGGTCCGGTCCACCGAGACGGTGAATTGCGGATAGGTGGTGGCCTGTTGAATACGCGTGTCGGCAATCCCTGGAATCATTTTCACCTTGCGCAGCAACTGCTGCGCATACGCATAGTTGCCGTCCTGGTTCGGACCGTTGACCTGGATGTCGATCGGCGCCGGTGAGCCGAAGTTGAGAATCTGAGAGATCATGTCAGCCGGCAGGAATGAGAACGTCACGCCCGGATAGTCGCGCGGCAGCAGTTGGCGCAGTTTCTTGACGTACTTGGCCGTTGGCGCGTGATCTTTACCCAGTGAGATCAGGATGTCGCCGTCGGATGGACCCATTGTGCCGCTGTTGTTGTAGGTCAGATTGATGCCGCTTTTTGGCAAGCCGATGTTGTCGATGATGGCACGTAACTGGTTCGGCGGAATGGTCCGGCGAACGGTGTTCTCGACGTGATCGAATAGGTTGGCGGTCTGTTCGATCCGTTGGCCGATCGGTGCGCGCACGTGCAGGGCGATCTCACCCGAGTCTATGCTCGGAAAGAAGTTGCGGCCAAGATACGGCGACAGCAAGAAGGAGCCCGCGACCACGGCGAGAAACCCGATGATGAACCGCTTGCGGTTGCTGAGCGCCATCCCGAGCAGGATGCGGTACACCCCTCGCAAGCGCCCGAACGAGTGCTCGAAGCTGCGCTGGAATCGCACCAGCGGATTCTGCGAAGGAGCGTGGTGGGTCGTGCCGTGCGGGTCCATGCTGGCGGCAAGCTCGCCCGACGCGTGACCGCCCGATGCATGCGGGCGCAGCAGGTATTGCGCCATCATCGGCACGAAGGTGCGAGAGAGCACGAATGAGGCGATCATTGCGAAGATCACGGCCTCAGCCATCGGCACGAACAGGAAACGCGCGATGCCGTTGAGCAGAAGCATCGGCACGAACACAATGCAGATACACAGCAGTGAGATCAGAGCGGGCCCCACGATCTGCGCGGCGCCGTCGAGAATCGCGTCCTTGACGGGCTTGCCCTGTTCCAGATGCCAGTTGATATTTTCAATGGTGACGGTTGCATCGTCGACGAGAATCCCGACCGCAAGCGCGAGTCCGCCAAGCGTCATCACGTTGAGCGTCTCGCCCAGGGCCGAGAGCGCGGCGATGGCGGCCAGCACCGCGAGCGGGATGGAAGAAGCGATGATCAGTGTGGAGCGCCAGCTTCCCAGGAACAACAGGATCATGAGCGAGGTCAGCGCGGCGGCAATGATGCCTTCGCTCGCTACGCCGCTGACGGCGCCCTTCACGAACACGGACTGATCGCCCAGCGTTACGATCTTGAGACTGGACGGTAGGGTCTGCCGGATCAGCGGCAACTTCGCCTTGACGCCCGCGATGATGTCGAGCGTGGAGGCCGACCCGTTCTTCATGATACTCATCAGCACGGCGCGATGCCCGTCCAGGCGCACGATGTTCCCTTGCGGCGGATTGCCGTCGCGAACATGCGCTACGTCGCGGATATAGATCGTCGCGCCGTTGACCGTCTTGATAGGCAGGTTGTTGAGTTCGTCGAGCGCAAGCGGGCTGTTGTTCAGTTTGATGTTGTATTCGAAGTTGCCGATCTTCTCGGTCCCCGCCGGCACGATCTGATTTTGCTGCGCCAGCGCGTTCGCAACGTCTGTGGCGGACAGCCGGTCGGCCTGCAACGCGTGCGGGTCCAGGTCGATTTGCACTTCGCGTATCTTGCCGCCGGAAGGCGTCGGGATGGCCACGCCCGGTACGCTTACCAGTGCGGGACGAATGAAGTTGGTCGCGTAATCGTCGAGCTTCTGTTCGTCGATCGTATCGCTGGTGAGCGCGATCTGCAGGATCGGAACCGTCGATGCGTTGTAGTTCAGGATCTGCGGGGGCGTAATGCCAGGAGGCATCTGCTTGAGCACCGTTTGCGAAGCCGAGGTGACCTGCGCGGTTGCCGTCCTTATGTCGACGTTCGGCTGGAAGAATATCTTGACGATGCCGTAACCGCGAAACGACTGCGATTCAATATGCTGGACATCATTGACGGTCGTACCGAGCGTACGTTCGTAGTACGTGACAATCCGGCCCGACATGTCGTCCGGCTGAAGCCCTGCATAGTTCCAGATGACACTGATGACGGGAATGCGGATATCGGGGAAGATGTCCGTCGGCGTACGCAGTGCCGCGAGCGGACCGATCAACACGATCAGCATCGCCAGCACGATGAACGTATAGGGCCGAGTCAAAGCTAATCGGACAATTTTCAACATTGAGAACGGCTCCGTTCAGGGTGCGCATGGCTCGCGCTGACTTAATGATGTGAAGACATAGGGACATCGAGGCACCGGACCAAGCATCGGACTTATTGCGCAATGACAGCGCCGGTGTCAGTCATTCTGGAAGGATTGGGTTATCACCCACGCGCAGGAAAAATGAAACTAGTTTTAGTTTTCGGAGGGCAGGGGCATGACGAAAATCGAGCGTAGCCATAAGGCGTTCCGCACCTTGTGACTGCGCTCGATGATGAAGGTATTAGTCCAGCAAATAGCCGGAGCCGCGAATGGTGCGGATCGACGGCCGGCCACTGGAGTCATCCACTTTCTTTCTCAGGCGGCCAACATGGACGTCGATCAGGTTGGTGCCTGGATCGAAACGGCAGCCCCACACGCCTTCGAAAATCATCGTGCGCGTAAGCACCTGGCCCACATGACGCATCATGAATTCGAGCACGCGAAACTCGGTGGGCTGCAGGTCGAGCACGCGGCCGTGAAGCGTGGCGCGGCGGCGCACGAGATTGAGTTCGAGGCCATGCACGCGCAAGACCGTTTCGTCGGATGCTGGTCCGGCCTTGCGTCGAAGCAAGGCTTCCACGCGGGCGCGCATTTCATCGTGAGAGAAGGGCTTGGTGAGATAGTCGTCACCGCCGGCCCGCAGTCCGCGCACGCGGTCATCCACATGGCTCATTGAACTGACAATCAGCACGGGCGTGTCTATGCCGACGCCTCGCATGGTCGTCACAATGGTGAGGCCATCCAGGTCCGGCAACATGCGATCAAGCGTGACGATGTCATAACCGCCGCCAATCGCTTTCGCAATACCGTCGCGGCCAGTGCGGGCAACCTGGACCGTATAGCCCGGCGCGGACAATGCGCGCGACACTTCCTGCGCCATCAGTTCGTCGTCTTCTATGGCAAGTACTTTCGGCATTACAACGCACTCCAGAGTGGGGGATGCTCGGAATGCACGTTACGCCGCGGCACGAAGTTTTACCGCGTTGTCAGGGGCTCGGTACTGGCTCACCGAGAAGTCGATGAAATGCCGGACCTTCGCGGAGAGATAGTTGCGGCCCGTGTAGAGAATGGAAACCTGACGTACGCCACCCGCTATCTGGAACTGGCCGAGGATGGGAAGCAAGAAGCCTTTCGCCAGATCGTCCTTGACCAGCGGTGCCGGCAGCAACGCGATCCCCATGTCCGCCAGCGCCGCGGAACGAACCGTGGCGCTGCTGGTTGCATGCAGCGCGTTGCCGGTCGCCACGCGATACACGCCGTTCTGATCCGAGAATTCCCAATTGCGCGCGCAGCCGTCGGAGATCGAGAGCAGATGATGATGCGCGAGCGCCGCGGGATTCACGGGCGTGCCGTTCTGAGAGAGATAGCCGGGCGAGGCGACGGCGACCTCCTTGAACGCGGTCAGGTGACGGCACACCAGTGACGAGTTGGGCAGGTTGCGATCCGCAGAAAAACCAACATCGAAACCGCCTTCTATTAACTCTATCGGCGAGTCATAAGTCGTCACGTCAAAGCCGATGCGCGGATACGATGCACGATACGCCGCGAGCAGATTACTCAGGCCGCATGCGGCGTACGTGGTCGACGCCGCTACGCGCAGTGTTCCGCTGAGATCGCGGGTCGAGCGGACGAGACTCTCTTCAATCGTATCGAGTTGCTGGATGATCGTGCGGCAGCCATCCACGTAGGCTTGTCCTGCTTCGGTCAAGGAGAGCCGACGCGTGGAGCGATTCAGAAGGCGCATGTTCAGGTGCGCCTCCAGCATGCTGATGCTACGGGTGACTGCGGCGGCCGACATGCCAAGTTGCTTGGCGGCCAGGCTGAAGCTGGTGAGATCGACCACGCGGGTGAACACGCGCATTGCTTGTAGCTGATTCATGATGGGCAGCCCGTATCGATTTGACTGCCAGCATGATCTGCTACGTGACGTAACAAGGACGCGCCTGCTTTATTAAGTCTTTTTTAACTTTGTCGGCCGTTCTTAAGGCAACCATAAATCAACGGCGTGGCGCATTCGATACACGCAAACCCTTGATAATGAAAATGCCGCAGAACAAGAATATCGCTTAAACCTAGCGTACGTCTGGGCTCGCGCTGATCCTACTGGTCTCACTTGCAGAAATTGAAAATCTGTCATTCAGTTCGGCCACGCCCTTTGGAGCCACTCGCTCCGTAGACTTCGATGCTCTGAGGTCAAGGCCGCACTTAACGCTGCATGTCCTCCCGCTTGAAGCATTGTCCGCTTCGCTTGGGCGCACGCCCAAGTCACGCAGCGTTGCAAGCTGCCTCCTGACCCGGAACCCGTTATCTAAGTGGAGTTCATGATGAAGAAAGTTCTGTTGGCTGCAACCATTTCCAGCCTGTTCGCAGTAGCCGCCCACGCACAAAGCAGCGTCACGCTGTATGGCGTGATCGATGCCGGCGTGGTGTACGCGAACAACTCGCACACGCCGGGAACGGCCTCGTCGGGTCAGTCGTGGGGTGTGGGTAGCGGCAACGTCAGCGACACGCTGTGGGGCCTGAAGGGCAGCGAGGACCTGGGTGGCGGCATGCACGCCATCTTCAAGTTGGAAGACGGCTTCAATGTGAACAACGGCGCGTTCTCGCAGTCGAACGAGATCTTCGGCCGTCAGGCGTATGTGGGTTTGCAATCGAACCAGTACGGTACGGTGACGCTCGGCAAGCAATACGATTCCACGGTTGATTATCTGGCGCCGCTGTCGGAAGCCGGCCAGGGCCTGGGCAACAACCTTGCCGCCCACCCGTTCGACAACGACAATCTGGACAACAGCTTCAGCATAAGCAACTCGGTGAAGTTCGCGAGCATTGATTACGCCGGTTTCAAGTTCGGCGGCTTGTACGGCTTTTCGAACAAGGCGGGCGCGTTCTCGGACAATCGTGCGTATAGCGCAGGCGCGTCTTACTCCAATGGCCCGTTGAGCTTCGCTGCGTCGTATTTGCAGATCAACAATCCCGGCCAGGGCGACAACGCCAATGGCGCAGTGTCGGGAGCGAATAACACGGCAACGTTCGTCGCTGCGCGTCAACGCACGTTCGGTGGTGGTGTCAACTACGCTTTCGGCCCGGCCACGGTTGGATTCGTGTACACCCACACGAAACTCGACGGTCTCGATGCGATCAACATGAACGACGGTTATACGGCCTTGTCGGGTAACAGCCTGCGTCTGGATAACTACGAAGTGAATACGCGTTACGCGTTGACACCGGCGATGAGTCTCGAAGGCGCTTACACGTTCACGAACGGTTCGTTCAATACGGCCGCCGGCGATGCCAAGCCGAAGTATCACCAGTTCTCGCTGCTCGCTGACTATAGCCTGAGCAAACGCACGGACGTATATGCGGAAGGGGTGTTTCAACACGCGTCGGGCGGCGACGGTACGGTGTTCGGCGACGCAGCCATCAACGGCCTGAGCCCGTCAACGACGGACAAGCAAGTGGCTGTGACGGTTGGCATGCGTCACCGGTTCTAAGTTGCGGAGTTTGAGTTGGTAAATGATCGATGCCGCGGGTTTTCACGCGGCGTCGATTTTTTGCTTGCGAATGAGTGTGCGAGGCGGATAAAAAACCTTAAGGCCAGCCGACAAGGAAATCGGCTGGCCTTAAGGTTCCTGGCGGTTTGTCGTCTCGCGGTTTAAAGACGCAGCTTAAAGATTCGCGATCGTTCGGCCATGCAGCTAGCGATGTCTCGCCAATGCGGCATTCCCGGTTCAGCGGGAGTGATGAGCCTGGGGGCCTGAAGACTCAGGCACCTGCCTTGAAGGATGCGAACGAAAGGGCGCATTGCCCTGGAGCTTCGGCGCGCGCCCGGATCCATTTCTGTTCTTGATAGCAGCAGCGGGCTGGTTCGCGCCACATCACCGTCAACGTGTCGGCAGTGGGGCGGCTCAGCACACGCACGACAAACGTGCCGGCGGCACGCATGTTCAACTCGGTATCTGGCTCACTTCAAACGACTGTGGCACAGGCTTGACAATAGCGTCCTGCAGGCGCTCGAGGCTTGATTGCGGAATCGCAAACCCGGCCCAACCCAGCCCGGTATGACGCAACAGCAGGACGACCCCGTTGAACAGCGGATTCTTGTCCAGATACCAGCACGGATCAATCTCGATCACATAGTTATGCGTGCGCGACGGTTCGTGCGGCAACGCTGGCGACAGCCCCGAACGGATCTGCCCGAGACGTTCAATCAACAGGTCGATGTCTTTGACATCGAGGATTGCCGCGTTCGATCCAATATCGAAGCGTACTGCCTGACGCCCGGAATCGTGGACCGCCTCGACCAATAGTGTTTGGTACATCGCGAAACTCCCAATGTGTAATCGGTCCATTCATTATGGAATTTCGTGACTTGCGAAATCTGAAACAACGCTATCGGAGAATGAAGTTTTTTTTAGATTTGACCGGATCGCGGGCTCTCCGGCCTTCGCTGCTGGCCGCTAGCCGGACACCGAATGGGTGAGTAGTTATCCGAAACCACTGACCGATGCTATCGATGCGTGCGCTGCCAATCTACTCAGGCAAGCTGATGAGTCGAAGCAACCGCACACCAATTATCTTCCCGGGCCAGACACCGGACCAGACACCGGACTGCACGCGTCGATTCACTCGCCGGCACCGCTTCAGGTTCGCGCAAAAGGGTTTTGGTGCTTGAGGAACGTGAGGCGCATCGCGCTGGATTCTGCGAAGGCCTCGCGTTGTTTGAAAGTACGGGATCACAAGTTTGCCCTCCCCCCCGGACTTCGATACAACGCGGCGGTCCCGGGTCTACCCGGACCGCCGCATCATCTCCCGGTCGTCATCGTAGGATCGCTGGCATAACCGCTTGCCGCGTGGCCGGTTTTTGCCGCGCTCGCCGGCTCTGCACGATCGGTCGTCAAACCGAGCGCCTGCCGTTCGAACAACCGCCGGTACAAGCCGTTGTGGAGCTGGATCAGGTTCTCGTGGCTGCCTTCCTCCGCAATCCTGCCTTTGTCGAGCACCAGCAGCCGGTCCAGCGCCCGCACCGTCGAAAGCCGGTGAGCAACCACCAGCGTCGTGCGGCCGACCATCAGCCGTTCCATTGCCTGCTGGATCAGCACTTCGCTCTCGCTGTCGAGGCTCGACGTTGCTTCGTCCAGGATCAGGATGGGCGCGTCCGCGAGGAACGCCCGGGCAATCGCCACACGCTGGCGTTCGCCGCCTGACAACTTGATGCCGCGCTCACCCACGAGCGTTTCATAACCCTGGGGCAACGCCGCGATGAAATCGTGGGCGCTGGCCTGCCTTGCGGCCCGTTCGATTTCCGCACGGGTTGCGCCTGGCCGGGCGTACGCAATGTTCTCCGCGAGCGAGCGGTGAAACAGTACCGGCTCTTGCTGGACGATCGCGATCTGGCCGCGCAGCGACGCCTGGCGGACATCGGCAATATTCTGCCCGTCGATCGTGATCCTGCCGCCCGAGATGTCATACAGCCGCTGGATAAGCTTGATCAACGTCGTCTTGCCGGACCCCGAGTGCCCGATCAACCCTACGCGCTCTCCCGGCGCAATCCGCACCGAGAAGTCGTCATAGAGCGGCTTCGTGTGGCCGTCGTAGCTGAAGGTCACATGCTCGAAGCGGATCTCGCCTTCACGGATCGTGATCGGCCCGGCGTCGGGTTTATCTTCCACGCCGAGAGGCTGTGCTTCAAGCGATACCAGTTCTTCCATGTCGTTGACCGAGCGCTGCAGATTGCGCACGTGCATACCGACTTCGCGCAGATAACCCTGCAACATGAAGAACATGGTCAGCGTGAACGTGATGTCGCCAACACTGGCCTTGTCGGCTTCCCACAGCAACAGCGCCGCACCCAGGATTGCCGCCTGCATGACCACCAGCATGCCGCCCTGCACACCGCCGTTGATCGTGCCGCGTGCCCACGTGCGCCGCGTCCGGTGACGCCACTTGCCGATCACGCGGGCAAGCCGAGCTTCCTCGCGCGTTTCCGCACCGAATGCCTTGACCACGGTGTTGCAGCTCACCGCATCCGCCAGCGCACCGCCCATGCGGGTATCCCAGGCGTTGCCCAGGCGCGCAGCCGGCGCCACGAAGCCGAGTGACAGGGCGACCGTCACCCCGATATAGAGCAGCGACCCGAGGCCCACGACCACGCCCATGACGCTCCAGTGCATGCCGAGCAGCACGGTTGCGCCGACCAGCATCACCAGTGACGGGAGCAGGGCGATAAGCAACGTGTCGTTGAGCAGGTCGAGCGCCCACATGCCGCGCGTGATCTTGCGCACGGTCGAACCGGCGAAGCTGTTGCCGTGCCAGTCAGCCGAAAACCGTTGCACGCGATGAAATGCGTTGGCGGCAATTTCGCTCATCATCTTGAGTGTCAATACGATGATGTTCATGAACACGAGTTGACGCAGCAGCGTGCCTGCCAGCCCAAGGCACGCCAGGATGCTGAACGCGGTTGTGGCTGCACGCCACGCCAGCTCCTTGCCGGCCGCGCCGGCGGCGAGCGCATCCACGAGCCGGCCTGCGAAGAGCGGCGTGAGGACATCTGCCAGTGCCGACAGCAGCGCGAGCACAACAATGGCTACGATGCGCCACGGTTGTTTGCCCCAGTGAACCACGGTGAAACCGAGAACGTCTTTGAACGCCCGTCCGCCGAAGTCGAGTTTTTTTGTGTAAGCCATTTGCCACAGCCCGTAGCGCCAAGCGCGACGAGGCTTTTCCTGTCGAGAGATAATGAGAGCGACAGACGGAGCGCGCCTGCATGAGCGGGCGAACTAACAACGGACTGTCTGGAAATTGCGCGAGCTGCTGTGCCCGCGCTGGCGGCGACCTAAGTTGGCCGGCGCATCGGGCAAGGGACGGCGCTATTGGATGTGAGCATCTTTTCGCCTCCCTTTGAGAAATGGAACCTGAGTGACGTGGGGCCGGGCGGCTATCCACGTCTCAATATTATCAGGCACTTATAGCGCTTGCCAACCCCTTTCGGCCACGCACATGTTGTCCGGGCGATACAGCGCGAGCGACTGCTACATAACGCTTGATACCGCTGCACGATCGGCCCGCGATGCATGAATGTCCCCGCGCTACAGGGACATTGGTGAAAAGACCGGGCTCGCGCCGAGCGCTCAGGCTCAGGCGAATCCACCGAAGACATCGTTCAATTGCTTGCTTGGTGCGGCGCTGGCGAGGCCATCGAACGACCCCGCTTTCATTTGTTCGGCGGCCGTCAGCATGGCCTGCCACGCAACCCGCGCCAACCCTCCGCCAATACTGATTCGCCGCACGCCAAGGTCGGCCAGTTCGGCGACGCTCAGGCCGGGCCGCATCATCAATACGTTGAGCGGCTTGGGCGCCACGGCGCGAACCATGACCGCTATATCGGCTTTGTCGACGACGCCCGGCGCGTACAAACAGTCCGCACCCTCGGCGGCAAAGGCCACAAGTTTGTCGATGGACTGGCTGAGCGCACTCGGATCACTCAGCAGGATTTCGGTGCGCGCGACCAGGACGACGCCGTCGCCCGACCGGTCGATTGCTGCACGGGCCGCGCGTACGCGCTCGAGCGCAAGAGCGGTTTCGTAGAGACCGAACGGTGCTTGCACATCGCGATCTTCAATCGATAAACCCGCCACGCCCGTCTGGATCGCAAGGCTGACGTTCGCCGCGAGCGTGGCCGGGTCGGAAGCGAAACCGGACTCGAAATCGGCGTTCACCGGCAGGTCCACAGCCTCGCAGAGGGTGCCCAGATGTTGCAGGACATCCGAGCAGGTCACCGCATAGTCGGGGCGACCTGTGGACCATGCGAAGCCTGAACTGGTCGATGCGAGCGCGGCAAAGCCAAGATGCTGCAGCATCCGTGCGCTGCCTGCATCCCATGGGTTGGGCAGCACGAAACAACCTTGCTGGTGAAGCGCGCGAAAGGCAGCGCGTTTTTCGGCGACAGTACGGGTCATCGGAACCTCATCGTGTTTGGGCGAAATAGTGGGCGATCAGATCGGGTTGCAGATGCGAGTCCGCTCAAGCAGCTTTGGGTGCGGGTAGAGTCCTGATTCATCTACCGGGGACCGCGTCGTTGCGGACATGGTTACGGAAGCAAAAAGGTTGATAAGCAATCTCATAAGGGCGGGTCAGATCCAGCACGACGCTCGCTGCACTTGCCATGCTCGCACGTGATCCCAAACGCACCGCACTCTACACTCTAAATTCCCACTCCCGCAGCCTCCAACCCCGCTATGTTCTGCTGGGTCAGCACCGCTTCGCCCGCTACCGCGCGAGTAATCAGCGCATCGGGCTGCGCGACCGGAATTCCCTGCGCCTGGTACCAGGCATCGTCATAGTAGGTGTTGCTATAGCGTTCGCCGCTATCGCACAGCAGGCTGACGATGGAACCGTGTTCGCTCGCCTGCTTCATGCGCTCGGCCAGATACAGGACACCGACAAAATTGGTCCCCGTCGAGCCGCCTACGCGGCGCCCGAAGCGCCCGGCCAGATAGCGCATGGCAGCAAAGGACAACGCGTCGGGCACCTTGAGCATGGCATCGATACATGTCGGAACAAAGGAGCGTTCAACACGCGGACGGCCGATGCCTTCAATCTTCGATCCGACATCGAGCGTCAAGCTGCTGTCCGGCGTGCCCGCGAGCGTGCTTTTGAAGTAATCGAAAAATACCGAATTCTCGGGATCTGTGCAAAGAATGCGCGTGGTGTGCCGCCGGTACGCCACGTAGCGGCCCAACGTGGCGATCGTGCCGCCGGTGCCGCCGCTGGAAACGAGCCACGCCGGTACAGGGTACTCCTCGTCGTCCATCTGCTTGAAGATCGACTCGGCGATATTGTTGTTGGCCCGCCAATCGGTCGCACGTTCGGCGTAGGTGAACTGGTCCATGAAATGCCCGCCGGTTTCCGCCGCGAGCCTATGCGATTCCGTATAGATGTCCGCAGGCTTGGCGACAAGATGGCAGCGTCCGCCGTAGAACTCGATCGCCTCGATTTTCATCCGCGATGTGCCCGCCGGAATCACCGCGACAAAGGGCAGGCCAAGCAGTCTCGCGAAATACGCTTCGGAAATGGCAGTTGATCCGCTGGACGCTTCAACAATCGTGCTTTGCTCGCGCAGCCAGCCATTGCAAAGCGCATAGAGGAACAAGGATCGCGCCAGACGATGTTTCAGGCTGCCGGTCGGGTGACTCGATTCGTCCTTGAAATAGAAACGGATAGCCGGATAACCGGGCAGGTCCAGGGGAATCAGGTGGGTGTCGGCGGAGCGGTTGAAGTCCGCTTCAATCTTGCGAATCGCTTCACGGGTCCAGTCTGAACGTGGCATGGAAATCCCCACCCGGTGACGGCTAACAGCGGATCGGCGCGCAAATCCGGCTCAAGCGCGCGGGCTATTGCAGCGCGCTCGCAGCATGGCGTTGTCTGTCACGCTCGGCTTGGCCGCGGGCTCGATGTGAAGCCATCGTACACGAGAGCGGCAGCCCGGTTTTCAGAATCGCGACGGGCTGCTGTAGGGGTTTTCGTGGCTATCGGGTCATGAAGGCGAATCCTGAAGGCGTCACGAGAAGTCCGTCGAGCGCGATACCTTTTCCCACGTTTCAATCTCGTTACTGAGAGCCGCCAGTTTGTCCCTGACCAGGCTGAGCGCATCGGTGCCAAGCAGCAGATGTACCGGCGGATTTTCTTCCGCAATCATCTCCAGCAGCACGCGGGCCGCCTTGACCGGGTCGCCCGCCTGCTTGCCGCTTTTCGCCTCTCGCGCCAGTCGGATCGGGGTGAACAGTGCGTCGTAGTCCGCGATGCTGCGACCCGCGCGCACCATCGAGCGGCCAGCCCAATCCGTGCGGAAAGAGCCGGGTGCAACCGCGGTTACCTTGATGCCGAAACCCGCGACTTCTTTCGCCAGCGATTCAGAGATGCCTTCGAGAGCGAACTTGCTGCCGCAGTAGTAAGAAATCCCCGGCATGGTGACGAAGCCGCCCATCGACGTGATGTTGATGATGTGGCCCGACCGGCGTTCGCGCATGGCGGGAAGCACAGCTTTGATCATCGCGACGGCGCCGAACACGTTGACATCGAACTGCCGGCGCAGATCTTCCATCGGCGACTCCTCCAGCACGCCCTCATGGCCGTATCCTGCATTGTTGACCAGCACGTCGATAGGTCCGATTTTTTCCGTTATTGTCGCAACAGCCGGACCGATAGCCGCGAAATCGGTGACGTCCAGCGCAATCGCGTGCGCACGACCGGCTGCGAGCGCCTCGAATGTTTGCACGTCGGCTTCGCGGCGCACTGTTCCCGCCACCACGTGGCCGGCATTCAACGCGGCTTGCGCGAACGCGCGGCCGAAACCCGAGCTCACGCCGGTAATCAGGAAAGTCTTCTTGCCCTGGATGGGGTTCATGGTGCTGCACTCCTTGCCGGTAGCGGTGGACAGGCTGAGCGTCGGGATGCATCTCCGATGACACATGAGACCTCAGCAACGTTTGCATGATAGGAGCGCTGCGTCAGAACGCGAATGCCGGTTCATCTGTTGTGTTTGCCTAATCCTATGAGCCGGTGGATTTCGGTTCAGGCAAGTGGCACATTGCAAGCTGGCTGCAAAAACTGACGAGACCGACGTGACCCCTGAACGCGATGAACACGATGACCGGACAACCGCGCAGCAACGCATGGTTGCGTTGCTGAAGGTGTTGGCGCCTGTGGAGGGGTACAACCTGACAGCGCTGCCCGACGTACGGTTCCTGCGCTCGAACCGTCCGCTGAGCCGGACCCCCGTGCTGTATGACCCGGGTATCGTGATTGTCTGCCAGGGGCGAAAGCGCGGATTTCTGGGCGACGACGTTTATGTTTATGACGCGCAGCACTATCTTGCGGTATCGGTGCCGGTGCCGTTTTCCATGGAAACCGAGGCAAGCGAAGCCGAGCCCATGCTGGCCATCTATTTTCGGCTCGACTTCAACGTGGCGGCAGACTTGATGCTGCAACTCGACGAACGGGCGGGCGGTGCTCCAGCGAAGCCCAAAGGGATGATGTCGACACCGCTTGACGCCAGGCTGGGTGTATCGGTACTGCGCTTTCTGGAGACGATGAGTTTGCCTTCGGAGGCTGAGATTCTCGGCCCCGGGCTTGTGCGTGAAATCTACTATCGCGTGCTGACAGGCGAGCAGGGCGGGTCGATGCGCGCAGCACTCACGCGACAAGGGCATTTCGGCAAGATCGCGAAGGCGCTCCGAAAGATCCATATGTCGTTCCGCGAGCCACTGGACGTCGAGCGGCTTGCTTTGGAGGCGAGCATGAGCGTGCCGTCATTTCATTCGCACTTCAAAGCGGTGACCAATACCTCGCCAATGCAATATCTGAAGTCGACGCGGCTTCATCAGGCGCGCCTTTTAATGGTGAGAAACGACGTAACCGCGGCCGTGGCGTGTGCTCAGGTGGGGTATGAAAGTTCGTCCCAGTTCAGCCGCGAATTCAAGCGGCTATTCGGGCGTAGTCCGATAGAAGAAGCAGACCGGATGAAAAAGACTTTCGCTGTTCCTCAAGCCGGCCCCGACTCCGTCTACGTTGCGTCGCATTGATCCAGGCAGGATGATGCATGATCCGGTTTGGTCGCGATCAGGCGACGCGCACGCTGGGCACTCCGCTTCTGCAAATAACGTCCTGATATCAATCTCCGAATTGCTGCAACACGACATTCCATTAATTGGAATTGTGAAATCGCAATATTTCCATTGAGCGGTTGGTCCAGAATTCGCATACTGTTCTGTGAAGGGAGGCTCGCAACTTCCGGGCGTTCGGATTCAGATTCAGATCTGGAAACGAAGCCCGGCGGCGCTCAATCAAGCGCATCTGCGATTGTGCGACCGCACAATCGGGCGATGTCGATGCAAGTGACATTGAATCAGGTTTGGCGCGGTTCCAGACGCCGTCAAGCCCAAGAAGCCTTCTCATCAAGCTGATTGCCTATCGATCCGGCCGTTGTGACACAGGGTGCCGGGGTCGACTGCCGATGCGGATGTTCACGGTTTTTGAACGGACAGCGCACCCCGGTATCGACAAACAAGCAACGCACACAACGAATCAACAAATCATTTCAAGGACCACACCATGTACAAGACCTATGGCTATGCCGCGCACTCCGCCGATACGCCGTTTGCTCCTTTCGCCTTCGATCGCCGGGATACGGGTCCGCACGATGTCCGCATCGAAATCCTGTATTGCGGGGTGTGCCATTCGGACTTGCACACCGCGCGCAGCGAATGGGCGGGTACCGTGTACCCGAACGTCCCGGGACACGAAATTGTCGGCCGGGTGACCGAGGTCGGCTCTGAAGTCACGAAGTTCAAGGTGGGCTCGCTGGCGGGTGTCGGTTGCATGGTGGATTCGTGCCGCACTTGCCCGTCTTGTCAGGAAGGCCTCGAGCAGTATTGCGAAGGCAGCGGTTTTGTCGGCACCTACAATGCGCCCGACAAACACATTGGCGGCGTGACGTACGGCGGTTATTCCAAGTCGATCGTGGTGGACGAAGCCTTCACGCTGCTTGTTCCCGAGAACCTTGAACTCGCCGCCGTGGCGCCGTTGTTGTGCGCAGGGATCACTACGTACTCGCCACTGCGTCACTGGAATGTTCAGGCCGGACAGAAGGTCGGGATTGTCGGGCTGGGCGGCCTTGGTCATATGGGCGTCAAGCTTGCGGCGGCGTTCGGCGCGCATGTGGTGCTGTTCACCACGTCGGCCAGCAAGATCGAGGACGCGAAGCGGCTTGGCGCGCATGAGGTCGTGATTTCGAAAGATCCGGAACAGATGGCGAAACACGTCAACTCGTTCGACTTCATCCTCAACACCGTTGCCGCCTCGCACGACCTCGATCAGTTCACCGCGCTGCTCAAGCGCGACGGGACGATGACGCTCGTCGGCGTGCCGGAGCATGCACATCCGTCACCGTCTGTCGGCAACCTGATTTTCAAGCGCCGTACGTTGGCTGGTTCGTTGATCGGTGGCATTGCAGAAACGCAGGAGATGCTCGATTTCTGCGGCAAGCATGGCATCACGTCGGACATCGAGATGATCCGCATGGACGAGATCGACAAGGCATACGAGCGCATGGTCAAAAGCGATGTGAAATATCGCTTCGTGATCGACATGGCGTCGTTGAAGGAAGCCGCCTGAGTATGATCGAAACTCGGTCGAAACCCGGCTGGACTTGGCGCGAGACCTGGAACCCTAGCCTTTCAATCCGCGTGTGTCGGCCGTTGCGCATCCTCAGAAATGAGGATGCGCAGCCCACTCTAATCAGTTAAGTTGTAACCGAGCCGGGGGGATTGACGTCTACACCGAACTCCGATGGCAAAGCGAACGTGCCAAAGAAAGCCTGCGCGTTCAGCCATACGAAACTGAGAGACTAAGACCCGCCTTGTGCGGGTCTTTTTTTGGCGGTTGCGCGGTCCGTGCTCCGCGATCGAGCGTCCTAACGCCAGCCGCTTGCCTCCCGTTCCTCACTGGTCGATACACCGCTGTAATCGTACGGAGGCGACATATTATCCAGCGGGTTATTCGGCACAACGCTGCCGCCCAGGCTCCGAATCACTGCGCACACCGCATTGATCCCCGTTTGCAGCGCACCTTCCACCCATCCGCCGGTAAATGAGCAACTGTCTCCGGCCAGATAGATGAAGGGATCCGTCGCGGGTTGCAGGCTGTCCTGGAACTGGAAGAACAACTGCTGGCTCTGGGCATCGCCGCCGGCAAAATTCAGCTTGAATGCGCCGTAATAACCCTGCTGCAAGTCCCAGTCGACGGTCTTCACATAGGTCTGGTAGTCGTTATTGATCGGCACGACATACTGCGCAAACGCGGCATTGGTCTGTGCCAGGTCGGCGACCAGTCGCTGCACGCGCTGCTGATTGCTGCCGAGCGCAAGTTGCTTGATGGCGTCGTCTTCCCACGCATAACTGAGCAATACGACGCCCGGCGCATTGGGGTCCGTGGGTGCGTAATCGAGGCAATACACGCCTCGTACCAGCGTATCGGTCTGGATATTCGCGGGCAGGTTCTGGTCGAGCCAGAATTTGCGCTGCGTCATCACGAACACTTTCGACGAACTGGTCAGGTGCACGTCATTGACCGCCGAGCACTGCTGCGCGGAGAGCGCCGACGCGGGGGCGGTCAACGCCATGTCGATCTGCATCGCCCGCGTGCTGGCCGTCACGATGACACGATCGGCGAACTGGACCGATCCGTCCGCCAGCGTGAGCATCACACCTTCGCCATTACGGGTGACGCGCGACACCGGCTTGTTGACGACACGCTGCGCAATCGAGAGACCGCCAAATACTTGTGCGCTAAATGCGTCTGCCAGCGATTCAATGCCCGCCGGAATGAACAACTGGTCAGTTTCGAGTTCATCGACCATCAGGCGCACGATCTCGAGGAAAGCGACCGGGTACATAGGCCCGAGTCCGCCCGATCCAACGCCGAGCGCGCCAAACAGCTCGTAGTCGTCCGGGTTGCGCCATTGCTTGCCTCCGGGAGGGTTCGCGCCGCTGAACAGCGTCTGCAGCGCGCTATAAAAGCTCTGGTTACCGAACATGTCGATATACGCCTGCCACGCATTGCGCGCCGCCCCTAGATTTCCGTTGCGCAGCAACTCGGTAATGGCAACCGGTGCGAGCAAGGCCGGTCCGGAGGAGGGCGTGAAACCATCGCTGATGAACGCGCTCCAGCCTGCATGGACAGTCGCGAACATATCGGGCGGGTTGCCTTGCGCCGGCCACGTGTAGGTCTGTCCTTGATAACCGAGATTGGTCAGCACTTCGCCGGGATCGGGGAAACTCGAGTTTGCCTGGATGCCGAAGCGCTCGAGGTAATGGAACAGACTGTATTCGCTGGGAGGGAAACGCATGGCGCCGAGTTCGGCAAGGAATGCCGGCGCCTGATTCGTAAAGGGAATACTGTAGGCGCGCCCCCCAATGCGCCCGGACGCTTCGTACAGCACGACGTTCGACGCGCCGGCACGCAGAAGTTCATAGGCCGACACGAGGCCGCTCATGCCCGCGCCGATAATCGCAATCGTCGGGTTTCCGGCTGCCGGCAGTTTGCCAAGCGAATCCGGCGATGAAGCGAGCAATGCGCCGTAGTCGAACAGGGTATCGATATAACCAAAGCTGGGTTGCGAAGCCGGAGCGGTTTCACCGGCTGCAGTAATGGGTTTGCGGCGACGTAGATTTGGAATGAAGGCCATGCATTTCCCTGTCTGGTAGAAATACTTCCGGATTTATAGAAGTCGGGATTGGGCGCCGGCGGCCTGATTCTGTTGCGCCGCCGCCGCCTCGCGATGCGTTCAAACGACTGGCCGGTCAGTTGAAATGACGGCGAACTATTTAACGGCACGGACGAAACAGACTTGAATCGCCAATATCGTCCGTGTAGTCTGCGGGGCGGCATCTCAAAATGTGAAGGCTTGCGTGTGGAGAAAACGTGCGTGAGCCATTGACCCGGGCATCAACCAGCCTATGTATTTGACGAGCCGAGAAACCGGCCTGGTTTCCGACATCTTCGCCGTGCTTGCCGATTCACTTCCTGAGCAGTTGATGCGGCAGGAAGTGGGCGTGCGCATGCTCAGCTTGCTGCGCGCGGACCATCTCGGGTCGTATGTATGGGACGAGACGAAGAAGGAATTCGTCAATCGGGTCTCGTTCAACATGTCGGAAGACAACCTGTCCGAGTACGAGAAGTACTACCAGTACCGCGATACCGTGACGCCGCGGTTGCAAAATTGCCGCGAGGCGGTTCGTGTGACCGACAAGATTCCGCAGGGCGAACTGGTGCGCACTGAACTGTTCAACGACTTTCTGCGTCGTGACGGTTTGCACTGGGGCATGAACATGTATGCGTGGGCGGGCGATTCGAACATAGGCGACCTGCGCATCTGGCGCGGCAAACATCGGGAAGATTTCTCCGATCACGACCTCGCCATGGCCGAGTTCGTTCGCCCGGCTTTTACCGCAGCACTCGCGCGAGCGCGGGCTGCAGCGGGTATGGCGAAGCCGTCTGGACCGCACGCCAAGCTGATTTCAGAGGACGTCCTGAAGAACCTGACGGCCCGTGAGCGGGATGTGGTCGGGCTGGTGGTGGAGGGGCTGCTCGACAAGGAAATTGCATTCCGGCTGGGCATTTCTTATACGACGGTCCGAACGCACATTGACCGTTCTTTCCATAAACTCGGTGTTGGAAGCCGCTCCAAACTGATTCGCGCGGTACAGACAAATGGGCAGTAGTAAAGCGGTGCGCGGGCGAAAAGTATTTATATGAATACCCGCCAGGCGGAAATAATCGTTTGGTGAACGCTGCGGCCGGCCAATGTGCTGTTCGAATCGGAGCGAAGACGGTCGAACACGGTTGAGTATCCGCTGCAACAGACGTGCGGCGAAAATGTAAGCTTGGCATGCCAGCTGAATTGAATTCGGTCTGGTTATCGCGAACTCTTGGCACTATTCCCCTCTGCCCAATAACGGTCATTTGCCGCACTGGCCCGGTGCGCCTATGCCTTCATATTCATGACTTTTGCCCGAAGGTGATTACTAGACGTTACCGCCTAGCGTGAATCCTCAGAATTGAGGATTCGCTGTCGGCGAAGTCACGGTAATGTCGGCTGCTTTGTTACTGGAGCATGAGCCGTGAGCTTTGACCAGACCTTTCAAACAGCCCCTCGACATCCATTATTGGTTGAGCAAGAGATCGCGCATCTGGAACGGATCGTTCCGCGCTGGAGCGACGAGCGAAGGGGTTCGTTACTCGGTCAGGCTTATTGGCGCAAGCGTGTAATCGATCTGGCGCGTTATCCGGAACTGACGCCAACCCAGCATGCCACTGTGCAAAGAATGCTCGAATGCGTGAACACGGTTGTTTGATCACGGCGCGCAGCGTGGCGCGGTAAGTTGAATTGAAAGGGCCGTCGCATGCAACATTCAATTATCCGGGTTTTGGTTTCACGCTTTGGCATATTGAATATTAGGCGCTGCGCATAGATGCATCGACAACGAAATCGTTTCTGGTTTTTTACTCCGGCGTTCATTGCATCAACCTAAAGAGAGAGGGCTGAATATGGAAATGCAATACCGAGGATCGACTATACGACCCATGGTTGCCCCCGCCCAAGGCGCCTTCGATTCATTCGTGATCATCCGGGACGAGCATGGGAATCAACGCTCGCACGGCACCCTTGGCCGTTTCGCTTCGCATAATGCCGCGACGAATTTCGCGGTCGTCTGGGCGATAGCCAGTCTGGACGGAGATACAGTGCCGCGAGCGCCGTTCCAGGTTGTTTGACGACGCGGGCCGGTGTCATTCGGGTACCGGCCCGGTTTTATGAACCGGCAGCAACGCGCCGCGTGCGACGGCGTAAATAAAGGTTATTGAGAATCAGCGCCGCGCCTGTCATGCACGCGCCTGCAATCTGCATATGGGTCGGGATTAATCCGCTCATCGCCGACACCACGAATGTTGTCACGGGCAGCACATCCATGAACAGCACGCCATTGAGTGGAGTAAGGATCCTGTTCCCCATGTTCCAGAACAGAATGGCCGTAAAACCCGCAACGGGTCCCATATAAAGCAGGTGAGGGACGATGGCGATCAGCATTGCCGTGGTCGGTACCGGCACGACATGAAGCGCGAATAACAGCACGTTCAGCCCAATGATCGTGGTCAGGCCCAGCAGGGTTGTCATCGTTGTGTATTTGAGCGCGGACCAGCTTTTGAAGTATGACGCACTGAACGTGTAGATCACCCAGCAGAGCGCGCCCACCACAATCAACGCGTTCGCCGAGTAGTGCTGAGGCTCGCTCAGGAGCGCCGCGATATTGCCTTTTGTCACGACCAGCGCGACCCCGGCAAACGACATCAGGATAAAAAGAAACGAATACAACGGCGGCAGCATCTTGCGCACGATCGAATTCACGATCAGACCCATCATCGGCTGGGTTGCCATCATGATCGATGCAGTGAGCGCGCCGTCGCGTCCGGCCAATTGTTGGCCCAGAAAAACAAAAGAACCGAATCCACAAAAGCCGATTGACCCCAGCAGCCAGGCAAGCGCGATAGGTTCGCCTTTGAACCGGAACGCGCTTGGGCCTTCCTTCACCCGCATCAGGACCAGAAACGCGCTGCCGGCGATCACGTAACGCAGTGACGTAAAGGTGAATGGATCGACATGCCGGAGTGCGCTTGTCATGACGGGAAACATGATGCCCATCAAAACTGTTGCGCACACGCAGAGCGCTACACCTGTCATGTATCCGCGGCGCACAGTAACAAGGGATGTGTTGTGCGCAGCGGCCGGGTACCCCGCGACCGTCGCTCGATCCTCGACTAGTTTATTCATGACCTATCGTTCAATAATTAGGGAAAATTTTTTAGAGCAGCGCACGCAGGGTCATATCGACGATGCCAGTCAGCTTCTTTTCGCTTATCTCGACTTTGCCCAGTACCCGCAGTCCTTGCACGATACATAGCAAGAAAATGCCAACGGCGTTTTCGTCGAGATCGGCGTTGAAGTCTCCCGCTTGCTGGCCGCGGATCACCGCCGCGGTCAACTGGGCACCAATGCGCTGGAGTGTGGTTTCGATGTATGGCCGCAATACTTCGTCCGCCGGAAGCAGTTCGAGCGCCGCGTTCGTGATGAAACATCCATGGCGGCCGGACAGGTCGGCACTGAGCCGGGTGTAATGAAGCAACGCTTGGCGCAGGCATTCACGCGGCGGCAGATCGGCTTCCAGACGCTCTTTGAGCCGGGCAACCGCACCGTCGGCATAACGCTCGAACGCAACGATCAGAAGCCCGTGCTTGTCGCCGAATGCGCCGTACAGGCTGCCGCGCAGCAGCCCGGTTGCATCGCATAAGGTTCCGACCGAGGTCGCGTGATAACCGCCCTCCCAGAACACCCGCCCGGCGGAATCGATGACTTCGTCGAGATCGAACTCACGGGGTCGTCCACGCTCCTGAGAGCGGTCGGCAGGCTGTGGCAGGGAGGAGGTTTTTATCATGAGTGGATATTATGACCCATCGTTCAATAAATCAAGGTAGCGTTGAAAACGGCTTGTGCGCACGGGACGAGATCACGGGATAAGCCATGGCACCGCGCGTTCCTTGGTGAACCGTGAACCGGAAATGCCGACGCCGTTAAATGTCGACTCGGCTCAAGTGTCCCGTCAGCGCCGGATTGGCCGCCAGAGTCTCCACCAGGAAGTCGATGAACACCCTGACCTTGGTGGGCAGGCGGCGGCCGGCGGGGTGGACGGCGCTGATCGCGAGCGGACCGGGGGCGTAATCCGCCAGTACGACGCGCAGCGCGCCCGAGGCGATCTCGGGCGAGAACGCCCAGAGCGGGCCGTGGGCGAGGCCGAGGTCGGCGAGCACCGCGGCGCGGATCTGTTCCGCGTCGGCCGTGCGGAAGTTCGACCGTGGGTGATGCAGAACGGGCCTCGATCCGTCCCGGAACTCCCACGGCAGCGGTTCGTGGAGCGGGGCAAAAATCAGGCAGGCGTGGGTGTCGAGGTCGGTGGGAGTCCGCGGCGTGCCGCGGACTGCGAGATAGGCCGGCGTGGCGACGGTTGCGAAAGGCGTCGTGGCGATGCGGCGCACGATCATGCTCGAATCGGCGAGCTCTCCGTTGCGAATCGCCAGGTCGACGCCTTCCTCGATCAGGTTGATGTTGCGCCCGGAGCCGGTGACCTCGATGGAGATGTCCGGATAGCGAGCGAAGAACTCGGGAAGGCGCGGCACGATGTAGAGCCGCCCGAACACCGGGGCGACGGTTACTCGGATCAGGCCAGAAGGCGCGGACTGGCCGCGTCCGACCAGGGATTTCGCCGCGTCGAATTCGTCGACCAGCCGCAAGGCGGATTCGTAGAAAACCTGGCCGGCGTCGGTGAGGGTCATGCTCCGCGAGGTGCGGCGCATCAGTTGCGCACCCAGGTGTGCTTCGAGGGCGGCGATCTGTTTGCTGACCGCCGACTGGCCGACCCCGGTCTCCCGGGCGACCGCCGAGAAGCTGCCGCGTTCGATCACACGAACGAAGAGGCGAATCGCGTCAAGCCGGTCCATTGAGGGTTCCCAATACTTCCTGTCAGGAATGGATTGTATTCCAGGAACCCGGCTTCCGCGCCAGATGGAAATGGATGATCCTGACGTCAGAGGGGGCTGGACAGTTCCAGCCCCATAAATCAAAGGTGAATTACATGACTACCGCCACCAAGACGACCTCCGTTGAGACCCGGCACGTTCTGTCCGCCGACGAGCGCCAGATTGAGCAAGCTGTGCTCGCCGAGATCCACGGTCTATTCTCGAACCCGACCGGCAATCAGCGCGAGACCTATGACACGCTGATCGCCAGGACGCCGATCGCCGATGGCGTGACCCTGGAAGCCGTCGACCGCGACGGAGTCAGCGGCTGGTGGGTGCGGCCGACCGGCGCGCCGGCTGGCCGGGCGATCCTTTTCCTGCACGGCGGCGCCTACATGCTGGGCTCGGCCAAGGCCTATCGCGGACTGGCCAGCCAGGTGGCGGTTCGCGCCGGGGTCGCGGCGTTCGTCGCCGACTATCCACTGGCGCCGGAGCATGTGTTCCCGGCCGCGCCCGGGGCCGCCGCCGCGCTTCGCCGCTGGTTGGGCCGCCAAGGCGTCTCGCAAGTCGCGCTGGTCGGCGACTCCGCGGGTGGCGGACTGGCGCTCAGCGTGCTGGGCGATACGGCGACGACCGCGCCGGCAATAGCGTCCATCTCGGTTTTTTCGCCATGGCTCGATCTGGCGATGACCGGCGCCTCGTTCGTCAGTCCCGACATCCACGACCCCATCTTCCAGCCGGAAATGCTTCGCGGGCCTGCAGGAGCCTATCTTGCCGGCGCCGATCCGAAGGACGGCCGGGCGTCCCCGCTCTACGCCGTGCCCGAGGTCCTGCCGCCATTGCTCATCCAGGTGGGCGCAGACGAGATCCTGCTCGACGACGCACGGCGCTATGCGCAGGCGGCCGCGGACAAAGGCGGCGAGGTGCGGCTCGATATCTTCGAAGGGCTGCACCACGTCTTCCAGAGCGCGACGAGAGACTTGCCGACCGCGCGCCGCGCGCTCGACGAGGTGGCTGCGTTCCTGACCCGCCACTGGGCCTAGCGCGACACATTCAGGAGAGCGGCCGAGACCAGGTAGATCCCGGCGCTCTTGCAAGAGCGCCGCTTGACCCGGTTCTCCGTTCTACTGCGGTTTGGACTTCAATGACGCCGGTTCCTCATCGCGGCAGAACTGCACAGACGGACCCGGCGAATTGCACGGTGACGGTTTGCTCATTTCTCGTATGCCGCTGGACGAGGCCGATTTCGCGCGTGAAGGTCTCGTCTCCAAGAGACAACGCGCTTACGGTGTCGGGCACATGCAGCGCCGACGATTGGGGGATGAGCGCAATGCCTACCCCATGTGCCACGAGCCCGACGATTCCTTGCAATTCGTCCAGTTCGACGACATCCTGAACCGTCACGCGAATCCTTCTGAGAAAGCGGTCGACGAGGCGCCCTCCAAAAGAACTCCGGTCGTATCGAATAAAAGGCTCTGACTTGAGCAGCGCGCGCCACGGCCGGTCCGCAAGCTCGCGCGGGACCAGCAGCACGAAGGTTTCGGTGAGCAGCGTGCGCCAGTGCAGTTCGGCCGGCAATGCGAAAGGGGGTTTGATGATCACCGCGACGTCGACTTCACCGGAGTCCACCTGAGCGAGCAAGTTGAGCGACACGCCGGGAACCACGCGAATTCGCCACCCTGGCGACGTCTGCCGGAACAGTTCAATGGCGTTGACGAGAAACGAAGCCTGCGCCGACGCGATAGCCCCCACCCGCAGCAGGCCCGACTGTTGCGCCGTGCCGCCTCGCGCGGCCAGGCGGGCGTAGACCGACAATAATTCTTCGGCAGACTCGACAGTCTGCTTGCCCGCGGCGTTGAGCGTGGCCGAACGCCCTGTCCGGTCGAATAGCGGAAAACCCAGGTCTTCCTCCAGCCGCTGGATCTGCGCGCTGACAGCCGACTGGGTCAGTCCAATATGCGCCCCGGCACTCGCGAATGTCCCGAAACGCACGACCGCCAGAAAGGTTTTCAGCTCTCGCATCATGGTTTTATCGACCGGTATTAAAGGCTTTGATTGATCGATTTTATTGATACTGAGCTAAAAAAACTATGGTTATTCAACTATTCTCGTTGCCCCTAAACTGTCTTCCCATGGCGTGAGATCCATTTTTCGCGCACCATGACGGCGGTGCGGACAGACCTTGTCCGCGTCGTCGAATACGTATCACTCAACCGATATCCGAGCCCTGCCATGAGCGACGCCACTGCTGCCATCTCCCCTTTCCATCTCGCCTTTCCAGTCCATGACCTTGCAGCCGCCCGCGAGTTTTATGGCGACCTGCTCGGCTGCCCGGAAGGCCGCAGCTCTGCCGACTGGGTGGACTTCAATTTCTATGGGCACCAGATCGTGGCCCATCTCGCACCGGACGAAATCGGTCATCGGAAGACGAGCGAGGTGGACGGTGATGCAGTCCCGGTCCGGCACTTCGGCGTGGTGTTGCCGATGGACCAGTGGCAAGCGGCATCGGACAAACTCACGGCGGCCGGGGTGGAATTCATCATCGAGCCGCATGTGCGCTTCAAGGGTGAAGTCGGCGAGCAGGCCACTATGTTCTTCCTGGACCCGTCGGGCAATGCGCTCGAGATCAAGGCGTTTGCGAACATCGCTTCGCTGTTTGCGAAGTAACGCCGGCAGCCATTTGCGCACGTAGGGAACTCATGCACTGAACGGCAGCGTCAGCCAGGTCATCCGGCTGACGCTGCGTGGCCGTTCTCGATCGGCTATCGTCGAGCCGGCCGCGCGAGTCACTGAGGAGTTAGTGAGGACTTATTGAGGCTCGCAAACCACGCTGAACCTGACCAGCGTGGTGGTGCCGAAGGTGTTGCTCAACGCGACGTCGGCGGCGTCGCGGCCTCTTGCCATCAATACACGGCCGGTACGCGGCGCATTGTTGCGCGGATCGAATGTCTGCCACGTATTGCCCAGATACACCTCCATCCAGGCGCAGAAATCCATGGGCGCATAGGGCGGCGGCAAACCGATGTCGCTGATATACCCCGTGCAGTAACGCGCCGGAATGTTCATCGCGCGGCATAACGCGACGGCCAGATGCGCAAAGTCCCGGCATACGCCCACGCCTTCCCGATACGCTTCGAACGCCGTCTTGGTCGGACGCGCGCAGTTGTAGTCGAACCGTATGTGCCGATGAACAAAATCGCAAATAGCCTGGACCCGGGCGCGTCCGAGCGGCGTATGCCCGAACATCTGCCAGGCGGCATCGGACAGCAGATCGGTCTCGCAGTAGCGGCTGCCGAGCAGGAACTGCATGCACTCGTCGGGCAGTTCTTCAACGGCATGCTGATAACCGTTCGGCTCCTGCAACTCCATGTAAGGCGGCACGTCGATCAATCCTTCCGTGGACAGCGTGAGCCAGCCTTGCGGCGCAACCAGCCGGCTGCACAGATTGCCGAATGAGTCGTGATACTGCGTGTAGGGCACCGTCGGGCTGACCCTCAGGATGTCCGGGACAAGGATGTTCTGCGCCCGCGAAGCGTGCATGTTCAGCATCAGCAGCATCGGTGTCGGCTGCACGCATTCATAGACCAGTTCGTAACCAACGCGGAGCTTCATCGGACTGACCTTTTTCGGTTGAGGTGCGTAGGTTGAGGTGCGTAAATGGCCGCGGCCAGGGAGTTGCTGGCATCGACATCGCCCGTTTCACCAGGGACGATGATCAAACCGGAGTTCAACAGGTTGAACTCGTGATTAATTTATGATCAACCGGACGCTGCCGCCGGCTGGTCTTGCTGGTCTTGCAGGTCTTGCTTCATGTCTTGCTGATTTTCCTGTTTATTTGCTTGTTGAGCGTCAGCACTCGCATCGTTTGCGTGTTTCTGCGCACTCGCGCCCGCAATCACCTTGTGCACGAAACGTAGCTTGGCGACGACCTTCGGCGAGAGCGTGAACGGATACGCATCGGCTAGTCCCAGGCTTCGATTCAAGCTGTTCAACGCGTACATGAGCGGAAACCATTGCTTCATGAGCTTATCGAAACTGGTGTTCTCGACCGGCTCTATCTCGGTAAGCGACGGTTCATTGTCGGACTTTGGATCGAGCTTGAATCCGCATGCGGCGGCGGTGTCGACTGTATCGACGATATGCAGGTAATGTGCCCACGTCTCGGCCCAGTCTTCCCACGGATGCGTGGTGGCGTAGGCGCTCACATAAGACTGGTCCCAGTCGGCTGGTGGTCCATTGTCGTAATGGGCCTGGAGTGATTGGGCATAGTCCGCGCGCTCATCGCCGAAGATCTCGCGAAACGGTTCTTCCCAGCTTGTATTCGCCACGAGACGGTCGAAGTAGTAGTGGCCTATCTCATGCCGAAAATGTCCCAGCAAAGTCCGGTACGGCTCGTGCATGTCCGCGCGCATGCGTTCACGCAAGGCGTCATCGGCTTCGGCTATGTTCATCGTAATGAGGCCGTTGTCGTGACCGGTCAGGACCTTCGGCCCCATGGCTCCGTCCTCGAGAAACTCGAACTGCAAACCGGTTTCCGGGTTGATCCGTCGCGAATCGGTGTTCAGGCCGAGTGCCGAGAGCGCGAACAACAGGCGCCGCTTGGCCGTCTCCAGCTTGTACCAGTAGACGCGATTTTCCGGGCGGGAGAGGTTGGGGATAGTCCGCGTCAGGCTGCACGCCGGGCACAACACGTCCGGCGAATCGGCCGGGATCATCCAGTTGCAGACGTTCTCGAGCGCGTAGTTGTTGCACTGCCGGAACAGCGCACCGTTCGCCGATGGGTTCAACGCGCGCCACAACGTGTCGCCGGCTGGCTCGAACGCGCAAACTTCTGATAATTCAGGCACGAAGCCCAGCAACGCCGCACAGGATTCGCATTTCACATTCTCGAAAAAAACGTGATGCTGGCAACGGCCGCAGTGGAATGTTTTCATATTGAAGAGATAGGCTGGAATACAGGGCGTGGTGGCTTAATGGTGGCTATCAAGCAAGCCACGTGCCGCCGCAGGAACGCTCCGGTCCAGACGCAAAGGGCGTTTTACGCGCCAGTTTGGTGCATCAAGGGGCGCTGGAAATGGGTTCAAAGCAGTATTGAGTGCATGGAAGTGCCCAGAAGCCTTGCCCGATGGTGCGTTTGGCCAAACGGCATGGAGTTTGCTTTTGAAGATTGCCAAAATTCGTCCAGGAGTCAGGTGTGTCAATCCGTGTCGCGTTGAACCATGTCACGCACTACCGTTATGACCGCCTCGTCGGCCTTTCACCGCAGGTCGTGCGCCTGCGGCCTGCGCCGCATTGCCGTACCCCGATCGTTTCGTATTCGATGCGGGTCGAGCCATCCGAACACTTCATCAACTGGCAGCAGGACGCGTTCGCCAACTATCAGGCGCGGCTCGTCTTTCCCGAGAAAACGCGGGAATTCAAGATCACGGTCGATCTGGTCGCCGAGATGGCGGTGTACAACCCCTTCGACTTCTTCCTTGAGCCCTACGCCGAAAAATTCCCGTTCGCGTATGAACCGGAACTCGCGGCCGAGTTGGCTCCGTACCTGATCAAACGCGAGCCCACGCCGTTGCTGGCCAAGTTTGTTGAAAGTATCGACAAGACGCCCAAGGTAACGGCCGATTTCCTGGTCGAACTGAACCAGCGGCTGCAGCACGACATTGGCTACGTGATTCGCATGGAACCCGGCGTCCAGACGCCGGAGGAAACGCTCGAAAAAGCGCTGGGATCGTGCCGCGACACTGGTTGGCTGCTCGTCGAGGCTTTACGCCAGCTCGGGCTGGCGGCGCGTTTCGTTTCCGGTTATCTGATCCAGCTCACCCCCGACCAAAAGTCCCTCGATGGCCCGAGCGGCACCGAAGTCGACTTCACCGACCTGCACGCGTGGTGCGAAGTCTTCCTGCCCGGCGCGGGCTGGATCGGCCTCGATCCGACTTCGGGACTGCTGGCTGGCGAGGGGCATATCCCCGTCGCCTGCACGCCTGAACCGGGCAGCGCCGCGCCTATCTCGGGCGCTGTCGATGAAAGCGAAGTCGAGTTCGAGCACATCATGCAGGTGCAGCGCGTACTCGAAACGCCACGCGTGACGAAGCCATATACAGAAGAAGTGTGGACCGCGGTGCAGAAGATGGGCGCGCAAGTCGACCAGGAACTGACCGACATGGACGTGCGCCTGACGATGGGCGGCGAGCCTACGTTCGTCGCCGTGAGCGACCGCGATGCAGCTGAATGGAACACGGATGCACTCGGGCCGACGAAGCGCGGTTATGCCGTCTCGCTGATGGACAAACTGCGTGCACGTTATGGCGTAGGTGGTTTTCTGCATCTCGGACAAGGCAAGTGGTATCCGGGTGAACAGTTGCCCCGCTGGGCCATGTCGCTGTTCTGGCGCGCAGATGGCGAGCCGATCTGGGAAGACCCCAAGCTATTTGCCGATGAACGCGATCCCGGCAACTACACGGCCGAGGATGCAAGGCGCTTTATCGAACATCTGGCGGACAAGGTTTCGCTGGATCCGTCGTATATCCAGCCCGGTTACGAAGACACGTTCTACTACCTGTGGCGTGAGCGTCGCCTGCCGGTGAACGTGGACCCGTTCGAATCCGAACTCGAAGACGAGATGGAGCGCATGCGCCTGCGTCGTGTATTCGATGCAGGCTTGTCGCAGGTGACGGGTTATGTGCTGCCTATAGCGCGCGAGCGCGATGTTCCGATGCAAGCGCCGACATGGGTCAGCGGTCCCTGGTTTTTCCGCGATGGCCGCATGTACCTGATTCCCGGCGACTCGCCGATGGGATATCGGTTGCCGCTCGAATCGCTACCGTGGGTGAGTGCGGGGGACTTTCCGTATCAACACCCGCACGATCCGTTCGGGCCGCCTGCACCGTTGCGCCAGGCGATGGAATTGCGCATGCAATATCGCGGCGAAGCCCTGGTTGGCGAAAGTATGGAAGGAAAAGCGGGCGAAGGTGCGGGAAGTGGTGCGGGAACTGGTGCGGGAACTGGCACTGGCGCAACACCGGGCACTGGATTATCACGACCCGCAACCTCAACCCGCGAGCCGTCGCGCGGAGAGTCTGCATCGTGGATCCGGCGTACTGCGCTATGTGTTGAAGCGCGAGATCCGGCGCGTGCGGCGGGACCTGACGTCGAAGAGAAATCGTTTGGAAGCGGCAAGAGCCTGCTGCATGTGTTCATGCCGCCGCTGACCGAACTCGATGACTACCTCGACCTGCTCGCGGCCATTGAGGCAACAGCCGCCGATCTGCACATGAAAGTGGTGATAGAAGGGTATCCGCCGCCACGCGATGCCCGCCTCAAGATGCTGCAAGTCACGCCGGATCCGGGCGTGATCGAGGTGAACATCCATCCGGCGTCGAGCTGGGATCAACTCGTCGATCACACCGAGTTCCTGTATCAATCGGCGCACGAAAGTTATCTCAGCACCGAGAAGTTCATGACCGATGGGCGTCACACCGGCACGGGCGGCGGCAATCATTTCGTGCTCGGCGGTGCAACGCCTGCCGACAGCCCGTTCCTGCGGCGTCCCGACCTGCTTGCAAGCCTGATTGCGTACTTCATCAACCATCCGTCGATGTCGTACCTGTTCTCGGGATTGTTTCTCGGACCGACCAGCCAGGCGCCGCGCGTTGACGAAGCACGCAACGACCAATTGTATGAGCTGGAGATAGCCTTCAAGGAGATCGAACATCAGCTCGAACGCCTGGGCGGTCGCGACAGCGCATTGCTGCCGCCGTGGCTGATCGACCGGACGTTGCGCAACCTGCTGATCGATGTGACCGGCAATACGCACCGCGCGGAATTCTGCATCGACAAGCTGTATTCCCCCGATGGTCCGACCGGCCGCCTCGGCCTGCTCGAACTGCGGGGCTTCGAAATGCCGCCGCACGCCCGCATGAGCCTCGTCCAGCAGTTGCTGCTGCGCGCGCTGGTCGCGCGGTTCTGGGACAAGCCTTACACCACGCGCCTCACGCGCTGGGGCACGGAACTGCATGATCGTTTCCTGCTCGGCACGTTCATCGAAATGGATTTCCACGATGTCATCGCGGACCTCAACGAAGCCGGCTATGCGTTCGATGCCGCGTGGTTCGCGCCGCATTTCGAGTTCCGTTTCCCGCTGGTGGGAGCGGTCCAGACAAACGGTATTGAACTGACGGTACGCAGCGCGCTGGAGCCGTGGCACGTAATGGGCGAGCAGGGGTCGCCGGGCGGTACGGTGCGCTATGTGGATTCGTCGGTGGAACGGCTCGAAGTGCGCGTGCTCGGGCTCAACGACAACCGCCACGTGGTGACGGTCAACGGCGTGCCGCTGCCGTTGCAACCCACCGGGCGGGTGAGCGAGCATGTGGCCGGCGTGCGCTTCAGGGCATGGTCCCAGCCGACGGCGCTGCATCCGTCGATTGGCGTGGATGCACCGCTGACCTTTGACATCGTTGACACCTGGAGCAACCGGTCCATAGGCGGATGCCGGTATCATGTAGCCCATCCGGGTGGCCGCAACTATGTGACCTATCCGGTCAACGCATACGAGGCGGAAAGCCGGCGGCGCGCGCGCTTTTTCAGAATCGGCCATACGCCCGGACGGATGGACGTGGAGGAACCGAAGCGCAGCCTGGAGTTTCCGTTCACGCTCGATTTGCGCCGACGGTAGCCTCATCAACGATAACTGCTCAATTTGGCCTTCCAATCCACGCTTCCGTTTGAAGCAATCACGAACCGCGCGAGTGTGTCGTCACACCTTCGCGCGGTACCGGCCCGGGAGGGTCATTGGGACGAACTGCGCGACGCGTCGGGCCAGTTGCGCGCTTCCTGGCAGCAGTTCTTCGACTTGCTTGGTGATGACGGCATCGCCAACCTCGACCGGGCGACCGCCTCCATCGCGCAGCAGGTCCGCGATAACGACATCAGTTACAACGTCTACGCGGACAAGGGCGAGCCTCGTCCGTGGTCGCTGGACCTGCTGCCGTTTCTGATCGATGAAGGCGAGTGGTCGGTGATCGAGCGCGCGGTGACGCAGCGCGCGAAGTTGCTCAATGCCATCGTCGCCGATATCTACGGGCCGCAGACGCTGCTGCATGACGGCCTGCTGCCTCCCGCGCTGGTGTTCGGACACCCAGGGTACCTGCGCTCGGTGAAGGGCTTCATGCCTCCCGGCGCGCAGTATCTGCAGCTTGTTGCCGTGGACCTGACGCGTGCTCCCAACGGCACATGGACCGTGATGGCGCATCGGACTGAAGCGCCGTCCGGACTCGGCTATGCGCTCGAAAACCGCCTCATCGTCTCCGACGTATTCACCGAGCCGTTCCGTTCGATGAAGGTCCAGAGGCTCGCCCCGTTCTACTCGCAACTGATCGCCGCGCTGGTCCAGGGCGGCCGGGCGATGATGTCGGGCGAAGGTTCGCCGCACATCGCGCTGCTGACGCCCGGGCCTTTCAGCGAAACCTTCTTCGAGCATGCGTTCCTGGCTCGCTACCTCGGCGTCACGCTGGTCGAAGGCAAGGACCTGACAGTGCGCGACGACATGCTGTTCCTGAAGACATTCGCCGGTCTGGAACGGGTTCACGTACTGATGCGCCGCCTGGACGACGCGTTCTGCGATCCGGTCGAATTGCGCGCCGACTCCACCATCGGCGTGCCGGGCCTGTTGCAGGTGATGCGGGCCGGCAACGTGATGGTGTCCAACGTGCCGGGCTCGGGTTTTGTCGAATCGCCGGCCCTGCATGGTTTCCTGCCGGCCATCTCGCGGGCGCTGCTGAACGAGCCTCTGGAACTCGCCAGCGTGCCGACCTGGTGGTGCGGTGAAGAAGCGGCGCGTGAAGCGGTGCTGGCCCGTCTGGACAAGGCTTTTGTGATTCCTACCTGGCCGGGTTTGCCGCTCAACGGCGGCGGCCCGCGCGGTTTCGGCGACGGCCTGCAACCCCTCGCCGGCTGGCGCGCGCGGATCGACGCGATGCCGGACGCGTTCACCATCCAGAACCTGTTCCCGAGTTCACACGCGCCGCGTTATGAAGACAACACGCTGACGGGACGGCCGTCGGTGTTGCGTGTTTATGCGATCGCGAATATTGATGGCGGCTGGTCCGTGATGCCGGGCGGATTCACGCGGCTTGGGGCGGAGCGCCAACCGTCGGTATCGATGCAATACGGCAGCAGCAGCGTCGACACCTGGGTGCTGTCGAGCAAGCCGGGTTCGAGCTTCTCGCTGCTCCCCACGCCGATCAAACCGGCTGACCTTGCGCGCAAGCATCGGACGGTATCGAGTCGCGCTGCAGAAAACCTCTTCTGGGCCGGACGATACGGAGAACGCGCCGAGAACAACGTGCGGCTGCTGCGTGTGATCCTCTCGTCTATCGACAGCAACGACTCCGAGGGCATGCTGGAGACCCTGGTGGACCTCGCGTGGCAGAGCGGCCTTCTGCCGCCGGGCACGCCGATCCAGGGGCACACGGCGCGCGGGCTCGAACGTTTGCTGATCGCCAATATTGGCGAGAACGGCACGGCGGCAAGTATTGGCCAGAACCTGGCGAGCCAGGTGCGCGCGAGCAGCGAGATTCGCGGACGTCTTTCGACCGATCACTGGCGCACGATCCTGGCCGCGCGAAACGATTTCCGCGACGCCATCCAGCAGTTCAAGCCGGGACCGGGCGTGGAACGTTATGACCGCGTGAAACTTACGCGAACGCTTGAAACACTGTCAACGCAACTGCTCGCGATCAGCGGCGCGCAGGGCGACCGCATGACGCGCGACGAAGCGTGGAAGCTGGTGTTCGCGGGACGGCACATCGAACGGGTATGGACGATGACCACCTTCCTGCGCGTAGCCGCGGAGCATGGCCAGATGACGACGCCGGCCGGATTCGACCTGCTGCTGCAATTGTTCGACAGTACGCTCACGTATCGATCGCTTTATCCGGGGCGTTTCGAAGTGCCCGCGCTGATCGACCTGCTGGTGGTCGAGCCGACCAACCCGCGCGGCCTGTACGGCGTGTACTCGCGCTTATGCACGAAGCTCAATGAGATTTCGATTGCGGCAGGCAATACGAACCACGGCGCGTTCAGCGACGCAACGCTGTTGCTGAAGTCGCTGCGGGGACTCGAGCAACTGTGCACGACCGACGAGGAAGGCAACTATGGCGAACTCATCCAGGCCTGCGAGACACTTGGCGATCACGTGAGCGCCGCTGCGCATGAAATCAGCGCACGTTACTTCAGCCACGCGAATACGCAGGCATTGCAGGTGTCGTCGTGAAGATTCCGAAAACCGTGTTGTGGGTGTCGCACCGGACGACCTACCGCTATTCAACGTACGTGGAAACGGCTCAGCATCTCGCGACCATCCGGCCGCAAAACTGCGCGTGGCAGCGGGTGATCTCACACACCGAAAGCATTGAGCCGAAGCCGCCGTACATCAATAGTCGCGTTGATACGTTCGGTAACGACGTGCTGTATTTTTCGCTCGAGTCACCACACCGGTCATTGCAGATGGTCAGCGAAACGACCGTTGAACTCACGCCGCGCTGGGCTTCGCTCGATCCAGCGACCACGCCGGCGTGGGACGAAGTCGCGAAGGGTATGCGTTTTAGCGCCAGTGCGCCGTTTCGCTCTGAGACGGAGTTTTGCTTCGCGTCGCCCAATATCAGTCTCGGTCAGGACCTGCGCGACTACGCGCTGGAAAGTTTTCCTGCGGGCACGCCATTGGCAGAGGGGGCGATCGACCTGATGCACCGGATTCATGGCGACTTCAAGTACAAGCCTTTGGCGACGTCGTATGACACGCCTGCCCATCGCGCGTTTGAAATGCGCCGGGGCGTCTGCCAGGATTTTGCGCAGGTGATGATCGGCTGCATGCGCTCGCTCGGGTTGCCGGCCCGGTACGTCAGCGGATATTTGCGCAATGACCCCGCGCCGGGGCAGGAGAAGTTGATCGGCGCGGATGCGTCGCATGCGTGGGTGTCGGTGTTTTGTCCCGGCAGCGGATGGATCGATCTTGATCCGACGAACGATGTGCTCGCCGACCTGGAGCACGTGACGCTTGCCACGGGGCGGGACTATAGCGATGTGTCGCTGCTGCGCGGGATGATTCTCGGGGGCGGGTCGCATCGGATCGATGTGGGGGTGACCGTGCTGGCGCTGGACGCTGAGTCTGGCTCCGACGCTGACTAGGCAAGCGTTGCGTGCATGAGCTACCCGGTCGCCGATGACGCCGAGGTGCATAGGTCGTCATCTGCAACCGGCGCCAAGCTGGTTATCGTGGACTAGACGGCGGCTATCCTTCGACGTCGCTCATTCAGGCGGCGTGCTTTCGAAAGCAGGCTGTTGCTCGGCGAAAGCCGAGAACGATTGCAGGTTGGGATACTCCGCGGCGACAACAATTTTCGGCACCATCATCTGGGTGAATCTCCAGGCGACCGCGACGGTCACGCCTGCCTGTCCAAGCCGTCCCGCGTCCAGGGGCAAAGTAGCCAACCCCACTTCAGCTTCGAGTTCCGCGTACGCCGCGAGCAACTGAACACTGACGCGATCGATCCACGGCTCGTGCTGTTTTTCGACGGGACGCAAGTTGCGTTCATAGACAATCTGGACCGTCTTGTCACACGCTGCCAACGCGAGTCCAGTGAGCCTCGTTGCGCGCAAACGATCGTCCGCGCGATCTGGTATCGAAGTGACCGCTGACCCAGCGATGGCCGTCACATAGTCCAGGATGAGTGTTGAATCCATCAGGCTTTGACCGTCGTCGAGGATCAAGGTCGGTGCCTTCACGACCGGGTTGAGCTTGCGGAATTCCTCGAAGTCCCTGAATACAGAAACCGGCCGATGCCCGAAATCAAGCTTAAGCAGCTTGAGGCAAATTGCCACCCGGCGGACATAAGGCGAGTCCAGCATTCCGATCAGTTTCATACGCTTCCCGTTAGAATATCTATCATGTCGCCGTCTTTATGCATATCGCCGAACTCGCTTGCACGAGTGATGTGAGACAGCCAGCCTCATCAGGTTAAACAGTTAGTCGACGCGTGAAAAGCGACATAAACAGACGTCTTCCGTAAGAAAAACTTACATGAACAACATCCCGCCCTTAACCGCGCTCCGGTGTTTCGAAGCGGCTGCCAGGCTCGGCGGCGTCACGCTCGCTGCGCGCGAACTACACGTCACGCACTCGGCGGTCAGTCAGCAGATCAGGATTCTCGAAGACACCATGGGCGTTGCACTCTTCGTGCGTGAAGCGAGAGGATTGCGCCTGACGGAAGAGGGACGTCTCTATGCGCTCGAAATACGCTCGGCGCTTCGCGACATTGCAAACGCGACGCTTCTGGCCCAGACCCGCCCTCAAGAAAGCGAACTGGTCATCGCCACGCTGCCGTCGTTTGCCTTGCATTGGCTGCTGCCTCGCTTATCGAGTTTCCGGGAGCGCCATCCGTATTACCGGGTTCGGCTGCAAACGAGTCTCGAGATACAGGACATGCGGCACGGTCTTGCCGACATCAGCATTCGAATGGGACAAGGGCACTGGCCCGGTCTCGCTCAGAAAGAGTTGTTCAGCGACGAACTGTTGATCGTGGCCGCTCCGCATTTCAACGAAGGTCAGTTTCCTCGCTCCGCTGAGGAGGTCATGGCGTGTCCATTGATCAGAAGCACCGATGCCCCTTGGACCGACTGGTGCCGTGCCGCCAACGTGCGCGAACCCGAGAATGTGAGTGGCCTGTTCGCGAACGATTCGAATATCGTGCTGGGAGCCGTGTTATTGGGGCAGGGCATCGCGCTTGAACGACGCACGCTCGTTGCAGATGCCATCGCTCGCGGCGAGCTCGTTCAGATTACCGATATACACGTGCCATACCCGTATCCGTATTGGCTCGTCTGGCAGCAGCGTGAAGTGCTGAGCGTGAAGCAGACGCATTTCATGGAATGGATCGGCGCCGAGGTGAAGCGTTATCTTGACCGTGCTGCTTGATGGAATGCCGCGTGCTCCCCGATACTCGCGCAATACCAAAAATAGCCATCGCAGACCTGAACGATGAAGAAAATAGAAACGATAGTCCTGGTGGCCGATCTTGCGGGCACGGCCGTGTTTGCCGCCGAGGGCGCGATCTCTGCCATGCAGAGTGGACTTGATCTGCTCGGAGTCATGGTCCTGTCGTTTGTCGTGGCGCTTGGCGGCGGCGTGATTCGCGACCTGCTGATCGGCGCGACGCCTCCCAATGCCGTGCGCGATTGGCGCTACCCGGCGCTTGCGTTCATCACGGGCTTGCTTACCTTCATCTTTCACACCGAGGCCCGCAATCTGTCGGCACCCGTGCTCATGGCACTGGACGCGGCTGGGCTTGCGCTATTCGCCGTGGCGGGCACGCAAAAGGCGCTGAGCTACGGAATCGGACCTTTTATATCGACGCTGATGGGTACGATCACCGGCGTGGGCGGTGGTGTGATACGCGACATCCTGCTTGCCCGCGTGCCCATGGTCCTGGTCGCCGATATCTATGCGAGCGCCGCGTTCGTGGGCGGGGTCGTTCCGGTCGTCAGCCGCCGGTTGGGTCTTTCGCCGATGGCCGCCGCGCTCCTCGGCGCAGCCGCGTGTTTCACCTTGCGCGTGGCGTCTGTCACGTATGGCTGGCAGTTGCCGAAAGTCGCCCACTGGTAAAAGGCGCCAACCTTGGCTGATTCAACCCGCGATCATCCCGGGAATCTCGGCGACCAGGGCGTCAATAGCACGCCGTGTCTTCAAGGGCAGGTAGCGGGTTTGCGGCCACACGGCGTGAATATCCTGCGGCAGCATTCCACAGCTATTCATGACAACCACCAGTTCTCCGGTCTTCTCGTATCGCGACAATAGCCAGCTAGGCAGCCACGCCAACCCGAAGCCTTCGATGGCCGCCGCGGCTATCGCCTGCACATCGTCCAGGCTCACCTGCCGTTGGATGTGCACCTGCCTCACTTGGCCGTCGATATCCCGCACCTGCCAGGGCGACGATGCGCCGGCGCGCGAGTAAGCAATACCCGCGTGTCCGTCCAGCTCTTCGGGTCTTGCAGGCAGCCCGTGCCGTGCAACATACGACGGTGCAGCGCCGATGCTCGAGTACTGCATGCCTAGACGACGCGCCGCGAGGCTCACGCTATCGCGTAACTCGCCGATGCGAATGGCGAGGTCGAAACCTTCTTCCACCAGATCCACCGCGCGATCGCTGAACGAAATATCAATCTGCAATTGCGGATGCCTGGATGCAAGGCGCAACAGGACCGGCGCGACGCAGAGATGGCCGAAGGCGATTGGCACGCTGACGCGCAAGCGGCCGCGCGGTTCGCGCCGGCCGCTTTCCAGATCGGCTTCAGCCGCGTCCAGTTCCGCCAGCGCCCGCACGCAGCGATCGTAGTAAGTCTGCCCGTCTTCGGTCAGGCTCTGGCTCCGTGTGGTGCGATGAAGCAGGCGCACACCGAGACGTGATTCGAGCCGGGCGATCACCTTGCCGACGGCCGAGCGCGTCAGGTTCATGCGCTCGGCGGCCAGCGCGAAACTGCCGGATTCGACCACCTGGACGAAGGTTGTCACGCCGTGGAGCTTGTCGCTCATGCCTGCATCCTATTGGTTCCAGTAAAGATTCATTGATAGGAAATCAATGAATCAATGACGACTTCGATTCCCTCTATATTACCTTTTCACCCGCAGGCGCCGCCTAGCGTTGTACGCCACGCGCATTACTTGTGTTGTCTGCGTCACCTGTATTGCCTGTAGCGAGCGGGTCCCTTCAATCTTCCGGTGTAAATCCAACATGAAGAGATATCGAATCGAATTCAGTGTTCTATCCAGTGTGTATTGCGCGTCAGCGCGTCAATGTTTCACGCCGATATTCGGGAGGCGCGGGTAGCCGGAGCATCTGGCAACCCCGTGATATTCATGACACTTTTCAATCCCGCAAAGAACTCAGTCGCATTAGCTGGCATTTGCCTGGCATCGCTCATGTTCGGCCTGGAAATCTCCAGCGTCCCAGTGATATTGCCAACCCTCGAAAAAGTACTGCAGGGTGATTTCAAGGAAATGCAATGGATCATGAACGCGTACACCATTGCGTGCACGACGGTTTTGATGGCAACCGGAACGCTCGCGGACCGGTTTGGCAGGAAGCGTATCTTTACGATCGCTATTGTCCTGTTCGGAATCACATCACTGATTTGCGGGATGGCACACAGCGTGTCCGTATTAATCGCGAGCCGCTTTCTTCAAGGCATAGCCGGCGGGGCGATGCTGATCTGCCAGGTGGCAGTCCTTTCGCATCAGTTCCAGGAGGGGCAGGCCCGTACCAGAGCCTTTGGCGCCTGGGGGATCATCTTTGGGATTGGCTTGGGTTTTGGGCCGATTGTCGGAGGGGTAATCGTCGCGGTATCGGATTGGCAGTGGGTGTTTCTAATCCACGTTCTGATCGCGATAGTAACGTTGCTTCTTGTTTTTAACGGGGTTCAGGAGTCCAGCGATCCACAGGCAAAAAAGCTGGACCTGCTGGGAATGGTCACGCTTTCGCTGTCGGTTTTCGGCCTGGCATATTTCATTACGCAAGGGTCCGACCTTGGTTTTACCAGTATCACAGGCATCGGCATCATTACCGCAGCGGCGATCAGCTTAATCCTGTTTATATTCGCGGAAAAGATCAATGCTCATCCGATGTTCGATTTTTCCGTGTTCAAAATACGTAATTTTTCGGGTGCGCTTTTTGGATCAATGGGCATGAATTTCAGCTTTTGGCCGTTCATGATTTATCTGCCGATTTATTTTCAAAGCAGTCTGGGCTACAACAGCGTGACTGCCGGATCAGCACTTCTGGCTTATACGCTTCCCACGCTGGTGATCCCGCCGCTGGCCGAACGTCTTTCGCTTCGATATCACCCGGGTGTCGTCATTCCGCTCGGACTGTTCACGATTGGTGCGGGTTTTATCCTGATGCGCGCCGGCAGTGGCGCGGAGCATGCCAGTTGGTTGACCATGCTGCCGGGGTGCCTGTTGGCCGGCATCGGATTGGGACTGACCAATACGCCGGTTACCAACACGACGACCAGTTCGGTTCCGAGCTCGCGCGCAGGCATGGCTTCGGGCATTGACATGAGTGCCAGGCTGATCTCGCTGGCCATCAATATCGCCTTGATGGGGTACATCTTGATGGAAGGGATCTTGTCGTCTTTGAGAAGCACGTTTTCCGGGTCTCTCGATGCCGGACAACTGCGATCCCTGGCGGAGCGAATAGCCGCAGGCGATGTTGTTGCTCTAAAACAGGGGTTTCCGGGATTAGGTTCCCTGGATTCTTCAGGAACCGCCGTTCATGCAGCGCTCGTGCAGGGATTTGGCCTCGTGATGCTGTACGGCTGTATTGGCGCCTGGGTGCTGGCCGTGGCCAGCTTCGTGATGTTCGGTCCGAGGGAACGAGTGCAGCAAACCAGTCCAGTGGTTTGACGGGAGGTTCGTGGTTCTTTGCTGAGGGGTGCCGGATAGAGCGATTGCCTGAATAAACTGCGATCGCCTCATTTCGTGATCCGCCGCCAGGAACATGTACATCGCGGGCACGACGTACAGCATGAACAGCGTGCCAATTGACAGCTCCGTGAAGATCAGGAGTTTCATCGCATTGCGGCCCGCAGCGCCGGCTCCCCGACGCGATCACGAGCGGCAAGACGCCGAGCACCATTGTCGCCGTGGTCACCAGGATGGGACGCAGCCGCACGCCGGCCGCTTTCTCCAGCGCCTCGCGTGATGACCTGCCGGCGCGCTGCAATTCATTCGCGAACTGCACGATCAGGATACTGCGCTTGCTGACGAGCCACATCAACGTGAGAAGCCCAACCTGCGTGTAGATGTTCAGCGGAAACACTAGAATCCACCCGGGAAAATCCTTAGAAATTTGAAGGCGGACCGCTTACTCTTAAGCCTCTGTTTACCTATCATGTATAGGTAAGTGCAGAGGACGTGGGAGGGCATCATGGACGAATTTGTAAACACTGTAATGGACCTTCTTGGCACCGCGTCACGATTAACCTTGCACAGTTCTGCCATCGATTTAATCAACGTACTGGTTGGCCTCGGCGGCTTAGCCCTGGTCGCCATTATCCTGTTAATTAACGAGTCGAAATGGCCCGGTCAAAAGCGCGAACGCGCGGATGATCACCCCCGCCATTGGTGGATGCATCATCGGCACTGAGTAGGCCGCAGTTGCCGTTTCCGGCAGCTGAGGGCGTTCGGAACAATAGTAAGGATACCTATTGTTTGCATCGATAATTTCTATCGCACTAAATGTCTGTTTCCTAGGCATGAAGGTTTTCAACCAACGAAGTAGCGGCGACTCAGCATGCTCCGAATTGCCTAGTTCACGGCTAGCAGAGCCGTATATAGGGGCCTGCATAGGCCGTGTTATCACGCTCCCGGACTCGCTCAGGGGAAACCCTCCGAATGAAAATGAATTTTTTTCCACAAATATTTTGTGTAAATATACTTTCATCGTCACTTCTCAGCCTTTGCGCTGATTCTTCTTCATGGCTGAGCATCCGCCCGCTGCCTCCGGTCAATCGGGACTGAGTATCGCTGCACTTATCGTGGCTGCAATGCCGGGCCTGACGCCCATTCATCGCCGCATGGGGGCCTATGTGCAGGCCAATTTGTTCCGTGCGGCGACCATGCGCATAGATGAACTTGCAGATGCCGTGGGCGCCTCCGTGGCGACCGCAAACCGCTTCGCACGTGCACTCGGCTTCGACGGTTACCCGGCATTTCGCGGCGCGCTGGTACGCGGTTTCGAAGCAACGCTTGCGCCGGTTGAGCGTTTGCGTTCAGCGCAGGAATCGCCCGCGGGCGGTGACGCGTTGCTCGGCGCGTCGCTTGAACAGGCAGAAGTCAATTTACGTTTGACACGCAGTGACATCGATGGCGCCGCAGCGGATGCAGCGGTCGAAGCCATTCTTGCCGCGCGCCGCGTGTTCGTGCTTGGTGCCGGCTCGAGCGCGTTTCTGGCCGGACTGATGGAGCACGGCCTGATGCCCTATCACAACAACGTGCAGTCGCTAGCGTTCGTTGGCGGACCGACGCACGCAGCGCGCCGCCTCTTCAGCGCAGGCGAGGGCGATCTCGTGATCGGCATTGCGTTTCCTCGTTATGTCGACGACACGATCCAGCTCGCGCGCCGTGCCGCGAGCCTGGGGGCCCGCGTCCTCGCCTTGACCGACAGCGTGAACTCACCGCTCGGGCAGTTCGCCGACCTGACGCTGTGCGTGCGCTCAGAAAGGCGGCTCGCGGCAAACTCGGACGCGGCGGTGCTGGCCGTGATCGAAGCAGTCTGCGACGCCGTTGCGTATCGCACCAAACGCTCGGCCAAAGCCGCCGCGGACATGACCGAATTCGTGTTGCCGTGGCTGACCAAGACCCCGTCCGGTGAAAGCAACCCGTCAACCCCGGGTTCGCCGAATCGTCCCGCGAGCAAGGCGCGGGCGTCCAGTACTACACGCAACCACAAAAAGCCGAAACGATGAATCCGACCGCAGTCATTGCCATTCACGGCGGCGCAGGCACGATCCTGCGCACGCTGATGGACCCAAACGCAGAGCAGCGCTACCACGCGAGCCTGACCGACGTTCTGACGGCAGGCCAGAAAGTGCTTGCTACAGGCGGCAGTGCACTCGACGCCGTGAGCGAAGCCGTGCGTCTTCTCGAAGACAACCCGCTGTTCAACGCGGGACGCGGCGCGGTGTTCACTGCCGACGGCACGCATGAACTCGACGCTTCAATCATGGACGGCAGCACGCTCGAAGCCGGTGCGATCTGCTGCGTGACCCGCGTGCGCAATCCAATCCTGGTCGCGCGCCGCGTGCTTGAGGCAAGCGAACATGTGATGTTCACGGGCGCTGGCGCGGAAGCATTTGCCGTGGCACAGGGGTTTGAACCGGTCGACTCTTCGTACTTCCATACTGATGCCCGTCACAAGCAATGGCTGCTTGTACGCGGCCAGCAACGTGTGATGCTCGATCACGACGGCGCGACGTTTTCAGCCCCATCGCCGGGTGGCGATGCAGAAGAGCCCACGCCACACGAACCCATCGACCCGAATCGCAAGTTCGGTACGGTTGGCGCGGTTGCGCTCGATCAACACGGACACGTTGCTGCCGCCACGTCGACAGGCGGTGTGACCAACAAGCAGGCCGGGCGGGTGGGCGATGCCCCGTTGATCGGCGCGGGCTGCTACGCGGACGACGCAACCTGTGCCGTGTCCACCACGGGTTCCGGCGAGATGTTCATGCGGATGGTCGCCGCTTACGACGTTGCTGCGCAAATGGCGTATCGCGGGGTATCGCTGGAAGAAGCTGCGGGCGATGTCGTGATGAACCGCCTGCCGCGCATAAATGGCCGCGGTGGATTGATCGCCGTCGACGCACTCGGCAACGTCACGTTGCCGTTCAACACCGAGGGCATGTACCGCGGCTTTGCGCGGGTAGGCGTTGCACCCGTAACGGCGATCTATCGCTGAGGGTAGTTCATCTGTCTGGCCCCACGCCTGGCACTGCGCGAATCATCGCCCGAGCCGCGTTCATTCCTTGAGGAAAACATCGTGCCGATTTCACTGCACATTGCACGTTCGCGTCTCGACACCTTGCCACCCCAATGCGTGCTCGCCGTTGACGATCTCTCGATCGCGTTTCGCCAGGGCGACAAGGCATTCAACGCAGTGCGCAACCTGTCGCTGACGGTCGATCGTGGCGAAACACTGGCGATCGTCGGTGAGTCCGGGTCGGGCAAGTCGGTGACCTCGCTCGCGCTGATGCGCCTGATCGAGCATGGCGGTGGCCGCATTGCCAGCGGCGCCATTGCGTTCCGGCGGCGTGACGGCCAGGTGCTCGATCTCGCGCGCGCGTCATCCAGCACGATGCGTGCAATCCGCGGCGCCGACATTGCGATGATCTTCCAGGAGCCCATGACATCGCTGAACCCGGTGTTCACCGTGGGCGATCAGATCGGCGAAGCGATCGCGCTGCATCAGCATAAAAGCCGCAGTGCAGCCCGCGCGGAAACTTTGCGTCTGCTTGAACTCGTGCGTATTCCCGAAGCACGCCGGGTGGCGGCCCGATTTCCGCATCAGTTGTCCGGCGGTATGCGCCAGCGCGTGATGATCGCAATGGCGCTGTCATGCAAGCCCGCGCTGCTGATCGCCGATGAACCGACCACCGCGCTCGACGTCACCATCCAGGCGCAGATCCTGCAACTGATCCGCGGCTTGCAGGACGAGATGAACATGGGCGTGATCTTTATCACGCATGACATGGGCGTGGTCGCGGAAGTGGCTGACCGTGTCCTGGTGATGTATCACGGCGAGAAGGTGGAGGAGGGCGCGGCCGGACCCCTGTTCGCGGCGCCCGTGCATCCTTATACGAAGGCGTTGCTGGCCGCTGTTCCGCGTCTTGGCGCGATGTCAGGCACCGACTTGCCGGCCAAGTTTCCGATTCTCACCGTCGAACAGGCCGGCGCCGATGAGACGCTGGTTCCAGCGCCAGCGGTCGCGCACGAAGCGCAGCCGAGTATCGCCGACACCACGCCGCCGATCCTTCGCGTGCGTGATCTGGTCACGCGCTTCCCGGTCAGGACCGGTCTCTTCGGCCGCGTGACGGGCCGCGTGCATGCCGTTGAACGCGTGAGCTTCGACTTGCGTCCCGGCGAAACGCTTGCGCTAGTGGGTGAATCGGGCTGCGGCAAATCCACCACGGGCCGCTCGCTGCTGCGACTCGTTGAAAGCCAGAGCGGTTCGATCGAGTTCGACGGCAACGAGATCAGTTCGCTGAGCGGACCCGCCCTGCAGGCATTGCGCCGCGACCGAGCAAACGCGTGCGGGCAACGTCGAATATGAACGCGCTCGCCGCTGGATGACGCTTGAGGCAAACGCAGCGATACAAGGGGCATTCGCGGGCGGCGCAACCCACGTCTGGGTCAACGATTCGCACGGAGGGTTCCGCAACTTGCTGCCGGATCTTCTCGATGCCCGCGCGCAAGTCGTACTCGGCAAACCGCGCACGCTCGGCATGATGGCAGGACTGGAATACGGAGCCGTGCTTGTATTTATGATCGGCTACCACGCGATGTCGCAGAGCCGCGGCATTCTCGCCCACACCATCAACAGCTTCGCGTTTGCGCGGGTGTTGCTGAACGGCGTGGAGCTCGGTAAAGCGGGGTTGTACGGCGCACTGGCTGCGCAATACGGCGCGCATGTCGTGCTGCTTTCAGGCGACGATGTTTTCGCCGAGGAAACGCGAGCGCAATTTCCCGATGCCAGGTTCGTCGTTACCAAGACCGCGTCCGGTCACGCGAGCGGCGTGACACAGACGCCAGAAAGCGCGTGCACGGCGGTCGAGCGTGCGGCACGTGCGATTGTTGAACGTCACTTGACGGCCGGCACGATCCGGGATTCCGTGCGCGTATCAGCCGCACCGGTTGAATGCGAACTACGTGTGCAGACTACTGCGCTTGCCGATCTGTTTTGTCAGTGGCCGTTGCTTACGCGAGTAGATGGCGTGACGCTGCGCTTTGACGCAACGTCCGTCGAACATGTGGTGCGTATGTTGAACTGCTTGTCGGCGATGTCATTCATGCTGCGCTGAGGCAGCGTAGGCTTGCGCGGCGCATAGAGCATTGCAGAAGCCGGCTACGAAGCTCTATGTATCCGCCTGGCAGGTCGCCGCGCTGCTGCTCACGCTCAGGTCTGGTCAGAAGAAGCGAGCCAAAACGATCCTTCCATCACGCTGACACATTTACCGCCTATGCGGATCCTTGTCTTGCCGTTGTCAGCATCCACGCTGGCGATCAAGACGCTCGGCCGCCCCATGTCTACGCCTTGACCCACGCGCAGCACCAGATCCGACGCCCCCCGGACCTGGGCGACGAGCGCGGCCATAGCGCCGGTTGCGCTGCCCGTCGCCGGGTCTTCTGTCATGCGAGGCGTGAACATGCGGGCTTGCAGATCGCAGTCAGAGTCAACCCTGTCCCGTGTATAGGCGTAGATAGACGTAGCGCCGTCAACGGGCAGCAAGCCTTTGTAAGCGACGAGGTTAGGTGTACATCGGCGCAGTGCGTCTCGGGACGCAAGCTCAACAACGACGAACGGGAGGCCGACCGAGGCGACCTGCGGTGGGTGAGCGTCGACCAGGATATCGGAGCAATCCAGGGAAAGACACTCGGCTACGCGGTCTTGCGGCACTTGCGACAGCCGGGCTAGCGGCTCTGGTGCAATCAGTTCCGCTCCGACCAGCTTCCCGTTTTCTTTCAGTTGGGTGACCGGAACCAGGCCCGCGGCCTCCTCGAACACAAGTTGATCCCGCAGAGGCGCCGGACCCGATGCCGCTCTCGCAGCCAGTACAAACGCGGTACCGATGTTCGGATGTCCGGCGAAAGGAATTTCGCGGCTCGGTGTAAAGATCCTTACCCAGGCCGAGTTGGCAGGATCACGGGGTGGCAATACAAATGTAGTTTCGCTATACCCGAATTCGACTGCGATCGCTTGCATCTGGTTTGTCGACAAACCTTCAGCGTCCAACACGACAGCGACCGGATTACCTTTGAATTTTTCGTCGGTGAATACATCTGCTGTGACATAGCGACGGTTCATGAGTGCCTCCCTGGTTTGATAGTGCTGACCAATGACGAGCCGCCATTATTGCTTCACGGACCGTCAAGGCGCCCTATACAGATAGGTGAGGATGAACCGGCCAGTGCAGCTGTTTCCATGTCATCACGCGCGGCTGGATTGCATACCGTTCTTCAGATGTTCCAGCCGATCAATCATTTCCTTGGGCAAGCGTCTTGCGCGCGCAATGTCCACCGCGTCGCGGCCTGCGCAATCCGCTATTGACGGATCCGCACCCGCTTCGATCAGGAGATCCAGCGTCTTGAGCCGCTTAAGCCGGGCGGCATAGAAGATGGGCGTCTCACCATGTGCCCTGAGATCAAGCTCCGGTTTGGATTTCAAGAGGGCGCGACATAGAAGATCGTCGTCGCGCCATACTGCCGCCCAAAGCGAATAGCTTGCGTTCGCGCCACGCTGCAAAAGGAACCTGACCAGCGGCAGGTTTTCGCCACGGGCGACGGCATACCAAAGCGGCGTTGCCCGGAAATCGCCTTCGTCCTCGTTCATAGGCACTTCACGTTCAAGCTCCGCACCGGCTTCCAGAAGCGTTGTAACGGTCCTGATCCCGTTCGGCTCGGCGAGTTGAGGAGTAGAGGAGGGCTTGACTGCACAAGCTCGATGCAGGGCCGTACGGCCCTGGGGATCGCCTGCCTTGACAAGCTCAGGCGCCGAGGCCAGGTTCGCTGCGACCGAGGCGGCATCCCACAGGGTGGCCGCGGCAAAAAGTGATGTTCTGGAAGGCTTGGCCATCTTCGAATCTTGCATTGGACTACCGCAAACATGACGCCCTTTAATGCCGGCAGCATTTACTTTAACCGCTCCTCACGAACCGACCCGTGCCTGAGGCAGTCGAAGCGAAAGGCACGGCCTGTCGATAAAGCCGCTTCACTCAGTTCGCAGCAATCCGCGTTTTCGCAACATGGGCTCGGCACGCGGGTCGCGGCCACGAAAAGCGCGGAACGCCGAGCCCTGTTCGCGGCTATCGCCTGCGCTGTACACATACCGATGCAGCTTGTCCGCTAGCGCGGGATCGAATGCGTTGCCGGCTTCTTCGAATGCGTCGAATGCGTCGGCTTCCAGCACCTCCGCCCACATGTAGACGTAATACCCGGCCGCGTAATATCCGCCGCTGAAGATATGGCCAAAGTGGGGCAGCCGATGGCGCATGCCCACCTCGCGCGGTACGCCAAGCCGCTCCCGCTCAGCTACCTCGAACCGGGCGATGTCGATTCCATCCAGATCGTTGCGCAGATGCAGCGCCATATCGATCAGAGCTGACGATGTGTAGGCGACCGTCTGAAACCCCTGGTTGAAAGTCTGGGAGGCCCTGATGCGCTCGATCAGCTCGGCCGGGATTGGCTCGCCAGTGCTCACATGACGCGCGTGCTTCGCGAGCACTTCCGGCACCGTGGCCCAGTTTTCCATCAACTGAGAAGGAAGTTCCACATAGTCTTGCGGGACATTGGTCCCCGACAGACGACCATAGTTCACATCGGACAGCAAGCCATGCAGGCCGTGGCCGAACTCATGAAACAGCGTGCGTACGTCGTCGAAACTCAGTAGTGTCGGACCATCGTCAGTGCGGGCGAAGTTGTTGTTGTTCACCACGATCGGCGTCACCTTGCCGCCATGACGCCTTTGCTTGCGATAAACGTGCATCCACGCGCCGCCTTGTTTATTGGGCCGGGCATAGTTGTCGCCAAGGAAGATACCCACTTGTTCAGCTCCGCGGCGCACTTCCCACAGGCGCACGTCCGGGTGGTACAGCGACACGCTGGTTTGTTCAACGAACTGCAGTTTGAACAGGCGTTCCGCGCAATCGAACATGGCTGCGAGCATCGCGTCCAGGCTGAAGTACGGTTTCACTTGTGCATCGTCGAGTTCATAACGGGCAACCCGCACCTTCTCGGCGAGGTAATACCAGTCCCACGGTTCAATGTCGGCAGGTTCACCCAGCGCAGCAGCCTGCGCGGCCAGTGCCTGCCTCTCCTGTTCAACGCTGGCCTTAGCCGGCTCCCATACCTGGCTAAGCAGCGCGTGGACCGCGGACGCGCTGCCCGCCATGCGATCGGCAAGGGCGTAATCGGCAAAGTTTTCGTAACCGAGCAAATGTGCTTGTTCTTGCCGCAGCATCAGTATCTCGCGAGCGATCGGCCGGTTATCGCGTGCCGGGTTTTCTCCGCGACTGGTCCAGGCGCACCATGCCGTCTCCCGCAAATCACGGCGGGTGGACCATGTAAGAAACGGCTGCACCAGCGAACGCGAGAGCGTGATCACGTAACCCTCCAGACCGCGTTCTTTTGCGGCGCTGCGTGCCGATTGGCGCAGAAAATCGGGCAACCCAGCTAAGTCCACTTCCGATGTCAGCGGCAACTGGTAGCTGGATTCGTCCGCGAGTATGTTTTGCGCGAACTGCGTCTGCAGATCCGCGAGCCGCGAGGCAATAGCCGCGAACCGCTCGCGGTCGAATCCTTGCAGCTTGGCGCCCGTACGGACAAAATCGGTGTGCATGCGTTGCAGCAAACGCTGCTGCTCTTCGCTAAGATCTAGCACGGCAGCTTGCTGGTGGACCGCGTCGAGCCTCGCGAAGAAGCCGGCGTGCATGGCCACCTTGCTGTCGTGTGCGGCCAGCAGCGGTGCCATCTCGCGCTCCACGGCCTGCAGCGCGGCCGGCGACTCTGAGGCGCACAGGTTTTCGAAAGTCAGCCGTACGCGATCAATCGTGGCGCCGGCCGCATCGAACGCGGCCACGGTGTTGGCGAATGTGGGCGTGGCCTGATTTTCAGCAAGGGCATCAATTTCTGCCAGATGCTGCTCGAAAAGCACCGCGAATGCAGGCGCGAAGTGTTCGCACTGGATCTGCTGGAAGGGCGGCAATTGATAGGGCGTTTGCCAGTCCTGTAGCAGCGGGTTACCGTTGTCGGTCATGTCGATCCGCCTGTGGGGTATTGATGGTCACGAAGTGATCATGATATGACATCGCGGTAAAGCTTTTCGAGCAGGGGTCTGATCTGAGCGTTTGGCGGTCTGGACAGCGCGCCGGGCTCAAAAGTTGGATCATCAGTCCTGCGGCGCATCTCTTCGTATAGGATGCCGCGTCGGCTGCTTCTGCCGCGCCGGACTTGCGATCGGGCGGGAACCAGCGAGTGCTACTCTGGATAAGTGACAATGCAAACCATTATTGTGTCGAACTGGCAGGAGTTCATGCGTCTCATCATAGAACTCGACGGCTGGGCATTTCGCGGGCAGCAAGACGCGCGATGGCCGTTGCAAAGTTCGTTATCGCGCTACCTGTCCGCGTTCGTACCTGAGCGCTCGGCGTGGCGGATTCAGGAGCAGCGCGCCATTCGCATCTTCAGGCGAAAGGCCCATAACTATCTTTCCGATGTCCGCGCGCTGTCCGACGACCTGCGTTGCCTCGGTCTGATGCAGCATCACGGTGCGCCGACCAGACTGCTGGATTTCACCAAGTCGCCATTTGTTGCCGCGTTCTTTGCGCTTGAGCGTGCTGTGACTGACGCAGCCGTTTTCGCGGTGAACACCCCGGCGCTGTGGACGGATCGCGCAGTCCCTGTTTCGGCGCCGCATCTTATACGCGAGATGATCGACCCACGCTTGCCCGGAAATTTCGAAAAGTTTTATCTGAGCGACGAAAACCCGGTGATGTGGTTTGGGGAACCCGCCGAAATGGATCAGCGGCTGATCGCGCAAGCCGGCACGTTCGTGTTGCCGGGCTTGCTGCATCAGCCGCTCGACATGATCCTCGATCAATACACGTGCAGCGACGAATTGCTGCGCAAGATCGTGTTACCGTCGAATTTACGGGACGAAGCCATGCGTTCGTTGTACAGGATGAACATCACGAACGCATCCCTTTTCCCGGACCTCGAAGGACTGGCGCGTTCGATTGCGTTGGAACTCGAGATCGTGTGGCCGGCTCAGGTCGGCAAAACGCGCGATTGATTCCGACTGAATCAGCGGATGGAGCGAGGGACGCTTCTCTAGCGCACCTCCAGCCAGTTTCCATAACGCTTGATCATTTTCTCGTCGAAGTTGAATCCCAGTCCGGGCGTCTGATGCAATAGCACGTGACCATTGCGGTGCTCCAGTTGCCGGTCGATAAGACGCCTGAAATTGAGTACCTGATCGTCCCGGAAAAATTCGACATAGCGCGCGTTCGGCGTGGCGGCGACCAGCGGTGCGTGGACGTCGTGGAACCAGTGCGGGCACATTGTCACGCCGTAACTCGAGGCGGTCGCGGCAATGCGCCGCCACTCGGTGATGCCGCCGCAGACAAGCGCGTCGGTTTGGAGGATGGCGGCAGCGCCTTGATCCAGGACCTCCTTGTGGTACCAGCGTCCGTAGCCGATCTCTCCAGTAGCAATAGGCACCCGCGTCAGCTTCGCCAGTCGCGCATGATTGGCGACATCGTCAGGGGAAAACGGCTCTTCTATGAAATAGGGATCGTATTGTTCCATCAGCCGGACGTAGCGCATGGCTTCGGTTGCGTCGCTCCAGCCGTTGTTGATATCGAGCATCAATTCAATGTCCGGACCAATGGCCTCCCGCGCGGCACGCACGCGTGCCTCTTCCTCGCGCGGCGACAAGCGGCCCGATTTCATCTTTACCGCCTTGAATCCCATGTCTACGTAGCTGGCCATCTCCTCGCCCAGCATTGGCGGCGTTTTGCCGTCGAGGTAATATCCGCCGCTCGCGTACGCCGGGACCTGATCGAGCTGGCTCGCCCCCAGATACTTATGCAGAGGGACTCCGTGCGTGCGGGCATTGAGATCCCACAGCGCGGTGTCCAGGATACTGATCGCACGCATGACGGTACCCGCGCGTCCCTGCAGTAAAGATTCCTGATACATCGCTTGCCACAGTCCTTCTGTCGAATAGGAATCCTTACCGATCAGAACTGGCGCGAGCAACTGCTCGACCGCCGCCGTCAACAATGCACCGCCCGCGCTTCCGACGTAACAAAAGCCGATTCCCTCGACGCCGTCGCTTGAACGTACTTTAACCAGGCCATAGTGCCGCGCGGATACGGTGCGAGTCGCGAATGAAGTGACACGGTCGAGCGGGACCACAGCTGCGCACACGGATATGGATTCGATCGTAGGCAAGATTCTGTCTCCTGTTTTCAGTTAATCAGACCGGTGACGCCCGGTTCAGTCGCATTCTCATTGACTCCATTCGACAGAGCCAGTAATTTGCGGTTTATTCAAACGATAAAATTTCTATCGATGGACTCCCGTTATTTGCAAAGCTTCGTTTATGTCGCTGAACTCGGTTCGATAGCTGAAGCGGCTCGTCGTCTCGATCTGACGCCGGCGGCGGTTGGACAGCGTGTCAAGCTGCTCGAAGAGGAACTCGGTATGCGGTTGATCCAGCGCTCGGGCAGGACGGTTTCTGCAACGCCCGCGGGCGCACGCATTCTCGAGCGTGGCCGCAAGGTGCTGAGGGACATCCGCGACCTCCGGGCAGATGTGGTGGACGACGCCAGCCTCTCTGGTGAGCTTCGGCTTGGCGCCACGCCCACGTTGATGACCGCGCTGATCCCGCGACTCGTTTCAACGCTGCTTGGCGAGCACCCGCAGGTCGACATCTATCTGGAGCCAGGCAATTCAGTCGCGCTGTACAGCAAAGTGCTTGATGGCGAACTCGACGCTGCGCTGATCATCCGGCCGCTATTCGACCTGCCCAAGAGCTGCGGCTGGCATACGATGCGCGAGGAGCCACTCGTGCTGCTTACTCCCGAGTCCATGCAGGTCTCCGACGTACGTGTCACGCTCGAAACCGAGCCATTTCTCCGCTATGACCGCACGACCGTGGGCGGCCGGATTGCCGACGATTACTTGCGGCAGCAGGGCATCAAGACGCACCAGCGGTGCGAACTTGACGGCCTTGACGCGCTCGCGGCGCTGGTCAGCCGGGGGCTCGGTGTGTCACTGGTCCCGCATTGGCTGAGCGCACCCGGATACAACGTCCCGCTGGCCCGTTGGCCGCTGCGCGGCTCGCGCGCGAAGCGGGTGGTAGGCATGGTGTGGTCGCGCGCGTCGGCGCGTATTCGCCTGGTCGAAAGTTTCCTTCAACTCGCTCAGGACTGGGATGGCAAACCGTAAAGAATTTTTATCGACTCAAGCAAGGAAAGCCAAGTAGTTCCGCGGGGAGAGCGGCGTAATACTAGTGCCGCGTTACACGACTACGCCCTTGATCGAAAGGGCCTAAAGGAGACTCCCCTGTTATGACGACCATCGAGGATCGACTGGCCGGCACGCTTGCGCCAGCGTTGACACCGTTCAAGCCCGACGGGTCCCCGTGTACCCGCCGATTCATTGAACATTGTGAGCGCCTGCTTGAGCAGGACGTCGGTATTGTCCTGTTCGGCACCAATTCCGAAGCGGCTTCCATGACCGTGCACGAGAAGCGAATGCTGCTTGATGCACTGCGGGAAGCATCAGGGCCGCCTCGCAGAATGATGGTAGGCGTTGGCTCCTGCGCCCTGGCGGAGACGGTGGAGCTGACGCGAGCGGCGCTGGACAGTGGCTGCTACAACGTGTTGACGTTACCGCCGTATTTCTTTAAGGGCGTCAGCGACGAAGGATTGTTCCGCTCGGTCGCGCAAGTGATCGAGTCAATTGGCGACACACGTCTGCGGATCTACCTCTATCACATTCCCGCCGTGAGCCAGGTACCGTTCAGCGTGTCATTGATCGCCCGCCTGCTAAACGCTTATCCGGGCGCAATTGCGGGAATCAAGGACAGTTCCGGCGACCCCATCCATACGCTTGACCTGATCAGCGAGTTTCGTGGCCATAATTTCGATGTCTTTGCTGGCAACGAAACGCATCTAGTCGATGTCATGGCAGCGGGCGCTGCCGGCGTTATTTCCGCGACCGCGAATGTTAACGGAGCGGCCATCGCGCGTCTTTGCAACGAATGGAATACTCCCGCTGCGCCCGCCGAACAGGCAGCCGCCAATCACCTGCGCGCGGCGTTCTCAAAATTCCCGATGATCGCCGCCATGAAGACCGCGATCGCCGATCGACTGGGCGACGCGACCTGGGCACAGGTGCGCGCTCCGCTTATCGAATTAGACGCCGGCCAGCAAGATGCTCTGCTATCCGAATTAACAGCCGCGGGTTGCGCCAGTCCTCACGAACAGCGTTCGTGAAACCATATAACGAGTGAAGGCCGCCTGCGTGTAGCGCAGGCCGATACCTTTGCCGAATTTCAGAGGGAGACATGCAATGTTGAGTGAAAGTCCGAGCGTAACTGGCGCATTTGCCGACGATAGCGTGGAAGCAACCTATAAGCGCGTGGCGTGGCGAATCGTTCCTTTGTTATTCGTCTGCTACATCGTGGCGTACATGGATCGCGTGAACGTCGGCTTCGCCAAACTGCAGATGCTTGCCGATCTTGGCTTTAGCGACACCATCTATGGTCTCGGCGCCGGGTTCTTCTTCCTCGGCTATTTCTTGTTCGAAGTGCCCAGCAACCTGCTGCTTCATCGGTTCGGCGCACGCCGCTGGATTGCCCGCATCATGATCACCTGGGCGGTTCTATCCATGGCCACAGCTTGGGTCACCACACCCGCGGCTTTTTACGTGATCCGTTTTCTGCTCGGCATTGCGGAGGCCGGTTTTTTTCCCGGAGTGATTCTTTACCTGACCTACTGGTTTCCATCGCATCGCCGAGGCCGGGTGACGGCCTGGTTCATGGCGGGGAATCCGATCTCGGGCATCATCGGCGGCCCACTCTCAGGGCTGGTCATGAAGTTACTTGCCGGCTCGCTCGGGCTGTCGGGGTGGCAGTGGCTGTTTATTATCGAAGCGTTTCCGGCGATCGTCATGGGTATCGTCGTCTACATGGTCCTGGACGATAAGGTCGGCGACGCGCGCTGGTTGCGCGCGGATCAAAAAGCCCTGATTAGCGCCGAGATAGAACGAGAGAACCGCGCACACACTCACGGATCAATACGCAGCGTGCTTGTGTCGGCAAGGGTCTGGCTGCTGTGCTTTATCCTGTTTGGCATTGTCATGGGTTCCTATGCAATCGGCTTCTGGCAACCCACATTGATTCGACTGGCGGGCATTGAAGATCCGCTGACGATCGGGATGTTGTCGATGATTCCCTATACTGCAGCGTTGCTCTCCATGCTGCTGACAGCACGTCACGCGGACCGTACCCGCGAGCGCCGGTGGCATCTCGCCGTTCCAGCGCTCATTGCCTCTGTTGGTTTCAGCGTTTGCGCGCTAAGCGGCTCGCACCTTTATCCGGCCATGACCGGCATGACGCTCGCGGCCGTCGGTGTCATCACCGCGTTGCCCATGTTCTGGGCCTTGCCAACCGGCTTTCTTGGCGGCGCAGGTGCGGCAGCCGGCATCGCCTTGATCAATTGCACCGGCAACCTGGCGGGGTTCGTCAGTCCTTCGGTCATTGGATGGCTCAAGAACCAGACCCACTCGCTTAGCTCAGGATTGTTCCTGGTCGCCGCAATGATTGCAGTGGCCGGCATGGCCGTTGTCATCCTGATCTCGGCGAAGGTGGTTAACCGATAGTGCCCGGTCTAAGGAGCCATATGGACCATTACGGAGGCACGAGCGGTGCCTCCGTCTAGTCATTTCCCGGCGACTTTTTTCTGCGCTGACTCGACAGATGTTGCGAGGTACGCTTGGCCCTTCTATCGAGTTCATATTAGAGCGCATGCACTTCGAAAGTATTTCCGAATAGAGCGTACGGGTAGAGCGATTTCGTCTTAGCGAGCCGCTCACCGGCGTAGTCGGCAACTCAATAAAATGCGTGTAATGAGGAAACCGCATTAAGCAGATGCGCTATAGCATCGCGGGCCACTGCCAGCGAACTATTCTTTCCAAGCTTAGCGACGTCGCAACCCCGCGACGGACCACTATATGAATGGGCAAGAGCCTGCCTTCGACAGCCGCGTCCTGACGCTAAGATTGCGGGACAGGCAGCATTATAATTTTCGATAAATATGATGATTTGTTTCATAACGCGCTAAGATCATTTACGATCCCGTCAATCCGCATCGCGTGCCCGCGTTACGCTGAAAACCGACATGGAGCGCAAGCAGTCGGCAAGTGCTGATTGTCTGCATCGCTCACCGAGCGCGTGGCGGTCACACAAACGCGACGTTCAAGATCTGCGTTTTTATATGTTTCACCCGTTAATGCGTAAGCATCCTGCCGTTGTGAATTGCACCTGGACAATGCGTAGGGTGGAGACGAAGCGAATGCCTAAGCTAGGTGACCCGGAGAAAAGCATGAATGGTCGTTTGGCCAATGCTCCCGTGGGACCACGCATTAAAGGGATTTGCAGCGCTGGTGCACCTGGCGTAATACGGGCTGGGCGCTAAGGCTTGAACCTTTTCGGAAGCGGCTGGCCATGCTTGATAAAAAGCCGGGCCAGATAGGAGGGGATTTTGACACCTACCGCCATCGATGCAGCCAGCACCGTGGTGCCTGAGCCGCTTAGAAGTTTTGCTGCACGCGCCACACGCTGCCGCGTTTGGTAGTCGCCGATACTTTCGCCCGTCGACTCACGAAAAATGTGGGTGAGATGGCGGCGGGACAAAGATCATGGCGTCATGATTTTGGGCAACAGCATTGCGAGCGCTTGGGATGACATGTACTACCTGGAGGGAGCGTGCGAGGTTCAGCGGCTAGCATTGTCTCTAGGCTTCCGTTTCGAAATCGGCGACAACCTTATTGTGGTCTACGAGTGGCGATGCGTGTCAGTTCGTCGGGGAATGCGTCTCCCGCCCAGGTGGACAACCTGAACTCATGAGTACTCCACCTAGTGCGAGAAGACCGCGCCGGCGAGCCGGAGCTCAGTTGTCTCAACGCTGCTTCAACAGCGCCACGAGGCATGCTGTCGTTTGTCAGCGGACTTTTTTCAGCGCACTGGCTTTGTGAATGGCCGTTTTGCCGCTCTTTGAGCTTTTGACTTCGTATTGGGGATTGCGAGGAGACGCCTTCGCAACGTAGCCGCCGGCCTTTGTTGGGCCGGTCACCTTACGCGTGACCTCACCTTCCGTGCGGCCCTGCGACGTTTCCCATTGCACCTTGTCACCTTTGGATACCTTAGGCATGGCGAGCTCCTGAAAAAATGTGGCGGCGACGTCGTCCCCGATTACAAAACGGTCTTCGGTTTTGCCACCGAAGCGAACAGCAACCGCATCCGAGGTTGGCTTGGTCCGTCGGATACGGAAGGATTTGTGCGTCGCGACCCGGACGATGACGCAGCTAGACGACACCCTCCCAATGCAGCAATTTCGGTTCCAGCATCGCCATCCCACGAAGGGGCCTCGTGGTGCACGCTCCGCGCGCGGTTGGACTTACGGAGACTTCATGACGCGATTGCCGGATAGTCACACAGAACAGGGCACGGGATCATGAGATCCGGCGTGTTTCAGGGCGGGCGTTACGGATTACAGAACGTAGCCCCCTAGGCGCAGCCCGAACAGTGATGACGGCGCTAACACTTCATTACCTCGGAGGTCATCGACCGCGGTACGTCTTGAGTGCACAGTCGAGTTCATGGTGCTGCCGGTCCCGGCGCAGAGCCACTATCAATAAGAGCTTGTCATGAACGAAGCTGAAGAGTTGGTTGAGCGTTATGTCGCGGTCTGGAACGAGACCGACCCACAAAGATGTAGAGAAACGATCTTGCGCTCTGGGCGCCCGAGGGCATCCACTGCGTGGGAACACGCGAAGGCCTGGGCTACGATGCAGTTCATTGTCGGTTGAGGCGATGAGCATCGGCATGTCGAATGACAGCCGTGGTGCGCAGCCGGTTGCGAGACCTGGCGCTGTCGCTGGCCCCGCAACATTCGAGCGTACACGCGGCCAGCACCCGGCAGCAAGCCCATGGTCTTAGTAAATCCCGACGCACTTGTCACTCACACCGTCCGGGTCCCGGCATTAAGCTATTCCAAAGGGCGAAATGAAAATCTATAGGAGAAGCAACCGTGATAGATCGCATCATGGCGATGCAGACCTTTGTTCGCATTGTCGACGCCAACAGCTTTACCCGCGCCGCGCAGTCGCTCGGGATTCCGCGCGCGACCGCGACGACGCTCGTGCAGAGTCTCGAGGCAATGCTTGGTGTGCAACTGCTCGCGCGCACCACTCGCCGCCTCAATCTGACTATCGAAGGGACCGCGTACTACGAACGTTGCGTGCAGATCCTCGCCGACATCGATGACATCGAGGCAAATCTGCGGCATCCCGATGACCGGCCACGGGGCCGGCTGCGCGTCGAAATGCCCGCGGTGGTCGCGAACGCGATCTTGTTGCCTGCGCTAGATGATTTCCACGCGCGCTACGAGCATATTCAGCTCGCCTTCGGCGTGAGCAATCGGCAGGTCGACCTGGTCGGTGAAGCGATCGACTGCTGCGTCGTGATTGGACAATTGCCGGATTCGGGCCTCGCCGCGCGCAGGCTCGGCACGCTCGAGCGTGTCACCTGTGCGAGCCCGCTTTATCTCGCGCGGTATGGCGCGCCGCAGAGGTTCGACGAGCTCACTGACCACGTCGCCGTCAATTGCACGTGCCCGCAGACCGGTCGTCCGGCGGATTTTGAATTTCAGGTTGAGGGCGACATGCTCAACCTGCCGCTTGAAGGTTTCCTGCAGGTCAGCGACGAGCATGCCTATCTCGACTGCGGACTACGCGGGCTCGGACTGATACAGCCGCCACTGGCGCTCGCACAGCCCTACCTTGACTCCGGGCGGCTGCGTGAGGTTCTGCCGCATTGCAGGCCCGCGCCCCTGGCGATATCGATCGCGTACCTGCGTCATCGCCGTGCTCCGTCGCGTGTGGTTGCCTTCGTGAACTGGCTCTCGGAACTGTTCGAGACAGGGCGGCACGCGAGTCATGAGCGGCCACAGGTACGCGAGATTCTGCGAGGGCTGGAGGCGAACGAACCTGCCTGAGTGCGGAAACGCTGAGGGATCTAAACCCGCCGTGGGCGTCTGGAATCGAGCTGGCACAACAGGCCGGCGCGGCTGATCCCGATCTCCACGTAGTGTTTGCGTCCGGAGATGAATTGCCCGACGACGTGTTGCTTGATTTCTCATACAAGAGGCTGCGCAGGCCTTGCGCGATGGACGAACTCAACGACCCACGCCAGGGGATTTAAGGCGCCTCGGACCTCGTGGTCGTCAATCGAGCAGGAACTTGTGAAGACGGCGATTTTTGTTCTCCCGTGGGTTGCCGCCGTTGGGCGTGACATCACCAGCCGAAAATGCCGCCATCGAGGTCAACCGGCGCTCGGCAGCCCGAAGCGGTGATACGCGATATCGCCGCTCGCCGTGTGCACGATCTGCCGGCGCAAGGCGGGGTCGCGCTCCGGCCGGTGCGCCATGTCGGGGCAGGCATTTTCAGCGGGGAGATGGACATCTCGGGCAAGGGCAGATACTGAGAGCAGCTCCAACGCGCACGCAATTACAACGACGACAGCCTGCAAACGCTTCAAGTCACACTCCGATGGTGTGTGACTCCAGCAAAGCGCGATGAAAAAACCCATCCGAGCAACAAAGCGCGAAAATCCTGCCAACAATCGTAGTCGACCCGCCACATTATTAGGTAATCTTGCATGCAACACGCAGGCACGCTTCCCCGCGCGGGCTGGCCCTGCCGTTCTGCCCACCTGGAAATGGATGGACACCGTGATCCACGAAATGACCAAGACGATCCTGTTGATTGTCGCGGCGTTGTTCCCGATCATCAACCCGCCGGCGGCAGCGTTCATCATCCTGAGTCTCACGCCGCACGCGACGGAGACCGAGCGCGCGGACCTGGCGCGGCGCATCGCGGTGAACAGCTTCGTGATCCTGCTGGCGTCGCTTTCGGTGGGGGCGTACCTGCTGTCGTTTCTCGGGATCTCGATTCCGGTGCTGCGCGTGGCGGGCGGGCTCATCATCGCCATGGCGGGCTGGAACCTGCTCCAGTCCTCCGACGATGACTCCGAGGAAGAAACGCTACCCGAGCCGGCGTCTCATCGGCATGGTTCGCTGAGATCGAAGGCGTTCTATCCACTGACGCTGCCGGTGACGGTTGGTCCCGGGGCGATCTCGGTGGCCATCGCGCTTGGCACCGGTACGCCGCGCAGCGGCCTGCAGCCGGTTCATTTCATTGGCGTGGGCGTGGCGCTCGCGCTGCTGTGCATCACCATTTACTTGTGCGTGCGTTTCGTGGCGAAGGTCCAGCGGTTGCTCGGGCCGTCCGGCACGCAGATCGCCATGCGGCTCTTCGCATTCGCGATCTTCTGCATCGGCATGCAGATCCTTTGGCTCGGACTGTCAGAACTGCTCAATTCATTGCATCCGCACTGAATCCTGCGGCCGCTGCAACAGGACCATCGCGCGCTGGCGAACCATGGCGACGAGTTCAACCAGGATCGCGAAGACCGCGACGGTGAGGGCGGCGCTGGCAACGGCAAGCGAAATGTCGAACAGGGCTTCAAACGAGGTGATCATGAGGGTTTCCTTCATCCTGTGCTGCAGACGCGTCGGGGCGCGCTGCGATAAACAGGATTCTAATGATGCAGAATGAGCGGGAAATGAGCGAGGTGGATCGGGTGGATCAGACGCCGAGCACGGCGCCAGCAGCCAGGGCAGTATTTCGTCATACGTAGCAGGGCGTTCACCTGACAGCGCGACTTCCTTGTGCAGTACGTTCTCGTTCATGCGCAAGGCGGTCTGATCGCGGTTGCTGGCGCTCGAATGGTGACTGAAAAGCTGGAACATGGGTCGTCTCCCGTTGGGTCATGAAGCGAACCGCTGCTTCGAATGACTACATGTTCGCAGCCAAGAATGAGCAGAAAATGAGCGCGCGGAGAGTCTCACGCCGCGCCTGATGAACCCGTCGTTTTCATCCGCTTTTGCCCGCTATTCCATGAGACCCTCGCTTCGCAACAATCTCATCATTGCGCTGGCCGTGCTGGTCAGTGTCGTCGCCATCGCGCAGAGTGTCAGCACTTATCAGCTCTGCCGCACCGGCATGAGCGCGCTGCTCGACCTGCGCCTGGAGCAGGTCGCCATGCGAATGCGCGGCGATCTTGCCGATGCGATTCCGAGCGCGCCCGCGCGCGGCTCGCAACCCTCGCGCGATATTGTGATCACCATCCGCAAGCCCGGCGCCAATGTCCCGCTGCGCTCTACCGAACCGTCACTGTCGCTGCCCGCAAGCGCGCCGGCGGGATTTTCATCGGAGATGGTGAATGGCGAACGCTGGCGCATCTATACGTTGCGCCGGGACGCGAGCGTGATCCAGGTAGCGCAGCGCTCGTCGGTGCGCAACGAGCTCGTTCGCGAAACCGCGCTGACCACGCTCTGGCCCACGCTGATCCTGTTACCACTCGTGCTTCTTGCTGTCGTCGTGATTGTGCATCGCACGCTTCGGCGGCTGACGCCACTCGGGCAGGCAGCGCAATCCATCGACGCCGCGCATCTGAACCCGCTGCCCGTCACGGGCGTGCCGGGCGAAGTGCTGCCGTTCGTCGAATCGATTAATCGCATGATCGAGCGGCTCGCACAGGTGATCGAATCCGAGCGCGAGTTCATTGCCGACGCCGCCCACGAACTGCGCACGCCACTCACTGCGCTCCAATTGCAGGCGGACAATCTGCAGCCGCATATTGTGGCCGGCAACCAGGAGCGTTTTCAGGAACTGCGCAACGGCATTGCGCGCAGCGGCATGCTGATTGGGCAGTTGCTGCGACTCGCGCGCGCGGACGCGCCGCTCGATGCCGCGATCGAGCCTGCGGACGTTTCCTCAATCGTGGTCGATGCCGTCTCCGGCGTGCTGCCGATCGCGGCGGCGCGGGGCATCGACATTGGCGCAGACGCCATGCTCGCCGACAAGGTCGTCGCTTCGCGCGCGGATGTCGCGATTGCCGTCAAGAATCTGGTGAGCAACGCGGTGCGCTACACGCCGGATGGCGGCACGATCGACCTGCAAATGCGCCGCGAGGCGAACGCACTTTGGATCGAGGTTACGGATACGGGTCCGGGCATTGCAGAGGAGTCTTTGCCGCGTGTCTTCGACCGGTTCTTTCGAGCGAACTCGAGCACACAGGTGGACGTGGAAGGGACCGGTCTCGGCCTGTCGATCGTGAAGGCGATCACGGCGAAATATGGCGGCCAGGCGGTCATCCGAAACCGTCACGACGGCCGATCGGGCATTGTCGCGGCGGTCAGTTTTCCGCTGGCAAGCGTGTGAAAAGCGTGTGAAAAGCGTTGGCAAGAGCGTTGGCAAAAGCGTCGTTGAAATCGTGTGCTGGCCGAACGCAGCCGCGCATGGGACCGGAGTAAGCGCTGAAGCGCATGCTCCCGTCGGTATAGGGAGAGGGGCATGAGAGTCCTGCTGGTTGAAGACGATCTCCAGATCGGGCAAAGCCTGATGCGTGCACTGAAGGACGCGGATTACGCCGTGGACTGGGTGCGTGACGGCGTCACTGGACGCGAGGCAATGAGCGCGGCCGACTACACAGTCGTGCTGCTCGACATCGGCTTGCCGGGAATGTCAGGCATCGAACTGTTGCGCGCCGCGCGCGCGGGGGGCAATCCGGTGCCGGTGTTGATCCTGACTGCGCGTGACGATCTCGATTCGCGCATAGAGGGACTCGATATTGGCGCGGACGATTATCTGCTCAAGCCCTTCGAAGTCGGCGAACTGCTGGCCCGGATGCGGGCGGTGCTGCGGCGCAAGGCGGGTTACGCCGTGTCCCGGCTCGGCGATGACACCCTCAGCCTGAATCTCGACCAGCGCACGTTGACGTTCGGCGACAAGGCAGGTGTGTTGTCCGCACGTGAGTTCGCGCTGATGCACGCGCTGCTTGAACATCCGGGAACGATCCTCTCGCGTGCGCAGATCGAGGACAAGCTGTACGGCTGGGGTAAGGAAGTAGAGAGCAATGCGGTCGACGTGCTGATTCATTCAGTGCGCAAGAAGTTCGGGCAGTCGGTTATCCGCAACGTGCGCGGCCTCGGCTGGACCGTCTTGCTGGGCGATTCCGGCAAGGGGTGAGGTCGTTTTCTCGTACGCCTTTTCGTCTCATTTCTGCGTTGCGGGGGATGGCACGGCGGTTACGCCGATTTATTCCACTAGTGCAATACATCTCGCCATGATATGCCGCCTTGCCCAGCCTTCAACTGAACGCTGCATGTAGGATGAGCGGCGCAATAGAACGAGTCGTATCGAATTCGATACGGAATCGCGTCGACAGAGAAGCGTGGTCGGCGCTTTTCTATGATTTGCGTCGTCGAGCGCGACGAGCGATAGTCCCCAATAGGATTGCTGGGTGTAACAGTAAGGAATCAGGATCGACAATATCAATACGCCTAGTTATCCTTATTTTTATAGTGTGAAAAATTGACCGACAATTGATTCGCTAGGTTCCGGGATCACAGAGCCCTCACTCAGCGCGAAGTAATTCAGCGCTAATTCTTCGACGTCACCATGACATCTGTGTACTCACCGGATATACAACATCATGAAACGTTTAAAACTCGTGTGCGTGGCAACACCTTTATGCTTGATCGCCCTTTCCTTGACCGGGTGCGCCGTCATTCCTCCTACCGGCCCGACCGTGGTCGCGTTGCCACCCGAAGGAGAGCCGCTGAGCAAATTCCAGCAGGAAGATTACGCCTGCAGGGACTATGCGTTCCGCTCGGACAATGCCTCGCAACCAACTGTGTCGGCAGCTGACGACGGTCTACGCACCGGGGCGATCGGCACCGCAGGCGGTGCGGCAGCAGGCGCGCTTTTTGGCGCGGCAGAAGGCGATGCCGGTATCGGCGCGGCGATCGGCGCCGGCGCCGGTTTGCTGCTCGGCAGCGCTGTGGGTGCCAACGGCGCTCAGGCGACTTCGGCCAGTCTGCAAGCTCGCTACGACGCCGCCTATTCGCAGTGCATGGCATCCAAGGGAAATCAAATCACACACCCGGCCGTCTATTCGACCGTGCCAGTGTATGCACCGCCGCCTGTCTTGGCCCCTGCGCCGGTCGTCTATGGCTACCCGCAGACTTTCGGCTACTGGTAGTACTGACGACCCACCCGGTCGACGGCGGCAAGATAATTTTCCCCTAACTTTCCGCTTATACGATGTATTCAGTGCGATGCGCACCGGCGCTTGCGGTGAACAACGCCTGGAAGTTCTATTGCGTAGTACGCGTGCTTGATTCGAGAGGCTACGCATTATCAGTGCCCCGGGATTCATCCTCGAAGCCGGGAGTATTGATTTATCAACGAGCGGAACTCTACCGCCGCGAAGGTGGAAAGATCCGCAACACCATCTGGAGAATGCCATGAAACACTTTGCAGTTGGGACCGCCGTGTTGGCGGGTCTATGTGTATCCCCGTTCGCTCTAGCGCAAGCCGCAAAGCCAGTCACGCCCGCACAGATGAGCTGCTCAGATTTCCTTGCCGTGGAAGACGCTTACAAGCCAGCGCTTGTGTATTGGGTCTCAGGCGTCGACAAGTTGGGCGTAAGCGAAACCGTGACGACAGTCGTCGATGTCGCAACTCCGGTAGCCACGATCGTCGGCGAGTGCACGCAGACACCGCAGGCACCGTTCGCGAGTAAAGTCCGAGATCTGTACAAGAGCGGTCGAATCGCGCTGTTCAGGCACAGCTGAGCGTCCCCACGCCAGTTTTAAATCCGATATTTTGTTGGGCCTTTTCCTTTAGGACGATATACCATGAAGATAAGCTATCCTAATCAAGTAGAATTGATGAACGCATCAAAGTTTGGCATCGAGCATGTTGAAATGACGATCGTAAAATTGAAGACTGAATGTCCCGATGCGTTCCATACGGAGAGCACGCTGGTGAAGCGTAAATTCCATCATAAACCGGCATCTGACACACCTTGCCGTGGCTTCGTTGCCGATCGGGATTCGTGAGTGTGTGGTGATAGCTAGCTACCCGCAACTAGCTTAGCCGTCCGTTCGACCGGATGAAGACCTCTGTCACTTTGATGGAGCCGAGGGCGGACGGCGCGTGACGAATGGCTTCGGTTGTCGAGAACGGATTGAACAAGGCACAAGCTGCGAGTCATTGCACATCGCCGAATTGGTGCTGAGGTCGATGACGGCTTAGCGTCAACGCTACTTCAGGCGCTACGGCGTCAGTCGGCAGATCGCACCTTTCTGTCTGCTCGCAAAAGTGGGCGCCAATATCACAATGCGTTGACGCGGATATCGGGTTGAGCGGAATAGACGACACGCAGACGACACAGCGATCCCCAGACATTGCAGCTCTCTATGGGCAAGAAGGGTAAGCGATAGCCGCTTGATGGCGGGCGCTGAAACGCGACGCGAAGGGGAGAAATTAAAGTTTTTCTAAAAACTACCGTTTACTGGTGAAGTGCAGGAATCGCACATTCACGCCTTAGCGAACGAGTGTTCGGCTAGGCCAAGGAGCGGGATAGTGGCGAAATTGAGGGTCGGGCCGTTTGGAATAGCTATGTCGACGGCGGTCGTGCATCGGTCAGGGCTGCGCTTCGCTGCGGGAATATATCGCGTTCGGGTGTTTGGGGCAACCGCTGGGCTGGTCTGTACCACGCCGATCATGTTGTCCGACCGCGCGGTTACTTTCCTGTTAATGACGTTTGCGGCGGCCTTGTTGGCTTGGCCGCATCTCGCTTACGTGATTGCACGGCGCTCCATGCATCCCGTCAACGCCGAGCGCCGTCATCTTTTCATTGACTCGATGTTCGCAGGCGTCATCGTCGCGTTGTTAAATTTTCGCCTGGTTCCTTCTACGATCGTTCTGCTCTCCGTAGCAATGAATAGCATCGCCGTTGGCGGCATGCGACCGATGCTCTTCTGTTGTATCGCGAACGCTTTGGGCGTGCTGGTTGGAATCGGTTTATTTGGCAGTCACATCACAAACGCAAACGAGCCCTATTCGACCTTGGTGATGCTCCCGCTGATGGTGCTCTACCCACTGCTCATCGCGAGGTTTGCCCACATGGCGTCCGAACGGCTTGCGGAAAAGACCCGCCAATTGAAGGTCCTGTCCGAGCTTGATGCGCTAACCGGATTATTGAATCGAACTACGTTTATTGCACGCCTCGATCGTTTGCTGCGCGCCTGTGATGGCGAGACGACCAACGTCGGCGTCATTTTTGTTGACCTGGATAATTTCAAAACAATCAATGATTCGCTGGGTCATAAAGCCGGCGACCGGGTTCTCACCCGTCTGTCGGGTCGGTTGATGCAGATTTCGGAGCAGGGAGGATTAATTTGCCGGTATGGCGGTGACGAATTCGTCGCGGCTGTGCAAGTGGCATCAATCAACGACCTCTCGATTATTGCGGCCAGGATCATTCGCGATATGTCGCGCGACGTGTCGATCGACGGAACGCGGCTTAAGCTCGGCGCGAGCGTTGGCATTAGCGTGTTTCCGGAGCACTCGTCAGATGCGGCATCACTGATTAGTCGTGCCGACGCGGCAATGTATCGGGCGAAACACCGAGGAAAGGGCACCACCACTTTTTATGACGAGCACATGGAGCATGCGTCGGCGATAAAGTATCGAATCGCCCGCCGTCTGCGCGCAGCGATTCAGAAGGACCTGAAGGTGCACTATCAACCGCAGGTAGATATGGTGAGCGGGCGGCTCATTGGAGTCGAGGCTCTCGCACGATGGTATGACACCGAGCTTGGCCACGTCCCGCCTGGTCTGTTTATTCCGATTGCAGAAGAAATGGGATTGATTGGCGAGCTCGGCATGGCCGTGATGCGCATCGCCTGCGCAGACGTGGCGCGCTGGCGTGCTATCTATGACACCAGCGTGAAAATGTCGATTAACGTCTCTGTACTTCAACTGCGTCGCCCCGAATTTTTAGATGACGTATGCGAATTGATTGCGCAATTCAAGATTGAACCTTCGCAGTTGGAGCTGGAAGTGACCGAGAGTGCGTTACTGGACAACGTTGGCGAGGCTCGATCCACATTCGAACGATTGGCGCAACTCGGCGTGCGTGTTGCCGTTGACGATTTTGGAACGGGCTATTCAAATCTGTCTTACTTGCACGCGCTGAGGATTGACCGGATCAAAATTGACCAGTCCTTCATCAGGGAGCTATTCACCACCACGACCGGCCAGTCTATTGTCAGCGCGGTGATTGCCATGGCGAATGCGATGACACTCGACATTGTTGCGGAAGGCGTCGAGACGTGGGCTCAAGCCCGCTGGCTGGTCTCGCATGGATGTGTCACCGGGCAGGGCTACCGCTTCAGTCACCCGCTCGCGCCGGAAGAGTTCGAACGCTGGATGATTGCAAACCCGGCGGGCTTAAGCTTGCTGGTGACCGAGTGCAGTTCGCACTCTTGAGATATCTAACGCGCATTTGCCACAGCATCCACGCATGTGCGGCCTCCACGCGGTAGCAGTCCGGCATGGCCAGGGCGGAAGATGCGACGCGCGGCTTTATCGAAAAACTCTTGATCAGTGAGAACGCCCGGCGTTTTCATGACCGGTTCCGTGGCTGGCACACGATGAATATCCGGCATCAGTATCGGCATGCGTCGATCTGCCGACGTACTGATCCAGCTCAGGGTTAATCCTTCGCGGCTCGCAGCCAGGGCCGCCGGCTGGCTACCGCTGGGCAAACGACGACCAAGTGTCCTGCACGGCGCCGATCTCGCCGTATCCGAAGCCATCAACGATGATCGTGAGACGCCAATCGAGATCCGCAAGTCCAAATATATTAACAACTTGGTCGAGCAGGACTATCGAGCGATCAAGCGGCGCACGCGACCCATGCTGGGATACTCGGTGATGGAGAGATTCTCCCAGAACCTGAAGATGAAGCTCGTCGGCGGTGGTGCGCAGCAGTGCCGGGACCGCACGCTCGAACTACCCGGCTTTCTACCGGGTACCAACCCAATGCATGATCAGTGGAATACATATGCCTCCCCACGCCACCATGCAGATCAGCAGTGCGAGGGTAACAGCTGCGCTGCCGCAATCCTTCGCTCGCTTGGACAGTTCGTGTTGTTCAAGCGAGATCCGATCGATCGCAGCTTCGATGCTCGAATTAATCAGTTCGACCAGCAACACAAGGAGCACCGTGATCAGGAGTATGACGCGCTCGATCGGGGATACCCGCAGCATGAACGCACACGGCGCAAGTACGGCGAAGACGATCAATTCTTGCCTGAAGGAGCTTTCCTCGCGCCATGCGGTGCGAAAACCATCGGAAGAGTTCCGCAGCGCAAAAAAAGCGCGCATGAGTCCCGCGCGCTTGTGCATCCTGTGCTCCGACGCGGTCTTGATTGTCATGACAATTCATGCCCGGTTCACACCTTCGCACGGTGCCGGCGCGACCGACGCCATGCTTGGGATCTGGTCAGTGAAGTGTGCTGCCGGAGCGCTTCACTCAAGGAAAAAGAGCGGCCGGGAACGCCCTGGTCCGCACCACGATAGTTTCGTATCGATCGGGGTCCCTGTGTTGCCTAGCGCACATAGGACGGTACTTTGTGTCACTAAAGTGACATGGTCGTCGAGAAAATTGGCCATCGAAAAATTAAAAAAACCTCGGCGATCCAGTACAAAAAGCTTGTTGCGGCACAAAACAAGACAAGAACCGGAGATGACAAAAGTGCGCTCGGTGCATGCCCGTCTAGGCGAGCGCGGAGGAATTGCTCCGCCGGAACAGCGATGTGACCTGGTATGTCCGCGCGCTGTGTGGCAACGATGTCTCCTTAGCCTTCGTTCGAACCTCCGCCTGCCAGTGGCGTGCTTCATACGCACAATCATGTTCGCCGCGCTCTCCTGCGGCTCAACGGTTCGCGCGACAGCGGTCAAGGAACCGGTACTGTTTTCCACGGCGTCCGCCGATCAGGCCGGTAGTGCTGACTCAACCCCCGTCGAAGTCGCTGGCTTGCCCGCCAATGCAGACGCCAAAGCCGAGGCGGTAAAACGCGCCGACGGGTCCGGCATCGTGCACATCCCGTTTTCGTCGCTGGGTGCGTACCGTACCCTCAACTTGCGAGGCCTTGAAGATATTCGCTCGGTAAATGTTGGCGTGCGCCTCGATAGAAAAGTCAAGTCCGCGCACCTGCGCCTTACGTACTCCTATTCGCCCGCGTTGCTATTTTCGATGTCGCATCTCAAAGTGTCGATCAACGACGAGGTCATCACGACACTGGCGTTCAACGCCGAACATGCGGGGCGCCCGGTCACGCAAGAGATCGACATCGATCCGCGCCTCCTGACCGACTACAGTCAATTGCAACTGCGTCTGATCGCGCATTATTCGCTGGACCACTGCGAGGATCCGTCGAACTCGGCACTGTGGGCCGATGTCAGTCCGAGCAGCGAGATCGTGCTCGACGAGGAGCCGATTCCGTTGCCCAACGAGCTCTCGCTGCTGCCGGCGCCTTTCTTCGACAGCCACGATGTGGATCCGTTGCGTCTGCCGTTCGTGCTGGCTCAGACAGCGAGTAACGAGACACTGCGTGCGGCCGGTATTGTCGCGTCCTGGTTCGGCGTGCTGGCCGACTACCGGCGGGCAAGTTTCCCGGTATCGTCCGCGCTCCCCTCCGACGCAAGCGCGGTCATAGTCGGCCGAGCCGACGAACTGCCGCGCGGCTTGTTGGCGGTCAAGATCGACGGGCCGGCTCTGCTCGTCATGGATAATCCTGCCGCGCCCATGCGCAAGCTTCTGATCGTCACGGGAAAAAGTGCCGAGGACGTGGATAGCGCAGTCTATGCGCTGGTACTGAAAAAGCCTGGCGTGTCGGGATCCCTTGCGCGGCTTTCGCACGTCGAGCCCGACGCGGTGCGCAAGCCCTACGATGCGCCACGCTGGATCCCCGTCGATCGCCCGGTGCGCTTCACCGAACTCACCGACCATCCAAATCAGTTGCAGACGGTCGGCGGAACGCCGGAGACAATTGAGCTGGACCTGCGTGTGCCCGCCGACCTGGTGTCGTGGAATGACGTGGGCGTGCCGGTGGACCTCCGGTATCGCTACACCGCGCCGAGTGTGCAAAACAACTCGGCACTGTCGATCGAGATGAACCAGCAGATGATCAAGTCTTACCGCTTGACCCCGGCAGACACCAGGGGTGGGATGCTGGCTACTGGCGACTCGGCGGATGCGGCACAGCGCTCGACCACCGAATTCGAAATTCCGTCATTTTTAATTGGTAGTACAAATCGACTTGGTATTCGTTTCAATCTCGATTCCCAAAAAAGCACGCTGTGCTCTGGCGCATCAAGCAATCCTGCACGCGCTGCGGTCGATTCGGATTCGAGCGTCGACTTCAGCCGCTTCGTGCATTACGCGGCCATGCCGAACCTGGCTTTCTTTTCAGGCAGTGGTTTCCCCTATACGAGGCTCGCCGACCTCTCGCAGACCGTCGTCGTAGTGCGCGCGAAGCCGGCGCCTCAGGAACTCGAGGCTTTGCTCATCATGCTTGGGCACATGGGCAAGTGGACCGGCTACCCGGCACTGCGCGTGACGATCGCGCGTCCCAATGAGCTCGTGCAATCACCCGCCCGGTACGCGGATAAGGACGTGCTGTTGATCGGCGGGTCGCTGTCAGCGCCCCTCGTCGCCGACTGGGGCACCTCTGTTCCGCTCATTGCCGGCGCGGCGACCGGCGGCATGCGGCGCGCGGCGCTCGCGCGCAACGAAGGTATGAGACCCCCCGCAGCAGGGACGCCGCTCACATTGAGTCAGGCGAGCCCGCTAGCAGCGATCTATGGTTTTCAGTCTCCGGTCAAGACGGGCCGCACCGCGATCGCCCTGGTATCGAGCGATGCGAAAAGTATGAGGATCCTGCTGGATGCGTTCGATACCCCGCGGCTCTCCGCTCAGATACATGGTGACGTGGTAGTGGTGCGAAGCGGCAGCGTCCAAAGCGCGCAGATCGGCGAACCGTATTTCGTCGGCAGAATTCCCTGGCATGCGCGGATCCTGGGTCTAGCCACGCGGCATCCCGTTCTGCTCGGCCTGATCAGCGTGCTGGCAGGCCTGCTGCTCGCAGCCGGAGTATTCAACTTCCTGCATCGGCTGGCCGAGCGCCGCCAAGAGGTGTGAGCGATGCCGACTCAGGCAAGTTCCAGGCTCTCCTTGCGCCGTCACCTGGCACAGCCGCAGGCGCTCGTGGTTTGTGCGGTGGCGTTGCTCCGCGTAGCGACACTCGGGGCGAATCAACGCACGAGATTTGACAAACTCCTGCACTGGACCGAAAAGACATGCGCCGCGCCATGAGACAGCGTTCATGCCGCGGCGCGGTCGCGGCGCTGCTGCTAGCGTATGGTATGCCGCCATACGCGGCCGTGTTGTCCGACGACGCGAAGCAGTACTACGACGCCTCGCGGATGTGGGGTGCCAAACATCGCGACGATCTCGCCCTCGAGCAAATCCAGAAGGCGCTGCTGCTTGCTCCGAACGCCCCCGCGCTGCTGGCGGAACAAGTGCGCATTCAGTTGCGCCTCGGACAGGCGGAGGCGGCCAGGGAGGGACTCGCGCGCTTGCAGGCGCAAGCGCCGGATGCGCCCGAGACGCAGCGCATCGATGACGAATATCGCGTGGCGACGACCGGCCGGGGAGAGCTGGCAAACATCCGCTTGATGGCGCGCAGCGGCCGCGCCGATGAGGCAAGCCGGCGCATCCAGGCGCTGTTTCCGCACGGCGCGCCGGCTGGTTCGCTCGGGGCCGAGTACGAGCAGATACTTGGCAATACGGCGGCGGGGCGCACGCAGGCCATCGCGGCGCTGCGCAGCACGCTCGCGGCCGATCCCGCGGACTTGAGCTCTGCGCTCGTGCTTGCCCGCCTGCTGAACGAGCGGGCGACGCGCGCCGAGGCGGAGCGCCTCGCGCACGATCTCGCGACCCGCCCTGACGCAGACCATCTCCCCGCGATGGAAGCATGGCGCAGCGTGCTCAAGGCGGGCTCCGACGATCCGGCCTTTTTGACGTCGCTGCAGACCTATGTCGCGATGGTGCCGGACGACACCCAGATGCGCGACCGTCTTACTGGACTCGAGGCGCAAATCCAGGAGCAGCAAAATCTCGAGAGCGATCCATCCTTCCTTGCCCGGCAGCGTGGGCTGGCCGCGCTCGAGCGTGGCGATCTGAGCGGCGCCGAGGCGCTGCTCGAACGCGCGGCGCGCGCGCGGCCCGATGACCCTGACGCCGTGGGTGGCCTCGGCCGGCTGCGGATGCTAACCGGCAAGCGGCAAGAGGCGCACACGCTATTTTTGCGTGCGGCCGCGCTGGCCCCGGATAACCGAAGCAAATGGCTCGCGCTCGCGCGTACCGCCCAATTCTGGGACTTGCTCGCGACGGCCCGGGGTGCGCTCGCCGCGGGCGATCCAGAGCGTGCCGAACACGCTGCACGCGAGGCGCTGCGCCTCGAACCCGCCAGCGAGGACGCCCGCCTGCTGCTTGCGAAGGTGCTGGTAGCGCGACAAAGATGGGCGGATGCCGAACCGTTGCTGCGTCCGCTGCTCGATGCGCGGCGGCCGAATCTGGGCGCGGTGCCGGGCTTGCAGGCGGTGTACGCGCACACGGGGCGCATGGCGCAATTCGAGCCGTTGCTCGAGTCGCTGCAGCCGCATCTCACGGCCGACGAAGACCGTCAGGCCCTGACATCGCTGCGTGCCGATGCGCTGGCAGAAGAGGCCGGGCAACTGCATGCCGATGGCCGCGACGCGCAGGCGGCCGAGCACTACGAAGCGTCACTGCGGCTCGTCCCTGACGCCGCCTGGACGCGCTTTTCACTGGCCGGGCTGTATCGGGACATGGGTGCGCCGAAACAAGGACGCCAGGTGATGGACGACGGCGTCGCCGCCAGTCCGACGCCCGACATGCACTACGCGGCCGCGTTATATGCAAATTCGATTGACGACCTGTCCGGTGCCGAGGAGCAGCTCGCGGCCGTGCCGGACGACGCGCGCTCCAACGGCATGCGCAACCTCGCGCGCAAGCTCGACGTCTACCGCTCGCTCGCGAACGCGCGGGCCGCCGCGTCACAAGGCGAGCATGGCGAGGCGGACGCGCAACTCGCGCGTGCCCGCACGATGGCCGCCGACGAGCCGTACTTGCTCGCCACGGTAGGCGCTGCGTACATCGACCGGGGCATGGCGGACCAGGGGGTGCTGCTGTTGCGCGACTGGATCGACACGCATCCGGATCAAGCCGATGCGGACATCCGCCTGCGCTATGGCGACCTGCTCGGCGGCGCGCGGCGTGATCGCGAACTGCAAGCGTGGCTGGTCGCGCTGCGCGAGCGGCCCGGTCTCACCGCGCCTCAACAGGTGCGTCTGGAGGACCAGTCGCTGCGGCTGGTCCTGCGCGAAACGGACGACGCGCTTGACAAGCACGACTACGACCTGGCGAGGGCGATCTTGGCGACGGCGAGCGAAGCGGGCAAGGCAGACAAGCGCTACGCCCTTGAAGTCGCAGACCTTGAGCGCATGCAGGGCAACTATGAGGCTGCACATGCGGTGCTCGCGCCGGTGCTCGCGAGCACGCCGGACGACGCCGACGCGCAGCTCTCGCTTGCTCGGGTGTACGAGGCGAGCGGTAAAAGGGCGCGTGCACTTGCACTGGCCGAGCGAGTGTTGCGGCAAACACCCGAGGACGATGTCGATACGCGGCTCTCGGTGGTGCGCAGACTGGCGGCGTTGCGCCAGTTCGACGAAGCAGGCGCCGTGACAGCGCAATTGCGCGCCTCGTATCCCGAGCGCTCGGACGTGACCGTGCAGGCTGGCAGGCTCGCCGTCCGCGAGGAACGCTTCGAGGACGCGGCGTCGCTTTATCGCACGGCGCTGACTGAGGAAGCCGCTTCCGGCCTCGGCGCGCAAGCCGATGGGACTACACCGGCGCAGCGCGCGCTCGACAGCCTCAACGAACGGCGCGAGCCGGAGATCGAGGCGGCATGGATGCCCGCCTACAAATCGGGCGATGCCGGCATTTCCGAGTATCACGCGCAACAGGTCCCGATTTACGTGCAGGTACCGTATCACTACGACGGACACTTTTTCGCGCATCTCGATACGGTCGACCTGGATGCCGGCACGCTGAGCAATCCGGATGTCGATTCCTATACGCGCGACACCTTCGGCACGTTCGCGGCGCGGGTCGACGGTACGCCGCTGGCGGCATCGTTGCATCAGCGCGCGCTGGGTGTCGCGGTGGGCGTCGGCTACGAGTCCGACGCCTGGCGTTTCGACGTCGGCACCACACCGCTCGGCTTTCCGATCCAATATGTGGTCGGGGGGGCGCGTTATCGCTTCGAAACCGACAACGCGAGCCTGACTATTGCTGCGTCGCGCCGGCCCGAAACCGGCAGCCTGCTCTCGTACGCGGGTGCACGCGATCCGGTGACGGGCGCTGTCTGGGGTGGCGTGCGGCGCGACGGCGTCGACGTGCGCGGCTCGGTGGACGTCGGCAAGATCAACCTGTTCGCCACGCTTGGCGCCGGCGTGTTCACTGGGCGCAATGTGCCGACCAACGAAGACGTCACGCTGCGCGCCGGCGTCGACGTGCCGATCTACGAACACCAGGACACGCGCGTGAGCAGCGGCCTGATCGGCAACGCGTGGCACTACACGGACAATCTGCGCTTCTACACCTACGGGCAGGGCGGCTATTACAGCCCGCAACGCTATCTGTCGCTGGGCGTGCCGCTGGAGTGGGCCGGGCGTCGCAATGCGCTCAGTTGGGACCTTGAGACGGTCGTCGGCATGTCCTGGACCTACGAGCGGGATTCCCCCTATTTTCCTAAAGGCCTGCCCGCGTCGCCAAACGTGCAGGACACCGTAGGAAAGATTGACGAGGGGGGGCTGGGGGCGGGTTCTCCTACGCAGTGCGCGCCTCGGTTCAATATCGCCTGAATCCGAAACTGGTCGCCGGGATACGGATCGATGTCGAACATTCGCATGACTACGCGCCGAGCGCAGCGATGGTGTACGTGCGCTACGCCTTCGATGCACACCGCTCGGACGACAATTTTGCGCCCAAGCCCGTGCGTCTTTATTCGAGCTATTGATGAGGAGGAGTCGTTCGATGAGCGATACGTCCGATGCCGCGATTCCCGCGCCACGTCCAACCACGTCAGGATGGCTGACGGGCCTGCGCCACGCCATGCGGCACGCCCGCGAGCGTGCCTCGTTGCGCCTTGCGATCGACCAGTTGCCCGACACCTGGTCGGTGCTTGCCCGCGGCGGCATGCATGCGGTCTACGCGGCGCCTGGTACGCCGGCGTGCGACGCACTTATCTGGAATACGGCGCGCGCCGCGGGTATAGCCAATGTGACGGTCGTACGGGGCCTGCCGCACGCGCAGGTCGCCGCGCAACTGCGTGCGCTCGGTTTTGTCAACGCACAGCCTGCCCGAGGCTGGCCGCGCCATCTCAATGTCTTATCGCTGCCGCCTGCCGCAGTCGACCCCGAACCTGGTGGCACCTGTCCTCTGCTGCGCCTTGGCACCTTGCTGCGGTCCTTGCTGCGCAGCGGCTTGCGGCGCGATTCGCTGTGCATCATCGACGATGCGCAGCGCTGGTTCAGCTGGGACGACCCTTTGGCGCTGCACCGGGAAGTGGAACTCCTCGCGCGCTGGTGCAGCCGGCGCCATGTCGCGATGGTGCTGATCCTGGCGTCGCGTCTCACCCGGAAAGAGCAGGCGACAGCGCGCAGTCACGAGGCGCTGCATGCGTTTCACCAGCGCTTTTCCGGAGTCGCCCGACTGGAGCGGAGCGCGGGCGAACTGCGCTGGCATGCCGATGTCTGGCGCGCCGGCGAGGCGCTCGTGGCGAACGAAGATTGTCCGTTGCGCTTCGATACAGCCGGTCACCTCGTCGCCTTGCGCAACCCCGCCGACAGCGCGGGCTGCGCGACCGCGCAGGCAACCCTGCTCCTGCAAGACGAACGCCGCCTGATCGCGAGCAGCGCGTTGATCTCGGGAGAGGGCTGGGTCCCGCCGGACTGGGAGATCCAGCCGGACAACGACGCGGTGTATGCCGCCAGCGCCAGCGCGCAGGCGGCGACCATCGTATTCACGTTCGGTGCGAACGCGAGACTCGATGACTTGTGCGCGATGATCCACACGTTGAGGCGCAGCGGTGGCGGCTCGCTGAAGATCGTGACGGCTGCGTGCAGCGAAACGATGGGGCTCCAGCACGAACTGCTTCTGCTAGCCGTCGGTGCTGACCTCGTACTTGAGCGCGACCTGCCGTTCACACGTGTGCCGTCGGCGCTGCAGTCATTGCAGGGGCAGTTCCATACCCGCCCAACCGTAGAAGACTGGCGCGGCGCGCTTGCCGCCGCGCAACCCGATGCAGGTGCCGGTTACCTGCCGGTGCCGCGTTTCTGCGAGCACATCGAGGCCGCTTTGCAGCGCAGCAGGCCCTTGCTGCTGCCGCATGTGCTCGCGGAGTTGAGCCTGCGCCCGGACGTGGGGCACCTCGACGCGTTGCGCGCATGCCGTCTTCGACAGCCCGGCCAGTTCGTGACGGTGTTCTCCACTCAGGTCTATGTGTTCCTGTTTGCTTGCCGGCCGCCGGACGCCGACGCCGCGCTCGCAGACATTTTCTGCGCGCGGATACACGAGCTGTTCGACACCGTGACCCTCCATTCCGGGCACGCGATCTCCTGTCACGTCGAGATGCTGCGCGATCGCCAGTTGCACGCGTGCGCGCCGGATTACAGTGACCTGCTGCCTTCGTGGGAGCTGCCGCCAGCCTCGACGCTGTCGATCGTGGATGCGGGTGTTGCCGCCGCCATCGGGCCGGCTGCCGTTCCCGCTCAGGCGGCCAGGCCAGCGCCACCTAACGCACACGGCCCAACGCATCGCGCCGAGCCGTGCACGATGCCTTTGAACCATCGGGAGAGCGCGTGATGACAATTTTTCTCTTGTGCTTCGGAGCCGGTCTTATCGCCGCGCTTCCCGTATGCCTGGCATGGCGACTCATCGGGCGGCGCCGCGGCGGCAGCGCACGCAACCGGTCACCCGCATTCAGGTTCGATCCGGTCGCGCTCGATGCCCGCCTCGTGCGCCATGCGTCCGACGAGGTCTCCTCATGAACGTGATCGCCGTCGTGTCGGCGACAGGCGGCGCCGGGCGCACCACGGTGTGCGGCTCGCTCGCTGTCCTGCTTGCACGGCGGCGGCACGAAGTGGTCGCACTCGAACTGGACAATCAGAATGTCCTGAGCGTCTACCTGGGACTCGACGCGTTGCCTGGGCGCGGACTCGTCCAGGCGCTCCTCGATGGGCGCAGCGCCTGGCATGCGCAGACGTTTCGCAGCGCAGAGGGCGTGCTGTTCGTGCCGCATGGGGCGCTCGACGGCGAACAGGCTAGCGCCTGCGATGCCCGGCTGGCCACGATGCCATGCTGGCTTCGCAGCGTACTTGCCGATATCGACGTACAGGGTGACGGCGTGGTGATGCTGGACACTGCGCGCTATCCGTCGGCGCTGACCATGCAGGCGGTGCGCTGTGCGGATCTGGTGCTGTACGTGAGCACGCCCGACCCGGCTGCGGCGGTATCGCTCGGGGCCGTGCTGGCGCCGCTCAGGCGTTGCGCCGCCGCGCTGCACGTTGTTGTGAACCGTGTCAACCCGGCTCACCCCATGCAGGCCGATGTGCTTGCCCTCTTGCGTGTCAAGGTGGGAGAAGCGACGCTGTTGCCTCAGCGGCTTCATCTCGATGCGGCGGTGCCCGATGCGTTCGCCAGAGGCGCATGGGTGTTCGACGATGCCCCGTCGTCCCAGATGTCACACGATCTGCACGGTCTTGCAAAATGGCTCGACGAGTGGCTCGTCGCGCGCGCGGGAGGGAACTGACATGGCGCCGCTCGAACGCCCGAGCGTGCAGTGCCTGATCGCCTGGATCATCGACACGCTTGCGCGCGGCTTTGAAGTGGCGCCGGCCCGCAGGCGCACGGACTGGCTCTTGCGCCTCGTATTTCGTGCACCGCCGCCCGGACGTCGCGACGTCGCGGCGCAACTGCTCGACAAGCTCGCAGAGCGCCTGGCTGCAGAGTGGGGCATGGCCGAAGGTGCGCCGTTGCGCGTCTGGCTGTGGCGCGCGTTTGTGAAAAAGGCCTCGCCAGGAAGCCGCACCGGTGTGCTCGCGACGGCGCGCGCCTTTGCCGCCGCCGCAGCGCGGGCACTGCGATCGCTTGGCTTGCTCGTGGGCTGTGGCCAGAGGCGCATGGACGCCGCGATCGCGCGTCTGCCATGGACACGCTGGAGTACGCGGCTCGAATCTGGCGCGACTGCCCTGGGCACGCTGCGTTGGCCGCTACCGCTCGCGTTGCTCGGGGGCGCCATGCTCTTTCTGGTGGCCGGCACCGCGCCGCTTTCCACAATGTCCCAACTCCAGTTCGGCGCTGTCACCATCGGCGCTTCGCTGCTGATCCGGCGCCTGCCTGGACGGCTGCCGGTGCTGTTGATCGCCTTCCTTGCCCTGCTGACAATGACGCGTTACGCATGGTGGCGCGCCACCGCCACACTCGATTTCCGCACGGGCGGCGACATGGCTGTCGGCTATGCGCTATTTGCTGCCGAGGCATACACCTGGCTGGTGCAACTGCTCGGCCTGGTGCAGACCGCTTGGCCGCTCAAGCGCAAGATCGTGCCTCTGCCGCCGGATTCACGCACCTGGCCAACGGTCGACGTGTTCATTCCGACCTACAACGAACCGCTCTCGGTCGTGCGCCCGACCGTGTTCGCGGCGCAGGGCATCGACTGGCCCGGTGACAAGCTGCGCATCTACCTTCTCGATGACGGCCAGCGCCCGGAATTTTGCAACTTCGCCCGTGAAGCCGGCGTTGAATACCTCACGCGCGATGACAACCGGCACGCGAAGGCGGGCAATATCAATCGCGCGCTGGAGCGCACCGGTGGCGAGTACGTCGCGATCTTCGATTGCGACCATATTCCCGCGCGCTCGTTTTTGCAGACCACGATGGGCACGTTCATCAAGGATCCGAAATGTGCAATGGTGCAGACGCCTCACCACTTCTTCTCGCCTGATCCGTTCGAGCGGAACCTGTCGACCTTTCATCGCGTGCCCAATGAAGGCTACCTTTTCTATGGGCTTGTACAGGCTGGCAATGACCTCTGGAATGCGTCGTTCTTTTGCGGCTCTTGCGCCGTCATCAAGCGAAGCGCGCTAGAGGAGGTGGGCGGCGTGGCGGTCGAGACCGTCACGGAGGACGCGCACACCGCCCTGAAACTGCATCGCCGGGGCTATACCACCGCGTATCTATCGACCGTCCAGGCGGCCGGTCTCGCGACCGAAAGCCTCGCGGGGCACATCAAGCAGCGGACCCGCTGGGCGCGCGGCATGGCGCAGATCTTTCGCATCGACAACCCGTTTTTCGGGCGCGGCCTGAGCCTCGTCCAGCGCCTGTGCTACGCCAACGCGATGCTGCATTTCTTCTATGGCGTTCCGCGTCTCGTCTTCCTGACGATGCCGATGGCGTACCTGTTCTTTCAGATGCACTTCATCCACGCGCCGGCGTCGACTATCGCCTGCTATGTGCTGCCCTATATCGCGGTCGCGAACATAGCTAACTCGCAGATGCAGGGCGGTTTTCGCCACTCGTTCTGGGCTGAAGTGTACGAATCGGTGCTCGCCTGGTACGTAGCATGGCCGACGACGATTGCGGTGCTCAGCCCCAGGCATGGCAAATTCAACGTGACCGACAAGGGAGGCCGCATCGACGAAGGTTATCTCGACTGGGCGGTGTCGCGTCCCTACATCGTGCTGGTGGCGCTGAACGCGCTCGCATTCGCGGCCGGCGTGTACAGGCTCCTGCTCGCGGATCCGAACGAAGCGCCGACCGTGCTGATTAACATGTTCTGGACGACTTACAACCTGGTGATGCTGGGCGCCGCGGTTTGCGTGGCGCGAGAGGCGAAACAGCTGCGCGTCACGCACCGTATCGACATGCGTGTTCCCGCGATGCTTTTGCTCGGCGACGGCCGCACGATCGCCTGCAGGACAACTGACTTCTCGATGGGCGGGTTCGGGCTCGCGCTGCCCGCCGGCCTTGCGATCGACGTCAATCAGCCGATGCACGTATGCGTGAGCCGCGGAGAGCGGGAGTTCAGCTTCCCGGTCCGCGCCGTGCGCGTGGCCGGAGACCGGCTCGGCGTGCAGTTCGAGAGACTCGATCTGGACGCCGAGCGGCGGCTCGTGCAATGCACCTTCGGGCGAGCCGACGCATGGGTCACCTGGCACGACACCGAAGTGGCGGACATGCCGCTGCGCGGGCTGAGAGAAGTCCTGCAGGTGGGCGTTCAGGGATATGCGCGGTTATGCGGCAGTGCGCTGCGCGCGGTACGCGGCAGGCTCGCGGCGGATCGCACGCGATATTGACGGGTAGTCCAAGGATTCAGGGATTCAAGGAGCACCGCAATGATGCTGTGGAACCTGTACTTCATGCTGAAGCTTTACCTGTGGCTTAGCGGCCGCCTGGAGCCGCTATGGGTCACCAACATCGCCTTCGCGCTGGCGCTGGCCGTGACAGCGTTCGTACGCGGCCGCCAATGGCGGCTGTTGCGCACGTTGATTGGGCTGGCCGTCGGACTGCCGCTCATGTATCGCGAGGCAGTCGTGCCGCCGTTTGCCCGCTTGGTAGAAGAGCTGGGCGCCATGGCACATTTCAGCATTCAGTACTGGCTCGAGCTGGCGCCGCGCTTTGTGCCGCCTTTCATGCTCGGAGCGGCTGGCATAGTCGTACTGCTTTACCTCGTAGTCAACCGGTGGGCGCGCGTGTCGACGCTCGTGATCGTTGCGCTCATCGTCGCGCCGCTCTGGCAGGCAGGGCATACCGTCCTGCTGCACGCAATACCCGCAACACCCGCGGCGTCCAGTGGCGCGCAGGTGGCGCTAGCGTCTGCGGGTGGCCCAGCGGGCACCCCGGGCCATGACGCCGCGCTGGCCGCGTTCAGAACGAAGGAGGCGAATCGCAAGGTGAGCTTCACGCACCTGACTGACGATCCGTCCGCGCAGTTCGACATCATCGTGCTGCACATCTGTTCGCTTTCATGGGATGACCTCGACGCCGTGAAGGCCCGCAATCATCCGATGCTCAGCCATTTCGACTTTCTGTTCACCCAGTTCAGCACGGCGGCGAGCTATAGCGGACCGGCCGCGATCCGCGTGCTGCGCGCGACGTGCGGACAGCCGGCGCACAAGGACCTCTACGCTCCGGCTCCCTCCGGCTGCTATCTGCTGGCCGCGCTCGCGAAGGCAGGTTTCGTGCCGCAGACGCTCCTTAACCATGACGGCCATTTCGACGACTTCCTGAATCTGGTAAACCACAACACCGGCGTGCCCGGCGTGCCGCTGATCCCGAATACGGATGCGCCGATCGCGATGCACGCATTCGACGACTCTCCGATCCGCGAAGACTATGGCGTTCTCGCGAACTGGTACACGCGCCGAGAGCAGGTGCCAGGGCCGGTGGCGCTGTACTACAACACGATTAGCTTGCACGACGGCAACCGGATTGTCGGCAGCAGCTTGAAAAGCAGGGATTCGTATGGGCAGCGCGTGAACAAACTGATGAGTGACTTCGACCGTTTTGCGGACCTCATCGCGAGTTCCGGCCGGCGCGCGGTGATCGTATTCGTGCCGGAGCATGGAGCAGCGCTGCGCGCCGAGGCCAGTCAGCTTGACGGAATACGTGAGCTGCCAACGCCGCATATCGTGCATGGACCCGTTGGGGTGCGCCTGGTCAATTTCCCACAGCAGTCCCATTCGACCACCGTGATCGATACGCCGTCGAGTTTTCTGGCTGTGGCGCAATTGCTGGCCAACATGGTCGCAAACAGCCCGTTTCAGCCTGGCGTGAGGCTGGCCAACTACGCAGCGAATCTTCCTCGCACGTCGATGGTCGGCGAAAACGGCGACACCGTGACCATGCTGACCGCAACCGGATTTGCCGTGAAGACCCCCGACGGACTATGGGTGGACGAGCAATGAGCGAGCACGACAACTGGCCCGTCAACGATCTCCACGGACTCGCACAGCGGCTCCCTGGACTGGACCCCGACGCGTACTACGACGAACAGCGCCAGCGTGCCTACGAGGCGGCGCTGGTGCGTTGCCCAGCGCTCGCGCGCCTGCTCGGACTGCCGGATGCATGCGGTGTCGGCAAACGGGCCTGCGCGGCCAGTGCGACTAACGTCAACAATGTCAACAACGTCCCTCACGGCGGATGACGGCCATGCGCACAAGAACCCGAAGGGACTTCCTGCGAATGATGTCGGCATGCGCGAGCGCGGCTGCCGGGTCCGGCTGGCTTACGGGGGCGATCCCATGGGCGATCCGCGATGCGCTCGCGCTGCCCGCCGCCGCGCGAACCGGCTCGATCATGGACGTAGGCCACGTCGTGATCTTCATGCAGGAGAATCGTTCATTCGACCATTATTTCGGCAGCCTGCGAGGTGTCCGCGGGTTCAACGATCCACGTCCGCTGCGGTTACGAAGCGGGGAGCCGGTATGGCATCAGCCGGCCGCGTCGGTGCGTACCGATGCGTACAACGGCCGTGGCTTGGCCGACGATGTCCGCTTCGTGATGCCGTTTCACCTCGATTTACAGGCGACGACCGAGTTCATGCCTGGCACGGACCATAGCTGGAGCACGGGTCACCTTGCGTGGAACGACGGCCACTACGATGAGTGGGTCAATCAGAAACAGGACACGCTGACGATGGGCTATCTGAAGCGCGCAGACCTGCGTTATCACTACGCGCTGGCGGATGCGTTCACCGTGTGCGACGCGTATTTCTGCTCGGTGCACGCAGACACGGCGCCCAACCGCATCATGCTGTTCAGCGGCACCCTCGATGCGTGCAATACTCGTGGCACGACGCCGAACGGGCCTGGCCTGAGCGAGCGCGACGCAACGGATGCCTACACCTGGACGACCTACCCGGAGCGGCTCGAAACAGCCGGGATCGACTGGCGGGTCTATCAGGGCGGCACGGGGCTGCCGGGCGATCAAACCGATAATTACAGCAACAATTCGCTTGAATTCTTCAGCCGATTCCAGCGCGGGTCTGGCGCACCAGCGGCGCTCTTGAACCGCGGGGTGGCGCAGCATACGCTCGCGCAGTTCGGCCGCGACGTGGCGGCTGGCTGCTTGCCTCAGGTGTCGTGGATCGTTGCACCTCAGAAGTATTGCGAGCATCCCAGCGCATCTCCGACGGACGGCGCGTACTATATCGATCTCATCCTGGGCGCGCTGACGTCGAATCCCGAGGTCTGGGGCAAGACTGCGCTGTTCGTGAACTACGATGAAAACGACGGTTTCTTCGATCATGTCGTGCCGCCGGTGCCTTCGCTCGCGAGCGGCCGCGAAGGTGCGGGCATGGTATCGGCGTCGCTCGCCGACAGTCTGGACGACGAGATCGTCGACCTCGATCACTACCCCCGTCACAGGACTCCGCTCATTCCCGGCGCTGATCGGGGCGGCCGGCAGCCCATGGGCCTCGGACCGCGCGTGCCAATGATCGTCGTGTCGCCGTGGACCAAGGGCGGCTGGGTGTGTTCGCAGGTGTTCGATCACACCTCTGTGCTGCAGTTTCTCGAAGCACGCTTCGGTGTGGCGGAGCCCAATATCAGCAAGTGGCGCAGGGCCGTGTGCGGCGACCTGACATCGGCGTTCGATTTCTCCGTGCCTCCAGATCGCGACCCGAACCCCGCAGGCTTGCGCTTTGGCACCTCGCCGCGCGTTGCTTCGCTGGGCGCGCCGCTTATCGTGCCCGCATATCAAAGGCTGCCTGAAGGCGAGCCCGGCACACGGCCGGCTCGCGCGGTTCCGTATGGGTTCGCCGTGAATGTTCGCCCGGAGGGCGCCAAGCTCAGGATGGACTTCATGAACAATGGCCGTGCGGGCGCGGCGTTCTACGTCTATGACCGCCTGAGCCCTGAGCGTTCGCCACGGCGCTATACGGTCGTCGCCGGAGACGCGCTGTTCGATTTGTGGGAGACACTCGACAAGCAAGGGCGCTACGAACTGGCTGTCTATGGACCGAACGGCTGGATGGGCGAATTTCGCGGCATTGCTGACGGCAAGAGGGTGCGACCACGGGTTATCTTCAGTGCCGATGCGGCAACGGAAACTGTCTCGCTGCTGTTGACCAACGCCGGGGCATGTGCATGCAGCCTGCGCATCAAGGATGCCTACGATAGGGAGAATGCGGTCGTGCGCCGGTTAAAGGCGGCCGCAACTTTCGAGGAACGCCGGCGCGTGTCTGCGCACTCAGGATGGTACGACTTCAACGTGACGGCAACGGATCCTTTCGATGCTTTATGGCGTTACGCGGGTCATTTGGAGACGGGGCGTCCCAGCACTAGCGATCCAGGTCCGGTGAGGTCGCAGACGGCGTTGTGACGAATGTAACCTTGAGTTTCGTATCCCGACTCGCTAAATTGCGGCTCGCAGATCATTGCAGCTGCGCTCGGGGACGCTGCGCATGGCTCTGGTGAATTAGCGGAAATAATCGAGGAAGTTGATTTTTATAGGATAGCTTAGTGTCCTGTTACCGTTGTTTGTCGATATCGATCGATTCAAGGCCTACAACAACACCTACGGCCATCAGGCCGGCGACGACGCCCATCGGGATATTCGACCACGTCCAGATAATGATGGGCGAGGGAGCGGTTCACCGCCGTGTCGTCCAGCGGATAAATCACCCGGTCGTATTGCACCGTCAAGGTGTTCGGCACGCAGCGCGAGACCCGGCACGTCGGAATCAAATCCAGATCCTCATCGTCCCTGAGCGGCCGATGCGCGTTATATGCTCCTCGGCTCCTTACCAAAGCGGCCATAGAAGTCAGCGATGAAGTGGGGCGCGTAAGCGTTGGCGGCCTCTTTCGTGTCGATCTTGCGCAGTCGCAGCTCCTTCACGAACCGGTCCTGCAAGGTCAGGTTGGCGCGCTCGACGCGGCCCTTCGCCGGACTGCTGTTCGCGCACCACGTGTCAACGTTGAGCTCGTACATCGCGCGGCCAAACTGCGTGACGCCGTTCCCAGTGGTTGCCGCACGCGTGCCGCGGAACACACTCGCGCGGTCGCTGTAAAGAGCGACTGGCTTGCCGAAGTGCTCCAGGTACGCGCGCGTCGCCTCAAAGTAGCTGAAGGTCGATTCGCTCCCGGTGAAGTGCAGGGTCATCAGCCGGCGCGTAGCATCATCCACATACCCCAGCAACGTACAGGCCGGCGCCCGGTCGTCAAACCAGCGATGGTCGCTGCCGTCGATCTGCACCAGTTCGCCAACACAGGCCCGTCGTGCACGCGGCTGATAGACCTTCGGCGGTCGCTGTTTGCGCGGCACCCACACACCCGCGTCCGTCATCAGGTGACGCACGGTTTCCTTTGACAGCACCAGCCCACGGCATTCATGCAGCTTCTCGCACGCGAGCGTTGGACCGAAGTCCGCGTAGCGCTCGTGGATCAGTCCGAGCGCCCGATCAAGTACCGCCTGCGGCAACTGATGATTGCTGCGCGTACCACGCCGCCGCGAAACGAGGCCAGCGGCGCCTTCGTCGCGGTAGCGCATCACGAGCCGCTCGACCTGGCGCACGCTCAAGCCAAGCCGTTCCGCGGCACGACCGGGCTTCAGTCGCGCCTCGGCAACTGCAGTGCGCCGGAGCGAAGGCATGGGGTGTCTCGAGAATGATGAGACGGGCTTTCCAGGTCCCCAATTTTCAAAACCGTACAGGTAGTGATTAGAGCTCTGTCGTTCGCGAATGCACCGGAATGATGAAAAAGTAGCAAAGATATACGGTTACGACATCGAAAGACGGCGTCGGAGTGAAGGTATGCGGTTTCGTACAAAACCCGTCTTTACGGAGGAGAGATATACGGATGTTGCCGTCGAAGTGCCTCTGCCCGGCCGCCGGGAACATAGTGACTGCACCGTAGATCGGTGCGTTTCCGGAAACGGACATGAAATATGGTCGCTTCACTGCTGATCGGCTCTTCGCGAAGGCGAAAGCGCAACCCTGGTACATCAGTCGGAACTTAAGTCGATAACGTCCGTGCTTTTTCGCATGGACGGAAAAGACATCACGACTTAGATCTCGGGGGTGCACATTTTCCCGGTACGACAGACGCCCCGTGATTACGATAAGCCGGCTCAGGAATAGGAATAGATCTTCAATCCAACTAAATGCGGCCCAAAGGGCCAAGCCTCGAGATCCGCGCGTACCGCAACAAACCATTTCGCCAGCGCGTGTTACCTGACCGCAGGTTATACGCATTCCATTACACACAAGTCTGATGCTCAAGCTCGCGTACGTATCTGATGCCAGCAGCGAAGTCCACCACTCGCTGCATGCCTTGCCAGATGGTTTTGACGCCAGGCTCGCCGTCGCCTTTGCGCGCGAGGAAGCCGCCGAGCATGGCGAC
>NZ_MTHB01000290.1 GCF_002220365.1 Caballeronia sordidicola | reverse complement strand
AGCCCGCAAGGGCTGCGCGGCTTTTTACGTTGCTGCGCCGCAAGCTTAAAAACCAGCTGGGCGGCCATCAGGCACAATCCCCCTTCTGAACTCCCGAACACGCCGGCGCATCCACCGGCAACGCAAAGCAGGCGGCCTCCCCGACATGACAGATTCTTTCCTCAGCCAGCATCCCGAACTCGAATGGCACGCCGCCAACGGTACCGATCCGTTCATTGAACTGGAAGCGCTTGACAATGCCCGCGTCGACACGTGGGTGAGCGCCCAGAACGCGCGCACGACCGATGCCTTCGGCAAGACCACGGAAACCGACGCACTCACAAAGAGGCTGGCGAAGGCCTACACCTCGCAGGAGCGCATCGTGTCCTGTTCGCGCTATGCCGACTGGGGATACAACACATGGCAGGACGAGCAGAACCCACTGGGCATCGTCAGGCGCACACCTTGGCAGAAATGGCTCGCCGGCACGCCGGAATGGCAAACCATCCTGGACGTCGACCAGATCGACTTGAATACGAGCGCCGCCAAAGACGGCATCCGCTGGGCGCTGCATGACTTCGACATGCTCTACCCGACCTGGGACCGGGCGTTGGTGAGCTTGTCGCCGGGCGGCTCGGACGCATGCATGGTCCGCGAGTTCGACATCGAAACACAGCGCTTCGTAGAGGACGGCTTCACGCTTGCGGACGTTGGCAAGCACGGCATTTCGTGGATCGATCGCGACACGGTGTATGTCGGCTGGGACGATAGCGCGCACAGCAAGAAGCCCGCACTGACCACGTCCGGTTTCCCCCGCCAGGCCCGCAAATGGAAGCGCGGCACGAAGCTGGCGGATGCGCCTATCGTCTTCGAAGGCAAGCGTCGCGATGTCTCGGCCGGCGTGGACTACGATCAACTCGAAAAGCTGCATCTGGCTTCCCGCGCGACGTCGTTCTTCGAAACGCTGCAATACTGGCTCGATGAAGCCACCGGCGAGTGGCAGCAATACGATGTCCCGCTGCACGCAGAACTGGAGCATTGGAACGGCTGGCTGTTCGTCACGCCACGCGAGTCCTACGAAGCGGGCGCAACATCGGGCGCAACGACCTACGCGAGCGGTTCGCTGCTCGTCATTCGCCGCGATGCCTTCCTGAAAGGCGCGCGCAATTTCACTGTGCTGTTCACGCCGTCGGGCCGAACCGTTCTCGCCGATATCGACTTCACGAAGCACTGGCTGGTGGTGTCGCGCATGGACGATGGTTCGCCGCGCGTGGAATTGCTTGGCCCCCCGGCCGATCTGGAAGGCGAATGGGCCCGCCGCGATTTCGCGCTGCCGGCCGCCAGCCAGTCATACGTGGATTCCATCGACAGCGAACGCGACGACACCGTGCTCGTTCACGTCGAACATTTCCTCACGCCGCCGTCGCTTTACTACGCCGACTTCGCGCAGCCGCAAAGCGAATGGCAACTGCTCGCACGCCTTCCCGCTCAATTCGATGCGAGTGGTCTTGTCGCTGAACGTCGTCACGCGATTTCGACCGATGGCGTGGCTATTCCCTATTGGCTGATCGGTCGTAAAGCGAACGTCAAGGGTCAGGAAACCGCGCCCTGCCTGCTATATGGCTACGGCGGTTTCGAAGTTGCGCTCGACCCGCATTACGACGCGACCACGGGCATCGCATGGCTCGAAAGCGGCGGGTTGTATGCAGTCGCGAACATTCGTGGCGGCGGCGAGTTCGGGCCGCAGTGGCATCAGGCGGCGCAGCGTGAAAAGCGCCAGGTCGCCTTCGATGACTTCATCGCAGTTGCCGAAGCGCTGGTGGCGTCAGGTGTGACGACATCGAAACAACTTGCCATTCGGGGCGGCAGCAATGGCGGCTTGCTCACCGGCGTCATGCTGGTCCAGCGTCCGGAATTATTTGGCGCGGTGTTGTCCGAAGTGCCATTGCTCGACATGGCGCGGTTTCACTTGCTGCTCCAAGGCGCATCGTGGATCGATGAATACGGTGACCCCGCCGACGACCGCGACCTGCGCTTCCTGATGACGTACTCGCCGTATCAAAACGTGAAAGCCGATGTGGTTTATCCGCCGGCGCTGTTCACGTCGTCGGCGACCGATGACCGCGTGCATCCCGGCCACGCCCGCAAGATGGCGGCACGGTTGCAGGCGCTGGGGCATGACCGCGTGTGGTATCTGGAGAACCGCGACGGCGGTCACGGCGCAGGCGTGGAGGCGGAAAGCATCGCCCGCGTGGAAGCGACCGCGTTCACGTTCTTGCAGCAGATGGTAGGCGACAAGTGAGTGCTGCCGGGCGCGTGGCTGACATGGCAACGCGCCCGGTTTCTCTCCAGCGGCCCACGTTCAGAGTGGCGCTCGCGAGCGCGTCGATCAATCACCCTGCGCGAGCAGCCCGCACCGGCGTGCCATGCCAGCGCAGCACCAGCGTTCGGCCGACGAACGTCAGCACGCCCGTCACCCCGATCACGATTCCCATCCCCTGCGGCGTACCGTCGTGGAACATCCCGACCGCAACGCTCGCCAGCGCGCCGAGCGCCAGCTGCACCGCGCCGAACACCGCGGCGGCTGCACCCGCATTGTGTGGGTATCGATGCATCAGGTCAGTCGTGCAGTTGGCCGATAACAAACCCACGACCCCGACCACGAAGAACAGGCAGCCGACGATCGACCACAAGCCCCCGAACCCGGTGATACACACGAACGCCGTCGCCAGCGCCGCGATCACGCTGACAAACGAGGCGATCGAAATCAGTTTCAGCGACCCCAGCGGCCCGACCAGCCGCGTGTTCACCACGTTCCAGCCGATGATCCCGATAATGTTCAGCCCGAAGAAAAACCCGTAGTGCTGCGGCTTCACATGAAAGTAGTCGATATACACAAACGGCGTCGCGGTGATGTACGCGAACATCGACGCGAACGCCATGCCGCCGCATAGCGTGTGGCCCCACGTGACGGGATCGGTGAGAAGACGGCCGTACGCGGCGAACGATGTCCCAAGCGCTGAAGTCGCACGCTTCTCGCGCGGCCAGGTTTCCGGCACCCGCAAATACGTAGTTACCGCGCACACCGTGCCGAACAGCGTGAGCGTGACGAACACCGCGCGCCAGCCCCCCAGCAGCAGCAACTGCCCGCCGATCAGCGGTGCGAGCAATGGCCCAATCGACGTGACAATGGCGAGCATCGACAGCACGCGGGCCGCGTCCGACGGCGCGTGGGCATCGCGTGCAATCGCCCGCGCCAGCACCGACGCCGAGCCTGCGCCGAGCGCCTGCAGGAAGCGCAGGATGACCAGCGAATCGATGGAAAACGACAGCGCGCACCCCACGCTCGCAAGCGTGTACAGCACGATGCCGCCGAGCAGCACCGGCCGGCGCCCGTAGGCGTCTGAGAGCGGTCCGTACACGAGCATCCCCAGCGAAAAACCCAGCATGAAACTGGTCAGCGTGATCTGCGCGGCGGCGGCGGTCGTGCCGAACGAGGCGGCGAGCGCCGGCAGGCTCGGCAGATACATATCGATGGAAAGCGGGCCGCACGCCGCCAGCGCGCCAAGCAACAGGATCAGTCGGCGGTCAGAACGGCGCTTGATGATTTCGGGCATGAGAGGCGAAAGGAGGCTTGAGGAAAAGGCGCGGTTTTCGGGACGGGCGAATGACGAACGACAAAAGGCGAAACGACCACGAAACAAATACGAAGCGAGTGCAAAAACCCTCGCAAGGGCCACGTCCGGCGTGCAAGCGAACGGCTTAAACAGAGCCTTAAAACAGTGTGCATTGTACGCGCCCTGCTTTCACAAGCCTCACGGCCGTCTGTTTGGAATGCAGCACCAGGACGCAGCGTCGCGGGCTGAAGCCAAGCGACTCCGGTACAATTTCATCTTGATTTCCTGCAGCCGCGAGAGACGCGCCGGACGCAGCCGGTTCCGATCCCAGCGCAGATCCAGGCTTGAACGAAGCCAGCGGCCGCAGCCCTCTCCAGCCGAACCCGTCATTCAGCGCAGGCCCCGTCATGTCCAGAAATGAAGCTCTCTTTGAACGCGCCCAGAAAACCATTCCCGGCGGCGTGAACTCGCCGGTGCGGGCGTTTCGCTCGGTCGGCGGCACGCCGAGGTTCATCGAACGCGCGCAAGGCCCGTATTTCTGGGACGCCGACGGCAAGCAGTACATCGACTACATCGGTTCCTGGGGGCCGATGATCCTGGGTCACGTTCATCCCGAGGTGCTTGAGGCCGTGCAGCGTGTGCTCGCGAACGGGTTTTCGTTCGGCGCGCCGACCGAATCCGAAATCGAGATCGCGGAAGAGATCTGCAAGCTGGTGCCGTCGATAGAACAAGTGCGCATGGTGTCGAGCGGCACCGAGGCGACCATGAGCGCGCTGCGCCTGGCGCGTGGATTTACGAAGCGGGATCGGATCATCAAGTTCGAAGGGTGTTATCACGGTCACGCGGACAGCCTGCTCGTGAAAGCGGGATCGGGTCTGCTGACCTTCGGCAACCCAACCTCAGCAGGCGTTCCCGCCGATATCGCCAAGCACACGACCGTGCTCGAATACAACAACGTCGAACAGCTTAACGAAGCGTTTGCCGCGTTCGGCGCGGAAATAGCATCCATTATTGTGGAGCCGGTGGCAGGCAACATGAACCTCGTGAAAGCCACGCCCGAGTTCCTGCAGGCGCTACGTGAGCGCTGCGACGAGTACGGTTCGGTGCTGATTTTCGATGAAGTGATGTGCGGTTTTCGCGTGGCGCTGGGCGGCGCGCAGCAGGTCTACGGCATCACGGCGGACCTGACGTGCCTTGGCAAGGTGATCGGCGGCGGCATGCCGGCGGCGGCGTTCGGCGGTCGCCGGGACATCATGGCGCATCTCGCACCGCTCGGCGGCGTGTACCAGGCGGGCACGCTGTCGGGGAATCCGATCGCGGTCGCGGCCGGGTTGAAAACGCTGCAACTGATCCAGGCGCCAGGGTTCTACGACACGCTCACGAAGCAAACGCGCCGTCTCGCCGATGGCCTCTCATCAGTTGCCAAGGACGCCAAGGTGCCCTTCTCGGCGGACGCTATCGGCGGCATGTTCGGCCTGTATTTCGCCGAGCGCGTCCCGGCGAGCTTCGCTGAAGTCACGCAGGGCGACACGAAGCGCTTCAACGCGTTTTTCCACGAGATGCTCGATGCCGGCGTCTACTTCGCGCCATCGGCGTATGAGGCAGGATTTGTATCGATCGCCCACGACGACGCCGTCGTCGACGCGACGCTCGACGCCGCTCGCGGCGCCTTCGCCCGCCTCGCTGCTTAAGCGCCGCCGCCATGTTCTCGCAGACCGATTTCTCGCACATGGAGCGCGCGCTGGCCCTGGCCGCGCGGGGCATGTACACGACGACGCCGAACCCGCGCGTCGGCTGCGTGCTGGTGAAAGACGGCGAGGTCATCGGCGAAGGTTTCACGCAGCCCGCCGGTCAGGATCACGCCGAAGTTCGCGCGTTGAAAGACGCGCGGGCGCGCGGTCACGATCCGCGGGGTGCCACCGCCTACGTCACGCTTGAACCGTGCAGCCATTTCGGCCGCACGCCGCCTTGCGTGCATGCGCTGATCGACGCGCGGGTCGCCAAGGTGATCGCAGCAATGGAAGATCCGAATCCGGCGGTGTCCGGGCGCGGGCTGGCGATTCTCCGTGATGCGGGTATCGATGTGCGCTGCGGCCTGCTGGCTAGCGAAGCGTACGAGATGAACATCGGCTTTTTGTCGCGCATGACGCGCCGCCGTCCGTGGGTACGCATGAAGGTCGCGGCAACGCTGGACGGTCGCACGGGTTTGCCGACCGGCGAAAGCCAGTGGATCACCGGCGAAGCAGCGCGCGCCGATGGTCACGCATGGCGTGCCCGGGCGTGCGCGATCCTGACGGGCATTGGCACGGTGAGGGAGGATGATCCGCAACTCACCGTGCGCGCCATCGACACCCCCCGTCAGCCGCAACGCGTGCTGATCGACAGCCGCCTGGACGTGCCGCTCACGGCCCGGATCCTGGAGGGCGCGCCGCCATGGGTGTTTTGCGGCGCTGAGCCCGACCCCGCGAAAGCCGATGCACTGCGCGAACGCGGTATCGAATTCACGCCATTGACGAACGAGCACGGCAAGGTCGACCTGCCCGCCATGCTTGGAATTCTCGCTGATCGCGGGATCAACGAACTGCACGTGGAAGCGGGCCACAAGCTCAATGGCTCGCTGCTGCGCGAGGGATGCGTCGATGAATTGCTGATCTATCTCGCGCCGAGTTTGCTGGGCAACGCGCCGGGCATGTTCGATTTCACGCCGCCCGATACACTCAATGCGCGGCCGCATCTGCGGTTTCACCGGATCGACCGGCTGGGTGATGATCTGCGCATCCTGGCGCGCTTCGCGGTGGTGAAAACCGACGCGCCCGCAGACGCAAAACCGATTACCTGACGCACAACACGCATAACCTAAGGAAGCTCGACGATGTTCACAGGAATTGTCGCGGCGCTCGGCCGCATTGAAGCAGTTACGCCGTTGGGTTCAGCCACCGATGCCGATACCGGCGTGCGCCTCACGGTCGCCTCCGGCGGGCTGGATCTCACGGACGTGGAGCTTGGCGACAGCATCTCTATCCAGGGCGCGTGCATGACCGTGATCGAGAAGTCGGCGGCGTCGTTTGCCGTCGATGTGTCGCGCGAGAGTCTGAACAAGACGGCTGGCCTGTCCGAACCCGGCGATGTGAACCTGGAAAAGGCGTTGCGTGCGCATGACCGGCTGGGCGGGCATCTGGTGTCGGGACACGTTGATGGTCTTGGTGAAGTAACGCATTTCGCCCCTGTTGGCGAGTCACATGAACTGCGGATTCTCGCGTCGCGCGATATCGGCAAGTATCTGGCCTACAAGGGTTCAGTGACGGTGAACGGCGTAAGCCTGACGGTGAATACCGTGAACGACCGGCCCGATGGCTGCGAGTTTTCGATCAACCTGATTCCGCATACGGTGGAAGTAACGACGTTGCGGCATTTGTTGCCCGGGGCGAAGGTGAATCTGGAAATCGATTTGATCGCGCGGTATGTGGAGCGGATTCTGTCGACGTCGAATGATAACCATCAGGCCGCACGCTGATTGAAGGCGTGTACACGGGGCGCGTGCAGAGCAAGGTCGCCGAACGTCGTGTTGCCGGATGACTGCTCCAGCATGGCGTCCGACAGCTGACCTCGTTGTTCGGGCAATACACCGGCTGCTGCCCTCCAGTGTCCTTGTGAAGGGTTAGCTAAGATGGACACCGCCTGCTCGTCCTACAAGCTAGTCGCAATGTATGTCGTCGCGGGCACGTAACCAGGCGACGATCGCGCGTGGGCGCTGCCGACATCCAACCAAGAGCAACTGTCGTGCGAGCGCGGCGTGGTTCATCTGCGCGCCGCCCGGATGCTCGCCCGGGTGCCCATCGGTCCATGCGCCGCAATGGCGTGATCAGGCAAGTGACCCTCGCGATGCACCACCAGCTTATGCAGGTCATCGCTGTGAGCAAAAACCCGTTTGCAATGCTCGCCGTGGGCATAGCCGGAGTTTTTCGCGGAATCACTAAAATCACTAAACACCACACCGCCAAAGCGCTATCAGTTGCACCGTAACTAGCGTTGTCATTCCAATGGTCACTGACACCGCTCGCGCCTATACTGCCCAACAACCGATTGCAGTCGCCATGGAGCGTATAGAACAAGTCGGGCGTCGCAAGTCGGACTCAAAAACTGGAGGAAGACAAAATGAAGCGTTTCGTTTCCCGCTGTATGGTTGCGGCCTCGACGATCATCGTTTTTTCGCTACCGGGGCTCGCGCAGGCAGATGCTGCCCATCCGGTGGTTGCACTCCTGCCCGGTGTAGTTGATCCGTTCTACTTCACAATGCATCGCGGCGCGGAACGGGCCGCCAAGGAAGAGAAAGTCGAGTTGCTGTTCCAGGTTCCCAAAGAGTGGAACACCAGTGAGCAGGTGCCGATCCTCAAGGCGTTTATCGCCAAACGTCCTGACGTACTGCTGATTTCGCCAGTCGATAAGCAACAGCTGATTGGGCCGCTGAAGGAAGCCGCCGACGCCGGCATCAAGGTCATTACCGTCGACACCTATATCGGCGATGGACATTATCAGACGGGCAAGGGCGATGCGGATTTCCCGCTTTCTTATATCGCTTCAGATAATCTCGAAGGCGGCCGAGTCGCAGCACGCGCGCTTGCCAAAGCTATCGGCGACAAGGGCACCGTCTATTGCGAGAACAACAAGCCAGGCATCTCGAGCACCGACGCGCGCGCTGAAGGCTTCGCGCAGGAGCTGAAAAAGCACCCGAACATCACCGTGCTGCAAACGCTGTACAACGAGGACGATGCCAACCAGGCCGCGGCTCACGTAGCTGCAGTTTTGGCGCGTAATCCGAATCTCGCCGGCGTATTCGGCGCCAACACCTTCTCCGGCAGCGGCGCGGCCCAAGGCGTCAAGGCGGCGGGCAAACAAGGCGTCGTCAAGGTGGTCGTATTCGATGCGGTGCCAGGCATCGACAAGCAAATCAAGAGCGGCCTGGTCGATATCGCGATTGCACAGCGCCCGGACGAAATCGGTTACTACGGCGTCAAGTACGCCGCCGACGTCATTCATGGCAAAAAGATTCCCACCCTCAAGAGCACGGGTTTCGAGGTTCTCGATAAAAACAATATCGACAAGCCCGACATGCAGCAATACATCTATTCGAACTAGCTTCCGCAGAGTGGCTCAAGCGAAAAGATCGTCTCCACCGCGTGCGCCGCCGCGCACGCGGGTTCTGCTCATGACAACGCGGATAACTCCATGGATAACTCGCGTCTCGACAAGATCGCGCTGATTACCAAGCTATGGCCGTGGCTCTTCCTGGCCGCCCTGCTCGCCTTTTTCGAGGTATATGCGCAGATCTCGGCTCATCGGTCGTTTCTATTCAACGCCTACAACCTGCAATCGATTGGTCTTGCCGCCGCCGCTCCGCTGCTGCTCGCCATCGGCCAGACTTTCGTGATCATCACGGCCGGCATCGATCTGTCCGCGGGTTTCGTGATGGGACTCGCGGCCGTGTGTGTCGCACAATTCACCCTGTTTGGCAGCGGCTCGCCGTGGATCCTGATCGTGTCCATTCCGCTCACCATCGTGGTCTGCCTGATTCCCGGGCTGGTCAACGGCGTGCTGATCGCGTGGCTTGGCGTGCCGGCCTTTATCGGCACGCTAGGCATGTATGGCGTGGCGCGAGGTGCGGGCTTTCTCGCGGCCGGCAGCGGCATGACTGTCTCGGTGGACAACACCGGTCTTGCGTGGCTCGGCGCCGGCTGGACACCGGTGGTGCTGACCGGGGTGCTGCTAGTGATCATGCATCTGCTGCTCTCGAAGACGCGCTTCGGCCAGTACACCTACGCAATCGGTGGCAATCCGCAGTCGGCGGTACGGGCCGGCATCAACGTCAAACGCCACCTGCTCGTGGTGTACCTGATCGCGGCCGCGTTCGCCGCGGTCGGCGGGATCATCTATACCGCGCGTTTCGCCGCAGGCGCTGCCAATGCCGGCGAGCCAATGCTGCTCGATTCGATCGCCGCCGTGGTGATCGGTGGCGCGAGCCTGTTTGGTGGGACCGGCAATGTCGTCGGGACGCTGATCGGCGCGCTGATCATCGCCGTGATCCAGTTCGGACTGGTGTTCGTCGACGTGAACGCGTTCTGGCAATTCATCGTGGTGGGTATTGTCATCATCCTGTCGGTCCTGATCGATCAATACAAGGACCGTCTCGGAGGCGCCCAATGACCACGCCGATCCTGGAGGTGCGCGATATCTCGATCCGCTTTGGCGGCGTGGAGGCGCTCAAGCACGTGTCGTTGCAGCTGCTGCCGGGCGAAGTGCTGGCGCTCGCCGGCGACAACGGTGCCGGCAAGTCGACGTTGATCAAGATCATTTCAGGCGTCTACCGGGCCGACCAGGGCGAACTGCTGTTCGACGGCGCGCCGTTGCAATTGCGCGATCCGCAGGATGCGCGCGCTCGCGGGATCGAGACGATCTATCAGGACTTGGCGCTCGCCGACAACCTGGACGTCGGCAGCAATATCTTCCTGGGACGCGAACCGCTACGCCGGCAGCTGGGCTTTCAGGTCATCGACCGGCCCCGCATGGCGCAGGTCGCGCGCGAGGTGCTGAAGCGCCTGGACATCGTGATTCCCGAGCGCAAGCTCGGCGGTCCGGTGAAGATGCTCTCAGGCGGACAGCGACAGGCCATTGCAATTGGCCGGGCCATTTACTGGAACGCCCGGGTGCTCATCATGGATGAGCCCACCGCCGCGCTGGGCGTGCCCGAGCAGCGCAAGGTAATGGAGTTGATTACGGCGTTGAAGGCCCAGGGCGTCTCCGTGCTCCTGATCTCGCACAACCTGCACGACATCTTTGCGATCGCCGATCGCATTGTCGTGCTGCGGCGCGGCGAGGTGGCCGGCGAGCGGCAGGTCCAGCAAACCAATGGAGATGAAATCGTGCACCTGATGGTCGGCGATACCTACGTGAGCCCGGGATAGGCGCGACCGACCGCCTTCAGGTCCGGCCAATACCCGGCCGGATGGCCAACGCCAGCCCAAAACCGGCAAAACCGGCGCGTTGGCATCGGCGGTGGCGTAAAATACGCCCTTTCTCGCACCGGACGACCACCGAAATGACGCTCGCCTCCACCCCAGAGATCATCGCCGAGCTGAAGGCTGGCCGGATGGTGATTCTTGTCGACGAAGAAGACCGCGAAAACGAAGGCGATCTCGTCATCGCCGCCGATTTCGTGACGCCGGAAGCGATCAATTTCATGGCGCGCTACGGCCGTGGACTGATCTGCCTGACACTCACGCAGGACCGCTGCCGCCAGCTGAACCTGCCGCTGATGACGCAGCGAAACGGCACCCAGTATGGGACGGCGTTCACGGTGAGTATCGAGGCGGCCGAAGGCGTGACCACCGGCATCTCCGCCTCGGACCGCGCACGCACCATTCAGGCAGCGGTCGCGCACGACGCCAAAGCCGAGCATATCGTCCAGCCGGGTCATGTGTTTCCGATCATGGCGCAACCGGGCGGCGTGCTGGTGCGCGCGGGACATACGGAAGCGGGCTGCGACCTGACGGCGATGGCGGGCCTGACGCCGGCATCGGTGATCTGCGAGGTGATCCGCGACGACGGCGAAATGGCCCGGCTGCCCGATCTGATCGAATTCGCCGAACTGCACGGTATTCGTATTGGCACGATCGCAGACCTGATTCACTACCGCTCGCGCACGGAATCCATTGTCGAGCGGGTCGCGGAACGCACCATGCAGACCGCGCACGGGGCATTTCGCGCGGTGTTGTATCGCGATCAGCCAAGCGGTTCGCCGCATATTGCGCTGGTGCGCGGCCAGCCGTCGCCGGAACGGGAAACGCCGGTGCGCGTGCATGAACCGCTGTCGGTGCTGGATCTGCTCGAAGTGGACTTGTCCACGCACTCCTGGACCCTCGACGCCGCGATGAAGGAAATCGCCGACCGTGACCTGGGCGCCATCGTGCTGCTCAATTGCGGCGACACGAAAGAGCATCTCGTTGATGTATTCCAGGCGTTCGAGCGCGAAGACAAGGCGGCCGAACTCAAACGCCGGCCGGTCGATTTCAAGACCTATGGCATCGGCGCGCAGATCTTGCGCGAATTGGGCGTAGGCAAGATGCAGGTGCTGTCGAATCCCCGCAGACTCGGCAGCATGTCGGGTTACGGCTTGGAGGTGACCGGGTTCATCCCCATGCCGGGTTGCCCCGCCACGCCTTCGACGGATTCGGCCGATCCTGCTTCCATCGCCCATTTGCGCTCTGTCTGACCACCGCCAATCACCACACTGCATCACACTGAAAACGGATAAATAATGGAAATCGGACAATATCAACCGAACCTCGACGGCGACGGACTGCGCATCGGCATCGTGCAATCGCGCTTCAACGAACCGGTCTGCAACGGCCTCGTTGATGCCTGCACGGAAGAACTCGAACGACTTGGCGTGATCGGTGAAGACGTACTGCTCGTCACCGTGCCGGGCGCACTCGAAATTCCGCTGGCGCTGCAAAAGCTGGCTGAATCCGGCCAGTTCGATGCATTGATCGCTCTCGGCGCGGTGATCCGCGGCGAAACGTACCACTTCGAGCTGGTATCGAATGAAAGCGGCGCGGGCATTTCCCGTATCGCGCTCGACTTCGGCACGCCAGTCGCCAACGCGGTCCTGACGACCGAAAATGACGAGCAAGCCGTTGCCCGCATGACGGAAAAAGGCCGCGACGCAGCACGCGTGGCGGTGGAAATGGCAAATCTGTCGGTCGCGCTGGAACAACTCGGCGGCGACGACGAAGACGAAGACGACGAGGACCGGGCATGAAAAGCGCTCGACGACGCTCGCGCGAACTCGCGACGCAAGGGCTTTACCAATGGCTGGTGTCGGGCGCGCCCGGCGGCGAGATCGACGCGCAGTTGCGCGGCGCGCAAGGCTTCGATAAAGCCGACCAGGAACATCTGGACGCCATCCTGCACGGCGTGATCAAGGAAGCGGACACCATTTCCGCCGAACTCCAGCCGTGCCTCGACCGTCCGCTCGAACAGCTTTCGCCGGTCGAACGCGCGGTGCTGATGGTCGCCGCGTTCGAGTTCAAGCATCACCTCGACATTCCGTATCGCGTGGTGATCAACGAAGCAATCGAACTGACGAAGACGTTCGGCGGCTCCGACGGCCACAAATATGTGAATGGCGTGCTGGATAAACTCGCCGTCCAGTTGCGGCCGACGGAAGCGCAAGGCCGCGGGCAGCGCAGCTGAACGACTGGTCTCTCCAATTGATGAACTTCGCAAAAGAACCGTTGAACGCAGCTATCCCACGCGGCGCCATCCGATACGCCGCCCGCGTTGACGCCATCGAACCGTTCTATGTGATGGAACTGGCGAAACAAGCGCAGGCGCTTGAACGGGCGGGCCGCAACATCATTCACATGGGCATCGGCGAACCGGATTTCACGGCGCCGGAACCGGTGATCGCGGCCGCCACCGACGCCTTGCGTCGCGGCGTCACGCAGTACACGAATGCGCTCGGACTGGCGTCGTTGCGCGAGGCTATTTCCGGCCACTATCGCGACACGTTTGGGCTCGATATCGATCCGGCGCGCATTGTGGTGACGGCGGGCGCGTCGGCCGCGCTGCTGCTGGCGTGCACCGCGCTGGTCGATCGCGACGACGAAGTGCTGATGCCTGACCCGTGCTACCCGTGCAATCGCCATTTCGTGGCCGCCACCGAAGGCCGTCCGGTCCTGATCCCGAGTGGTCCGGCCGAGCGGTTTCAGTTGACGGCGGCTCAGGTCGAAGCACATTGGACGTCCGCCACGCGCGGCGTCCTGCTCGCGTCGCCGTCCAATCCGACTGGCACGTCCATTGAACCGGACGAACTCGCGAAAATTGTCGACGTAGTGCGTGCGCACGGCGGTTTTACGATTGTCGATGAGATCTATCAGGGCCTGAGCTACGACGCGAAGCCCGTGTCGGCCCTTTCACTGGGCGACGACGTGGTCACGGTGAACAGCTTTTCGAAATACTTCAACATGACCGGCTGGCGGCTCGGCTGGCTCGTGGTGCCGCCAGCGATGGTCGCCACCATGGAAAAGCTCTCGCAGAACCTGTTCATCTGCGCGTCGGCGCTCGCGCAGCATGCGGCACTGGCGTGTTTCGAGCCGGCCACGCTCGCGATTTACGAGTCGCGGCGACTGGAATTCGGGCGCAGGCGAGATTTCATCGTGCCGGCACTGCGTTCGCTGGGTTTCGAAGTGCCTGTTGTGCCGGACGGCGCGTTCTACGTTTATGCCGATACACGGCACGTCGCGCATCCGGCGGCCGGCGACAGCAACGCATTGACGCGTTCCATGCTGCACGACGCCGGGGTCGTGCTGGTACCGGGGACCGATTTCGGCTTCCATGCGCCGCAGGACTATATCCGGCTGTCTTACGCGACCGCGTACTCACAGCTTGAAGAGGCCGTGCAACGGCTGGGAACGCTGTTTCGGGTTTGAGCCACGGGTTTGAGCCACGGCTCCGCTCTCTCAGATATCTCTCAGGAAAGCAGAAGCAAAAAAGCCGTTCCAACTTACGTTGGAACGGCTTTTTGTCTTACCCGGCCCACGATTAACAACTCGGGCTTTGGCCTTTAACGCAACGCTTTAAGCACCGAACTCCGCCGAAGCGACATGCTTTGCTTGCGCGTCTGCGTCGTCGGTATTGTTATGGTCGCTGGCTTGCGGTGCGGACTTGGCCGGCGCTGTTATGGCCGGAGCGCCGTCGAGCGTCACGTGCACACGCTTTTCGCCGGTCCCTGAGTTAGACGGAGAAGCCGACGCCACCACTTGCTTTGGCGCAGGCTGCACCGGGGCTTGCGGCGTGACGATCGGCACATTGCGGCCACGGGCTACGTCGCGCAAGCGCGAACGTTCGGCCAGGACCTTCGCGCCGTAACCGCCGTCGTCCTGTGCCGTCGAACCCACGTAGAAGCGCAATCCACCCGCCACCGAACCGCCTCGTGCAATGCAATCCTTCAGCACCAGGGCACCGACCTTGATGTTTGCGAGCGGTTCGAGCGCTGCATGCGAACCACCGAAATACTGGAATTTGTCGGAGTGAACCTTCGACATCACCTGCATCAACCCTTGCGCACCCACGCCACTTTCAGCATACGGATTGAAACCCGATTCGATCGCCATGACGGACAGCAGCAACAGCGGATCGAGGCCAACCTCGCGGCCGGTATCGAAGGCTGCTTTCACCAGCTCACCGACCGGTTCCTGCGCCACGTGATAACGCCGCGCAATGAAGTTTGCCACCAGGTTTTGCTCACGATCCGACACGAGCACGCGGTCGTCGCGAGCATCGGCGACAACCCGTTGCGATGAAATCGCGCTGGCAAGCGTCGCAACAGTCGGCAACGTGCGCGGATCGAGCCCGTTTGGCGACACGGCGAGGCTCAGGCCACCCGTGAGCTTACGGGTGCTGTCGTCGTCGCTGGCAGCAGCGCCGAGTGAAGTCGTCTCGCCAGTACCGTTGCGCAACTCCTCTTCACGCTGATGTCCAAGCGCGAAGGGGGGGAAAGGTTGTCCGGAGAGCAACCGGGCCGGACCGGCTTGCACCGCGGCCGAAACGAGGGGCATGAGTTTGGCGGCAAACGAACCGCGCCAGGCGGGAAGCAGCCACAGCGCCAGCGCGGTCACTACAGCAGCGCAACCGACCAGGCTAAAAACCGTCAGACTCATGTGTTTGGCGCGACGCAGCATAGCGCGTAGATGGAGCGCCAGGCGAGCGTCGGGACGCCACGACAACCAAGCATTCATTGGATGGATCTCCCAAATTACGTGATTTCCGCAGATGAAAACCCGAAAAACTGGTCCACCACGCAGAAATCGACACCGCCAGCCCTGGGTTAGCCACGAGCGGTATCGGGAAAACGGCACAAACCGTTGGGGAAACCTGACCGGAACATTACGTCTTCCGGGTGCGCGCAGCACGAAGGACATGCCGGGGCGCGCACAAAGGTCACCACGCGAAAAACCGGCGAAGAAGAGCGCCGGCAAGAAAACCAAAGCCTTGATTCACCGTACTAATCCGGCGCAGGTGACGCGTCGCGTCGTTTCAAAAGACCTGAGGCAGTGGTAAAAAGTTTCAATTGGTGTTGTCAATGAAAAAGGATTCTAGCAGGCTCAAATGATCCGTCAATGCTGGTAAATGTAAAAGCTATTACTTTCAGTAATTATGAACACTGTTCAGGGCGGCGAGAACGGCCTGCCAAGCCACTTTCCAGCGGAAACGCCGGATTTGTGCCGTTGTGTGCTCTGACGTACCGACATCAACACAGGTAAAATCGACAATCGCCCGCGCGCGAAAGTTCCTCACAAAGGGCTTGGACGCCACTTGAACCGCTACATCAGCCGTCGCGTCTGCTGTCCGTGCCCTTTTATCCTTATACGCAGACCGCGCTTCCCGCAGGCCCCTTCCCTTTAGCCGATGAAATACAAAGACCTGCGCGACTTCACCGCCCGCCTCGAAACACTCGGCGAATTGCGCCGCATCAGCCAGCCGGTTTCGCCCGTCCTTGAAATGACCGAACTCTCGGATCGCGTCCTGCGTTCGGGGGGTCCAGCGTTGCTGTTCCAGGCGCCGACGGGACACTCCATGCCCGTGCTGGCCAACCTGTTCGGTACCCCGAGGCGCGTGGCGCTCGGCATGGGTATCGAGACGCAAGCTCAGGCGGCGGCCGATCCCAGTCTCCTCAGCGATAAAGCCGCGCTCGAGTCGTTGCGCGACGTCGGCCGGTTGTTGTCGGCGCTCAAGGAACCCGAGCCGCCGAAAGGCCTGAAGGACGCGGGCAAGTTGGTGTCGCTGGCGAAAGCCGTCTGGGACATGGCGCCGAAAACGGTTAGTTCGCCGCCCTGCCAGGAGATCGTATGGGAAGGACAGGACGTCGATCTGGCGCGCCTGCCCATTCAGACGTGCTGGCCAGGCGACGCGGGCCCGCTCATCACCTGGGGACTCACAGTCACGCGCGGCCCGAACAAGACGCGGCAGAACCTTGGCATCTATCGGCAGCAGCTGATCGGGCGCAACAAGTTGATCATGCGCTGGCTCGCGCACCGGGGCGGCGCGCTGGATTTCCGCGAGTTCGCGCTCGCCAATCCGGGCAAACCGTATCCGGTGGCGGTGGTCCTTGGTGCGGATCCGGCCACCATTCTTGGCGCGGTGACGCCCGTGCCGGACTCGCTTTCCGAATATCAATTTGCCGGCTTGCTGCGCGGCGCAAGAACCGAGTTGGCAAAATGCCTTACGCCGGGTGTCGATACGTTGCAGGTACCCGCGCGCGCGGAGATCGTGCTCGAAGGCTTCATCTATCCGCAGGACGGCCCTGTTCCGCCACTGCCCGCCGGCGCGCCGCCGCGGCCAACGAATTCATCGTCGGCGAAATACGAGCATGCGCTCGAAGGCCCATACGGCGACCACACCGGCTATTACAACGAACAAGAGTGGTTCCCGGTCTTCACCGTCGAAAAGATCACCATGCGCCGCGACGCGCTCTATCACTCTACCTATACAGGTAAGCCGCCCGACGAACCGGCCGTGCTCGGCGTGGCACTCAACGAAGTGTTCGTGCCGCTCTTGCAAAAGCAGTTCACCGAGATCACCGACTTCTACCTGCCGCCCGAGGGCTGCAGTTATCGAATGGCGATCGTTCAGATCAGGAAGAGCTATCCGGGCCACGCGAAGCGCGTGATGTTCGGCGTCTGGAGCTTCCTGCGGCAGTTCATGTATACGAAGTTCATCGTGGTGGTGGACGCCGATGTCAACATCCGCGACTGGAAGGAGGTGATCTGGGCGATCACCACGCGCATCGATCCGTCGCGCGACACGGTGCTGGTCGATAACACCCCGATCGACTATCTCGATTTCGCGTCGCCGAAGGCGGGGTTGGGATCGAAGATGGGGCTCGACGCCACCAACAAATGGCCCGGCGAAACCGACCGCGAATGGGGCCGGCCGATCACGATGGACGATGCGGTGAAACGGCGCGTCGACGCGCTATGGGACGAAATCGGCTTTTCCGGAGGGAAGCGCTCATGAACGTTGCGGCGACGGTTTATCGAGGGAGTCTGGTTGAAAACACGCATGCCGCGCATGTGGCGGTGGTCGATGCCAATGGCCGGTTGATCTACGCGTTCGGCGATCCGTCACGCATGACGCTCGCGCGGTCCGCGGCGAAACCGGCGCAAGCGCTTGCGGTGCTGGAAACGGGCGCGCTGGACCGTTTCGGTTTTGACGACGCCGATCTCGCCCTGATGTGCGCATCGCACAACAGCGAGCCGCGCCACATAGAGCGCACACGCGCCATGCTGGAGAAGGCGCACGTCACCGAAGCCGATCTCCGATGCGGCGGCCATGCGCCTTTGTCGGACGCGGTCTTGAAGGAATGGATCAGGCGTGATTTCACGCCAACCGGCGTATGCAGCAATTGCTCGGGCAAACATGCGGGCATGCTGGCGGGTGCGCAGGCGCTGGGCGCGGCCGTCCTTGACTATCACCTGCCTGAGCATCCGCTGCAGGTTCGGGTGAAACGGACCGTGGCCGAGTTGTGCGATCTGCCTGAAGACGGCGTGCAATGGGCTATTGATGGCTGCAATCTGCCCACGCCGGCCTTCCCCCTGGATCGGCTCGCCCGGCTGTTCATGAAGATGGCCGACGCGAAGGCGGCGGTTGAGACCGGGGTTGAGACCGGGGTTGACACCGGGGTTGACACCACGCCACGCTCGAAAGCCCTGGCCCGGATCTATCGCGCGATGACGGCGTATCCGGAACTCGTCGCGGGCGACGGCCGATTCTGTACCGCGTTGATGCAGGCCTTCGGCGGCGATCTGGTCGGTAAAGTAGGCGCCGATGCGAGTTATGCGATCGGTGTCCGTGCTACCGGTGCGCGCGGATCACTGGGCATTGCGGTCAAGGTGGAAGACGGCAACACGGCCGTGCTTTACGCAGTCGTCACGCATGTTCTGGCGCAACTCGACATAGGCCAGGAAACGCAGCGCGCGCAACTCGCTGCTTATGGAAACCCGCCAATGCGTAACACGATGGGTATCGAGACAGGGCGGCTGGTGGTGTCGGTGCCGCTCGAGCGCGTTTAGTACGGGAGCGGTCGACCGGTTGCCCCGCACGCCGTAGCAAGATGAATTCACGAAGCCGGACAACCCGCTTCGCTCAATACAAAAAGATCAAAAAGGAAAGTCGGGATGCACGTGTTGCCATTGCTGTCTGATGGATTGTTTCTGTCGTTGTCGTTGTGTCTGGATATTTGGTATCGCAAACGTCGCGATCATCTCATTGACGCTTACCCACGGCTTCAGGCCGGGCATGATGCTCGGCCTCGGCACCTGTTTCGGCGATCTCGTCTACGCAGCGCTTGCACTCGCGGGCATGGCCGCGCTGCTCCAGTTTGATACCGTGCGCTGGGTCGTCTGGATCGGCGGCTCGATCGTGCTGCTGTTCCTGACCTTCAAAATGGCGCGTGAAGCGCTGTTTCCGGCATCGGCGCCGCCGGTTGCGGGGGAACCCGATCTGATCGCCACGCCGCGGCCCTCACACTTGCGCAGCTTCATGCGCGGCGCCCTGCTCGCCGTGTCTTCGCCAAGCGCGATCCTCTGGTTCGCCGCCGTGGGCGGCGCACTGATCGCGAAAGCCGGCGCAACAGGCGGGCTAAGCGCGTCGGTGTTTCTCATCGGCTTCTTTTGCGGCGGGCTCGGCTGGACGCTGTTTATCTGCTCGCTCGCCAGCCATGGCCGCAAACGCGCAGGGACGACGTTGCTGCGCGCTTGCCACATTTTATCGGCGGTGCTGTTCGCATACTTCTCGTACAGCGTGATCGTCAACGGTTATCACGACCTGATCCTGAAGGGCGCGCAGACGCTATGACGTCACGCTGTCAAGCGAGGAATTGAGCGAATCGCGCCAGGTCGACATTGCCGCCGCTGACCAACACGCCCACGCGCTTACCCTTCACCGGCACGATGCCCTGCAGCACGGCGGCCGCAGCCAGACAACCCGTTGGCTCAACCACCATCTTCATGCGCTGCGCGAAGAACTTCATGGTCTGCACGAGCTGGTCGTCGCTGACGGTGACGACCCGGTCCACGTAGCGCTTCAGAATCGGAAAGTTGTATTCACCCACGTGCGTAGATGCAGCGCCGTCGGCAATCGTGCGCGGTACTTCTATATGGACGATCTCTCCGCGTTCGAGCGATTGCTGTGCGTCGTTGCCCGCCTCCGGCTCCACGCCGATCACCGTGCATGATGGGCTCAGTTCGGCTGCCGCCAGCGCGCAACCGGCGAGCAAGCCTCCGCCACCCAGGCACACGAACAGATAATCCAGCGGCCCGGTTTCTTCGATGAGCTCCTTCGCCGACGTCCCCTGCCCCGCGATCACATGAGGATGGTCGTAAGGCGGAATCAGCGTCATGCCGCGCTCTTGCGCGAGCCTCGCACCAATCTCCTCGCGATTCTCTGTGTATCGGTCGTACGTGATCACTTCGCCGCCGTAACCCCGCGTGGCTTCCATCTTCGCGGCCGGCGCGTCCTCCGGCATGATGATTGTTGCCTTGATGCCGGCGATGCGCGCCGACAGCGCGATTGCCTGCGCGTGGTTGCCCGATGAATAAGTCAGGACGCCGGCCTGGCGCTGGGACTCGGAGAAATGCGAGATCGCGTTGAACGCACCCCGAAACTTGAAAGCGCCCATGCGCTGGAAGTTCTCGCACTTGAAGAACAGGTTCGCGCCGGTGAGCGCGTCGGCGGTGCGGGAAGTCATCACGGGCGTGCGATGAGCGGCGCCGGCAATACGTTCTGCGGCGTCGGCGACGTCGGCGTAGGTGGGTGCGGGAAGGATTGACATCGGAACTCAAGGGCGGCGGTTGAGGAACCACCATTGTCCCAGCATCGTGGAGCGTTTGGAAAGCTGGCCGAGCAGCTAACACGGCGGTTGGACCGAGCGTTGATAACGGAAGAACCCCAGATGCAAAATAAAACAGCGCAACCCGGCTCGATGCCGGCGCTGCGCTGTATTGCTGCCGATCCAATATTCAAAAAATCAGTTAGCGGATCCGGTCGCGCCTGCGGTTTCAGTGGCGCCAGCCGCCATAACCACCGTGGTAGCCGCGATATCCGCCGTGATATCCATACCCGTAACCGCCACGATAATGACCACGCCAGTACGGACCACCACCGTAATAGCCGCCGACCACAACGGGCGGCGGTGCGTAGACCACCGGCGGCGGCGCATATACAACCGGGCCCGGCGCGTAATACACGGGCGGCGGCGGAGCCGCGTACACGGGATAAGCCGGCACCCCAATGCCAATCCCCACCGAAACGTGCGCTTGCGCGGCGCTTACAAGGCCTACGCCAAGTGCGGCGGCAGCCAAAATCTGGATGATCTTTTTCACTTTTATTCTCCACGCCGCGGTCCTGTACAGATGACCGGCTACCGCAACGACATGCATTCAATGTAGCTAAAAACCCTGAATTTCAGCTTAAGCAATTGTTGCAAATTGCAATATCTACAGTCCAAAAACGGGATTTTGTCTGCCTAATTTCAAGCGGGCGGTCAGCCTCGCCAGCCTTGGCGCACAGGCTTATCGAGACGGATTAAGGGTTTGCTGAGAAAGACGCCGGCTGTTGCCGTTGTCCAAGCCGCTAAGCCGAATGTCACCAAAGTAATGATTCATTACAATTTGCTTTTAGCGCCCTAAAAATGGAAAGCCCCGCCGACCGGGAAGCGTCGAGCGGGGCCTCCGCAAACGGTGCTGATTTCTTAGGCAGATGGATTCGACTCCCCTCTCAGCCCACCTTCACGTAAGCAAATTCACGGGTGACGCTGGGCGGCACGTATGCCCCGCTGATCCTGACCCGCGGCGTAAGCCGCTTGCGCTGATCCCACCATTGGCGCCGATGTGTCTGGCTAAGAAAACGCAGGTGTTTCCGATACGCAAAAATACTCATGGCGACCCCCAAACGTTGCAAAACAAGCACTGGCACACATCGGCCAAAAGACCAATCCTGACTGTTCAGGCCCGATCGCACGTTTGCTCGAGCCTCGCAAAACCTTTGACTGCGGCGTGCCGCGCCGTTTTTATGGCGCCAACGCCGTTGCGCGATACTTCATCGTGCGCTGCGAACGCGAATCCGCGCCTCGCAACAATTCTATGGAGCAACAACCATGCCTTTTTCAACGACGCCCCGTTTGGGCTTCGTCGGCGCGGGGCGCCTCGCGCGCTGCCTGGCAGCCGTCTGGTCGCGCGCGGGCTACCCGGTCAGCGCGATAGCGAGCCGATCGGCGGCATCGGCACACGAATTCGCAGGCGAATTGCCGCAATGTCTAGTCGCCAACGACGCCAGCGCGGTCGCGCAACACGCCGATATCGTATTTTTAACCGTTCCTGACGACTCCATTGGTGCGACGGCGAACGCTTTGCGCCTGGATCAGGTTCGCGACGGCACAAAAGCAATCGTGCATTGCAGCGGCGCCACGCCCCTCGATGTCCTTGCTGGTGCCCAGGCGCAGGGTGCAGACATCGGCGGATTCCATCCGTTGTTCCTGTTTGGCGGCCTGCCGAGCGACCAGACGCGCATTGCAGGCTGTTCAGTCACGATTGAAGCGAGCGGTGCCTTGCACGACACGCTGACCGAGTTGGTTCAGGCTCTGGGCTGCCATCCGCTATCCATCCCGCCGGGCGGCCGCCTGCTCTACCACGCCGCCGCGCACTACGCGGCCAGCTTTGCGCTGTGCTCGCTGTCGGAGACGGTGACGCTCTGGAAAGAGTTGGGGTTCGCCGAGGACGACGCATTGCGCGCAGTCCTGCCGATGCTTGCCGGCACCATCGAAACCGCGCGTGAAAAGGGTTTGCCGGGTGCGCTTGCCGGCCCGGTGTCGCGCGGCGACGCGGGTATTGTGATTAAGCAGTTGGCGCTGCTGCAAGACCTTGGCGGCGATCACGCCGCGCTATATGCGCTGCTCTCGCGGCGCGCGGTCGCGCTGGCGAAACGGCGGGCATCGCCACCGCCCGCGCAAGCACTCGACGCGATGTCACACGCCATCGAACTCGTGTTGAACGGGACCGGGCCGAGCGACGATTGATTGACTCGATCCGACACGCATAGCCGGCCGTATGGGGGTACCTGTGCGCCGGCGTACGCCAAGCGGCACAAGGCGCCATCAAGCCATGCTATCGTGATGCCCGGCGCGCCAGTGTGGCAAAGCCGCCGAGGGGTTCGGCCACCGTGCCGGACGCCGGCAGGAAGCGGGCAACAAGCGGGCAACGAGCGGGCAACGAGCGCTCCCTGGTTCTGAACCCGGACCGTGCGTTGAACGCCAAGCGAAGTTCTGGCTTCGGCCGCCACCCTCGACGCCAACCCATTCAGCTACGAGAACAAACAATGATCAAGGTGAGCTTTTTTTATCCGTATCGCGAGAATGCGCCCTTCGACATCGACTACTACTGTACGAGCCATATGCCCTGGGTGGCTGGCTTGCTTGGCAGTGCATTGAAGGGATGGACGGCGGATGCGGGACTGGCGGGGGGCGCGCCGGGTTCAACGCCTACGTATATTGCAGCGGGCCACCTGCTGTTCGATTCCGTCGATGCCTTCACGGCCGCGGTCTCGCCACATGCGAAAGCCTTCTCCGCGGACATCGTTAACTATTACCCTGACGGCGTTGCGCCGGTCGTGCAGATCAGCGACGTTCGCGCCGCGAGCTGACTGACCGCAAGTCGCTGAGCGGTTCGATGAAGCCGGGCGGTTTCCCGTTGCGGCTTTACTTGCCCTCGTATCACTCCGCGCGGCCATGAGCGCCGCGCTTTTGCCTTGAAAAGGATTTGAGATGTTCGGCGAGATCGCCCGTTTTCTACTCAACACAATCTTCACGCTGTTCGGCGCTGCGCTGCTGCTGCGCGCCTGGATGCAGGTCGTCCGTATGCCGCCGTACAACCCCGTGTCCAACGCGGTGATGCAGGCCACGAACTGGCTCGTCTTGCCGTTGCGCAAGATCCTGCCGGCGGCAAAGACTATCGACTGGGCGAGCATTGTCGCGGCATTCCTTGCTGCGGTGGTATTTGTGATCCTGTTGGTTCTGGTCGCGGGGGTCGATCCCGCCGGACTCGTGCCCATGCTGCCCACACTGCTACTGGTCGCGGTGATCACCGTCATCAAATGGGCGCTGAATCTCATCATCTGGATGACGATCCTGATGGCATTGCTGTCGTGGCTGAACCCGCAATCTCCAGCCATGCCGCTGCTGTACCAACTCACGGCGCCGTTTCTCGAGCCGCTGCGGCGCGTGTTGCCGCGCATGGGCGGTATCGATTTGTCGCCTATCCTGCTGTTCGTGATCGTTCAGGTACTGCTGATGGTCGTGACGCGGCTGGCCGTGACCATGACCATGTTCGGGGTGTAATTTCGGAGTTCAATCTCCGTCGATCCCGGTAAAGTTGCGGTAGACGGGGTATTCCGCGTAAAATTGCGCTCTCTGCGGGCGTCGTATAATGGTAATACCCTAGCTTCCCAAGCTAGAGCCGTGGGTTCGATTCCCATCGCCCGCTCCAGTTTTCGTTCACAAAAAAGCCGCCTTCGAAGGCGGCTTTTTGATTTACAGCAGCGCCAGGTTTGCCTTGCATTTGCAGCCAAGCTCCGCTCAACCCCAGAATCCGCGTCCTTTTTCGATGATCCACGATCCCACCCCCGACCAAGACGAGACCCGCGATAGCGACGAGGCTAAAGGCAGCGAAGCGGCCGACGCGGCCGGCACGCTTCGACATCGGCGGATTCGCAGCTTCGTCACGCGTGCGGGACGGGTGTCCACGGGACAGCGCCGCGCGCTCGATGAATTCGGACCGCGCTTTGTCGTGCCCTACGCGCCGCAGCCGCTCGACTGGGACGCCGCGTTCGGACGCCAAGCGCCGCGCGTGCTGGAAATCGGCTTCGGCATGGGCGGGACGACCGCGGAAATCGCGTCGGCACGCCCCGCCGATGACTTCCTTGGCATCGAGGTCCATGAGCCGGGCGTGGGCGCATTGCTGAAGCTGATCGGCGAACAGGAGCTGACGAACATTCGCGTCGTCCAGCACGACGCCGTGGAAGTGCTGGAACACATGATCGCGGCGGACAGCCTCGATGGCGTCCATATCTATTTCCCCGATCCGTGGCACAAGGCGCGTCACCATAAACGGCGGCTCATCCAGCCGAAGTTCGTGGCATTGCTCGTGTCGCGGCTCAAACCGGGCGGGTATCTGCATCTCGCCACTGACTGGCAGAACTACGCCGAACAGATGCTCGAGGTGTTGTCGGCGGAACCGGCGCTGGAAAACTCAGCCGGCTCGGATTACGCGCAGCGTCCCGATTACCGGCCCGTAACCAAGTTCGAACGGCGCGGATTGAAACTCGGTCACGGCGTGTGGGATCTGGTGTTCAAGCGCCGCTGAAAGACGGCCGAAAATCTATCGGCCCAGACAAAAACAGGCCGTTCCAACCGACGTTGGAACGGCCTGTTTCGTATGCGCTTGCGGACTCGAGCCTTAACTTTTGGGCAGCACCGCAGCACCCATGAACGGCTCTAACAACCGCGAATCCTCACTCGGCCCAACTCAATCCGCCGCTATACCCAACAATCAGGATCAGCAGCCCGAAGCCGATCCGATACCACGCGAACGCCGTGAAATCGTGCGTGGCGACGTAACGCAACAGCCATCGAATACACACGAATGCGCTGACGAACGCGGCCACGAGCCCGACGATAAACAAGCCTACCGAATCGACGGACAACGTGCGCCACTCCTTCGCAAGCTCGTAAAGCGTGGCGCCGAAAATGATGGGGATAGCGAGAAAGAAAGAAAACTCGGTAGCGACTTTACGTTCCAGCCCAAACAACATCCCGCCGATAATCGTCGACCCCGAGCGCGACGTGCCCGGAATCAGCGCGAAACATTGGGCGAGCCCGACTTTGAAGGCATCGGCATAAGAAAGATCATCCACCGACGTCACCCGCGGCGCGACGTTTCGCTCGCGATGCCGCGCTTCCGCCCACAGGATCACGATCCCGCCCACGATCAACGCCACGGACACCGGCACTGGCGCGAACAAAACCGCCTTGATGTGCTTTTCGAACAGCAAGCCGAGCACCACCGCCGGAATGGTCGCGATGATCACGTTCAGCGCAAACCGGCGCGCCTTGGGCTGCGTGGGCAATCCGGCGACGACCGCGCCGATCTTGCGCCGGTATTCCCAGACAATCGCGAGGATCGCGCCGAACTGGATCACGACGTCGAAGGTCTTGGCCTGGGCGTTCGTGAAATTCAGCAGGCTGCCGGCAACAATCAGGTGTCCCGTGCTCGATACCGGCAAAAACTCAGTCAAGCCCTCCACCACACCCAGAATCAGTGCTTTGCAAAACAGAATCCAGTCCATCGCTCCGCCCTTTTGGCATAGTTTGGCCGTCGCCAGCCAATCATTCGGGCACGCGCGTACTGGATTGCGCCGGAAAGACTACTTCTCGACGATCTGCACGCGTATGCCGTTTGTAAGGACGGTGATTGTACCGGGTTCGTAATTAACACCGGCAAACTGTAATTGTTCAGGCTTGAATGTGTAGATGGGGTAACGGTCCAGGAACTGAGTCGCCATGACCGCGCCGACTGCATTGATCTGCTGGCTGTATTGCGCAGCGTCGCCGGAGACCTGGGCGTTATCGACAGTCGGCGACATCAGGATGACCGAATGGCTAGGTGCGTCGTAAGCCAGTTGACTGGAAAGAGTAAACACGCCGGTGACTGGATTCGGCATGAAGGGCGTGGCAAGCCGCGCGTCCAGACGCACGGTTATCCGGTTGCGATCGGGCGCAAGGCCAACTACCGGGTTAGCCAACGTGACATCGAAAATCTGCGAGGCCGTGCGTTGGAACGGAAATTTGCGCTGCACCGCGTCCTGGACCTGCGCCTGGCTAAACGTGTAGTGGTCGGGGATGAACGGAAATATCGATGCGGCGCATCCCTGGGTTCCCAGCGCCACCGCGCTCGCGCCGCCAAGGGCTGCAAGCAGGAACCGGCGCCGCTTCGGCGCAACGGCTTGAGTCATGCGAAATTCTCCAGTGACTTGAACTTGGACAAAGAGCATTCGACCGGCTAGGCGCGCTCAGGTTGCGTATCGATTTCGAGTTGCGTGAGCCAGGCCAGCGCGTAGGCACGCGTGCCGCCGCACATGGACTCCGATGGCTGCAAGCCCGAGCAGCAGGCCGGCCTGCGGGCATCGCCGAATATCGCACAGCGCAGATCCGCCCCAAGCTGGACGCAGCGCACACCGGCCGGCTTGCCGTCGGGCATGCCGGGAATCGCGCTCGAAATCGACGGCGCGATACAGCATGCACCGCAGCTTTCGCGGCACGCGTGGGCGGGGTTCGGACGGAGGGCGGCAGACATCGGTTCGTACTGTTTGGGCAAATGGGGCAACCCGGCATTGTGCCACCGCGCGGCTACGGCGTTCGGTGCGGCGTTATCACGCAAGATTCAGGGGAACGGGTCGGCTAGACTCGAAGCACCCTCCTCAAGCCTGTCCGACCGAGTCTGTACGCAATGTCCCTCTTCCGCCCCGACCTGCTCACAAAATACGACGCTGCCGGTCCGCGCTACACGTCGTATCCCACCGCCGTTCAATTCACCGACACCTTCGATCCCGCCCATTACCATCGGGCTGCGGCGGACCCGGGAGCGGCATCGGCCGATCTTTCGCTGTACTTCCATATTCCATTCTGCGACACCGTCTGCTTCTATTGCGGCTGCAACAAGATCGCTACAAAAAATCGTGCGCATGCGCGTCCGTATCTTGATCGGCTGAAACGTGAACTGGTGTTGCAAGCGGCATGTTTCGATACCACCCGGCCGGTCTCGCAACTGCATTGGGGCGGTGGCACGCCCACGTTTTTATCCCACGATGAAATGGCCGAATTGATGGCCGCGACCGCTGAGTCGTTTCGCTTGTTGCCCGACGCACAGGCCGAGTATTCGATCGAAGTCGATCCGCGCGAGGCATCGGCGGAAACAATCGGCGTATTACGCGACCTGGGTTTCAACCGGCTGAGCTTCGGCGTGCAGGACTTTGATCTGCGCGTGCAGCAAGCGATCAATCGCGTTCAGCCACTCGAAACCACGCGGACGGTCATGTCGGCGGCACGGGCCGAGGGTTTCAAGTCGGTCAGCGTCGACCTGATCTATGGCTTGCCGCATCAGAACGTAGAGAGCTTCAGCCGTACGCTCGACACGATTATCACGCTCGCTCCCGACCGGCTCTCCGTGTTCGGCTATGCGCATATGCCGGCTGTTTTCAAGATGCAGCGGCAGATGGATGAAGCCGCATTGCCCACGCCGGCCGTGCGTCTGGCGATTCTCGAACGGGTTATCGAGAAACTGACTGAGGCAGGTTACGTGTACATCGGGATGGATCATTTCGCCCTGCCGCACGATGAACTCGCCGTTGCACAGCGAGCGGGTACGCTGCATCGAAATTTTCAGGGTTACAGCACCCGGGCGGATTGTGATTTGATTGGTTTGGGGGTTTCTGCCATTGGCAAGGTCGGCGATGTCTACGCGCAGAACGCCAAGGACATGGCAGGTTACGCCGCTGCGATCGATCGCGGCGAGCTCGCTATTGCGCGAGGCGTGCAGCTAAACACCGATGATCGGCTGCGACGCGACATCATCACCGAAATCATGTGTCAGTCTTCACTGCGTTTTGATGCGTTCGAAGCGGCTTATGGGATCCGGTTTAAAACTGCTTTTGCCAGTGAGCTGGAGCGCTTGAGATCGCTTGAGGCCGATGGGCTCGTCAAGGTGAACCACGACGGGATTGATGTGCTCCCTGCCGGACGACTGCTCGTGCGTAACGTGGCCATGATCTTCGATCGATATCTCGCGGGGAACCTCGCTGGCAATCTCGCCGGAACCGCCAAGCCGCGGTTTTCACAAACAATTTGATCGATATCCGCGGTCAGTTGCCCACGCTACCTTCGGCAACCTTGACGCCCGCCGGCCGTAAATGCGCTATCGTGCGGCGTGCTTCACGCTCCACTGACAAGCAATGCATTCATCGAGAAAACGGAACCTCTTTCTAGCGGCAATCGTCATCATCGTGCTGGCGCTCAGCATCACTCACACGCTCAGAAAACGCGCAAGCGCGAGTGCCCCGGCAACGACACCGTCCTCCGCGGACGAGTCCGTCATCGAATTCACTGGAATCCGACGTCACCCGCAAGATCGAGGAATCCGTCAACACGATCAGCGGCATCGACGAAATTTCATCGCACTCCTACAACGCGTTGTCCGTTGTGATCGTCCAGTTTGATCTCTCGATCAACGTCATGCAGGCCGCGCAGGACGTCCGCGACAAGGTGGCGCTGATCAACGGTAATCGCGCGCTGTTTTATCGGTAGTGAAGGCGCAGGGCGAGAACACGGTCGACGTGGCGCATGGCATCCGTGCCGAAGTGCAAGCGCTGCAAAAAACGCTGCCGCCGGGCGTCAAGCTCGATATCACCGACGACTCGTCGCTCGATATCGAAAACAGCGTGAACGAAGTCAAGGGCACGTTGATCGAGGGCGCGCTGCTGACCATCGCAATCGTGTTCCTGTTCCTCGGCTCGTGGCGCAGCACCGTGATCACCGGGCTCACGCTGCCGATCGCGTTGATCGGCACGTTTGCGTTCATGTTCGCCGCCGGCTTCACGATCAACGTCATCACGCTGATGGCGTTGTCCCTGTGCGTGGGCTTGCTGATCGACGACGCGATCGTGGTACGCGAAAACATCGTCCGGCATGTTCAGCTTGGCGCGGATCACCGCACGGCCGCACTCGACGGCACGAAGGAAATTGCCCTGGCCGTGCTCGCCACAACGTTTTCGATAGTGGCCGTGTTCCTGCCGGTGGGGTTCATGAGCGGCATCATCGGCCGCTTCTTTCACCAGTTCGGCGTGACGGTCGCCGCCGCCGTGCTGATCTCGATGTTCGTCTCGTTCACGCTCGACCCCATGCTCTCGTCGATCTGGCCCGATCCCGCGCTGCATGTTCGCGGCACGCGCCATCTCGCGCGTTTGCTCGCGTTCTTCGAGCGCGGCGTGGAACGGCTCGCGCGGTTCTATCAGCGGCAGCTCGGCTGGTCGCTCAAGCACCGCATCACCACGCTGTCGGTCGCAGCCGCGACCTTTTTCGGCAGCCTGTTCCTCGTGCCGCTGATCGGCACCGAGTTCGTACCGAATGCCGATTTCTCCACTACGCAGATTGGCTTGAACACACCCGTGGGAACGTCGCTGGAAGCGACCGCCGACAAAGTCCGGCAGGTCGAAGCAGCACTCGCGCAATACCCCGAGGTTCGATACAGCTACGCCACGATCAACTCCGGCAACGCGCAGGGCAAGAACAACGCGTTGATCACTGTGCGCCTGAAAGAGCGGCGCGCGCGGACCCGCGGCGTACTGGAATTGAACCAGGTCTTTCGCACGCGCCTGCAGAACATTGCCGGGGTCGTGGTGACCGAGATCGGCATGCCCGACGGCGCCGGCTCCAGCCAGGCCGTGCAGTTCAACCTGCAAGGCGACAACCTGGACGAACTGCGGCGTCTGTCCGCCGAAGCACAACGGCGCTTGCAAAAGATTCCCGGCCTCGTCGACCTGGACGCGAGCCTGAAGGACGACAAACCCATTGTGGCCATCGACGTTCGTCGCGAACTCGCGTCGGACCTGGGCGTGGGCGTAGCCGAAATCGGTCAGGCGCTGCGCCCGCTGCTGTCCGGCGCCGCCATCAGCACATGGCGCGCGCCCGACGATCAGGATTACGACGTGAGCGTGCGTTTGCCCTCGGCGCAACGCCGCAACGTGGATGACCTGTCAAAGCTGATGATTGCCACCAGCCGCACCGACGCCAACGGCGCGCCGGTACTCGTGCCCTTGCGACAGGTCGCCGCGATCACCGAGACGACCGGGCCGGATGTGATCGGCCGGCGGGATTTGTCGCGGGAGGTCGAGATTTCGGCGAACGTCATGGGACGCTCGCCGGGCGAAGTCGCCGCCGATGTGAAGAAGACCCTCGACGAGATGCGCCTTCCCGCAGGCTACCGATACCGTTTCGGCGGCTCAACAAAAAGCATGAACGAGTCGTTCATCTATTCAGTCTAGGCGCTGGCGCTCGCCGTGATCTTCATCTACATGATCCTCGCGTCACAGTTCGGCAGCTTCCTGCAACCGCTCGCGATCATGACGTCCTTACCGTTGACGCTCGTGGGCGTGCTGCTCGCATTGCTGCTGTTCGGCAGCACGCTCAACATGTTCTCGATCATCGGCTTCATCATGCTGATGGGCCTTGTCACGAAGAACGCGATCCTGCTCGTCGACTTCGCGAATCAGGCGCGGCGCGGCACCCTGCTCGACGCGAAGGGCAAAGGCCACCCGATGACCCGCACCGACGCCTTGCTGGAAGCAGCACGCGTCAGGCTGCGTCCAATCCTGATGACCACGCTCGCGATGATCTTCGGCATGCTGCCGCTCGCGCTTGGCTTGGGCGAAGGCGGTGAGCAACGGGGACCGCTCGGCCAGACGGTCATTGGCGGCGTGATCACCTCGTCGTTGTTGACGCTGGTGGTCGTGCCCGTGGCTTATACGGTCCTTGATGATTTCGGTGCATGGGTGACGAGAAAATGGCGGCGTGGCGCAAAGGGAAAGACGCTCATTGCACCTGCCGAACGCTCCCGAGACATTCCCACCGAGGTGGACCGCGTGCCTTGAATGCATCGTGGCGCCGCGTACGTTCGCTTTAGCCTTTACGCACGAGCTTGCATTCGACGTTGCGTTCGTAGTGGGTTAATTAACCCCAGGCTACTTCTTCGCGATCGCGGCCCCACCCTCATGCTCCTCGTTTTCAACCGTGACCTTGCGGGGCCGCCCGCCACGTGCTCCGTTCGCGCGGGCCGCAGCCGCTTTGGATTCGCTGCGGCTGGCCCCTCCCTGCTTGCCCAGTCGCCTGGCCATGAACGATCGCGATCCCAGCACACCGGCAAGTAACGGCGCCACGAGAATGTCAGCGTCGACGGTGGGGAAATACAGACCCGTGCCGGAGGCGGTGATTTCGATCGTTTCCAGGTCGCTGTCCGCAGCGTTCTCCAAACCCTGGATAATCCGCGCGGGAATCGCGAACAACGCGCCATTTGACAGTTCGATCGCCACCCTGCCGTCCGCCGGATTAAACGAGACGGACACGGCAACAGGATGTTCAGCAATGTGCTCGCTCATTCGCTCTTCGGCTTCGCGCATCTGGTGTTCGGTGATATCAACAAAAGCAGTCATGAAGTGTTTTCCATTCAGTGCACAGCGAGCCGACTACGTTATGCATCCGGCGAGCGAAGGTATTTGCATCAACGTGCGAAAAGCCGTGATTCTTTTGCAAGGTCGGCGGTCCAGCCGGACAGTGCAGGTTGAAGATGGCGTGTTGCTTGCCATCAAGGACATGCACGTGAGCGGGTTGATGGTCGTTTAAATAAATCACGACGCGGGCAGCGCCGATGCGGAAAATCGTTGGCATGTAGTCACTTTATCCGTTAGCTGCGCGCAAGTAAACCCAAACGCTTGGGTTTACTTGCGACTGTTGTTTTCCGCCGCGAAAGACCGTCTGCAGGGACAGGCCAAGCTTAGGCAGGAAGCAGTCACGGCGCTATCAGCCGAATGGCCGAGGAGCCCGGTTTATCAAGCGCCACGCGCGCCGCGTCGAGTATTTATTACTGGGCTGGCTTAGAATGACAGCCACTTTTGGGCAAGTTACTTCAGGCGTTTCATTGCGGCCCTCGGCACAGCAATGCGCAATGCCACGGCGCGAACGGATCACTCGCCGCGCGGCATTCGCGCCCTGTGCAACACGTCTGTCCTTGCCCGTTTTGCAGCCCGTCAAGCCACCGGTTTCTCTCGACATCATGCCCATCACTTCACCTCAGTTCGCGCCTCTTGCACAACTTGCCGCCGCGCTTCGTGACGGTAGAACTACCAGCCGCGAGCTGGTGGAGCAGGCACTCGAGCGCATTGCAGACCCTTCGGGGCAGGGAGCGGTTTCCTTCCTCCACGTTGACGCAGAGCGCGCCCGCGCCGCCGCCGACGCCCACGACGCATTGCGCCGTGCGGGCACCGTCCTCTCGCCACTCGCGGGCGTTCCTGTGTCGATCAAGGATCTCTTCGATATCGAAGGCCAGGTGACGCGCGCCGGCTCGCGGGTACTGGCCGACGCGCTGCCAGCCAAGGCCGACGCTATCGCCGTAGCCAGGCTGCGGCGAGCAGGTGGCGTGATCGTCGGGCGCACCAACATGAGCGAATTCGCGTTCTCCGGGCTCGGGCTCAACCCGCACTTCGGAACGCCGCACTCGCCGTATCGAAGCGATGTGGCGGGAGACGAGCGGATTGCCGGGGGTTCGTCATCAGGCGCTGCAGCGTCGGTGGCCGACGGCATGGCGGCCATTGCACTCGGCACCGACACCGGTGGCTCCATTCGCATCCCGGCCGCGCTCTGCGGACTCACCGGCTTCAAGCCGACCGCTGCCCGCGTGCCTACGCAAGGCGGCGTGCCGCTTTCCACCACGCTCGACTCGTTCGGGCCGATCGGGTTGTCGGTGGCGTGCTGCGCGCTTGTAGACCGCATCCTGTCCGGCCGGGACTCCGGCGTGCCAGCGACCCGTCCACTGGACGGCGTGCGTCTTGGCGTGCTGACGAACTACGTCATGGACGGTGTCGACGAAACGGTCGCCAGTGCCTACTCCGCGGCAATCGGGCATCTGTCGGCAGCCGGTGCGCTGGTGGAAGACGTGCGTTTCGCGCCGCTCGAGCGGCTCGCCGAGATCAATCGATTCAGCTTCGCGTCAGTTGAGGCTTACGCATGGCATCGGCCGCTATTGCAGGCACACGCCGATGAATACGATCCGCGCGTCCGCGTGCGGATCCTGAAAGGGCAGCCCGCCAGCGCGGCTGATTACATCGACTTGTTGCAGGCGCGCGCCGCGATGATCGAGCAGGCGCGCGCACTGTGGCAGCGCTTCGACGCCATTGTGTGCCCGAGCGTCCCGGTCGTACCGCCGCGTGTGGCTGACCTCGAACACGACGACGAAGCGTTTGGGCGGACCAACGCGCTGATCCTGCGCAACCCCTCCGTTTTCAATTTCCTCGATAGTTGCGCATTGTCGCTGCCGTGCCATCCGCGGGGCGAGGCGCCGGTCGGCCTCATGCTGGCCGGAGCGCCGTTCGGCGACGATGCGCTGCTCTCCATCGGTCGTGCCGTCGAAGCCGTACTCGAAACCACGCGCTGAGCCGCTCATGCCGCGCCTGAAAGCGCCAGGCGATCACGATCGCGATAGAATTCCGTCGCCGGATGTGCTCTTTCAGGTGTTTTTTTCTCGAACAATTCGGAAAATATGAACAACTCCTTGAATCATTTCACCATGCACCACGACGACCGCGGGATTCGCCGCGAACGACGATTGCTGGTCTTGCTCGCTGTGATCTCTCTGGGGCTCGTTGGCGGAGCGCTCTATCTTCAGTTCGTCAAAGGTGAAGATCCCTGCCCGCTGTGCATCATTCAACGCTACTTTTTCGTGCTGATCGCAGTCTTTGCCTTGCTCGGCGCTTCGTTCCGGGGATGGCGCGGGATCGCATTGCTCGAAACGCTGGTTGCGCTGTCCGCTCTCGGGGGCGTGGTCGCGGCCGGACGGCACGTTTATGTACAGGCGCATCCGGGGTTCAGCTGCGGGTTCGATGCCCTCCAGCCTGTCGTGGATTCTCTTCCGCCCGCGCAGTGGCTACCTCAGGTCTTCAAGGTCGCCGGGCTTTGCGAGACGCCCTATCCGCCCATTTTCGGACTCTCGCTTCCGCAATGGGGTCTTATCGCGTTTGCGGTGATCTTCCTGGCCGTTGCCGGCAGTTTGTGGGGTAAGCGCAGGTTGCGCGCTGGTTGAATGGGGATGGCAGGCGGTTCTGACCTTAGATCTTGGCTGAACCGCTCTCGCGTTCCGCAAAAGCTGGAGCCTCGGTGCGAGGCGAGCCTTCGACTTGCCAAAGAACACCGTTGCCTAGCCACGCTTTCCTGCAGCGCCACCGCGCACGAACGTCCATCGCCGTTGGCCGATCCGGCGGCCTTGGACACCCCCGGCCAGAGCCGTGTCCTCGCGCTCTCGTTGCATCGCAGTCCCTCCGCCTCAATATCCCTGCGCACCGGTTTGCGGCGCTTTCTCCGCCGACCCTCATCCGTCTCTTCGCATAGTCTTGATACGTTCGCCGGAATCTTTTTGAGATATTGCGGTGATATCGTTATCTTTGGATGGCGATCCACGTGCGCGCTTTCGGTCTGGTTTCTTTTGAATCCTGATGCCGATTTTCGCGTAACGCGCGCCCGATCCGCAATGTCCTGGACTTGTTTATGACAACGCAAACCATCCGGTTCTTCCATCGCAACGCGCTGCGCGAAGTGCACGACGTATCGGCCTCCCGTACGGTGCTCCAGCATTTGCGCGAGCACGACCAATGCACCGGTACCAAAGAGGGATGCGCGGAAGGCGATTGCGGTGCCTGCACGGTGGTGATCGGCGAACTCGATGCACAAGGCCAGCCCGTCCTCAAGGCCGTCAACGCCTGCATCCAGTTCATGCCTACGCTTGATGGCCGGGCGCTCTTTACTGTGGAAGACCTGCGCGCCAAGGACGGCACGCTGCATCCGGTCCAGCAAGCCATGGTCGATTGCCACGGCTCCCAATGCGGCTTCTGCACGCCCGGGTTCGTGATGTCGATGTGGGCCCTTTATCAGAATCAGCCGGCCGACGCCGGCCTGCCCACCCGTGACGAAATCAACGCCGCCCTCTCTGGCAATCTCTGCCGCTGCACGGGCTATCGTCCGATCGTGGATGCGTCGCAGAAAATGTTCGAGTACCCTCGCGCGCCGCTTGATCGCGACACGCTCAAACGCCAGCTCGAAACCATTCAGCGCAAGGAAACCCTTGAATACTCAGGGCCCGACGCGCGCGGCGCTGCATTCGGTCACCCAACGTTCTTCGCGCCCGTCTCGCTCACCGAATTCGCCCGCTTGCGCGCCGACCATCCGGACGCGCGCATCCTGGCCGGCAGCACCGACGTGGGCCTGTGGGTCACCAAGCAGTTCCGCAATCTCGGGGACGTCCTGTATATCGGCAATGTGAACGAACTCAAGTCGATCACCCGCGACGGGCAATGGCTGAGCATAGGAGCTGCCGCCTCACTGGAAGAGTCATACGGTGCGCTCTCGGCCGTTTATCCGGAACTGGCGGAACTGTGGACGCGCTTTGCATCTCGGCCTATCCGGAACGCCGGCACGCTCGGCGGTAACGTAGCGAACGGTTCACCCATCGGCGATTCCATGCCGGCACTGATTGCCCTCAATGCGCAAATCGTGCTGCAAAAAGCCGCCAAGGTCCGCACGATGCCGCTCGAGGCCTTCTATCTCGGCTATCAAAAATCCGCGTTGGAAACTGGCGAATTCGTCGCGGGGGTTCGCGTGCCGTTGCCATCGGCGAAACTGCGCTTCCGGACTTACAAGATATCCAAGCGCTACGACCAGGACATCTCGGCGGTGTGCGCCGCGTTCGCCGTGACACTCGACGGCACCCGCGTGAGCGCCGCGCGTTTCGCGTTTGGCGGCATGGCTGCCACGCCCAAACGGGCATCGAATGCGGAAGCCGTACTGGTGAACGAGGAGTGGAACGAAGCCAACGTGCAAGCCGCCATGCGCGCGCTGGACGTTGACTTCCAGCCACTCACCGACATGCGTGCGTCGAGCGCATACCGCAGCAAGGTGGCGCGCAACGTGCTGTGGCGTTTCTTCCTCGAGACTCGTGAGGATTCGCCGCTCGCACTGCGCGACGTCAACGCGTTCGCGTTCGACTTGCCATGAACGGCATAACGCCACACCAAGCTCCAAGGACCACGCGATGAACAAGCGTACCGATCCACACCACATCGACCATGCCGCCGCAGACGCACTCGCGCTGCACGGCGGCGAGAAAACGCCGGAGCGCGCCACGATCGGCGTCGGCTTGCCGCACGAATCGGCGAGTCTGCATGTGAGCGGCGAAGCGACTTACGTTGATGACATCGGCGAACTGCGTGGCACGCTGCACGCGGCGCTCGGTCTGTCGCGGCATGCGCATGCGCGCATCGTCTCGATCAATCTCGACCTGGTTTTGGCCGCGCCTGGCGTGATCGCCGTGTTCACCGCCGACGACATCCCCGGTGAGAACAATTGCGGCCCCGTTCTCCATGACGACCCGATTCTCGCGAAAGATGAAGTGCTGTATCTGGGACAACCGGTGTTCGTGGTCATCGCGCAAACGCACGATCTCGCGCTCCGTGCGGCGGCGCTGGCCAAAAGCGAAGAAGTGATCCGGTACGAACCGCGCGAAGCCATCCTGACGCCGCGCGAAGCCCGCGCGAGACAGCAGTTCGTACTGCCGCCGCTGCATCTGAAACGCGGCGATCCGGACGGGAAAATCGCCGCGGCGGCGCATAGGCTGCAAGGTGAATTCGAGGTTGGCGGACAGGAACAGTTCTATCTCGAAGGGCAGATTGCGTATGCCATTCCGAGGGAACTGGATGGCTTGCTCGTCTACAGTTCCACGCAGCATCCAAGTGAAATGCAGCATCTGGTCGCGCATATGCTCGATTGGCCAACGCATAACGTGATCTGCGAATGCCGCCGGATGGGCGGCGGGTTCGGCGGCAAGGAATCGCAGTCGGGCGTTTTCGCATGCATCGCGTCGCTGGCTGCGCACCTGCTGCATCGGCCGGTGAAATTGCGCGCGGATCGTGACGACGACTTCATGATCACCGGCAAACGCCACGACGCCATCTACACCTACGAAGCCGGTTTCGATGACGACGGCCGCTTGCAAGGCGCGCGTGTGGAAATCGCGTTGCGCGCGGGTTATTCGGCGGATTTGTCGGGTGCGGTGGCCACACGCGCCGTCTGTCACTTCGACAACGCGTATTACCTGCAGGACGTCGATATCACCGCGCTCTGCTGCCGCACCAACACGCAGTCGAACACGGCGTTTCGCGGCTTCGGCGGTCCGCAAGGCGCGCTGGTGATGGAAGTGATGATGGACGAAATCGCGCACCGGCTGAAGCGCGATCCCGTCGATATCCGTCGCGTCAATTACTACGGCATCACCGAGCGCAACGTGACGCCCTACGGCCAGACCGTGGAAGACAACATCATCGTGCCGCTGACCGACGAGCTGGTGGCGTCGAGTGCATATGTGCAGCGGCGCAACGCAATTGCCGCGTTCAATGCAACGAGTCCCGTGCTCAAACGGGGCATCGCGTTCACGCCGGTCAAGTTCGGCATTTCGTTCAACGTGCCATTCCTGAACCAGGCGGGCGCGCTCGTGCATGTCTACAAAGACGGCTCCGCGCTCGTGAATCATGGCGGCACCGAGATGGGCCAGGGCCTGAACACCAAGGTCGCGCAGGTCGTGGCGAATGCGCTGGGTGTGGCGTTGTCGCGCGTGCGCGTGACCGCTACCGACACCTCGAAGATCGCGAATACTTCCGCCACCGCCGCGTCCACCGGCAGCGACTTGAACGGCAAGGCGGCCGAAGCCGCCGCGCTTACCATTCGAGGACGCCTTGCAGAACTTGCCGCGAAGCAGCTCGGCGGACGCGCGGAAGACGTGCGTTTTCACGATGGCGTGGTCGAGTCGAACGGCGGCCAGATGCCTTTTGATCAACTGGTCGGGGCAGCCTATCTCTCGCGCGTGCAGTTGTGGTCGGATGGTTTTTACGCCACCCCCAAGGTCAACTGGGATTCGAAAACGCTGACCGGCCAGCCCTTCTACTACTTCGCGTATGGCGCGGCGATCTCGGAAGTGGTCGTGGACACGCTCACCGGCGAATGGCGCCTGTTGCGCGCGGACATCCTCCACGACGCGGGACAGTCGATCAATCCAGCGCTCGACATCGGCCAGGTGGAAGGCGGTTTTGTCCAGGGCATGGGCTGGCTCACGACGGAAGAACTCTGGTGGAATCGTGACGGCCGCCTGATGACGCATGCGCCGTCCACCTACAAGATTCCATCTGTGAGCGACATCCCGGCCGAAATGAACGTCGCGCTCTACGATAACCAGAACGTCGAGCCGACCGTGTTCCGGTCGAAAGCCGTGGGCGAACCGCCGTTGCTGCTCGGTTTCTCGGTGTTGCTTGCAATCCGCGCAGCGGTGGCGTCGGTCGCGCCCAATTCAACCGACGCGCCCGTACTGCGCGCCCCGGCCACGCCCGAATCGATCCTGAATGCCCTGGACGCACAGGCATTGAAAACGCTCGCCGCGACGACTCCGGACGTCGCCCAGCCCGCGCAGGTCAACTAACCAACCCGGAACCTACTCGATGCAAGCCTGGCTACACGATCTGCAACACCTGCTCGCACACGGCGACGCCGTCGTGCTGGTGACGGTCGCGCGCGTGGAAGGCTCGGCGCCGCGCGAACCGGGCACGAAGATGATCGTCACACGCGACGATGCACGCCACACGATCGGCGGCGGCCATCTGGAATGGAAGGCGATTGAAACCGCGCGGCAAGTGCTGAAAGATGGCGCGCGCAGTCCGCATATGCGGCGGCTCGAGCGCTTCGCACTGGGCCCAAGCCTCGGTCAATGCTGCGGCGGCGCGGTCGTGCTGGCGTTCGAGCGGCTCGACATAGGCGATCTCGGCTGGGTCACGTCGTTGAACAAACGCATGGCGCAGGGGCAATCCACCGTGCGCAGCGTCGGCTTCGGCCCGATTCCGGACGGCGTGATGATCTCCGATCCAGAACCGGGAGTAGCCGGCCCCGATTGCCTGCTCTGGGACGGCGCGGGTTTCGACGACAGCGGCGCATTGCTGACCGAAACCATCGCGCTACGCGAGTTTCCAGTCGTGCTGTTCGGTGCCGGCCACGTGGGCGCGGCGCTGGTCAGGGTGCTCGCGAATCTGCCGTGCCGCGTGGTGTGGGTCGACGAGCGCGATGAAACCTTCCCGCCCATGGACCGGCTGCCCCCAAACGTCACGATGGACGCCAGCGGGACCCCGGACGCCGCCGTGGACGAAGCGCCGGCCAATAGTTACTTTTTGGTGATGACGCACAACCACGCGCTCGATCTCGCGCTCGCCGAGCGCATTCTCCGGCGCGGCGATTTCGCCTACTTCGGCATGATCGGCTCGCATACGAAGAAGGTGCAGTTCGAACGCCGGTTGGCGTCGCGGGGCATAGATCCTGTACGGATCGGGCGCATGACGTGCCCCATCGGCGTACCCGGCATTGACGATAAAGCGCCGGAAATGATTGCAGTTTCGGTGGCAGCTCAGTTGCTGCAGAGGGTCGAGGAACGCGCCGCGCACAGCTACAATTCCGCGCAGCATCCGCAAACCGCGTGATCCAGACCCTTTAAAGCACAAAACAAGCATGAATCCCACTCTCGCTGACAAGATCGCCCGCGCGCCCAAGGCCGAACTCCACATTCACATTGAAGGTTCGCTCGAACCCGAGCTGATCTTCGAACTCGCGAAACGCAACGGCGTGACGCTCGCGTACGACTCCATCGACGCATTGCGCGCGGCCTACGCGTTCACCGACCTGCAATCGTTTCTCGACATCTACTACGCGGGCGCGAGCGTGCTGCTGCACGAGCGCGATTTCCACGACATGACCTTGGCGTATGTCGAACGTGCCCTCGCCGATCATGTCACGCACACCGAAATTTTCTTCGATCCGCAGACCCACACCGAACGCGGCGTATCCATCGCAACGGCGGTCGCGGGTATTGAAAGCGCGCTGGCTGAAGGTGAGCGGCGCGGTTTGACGAGCAAGCTGATCCTGTGTTTCCTGCGCCATTTGCCGGAAGAAGATGCGCTGAAGACCTTCGACGAAGCGTTGCCCTTGTTCGATCATTACAAACATCGGCTAATTGGCGTCGGGCTGGATTCGTCGGAGCGCGGCCATCCGCCTTCGAAGTTCGAACGCGTGTTCGCGAAGGCGCGTGAAAAGGGGTTGAAGCTCGTGGCGCACGCTGGCGAGGAAGGACCTCCGGCCTACGTTTTCGAAGCGCTCGATCTGTTGAAAGTGGACCGCGTGGATCATGGCGTGCGCAGCATGGAAGATCCGGCGCTGGTCGCCCGTCTCGCCGATTCCCGTATTGCACTGACCGTCTGCCCGCTGTCGAACCTGAAGCTGCGCGTGTTCGACGACATGGCGAAACACACGCTCAAGGCGCTGCTGGATCAGGGCGTGGCCGTGATGATCAACTCCGACGACCCCGCCTATTTCGGCGGCTACGTGAACGCCAACTACTTCGCGATTCTTGATGCATTGAAACTCAATGACGCCGAGTGTTACACGCTGCTGAAGAACAGCCTGGAAGCATCGTTCGTGACGGACGCCGAACGCCTCGCGATGGTAGCCAAACTCGATGCCTATTGGCACGGCGGGCACAACGGGCACGGGGCGGCTTGAGCGAGAACGTCATGGCTACGATTACCAACGACACAACTACGCTCGAGCGTTTCTTCGGCATTCGAGCGGCGGGATCGCGCACGAGGACCGAGATTGTTGCGGGCATCACGACCTTCCTCACGGCGATGTACATCATCGTCGTCAATCCGGGGATCCTGTCGCAGGCCGGTGTCCCCTTCCCTGCCGCGCTGACGGCGACTGTCATTGTCAGTTTCCTCGGCAGTTGCGCGATGGGCCTCTACGCGCGCAACCCGGTGCTCGTCGCGCCCGGCATGGGCATGAACGCGCTGTTCGCGTTCGTGATGGTTCACAGCGGCAAGATGTCGTGGCAGACCGCGCTCGGCTGCGTGTTCTGGGCCGGCGTGATCTTCGCGGTGCTCGCCGCGTTCAACGCGCGCAAGCTGGTTGTCGATGCTATTCCGGCAAACCTGCGTCACGCAGTGTCCTGTGGCATCGGACTGTTTATCAGCCTGATCGGATTGGTCAACGCGAAATTCGTTATCAGCGATCCGGTGACGATCGTGCATTCGGCATCGCTGAATCCGGTGGTGATCACGTTCCTGATCGGCCTCGCCGTGACCACCATCTTGGTTGCACGAAAGATAACCGGCGCGTTGATGATCGGCATCATTTTCACGACCGTGATTGCGATTCCCATCGGCCGCTTCTGGGGCGACGGCACCGCTTACTGGCCCGCAGCCATTGCCACGAAAACGTTGGTGAACTGGAACGGTTTGTTCTCCGCACCGGACTTCTCGGCGGTAGGCCAACTGGACTTGCTCGGCTCGCTGAAGGTGATCTACTGGCCGTTTATATTCGTGATGCTGTTCACGTCTTTCTTCGACGCGCTGTCCACGTTCATGGCGATCTCGGAAGCCGGCAAGCTCTACGATAAAGACGGCAACCCGCGCAACATCCGTCAGTCGATGATGGTCGATTCATTCGCCGCCCTGGTCTCCGCGCCGCTTGGCACGAGCCCGGCGAACGCGTACATAGAATCGGCGGCGGGGATTTCTGCGGGCGGCCGCACGGGACTTGTCGCGGTCGTGGCCGGCTTGTGTTTCCTGCCCTTCCTGTTCCTCTCGCCGCTGCTCTCGCTGGTGCCCGCCATTGCAACCGCGCCCGCGCTGGTGCTCGTCGGCGTGTTCATGATGGAATCGATCACGAAGATTGAATGGAGCCGTTTCGACGAAGCCATTCCCGCCTTCCTTGCAATGATCCTCATCCCGCTGACATATTCGATCACCGATGGCATCGCTTACGGGTTCCTCGCGTTTGTCGTGATCAAGTCGTTCACCGGCCGCAGAAATGAAATCAAGCCGGCGATGTGGATTGTCGCCGCGCTGTCGTTGCTGTTATTGACACAGCTATAAGGGCGTTGACCCGCTTTACTGGAGACGTTTCACCATGACTCAGACCGCTTACCGCGCGCAGCTACTCACTTTCCGCGACGACCCCGCTTTTTCCGATGACAACGCCGTGCATGAAACCGACGGCCTGTTGCTGGTGGAAGATGGCCGCGTGGTGGCGGCGGGCGCGTATTCGGCGTTGCGCGACGCTATCGCGCCCGATGCAGTTGTGAAAGACCTGCGGGACAAATTGATCGTGCCGGGTTTCATCGACTCGCACATTCACTATCCGCAGACCGACATGATCGCCTCGCCTGCGCCGGGTCTGTTGCCATGGTTGAACACGTACACGTTTCCGACCGAACGCAAGTTCGAAGACCCGGCGTACGCGCGCGAGACGGCGGCGTTTTTCATCGATGAACTGCTGGCTTGCGGCACAACGACGGCGCTTGTGTACTGCACGGTCCACAAGCAATCCGCCGACGCGTTCTTTAGCGAAAGCGAGTCGCGCAATCTGCGCATGATCGCGGGCAAGGTGCTGATGGATCGCAATTGTCCAGAATATCTGCGTGACACGGCGCAATCGGGCTATGACGACAGCGCCGAGCTGATCGCGCGTTGGCATGGTCGCGGCCGGCAGGAATACGCGCTGACGCCACGTTTTGCGCCCACCTCGACGGAGGCGCAACTCGAAGCCTGTGCGGTGCTCGCGCGCAAGCACCAGGACGTGTACATCCAGAGCCACGTCGCAGAAAACACCGACGAGATCAAGTGGGTCGAAAGCCTGTTCCCGGGGCATCGGAGCTATCTGGATATCTACGATCACTATGACTTGCTGCGTCAGCGTGCGGTCTACGGCCATTGCATCTATCTCGACGATACCGACCGCCAGCGCATGGCCGAAACCGGCGCGGTGGCGTCTCATTGCCCGACGTCGAACCTGTTCCTCGGCAGCGGTTTGTTCGATATGGAAAAGGCCGGGGCCGCGAAGATGCCGGTGGCGCTCGCCACCGACGTAGGCGGCGGCACGACGTTTTCGATGCTGCAAACCATGGGCGAAGCGCACAAGATCGCGCGCCTGACGGGCCATCACCTGACGGCCGCGCGCATGTTCTGGCTCGCGACCACGGGCGCGGCTCAAGTGCTCGACATGGCGGACCGCGTCGGGACGCTTGCGCCCGGCAGCGAGGCGGATTTCGTCGTGCTGGATCCCGCCGGTACGCCCCTGCTCGCGCGCCGGACGACGCGGGCGGAATCGCTGGAAGAACTGCTGTTCGCGTTTGCTATGCTCGGCGACGACCGCGCCGTGTTCGAGACGTATGCGGCGGGGAAATGCGTGCATCGGAGAGAGACGCGGCGCGCGGTGGTGCCTGAGTTGGCAGCGGCTTGAGGGGTTGCGGTTCGCTGTCCGGGTTCGTCGGCGACACGTGAGCCTGAGTGCGCGGTCGTGCCGCTCGTGCGCCTAACGCCGCCTTGATAATTTCAACGCGTCGAGCAAATCCAGCGTGCTCGCCGCCTTCGTCACTGACGCCGGCTTGCACGCCTTGATTTCGCTTAATTATCCTTATCGACGGAGCGGTTCAACCACTCCTCAAACCCGTTCGCACAGCTCACCGTAATTCCGCTGAGGATTACCGGCCAGAATTTCAGTGCGAACCGGTTGGGATCCTCCCCGCAGAGCCCCGCCAGACGGGCTCCAAGCACTTGCTTAAGCACACTTTCCGGCTTCCGGCTAAAGTCTAGGCTTTCGCAGCGCCCGAGCGCGTACTCACCGTTCATGAAGCCATTCGTTCAAGCCGTCCGCATCGGCTTATCCATCCTCATTGCGGCAGCGTCCATGCAGGCTTCAGCGTATGCGCTCGACGCCCAGCTCGACTGCAAATCGACCGCGCACGCGTTCATCGCGCCACTTCAGGAAAACCACACGATAGAAACCACGCCGATGCGCGTGGAATCCAATTCGATCAACGCGTTTAAGCCCACGCACGGCAGCCACCTCACGGCGTTCGATTTCGGCGTATTCGCGGTAGTTGGGTATCAGAAGAATGACGCGATTTTCAAGCAGGGCAGCGGTAACCCGATCGCCGACTCGGCGTATGGCGCCGTCGTGATCGGCGAGGAAGGCTCCGTCAAGGAAAAGGTCCGCGCGGCCGGCAGCGATGCTGTTATTCATCACGTCGCGCCTTTTATCACCGCGATCTTCTGCAACCGCGATTAACCACGCCCAGCCACGCCCACCACGCCCAGCCACGCTTAACGCGCGGCCTTTGGCTGAACCACCGCTACGGGACCCGGGTGGGGCAACGGTGGCCCTTCTAGCGTCCGATATGGGTTTGCAACCGGCGACGCACATCTTCCGGCGTGATCGACGGGCGCGGCAGGTCGCTCGGCGTGCCGGTGTTGATCGACAGCCGCGCAAAACGCACGCCATCGACTTCCTTCGCGTCGAACAGCCGGTCGATGATCGAGAGCTCACCGCCGTCCAGCGCCAGTGCGTACCCGCACGCTGAAGCGATCCGCGCGAACTCTACGCCTTGGGACACCGTCGCCTGACCGCCGGTCGACTCATGCGCACCGTTGTCCAGCAGCAGGTGCGTGAGGTTGGCCGGCCCATAAGCGCCGAGGGTCGCGAACACGCCCATGCGCATCAGCGCGGCGCCGTCGCCGTCGAGCGCCACCACGTTCAGGTCAGGCCGCGACAACGCCAGGCCGAGCGCCATAGGTGTCACGCATCCCATTGATCCAACCAGGTACACCTGGTTCTCGCGGTCATCGATAGCGTAGAGCTCCCGACCGCAAAATCCTGTAGATGCCAAGACGACCGTCGACTCTTTCGGCGTGTGCGCGATCACTCGCTGCAACGCGTCGTGACGTGACACACCTGACACGCGTTCGCCCGTGTCTTCGAACGACTCAACCTTCGCGCGCTCGTTCAACGCGCGCTGACGTACACCGCTCAAGCCTTTCTTGTTCAACTTGTACGGCGCGACACTTCCCTTCTGCATCACCAGCGCATACGGGCGACCCGTGCTGTCCATATGAGCGGTCGCGCGATCGAGCGCGGGTCCGATCGCATCGGCTTCCGTGGGGAACACCTCCCACGGGATCTCCATAGTGTCGAGCATGGCCGGCGTGACGGGTCCCATCAGCGCGTGCTGCGGTTCATCGGCGACACCCGGTTGACCGCGCCACGTGACGATCAACAATTGCGGCAGCCTGAACGTCCACGTGAGCGAAGTCAGCGGGCTCACCGCGTTGCCGAGCCCGGAGTTCTGCATCATCGAAATGCCACGGCGCGCCTTGTGCACGCCCGACGCGCCAAGCGCCACGCCCGCGATCAACGCAACGGCGTCGCCCTCATTGGCCGCCGACACGTAATTCAGCGACTCATCCTGCAGCACGTAATTGATAAACGGCGTCAGATACGAGCACGGAACGCCCGCGTACCAGTCGAAACCCCGCTCGCGCGCGGCTTCGACGAATTGTGCAGCTTCGATCACGCGCCGGCCTCCGAGGAGCCCGAGCCGTTCGATCCGTACGGTGCTTGTCCGTGGGCGAAATCGCCGGCCTGACGCAACTCGTCCAGGTCGTTCACGCCGCGCCAGTGACCGTGCACATACTGCACTTCGATCTTTTCGTCCGCAGCCACCAGCGCGTTGAGCAGCGCGGCCATGTCGAGCTTGTCGAAGTCATCGCGTTGCTGCAGCTTTTCGAGCATGGCGACCAGGCGTTCCCGGCCTGCGCCGCGCACGTTGAGCAGACCCATCCAGCGGCCTTGCGGCGTCTTCGCAATTGCAGAACCCGCCGGACCTGCCGAGCTCGTCACGCTTTCGAGCCAGACCTTTTGCCCGAACAACGCGCGGTCGTCCGCGGTGGAGCAATACGCAAAATCCGTCGATGACACCCCGGTCGCCGGCGTCTGCGACGAATCCACGACCACGCAGAAGTCGCTGTCCGACTCCACCAGATCGCGAAGAATGTAGCTGCGGAACAAGAGATCGCCGTAGGAGATCACGGTGTCCGCGGTGAACGATTTCGCGGCGCATGCCAGCGACGCCAGTTCGCCCGTCTGCTCATGTTTCTCGTTCACGACCAGCCGGATCCCCGATGTATCGATGGCATCAGCGCGATAACCGCCGACCACCGTAATGTCGTTGATGCCTTCCTTCTTGAACGCTTCAACCAGACGGCGCAGCAGCGGCTTGCCCGCGATCGGCAGCATGACCTTGGGTTTATCGGCGGTAACGGCTTCCAGCCCCGCGCCCCGGCTTGCCGCCAGCACGACGGCATTGCGCGAAGCACTTGCCGACGACAGATACACGCTTTCAGCGGTTGAATATTCCTCGGCGTCCTGGAGACGGAAGATTTCGTTCACCGTCGCCACTCGGTCTTCCACGTTCACGAGCGTCTCGCTGCTGTGGATTTCCTTCGCGATCGCCTGCATGGTCGACGCGGCGCCGCGCAGCAAATGGTTCGCCCAGATCACCGTGCTGATGCCGGCTTGACGGAACACATCGGTCGGCGTGCTGTAGTACTTGGTCGGCACGATCACGAGCGGACCGCGGCCGGCCCATTCGCGTGCGAACGTGAGGATTTCGTCGGGCTTGGACAGCTTGCTGTGAATCAGGATGGCGTCCGCGCCGGCCTGGCGGTAAGCCTCCGCACGCTTCAACGCCTCTTCCATGCCCCAGCCCGCGATCAACGCTTCCACGCGCGCAACGATGGAGAAATTTGGATCGCTTTGCGAGTCCTTGCCAGCCTTGATCTTGCCGCAGAATTCGTCCATCTCGGCGAGCGGCTGACGCTCGCCGTTAAGGAAACTATTGGTCTTCGGAAACTGCTTGTCTTCGATACACACGCCGGCAATGCCGCGCTGCTCCAGCTTCTTCACCAGCCGGCGGACGTTGTTGAAGTTGCCGTAGCCGGTGTCGCCGTCCAGCAGGATAGGCAGGTCGCTCGCGTCCGCCATGAACTCGAGCGTGTCGACCACCTGGGTCCAGCTCGCTTCGTTGTTATCACGCACGCCGAACTGCGCGGAGATCGTAAGTCCCGATCCCCAGATCGCCTTGAAACCGGCTTCCTTCACAATGCGCGCGGACAGGCCGTTATGCGCTTCCATCAGGAATTCGAGCTGATTGCTCTGCAGCATCTCGCGCAGGCGAAGGCTGCGGGCATAGGCAGCGGGTAGTTGATACGGTGCGTTCATCGTAGGGCTCCTGCAAGCTGACGCAGTTGCGGCATGACTTCGTCGGCCGCGCGTTTAACGTCGTTCTGAAAATCGATTTCTATCCAAGGCGCGCCGGTTACATCGGCCACGTCGAATACCTGGCTACGTTCCAGCAGCAGATCGCGTACGGCTTCCTCGTGCGGCAAGTTGGCACGGCCCGTCGCGACATACCCCGCGACGAGTTCGGCCAGACGCCGCGCCGCCGTTTCGTCGAAGCGGAAAAATCCCACCGACTCGCCGATCACGTCGAACTGCAGGTCCGCCAACACTTGCTTGCGCAATTCCACCGGCACGCCATTCGCAACGCACAGTTTCACGGGTTCATCGCCGGCTTCGAAATCACGGTCGATCAACAAGCGATTCACCGGTCCCGCACCCGCCACCAGCGGCTCGAGAATGCGTTCGTCGTAGAGCACGTCGGCGTCCATCAGCAGCACGTCACCGCCACGGGTCAGCGCTTCGGCCGCCGTGTGCACGGACAGCACGCTGCCGAGCGAAAACTCGCGGTTCACGACCACTTCCGTATGCGGTTTCCAGTCGATCGCGGCGAGTTCCGCTTCCACTTGTTCATGCTTGAAGCCGAGCACAAAGACGATTTCGTCAACGCCCACTGTCTTCAGCAGTTGCAGATGGCGCTCGAGCAGCGACGACTCGCCGAAACGCAGCAGGCACTTCGGCTTTTGCTGCCCTTCCGGCTGAACCAGGCGCAAACCCATCCCGGCGGCAAGAATAATTGCGCGCATGTTGATCCTATCGGTGATGCTTTATTCGATTTCCGGCACGCGCGCGAGACGACGGCGCTGCCAGCCCTTTTCAGCGAAATGCAGATAAACGATACCCGGCAGGCCGAGCAGTAATTCCCGCGCACGCTTCGCTAACGATAGCGCGAGCGCGGCCTCCGGCGGCAAGCCGATAAGACGCGCGAGCAGCAAGTAGCCGCCCTCCTGCACGCCTAGCGAACCGGGAATGAAGAACGCCGCGCCCCGAATGGCCTGGCCGAGACTTTCCAGCATGAGCGCTTCAGCCCAGCCGACCGGCGAGCCCAGCAAATGCAACGCAAGCCACACTTCGCCAGTACCCACGAACCAGCCTAGCAAACTCAACGCAAAACTCGCCGCCACCGGGCCAGGCTTTTTGTAGAGTTCGAGCACGGCGGTGTCCACCGCTTCCGCGCGCGACACCAGCGACGACCAGTCGCGTTTCTTCGAAAAACGCGCTGCAAATTGCGAAGCAAACCGCGTCGCGCGGGCGAACAAACCCTTGCGCTGTGCGAAGAAAAACCCAATGACCATCAGCGAGCACACCACGATCACGACCAGCACCGGCAGGAGCATGCCCACGCCCGACGCGTAGCTACTCAGCAGCGCGAGACCGATCATTGCGAAGATCATTTGTCCGACGGATTGCATGGTCGTGCTGACGGTGATGACTGCCGCGGCGTCGCGCGCCCGCATGCCGCGCTGCGAGAGATAACGCACCATCAACATCGGACCGCCGATCTGTCCGGCCGGCATCAGGCTATTCACCGACTCACCGGTCCAGCGCGCGAACAGCGCGTCGCGCAAGCTCACATCGCGTTCATTGCGGGGAAAGAGCGTTTCGATAGCCAGCGCGTCGATCACGACAGGCAGCAGATGGAACGCCGCCACCGCGAGCAGGCCCCAGCCTGCAGCCGCGAGCGCGGCCGCGACGGAACCGAAGCCCTGCCAGCCAAGCAGCGCGATGAACAACACCACGCCGAGCGACAGGAGGACCGTTCCGGCGCGGCTCATGCTTCGCCGTTCTTCCCGCCTTTGCGGCGGAAAACCTGCCCGAAGCCGAAGTACGCGATCGAGTCCTTCATGTTCGAGATAAAGCGCTGCCACGGCCGCATGTTCGGATTCGTGACGTACTCGAATGTCAGCGACACGCGGAATTCGTTCGCGCGAGCCGGCGTGATGCGATGACGCAGCTTGTCGCCATCGAAGAAAACCAGGCCGCCCGGCGGAATCTGCACCGAACCCGGTTGGTCGGGAATCTCCGGCGTGCGAGTGTGCAGCTCGTAGTCGAGACGGCACGACGAATCGTCCATCACGCCGAGCAGAAGCGTATAACGGCGGCCTTCGTAGTAAGAGGTGTCGTAGTGCCAGCCGATATGGTCACCCGCCTTCGTATAGAAATACAGCGCGTACGCGTGCGGATCGTCGGCGGGCGATTCCTGCAGCGTGTCGCCGCTGATTTTCTCCAGCCAGCCAATCAGCGCTGGCGACCGGTACAACTCGGCGATGAACGGCGCGAGTTCGTCGATCGCGTGACGGCTGACGCTGCCGCCCTGCTTGTGTCCCGGCAAATAGTTGCGGTTGATCGCGGGCGTGACGGCATGGACAGCAGCGACCAGCTTCTCGGTGAACTCGCGCGGCAGAAAGCCATCCAGATAGAGGAACGCGCCCTGACTATCGAACGTTTCGTGCAAATTCGCGGTCTGGTGCTCGGGAGACAGGCGCTGAAGATGCGCGGCCAGGGTTTCGTCGAGAGCATGAAGGTTCTTGCGCTCAGCGGACTGGCCGCCAAACGCACGCGTGGAGAGGGAATCGACAGATGAATTCATTGAACAGCCTGCAAATCTTGATCTTGACCATCAGTATCTTTGTTGCCCGCCGTGGCCCGGGCAAAACGCCGCACTGCGCGCTTGTAATCCACGACCACCCAGACGGCAAACAACGGCGCGCCAATAGAAGCCGCCACCAGGAACGGCGTCATGCCGTTGAGCAGCGTCACCACCGGCAGCAAATACAAGACGTCTTCGGTCTCGAAACCCGCCATGGAGGCCTGCTTCGTGCCGCTCTTGCCAGCCATCGATTCGATCCGCATGCGCAGGAAGAAGATCAGCGCGACGGCGACGCCCGCAATCCCGCCAAGCCATTCAGCCGGCACAATCATGGCCGGATGATGCACGCTCACATAAAACCCGAGGCCCACGAACAGCAGCACGGTCACCACCGAATCGCACGCAAGATCGTAAAGATGACCGATCTTGCTCGATTGCCCGCTAATCCGCGCAAGCTCTCCGTCTGTATGGTCGACGAAATTAGAGAGCGCGACCAGCAAGGCGCCGAGACTGCATGACCAGAAACTGCCGACCGACAGGTAATAGGCGCCGGCAATGCCAATCAGCAAGCGCAGAGTGGTCAGGTGATTCGGAGTAATCGGGGTGCCGATGAGCGGTGTAACGAGGCGCCGAGCGAGCCGCGCATCCCAGGTTGCGGGCTCAGGAAGCGCATGGTGTTTAGCGTTGCGGGGTTTGTTCATCCTCGAAATATATCTCGTTTCGAATTTAATTGCATACAAGGTCACTCCGCCATATGCCTGTAGGAAAGCGGGTTTTTAACCGGAATTTGAGTGTTTCGTGGGATGCAACGAAGGCCGCGATTGAATCATTCGGTCAGCCTCCGTAGCGGTAAATTTTTCTCAAACCGGACCTAAACTGCGCCGGCTTGACGGCTACTGAACGGGCACCGGTCCTGGAACGGGCGCTGGGGCGGTCGCCTTCTCGGCCGCCCCTACCGCAACCGGCGCGTCATTGCTGACACCGCCCGTCTTATCGAGCGGGATTTTCACCGTGCGCACGGTGCCGTTGCCCAGCGGAAAATCCGCAAGCGCGCTGCGGATCAGATAAGGCATCGCCCGGACAAGCGACGACTCGCCGCCTGAATTGCTCGCCGTCACTTTGTACACTTCGCGTCCGCTTTCACGCTCGGTCATGCGGATCTGTAGCGAGTGGACGAAGATCGGGTAGCTTTGGTCGACATAACCCGCCGGTCCCATATCCCAACCTCCCCACCCACCGTATCCACCGTATCCGCCCCATCCGTACGGCCGGCCGTACCAGCCGCCGTACATGGGCCATGGATCGTAATAGACAGGCTGGCGCACAGTGACCATGTCGCCACGAATGGAGTACGACAATTCCACGAGATACCGTGCGCTGGCGTCGGGAACCCGCTTGAACGAATGGGTCGCAAGCTCGTTCGCCGCGAGCACTTCGTACGTTTTCTGCTCAATGCTGTTTTGCTGCGACGCCGAGCGCGCGAACGCATAGGTTCGCGTGGCGTCAGTCCCGGACCAGTCGGAGAACGCCGCCACCTGCGTCTGAACGTAGGTCGTACACCCTCCGAGCAACGTGAAACCCGCAATGAGCAACACACGCGCCGCACCCTTCCATTGCCCGTACAACCGTCCCAACGTCATGGCCGACCTCATTGTCTTGTTGATTTTTGCTGCGATGTCATGTGTAAGACAGCAATCGTGAAGTGTCGCACGCACCGCACGAAAACCGCCTGATTCCATCTGTTCAAAGACCGTTGCAGGTGGGCGAAGTTCGGGAAACAGGCCATTCGGCCGACCCTGAATCGAGCGCACGATCCCGCGAGCCTTTGTACAATGATCCGACACAAGGCCGCCTGGAACGCAAAGGCACCCGCTCAACTCAATCAGAACCGCCATGTCCAACTCGACCGCACCTGCCGTAATCCGCCGTGCCGACTACACGCCGCCTGCATTCCTGATTGAAACCGTCGCGCTCGAATTCGACCTCGTCCCCGACCGCACGGTAGTGCGCAACACCATGCGCCTGCGCCGCAACCCGGACGCCGCGCCTGCGTCGACGCTGGAGTTGCTCGGTGAGCAGATGGAGTTCATTGGCGCCACGCTGGACGGGCGCCCGCATGCGAATGTCCGGGTCACTGAGAACGGTTTGTCGGTAAGCAATATTCCCGACGCGTTTGAATTGACGCTGGAAAGCGAGTGCAACGCTGCCGCGAACACGACTTTGTCGGGCCTGTATGTATCGGGCGGCAATTTCTTTACGCAATGTGAGGCCGAGGGCTTTCGGCGCATCACCTATTTCCTTGACCGCCCCGATGTCATGGCCACGTACACGGTCACGCTGCGGGCGGACAAGGAAGCGTACCCGGTGCTGTTGTCAAACGGCAACCTGATCGAAGAAGGTGATCTGGAAAATGGCCGGCACTTTGCGCGATGGGAAGACCCGTTCAAGAAACCAAGCTATCTGTTCGCACTGGTGGCGGGCAAGCTCGTCAAGCTCGAGCAGCGCATGAAGACCGGTTCGGGGAAGGAAAAACTGCTGCAGGTCTGGGTCGAACCTCACGATCTCGACAAGACCCAACACGCCATGGATTCGCTGGTTCATTCCATCGAATGGGACGAACGCCGCTTTGGGCTGGAGCTCGACCTGGATCGTTTCATGATCGTCGCCGTGAGCGACTTCAACATGGGCGCGATGGAAAACAAGGGCTTGAACATCTTCAATACAAAGTACGTGCTCGCGAATCCCGAAACGGCTACGGACGTGGATTTCAGCAACATTGAAGCGGTGGTCGGCCATGAGTACTTCCACAACTGGACGGGCAACCGCGTGACCTGCCGCGACTGGTTCCAGTTGAGCCTGAAAGAAGGCCTGACCGTGTTCCGCGACCAGGAATTCTCCGCCGACATGGCTGCCGGACTCGAACCAGGCGCGGCCAGCGACGCGGCCCGTGCCACCAAACGGATTGACGACGTGCGCGTGCTGCGCCAGATGCAGTTCGCCGAGGACGCGGGTCCAATGGCGCACCCGGTGCGCCCCGAAAGCTACGTGGAGATCAACAACTTCTACACGATGACCGTCTATGAAAAAGGCTCGGAAGTCGTGCGCATGTATCAGACGCTGCTTGGGCGCGACGGTTTCCGGCGCGGCATGGACCTGTATTTCCAGCGCCACGATGGCCAAGCGGTCACCTGCGACGACTTCCGCCACGCAATGGCCGACGCGAACGGCCGCGACCTGGCGCAATTCGAGCGCTGGTACAGCCAGGCGGGCACGCCCCGCATCACCGTACGCACGCGCTACGACGCAGCCACCAAGCGTTACACGCTGACGCTCACGCAAGGGTACGGCGAAGCGTCCGAAGCCGCGCGCGCGACGCAGAAGGGGCCACTGCTGATTCCGTTCTCGGTCGGCCTGATCGGCAAGAGCGGAGCCGACCTGCCACTGAAACTCGAGGGCGAGAAAGAACCGCAAGGCACCACGCGCGTACTGGAATTCACGGAACAGGAACAAACCTTCACGTTCGCCGATGTCGCCGAAGAGCCGTTGCCCTCGTTGCTGCGCAATTTCTCGGCACCGGTGGTGGTTGATTACGACTACACCAACGAGCAGCTCGCGTTTTTGCTGGCTCATGACAGCGACCCGTTCAATCGATGGGAAGCCGGCCAGCGCCTCGCCACCCGTGAACTGCTTGCGCTGGCGGATCGGGCATCGAAAGGTGAGGAACTGACGCTCGACGACCAAGTGGTATCCGCATTCGCTCAGGTACTCGACGACACCACGCTTACGCCGGCATTCCAGGAACTGGCGCTGATGTTGCCATCCGAGGGATATCTTGCAGAGCAGATGGCGGTGTCCGACCCCGCTGCCGTTCACGCGGCACGCGTGTTCGTCAGCCGTCGCCTCGCCACGGGCCTGCGCGAGCGCTGGCTCGCCGTGTACGAAGCGAACCGCACGCCGGGCGAGTATCGAGCGACGCCAGATGACGCCGGCAAGCGCGGGCTGAAGAATCTTGCCCTCGCCTACCTGAGCCAGCTCGACGACCCCGCCCGCGCCATCGAACTGGCGAGCGCCCAGTACGACGCCGCGAACAACATGACGGACCGGTCGGCTGCGTTGTCCGCGTTGCTGACGGCGGGCGCGTCAGGTTCCGTCGATACCAGCGTCGCGGACGCCGCGCTCAGCGACTTCTACCAACGCTTCGAGAAAGAGCCGCTCGTCATCGACAAATGGTTTGCGCTGCAAGCCACGCAACGCGGTGGACCGAAGCGCAATGTGCTCGACATCGTGCGCAAGCTGATGCAACACCCGGCGTTCACGCTGAAAAATCCGAATCGCGCCCGCTCGCTGATTTTCAGCTTCTGCGGTGCGAATCCCGCGCAATTCCACGCAGCGGATGGTTCCGGGTACGCGTTCTGGGCCGAGCAGGTCGCGGCGCTCGACGCAATGAACCCTCAGGTGGCTGCGCGCCTGGCTCGCACGCTGGAACAATGGCGTCGCTACACGCCGGCCCTGAGCGAAAAGGCGCATGCGGCGCTGGAAGAGGTGGCGTCGAAGGTGAAATCACGCGATGTACGCGAGATTGTGGAAAAAGCGCTCGGCTAAGCGTTCAATCCTTATTTCGGCCCACGGAAACCGGCGCTGCGGCGCCGGTTTTTTGCGAGAGCGTCTCGAAAATCAGCCGGAACGCGCCTCGGCGCAACCCGTTAAACGTGCGCCACATTCCTGTGACATCGGGAGACACATTCCGAGCGGGTAGAATCTGAGGCATTCGTCTAACGCTCCTGGAGCCCAACGCAATGTCGACCCCCTCATCTATTTCCCGCCGCACGACGCTGACCAAGTATCTGATCGAGCAGCAGCGGGAACATCAAAACCTTCCCGCGGACCTTCGGCTGTTGATCGAAGTGATTGCACGCGCATGCAAACAGATCGGCTATCAAGTGAGCAAGGGCGCGTTGGGTGAAGCGCTGGGCACCGCCGGCAGCGAGAACGTTCAAGGCGAAGTGCAGAAAAAACTCGATATTCTCTCGAACGAAATCCTGCTCGAAGCCAACGAATGGGGCGGCAACCTGGCCGCGATGGCATCGGAAGAAATGGAAAAGATTTTCCCCATTCCGAACCGCTATCCAAAGGGCAACTATTTGCTCACGTTCGATCCACTCGACGGCTCGTCGAATATCGACGTGAACGTGTCTATCGGCACCATCTTTTCAGTGCTCCGATGCCCGGACGGCATGGAGCCGAGCGAACAGGCATTCATGCAGCCGGGCTCGGCGCAGGTTGCGGCTGGTTATGCAGTCTATGGTCCGCAGACCGTGTTCGTGCTGACCACCGGGTACGGCGTGAACTGCTTCACGCTCGATCGCGAGCTGGGCTCGTGGGTGCTCACGCACAGCAACATGCAGATTCCCGCCGACACGCGCGAGTACGCAATCAACGCGTCGAATAGCCGCCACTGGTACGAACCGGTGCAAAAATATGTGAACGAGCTGAATGAAGGCAAGGACGGCCCGCGCAAGGACGACTTCAACATGCGCTGGATCGCGTCGATGGTCGCGGACGTGCACCGCATCCTGAACCGCGGCGGCGTGTTCATGTACCCCGCCGACAAACGCACGCCCGATCGTCCGGGCAAGCTGCGCCTGTTGTACGAAGCGAACCCGATGGCCTTCATCGTCGAACAGGCCGGCGGCGCTGCGACGGATGGCGAACAACGTATCCTCGACATCGTTCCGACCAACCTGCATCAGCGCGTGCCGGTGTTCCTCGGATCGAAAAACGAGGTCGACCGCGTGACGCGCTATCACTCGGAAATTAATTGACCGTAGGGTGTTGCCAAACTCGCCGGAAGGTCCTTATAATCTCGTTTCTCTGATGCCGGAATAGCTCAGACGGTAGAGCAGCGCATTCGTAATGCGAAGGTCGGGGGTTCGATTCCTCTTTCCGGCACCAAGCTTCATTTCAAGAAACCCGCGTCGCCTCCAGGCTTCGCGGGTTTTTTAATTTTCCGCTTCCTCTCAAAAATAATCTTTAAGATCAATCGATAAGTTCATGTACTTAAAGTGAAACTTTAAGTGAGCGCAATTCATAAACTTCTCGTCGCATCCTCGATGCTTTTCTCTCGCGTGATTTGCGAACATTCGTTTGCATGAATACGTGCGCTTTCAGACATAGCAAAACGTTAAATTTTTTTAAAGATAGATAAAACGGTCAACCACAAGTGAATCGTGCCGTTATCACTAATGAGAGGGCTCGCTTTTAAGCAACGGTTCGCGTTTTCGATACAAAAACGGCCTGGGAGACAACCGTGTGCTTTGAAGTGACTTGCGAAATATTAGCCGCTGCCGCCAACAGGCGCCTGCAAAGATTGGCAATAAGCGAGCGTCCAGTTAATCAGTGGAAGTGGCTGGAGAAATTAGTTGGCGAACGCATCCTGAGGTGCGGAAAAATATCGGCTGCTAAACGATGATTATCACAGCCTTAAGTCACGCCAAAGGTGTTCCGTTAAAGCAACACAGAAACGTGGAAATGCAGCAGCCGCGCATTCGACGCTAGCGCGAAGCCAGAGTCGAGATTGATAATCGACCTATACAAGGAGAGAAAATGATGGACGCCAAGCCGACAAAAATCCCGACGCCCGACAAGGTGCAATGTCCGGATCAAGAACCGGTCGGGGTCGAATTCCTCGCAGAGTTGCCTGAGTATGTGCGGGCATTCTTCGACGAACAACGTAACCTGTGCGACCCGAAGTAATTGCCGAAGTGCGCAGCACGCCCACGGTGTTTGCAGATGTTGTGCGAGCCAAGGGGTCCGCACGCTTGATCGTTGGAGCATATCTTTGCAGCAACGCCGGATTGGCACGCGGCTATTAATAACACGACCGGAATAGCACGGCCGGTTACACCTTATAGCGCCACGAGCGCGGCGCGTTTCATGATCGCCTATGATCACCCGTCGCGCGCCCTGCGCCATACTGCACGTCATACGTTAAGCTGCGGCTTTCTCGATCTGGCTCCGGTATTCATGCTTCGCCATTCCCTTCTGCAAGTTCTCCGCGCCAAAGCTTGCCTGGCTGCCTGTGTTATTGCCATCACCGCTTGTTCCTCGGCGGCTCTCGCTGATGGCGACGACACGCCTTTCACCAATATCATTGCGTTGTCGTCACAACGGCTGGCGCTCGCCGAGCCGGTCGCGCGCTGGAAATGGGCGCATCACGAGCCCATCACCGATCAACCTCGTGAGGCCGCGTTGCTGGCCGTTATCGATAGCCGCGCGAAATCCGCCGGCATCGATCCGGCGTTTGCGCAGCTTTTCTTTCGCGATCAGATCGAGGCGAGCAAAGACGTGCAGAACGCCCTCTTCGATAACTGGCGGAAGTCACGTGCGCCCGAAGGAACGCCACCGGACCTCGCCCACGATACCCGGCCGAAGCTCGATAGCGTCACCAACGCGTTACTCTCGGCGCTAGCCGGCGTGGAGCCGTTGCGCCATGCCGACGATTGCCCGCTGCGGCTGGCCGACAGCATTGCGCGCTGGAAACATCTCACCCGCTACGATTCCGCCCAGAATGCACCGCTCACGCGCGCGTTGTCGCACGTGTGCGAGTCGGGTGGCGTGGGCGCGGTCGGCTAGACGCGGTCGGCTAATACCGGCTCGCCTGACAGGCAAGCCGTGGCTGCGAGCGGCACGATTGTCAGTCCGCGCGACAGACGTTCGCTGAGAATCCGGTACGTCGATAACTCGAAGCATGCCGCAGGCGCTGCCGCGCGCAGTTGCGCGGCTTCGTCGAGCGACCCCGCCATGCCGAAATACTGCCAGGCATCGACAACATGCCAGACCCGCGCGCTGGTTGCGGCGTCCGTTTCTTCTATTGCAATGGCGCCAGGGTAGGTCCAGGGCGCCTGGCTCGGGTCATCGCGACGCGCTTTGGACTGCCGGTTATGCGCAGGACGCAACCGTGCAATGGAGCGCCCTTCCACCAGCATCGCGCCGATCTCGCCGCCCGTCGCGGTCCACTCCACACGCCGGATGAGTTCCGCGAGCCGCAGATCCTTCGCCGAGCGTTTCACACCCGACAGATGCGCACGCACGCGCTGGCGCAAGCGCACGCTTCGTCCAACATACAGCGGCACATCGTCCTCGCCATAAAACACGTAGATGCCGCAGCCGGCCGGAATCTGTTCAATAGTGTCCTCGTCGATATCGCCGGCAAGCCGGAAGCGCCGGGCAACCTGTCCTATATAGCCGTGCAGGACGTCGGTGGAAAATGCGCGATGCAGGTGCTGCCAGAATTGCCAGAGCAGATCGGCGTCGGCAAGTGCGCGGTGGCGCGCCGCAGGCACCAGCGCGTGCCGCTCGATCAGCGCATCAAGCCCATGCCGACGTTGCGCAGGATAGATGGCGCGCGACAACTGAACGGTGCACAACACGTCAGGCTGGAACTTGATGCCGACCCGTTTGAACTCGCTGCGCAGGAAGCCGTGATCGAACCGCGCGTTGTGGGCAATAAATAGCCGCCCGTCGAGGCGGGCCAGCAGATCATGCGCGATCGCATCGAACGTCGGCGCGTTGCGCACCATCGAATCGCTGATACCGGTGAGTTGCTGGATAAAGAACGGAATCGGCTGCTGCGGATTGACGAGCGAGCTCCACTGCGTCACGCCGGCCGGCCCGATTTCGACCACGCCGATTTCAGTAATGCGATCCACGCCAAAGGTCCCGCCCGTGGTTTCGAGATCGACGAACACCAACGGTTCTGAACTAACACTATTAGTAAGGATTGGAAGCACAGCGCTGACCGCTAAAAGAGGAATGGACGCGATCCGCGCAGAAGAAAGGCGTATCGATCGCGCATTTTAGCTCACGTCTATTAGAGCGCCGGCGGTTCCAGGCCGTTCCCAGCCACGAAGCCCGCTCGACGCACCGGAAGCGCATAGAACGTCAGTCCGCATGCTCTCGAATCACGACTGCTGAAAAGAGAACAACCGGTCGTAATATTTCCGGATTGAGCCATCTATATCCGTCAAAAGGAAATATTTACTCAGCTTGTAACTGTTCCTATCGAATCGTAAGCGTTTACGAGTCTTGTTACCGAAATGAGCTATCGGCATCATGAAAGAGTACCGCAAGCACTTTAAAGGAGGTCATTGCTTTGACGACCGAACTCAAAAGCATGTTTTCGTGGATCAGGACTCTGGTAGCGCCCCAAGCAGTCATGGAATCGCATTCAGCTCTGGATTTCGATCCGGCATGGCATGGCGATCATTGGCAGAACCTGCTGTCATCGCCAATGGATGCACGCCGTTATGTGATGGAAGACTGGACAGTATCGAGTTTGCTGACATTCGATAGCAACGACGAAGCGAAATCACCCGAAGTTGGGAATGAAGCTGAGGCGATGTCGGAAGAAGAGCTGGAAGCGGCTATCTAAGTGAACAGTGCCTGCAACAGGCTTCGAGCATTGAGCCCGTTCAGGCAAAAAAAAAGCGCGACTGGGAAGTCGCGCCGACAAGGTTTGGAGATCTTTTCCGTCAACGAAAAAGTCTGCTTCGGAAAGCAGCGATTAAAGTATAACGGCACGCCAACTGGTAATCATCAACAGATCCGGCAATCATCTATTGCTGTTCCGTCAACAATCGACATCTAGGATTATTGGCGTTGTATTTTAACGATAGCGCATGTAGCAATTGCGCAACGAAGCCCTGTTGACACGTCAGACTTATCCCCGCCTTTCCCCCGCAAAGCCTTGCCAGTAAAGGCTTAGATTGCATTTCTTAATCATTGCCGATCGCAGAATACTTTATTGCGTAAATCGGAATGCCATCTCTGTAACACCGTCTTTACACTTCGTCTGGTCCGGAAACGACTGTGTCTTCTGTTGGCACATGAAATCACCTGACAGCGCCTCTCGCAGCGCGTCGGAGTGAAGGTTTCCTTCAAGCCTGGGTTGTCAGACCCAAACTGCTCTCGGAGTTACAAAGATGAAAAAGACTCTCATGGTCGCCGCCCTGTCGGGCGTATTTGCAACCGCCGCTCATGCTCAAAGCAGCGTGACGTTGTACGGTTTGATCGATGCTGGCCTGACGTACACGAACAATCAAAACGGTTCACATAACTTCAAGATGACGAGCGGCGCCGTGAACGGCAGCCGTTGGGGCCTGCGCGGCTCTGAAGACCTCGGCGGTGGCCTGAAGGCAATCTTCACGTTGGAAAACGGCTTCAGCATTGCTAACGGTACGCTCGGCCAGCAAGGTCGTGAGTTCGGCCGTCAAGCCTTCGTTGGTTTGTCGAGCAACCAGTTCGGTACCGTTACGTTGGGTCGTCAGTATGACTCCGTGGTCGACTATCTCGGCCCGTTGGCTCTGACCGGCACGCAATACGGTGGCACGCAGTTCGCGCACCCGTTCGACAACGACAACCTCGACAACTCGTTCCGTATCAACAACTCGGTCAAGTACCAGAGCGCGAACTACGCCGGCTTCAAGTTCGGCGCGTTGTATGGTTTCTCGAACCAGGCTGATGGTTTCGCGAACAACCGCTCGTACAGCGTTGGTGCGTCGTACAACTACGGCCCGTTGAACATTGCTGCAGCTTACTTGCAACTGAACAACAACATTACGGCTGGCGCAATCAACAACGCCAACGGCGCTGTTGCTGGCGACAACACGTTCAACGCAGGTCTGCAACGCACGTTCGGCGCTGGCTTGAACTACGCGTTCGGCCCGGCAACGGTTGGTTTCGTGTTCACGCAAACCAAGCTTGAAGATGCAGCAAGCATCAACGGTGCTACGGTTGGGAACACGGGCAACATCGCGATTGGCAACTACGCTCGCTTCAACAACTATGAGCTGAACGCCCACTATGCCCTGACCCCGGCCCTGAGCCTGGCAGGCGCATACACGTACACCGATGCTCGTCTTGATGGCGAAAAGCCGTCGTTCCATCAGTTCAGCCTGCAAACCGCTTATTCGCTGTCGAAGCGCACGGACGTGTACCTGCAAGGCGAATACGTTCACGCACTCGACCTGGGCGACAGCGGCATTGGCGCTCCGATCAACGGCGTAGGCATGTCGTCGACCCCGAACCAAGTCTCTGCAACGGTTGGCATTCGTCACCGCTTCTAAGTCTTGTTCAAGGCTGTACCGATGTGAAAAAGGCGCCGCTTGCGGCGCCTTTTTTTCGTCCTGAGGTTCCTGACGTTATTGCTTCAGATGAAATGGCTCAGGACTTCGCCGGATAATGCACATCGAGGATATCGATCTGCTGGTTGCCAGCAGGCGTGTGCAGCGTGACCGTATCGCCGACCTTGGCCTTGAGCAAGGCGCGGGCGATAGGTGAAATCCAGCTCACGTGTCCGACATCCAGATTCACTTCGTCCACGCCCACGACGGTCACCGTGTGCACTTCTCCATCGTCACCGGCGTAATTCACCGTTGCACCGAAAAACACCTGGTCGACGTTTTCCTGCCGGCTGCTGTCTACCACTTCCGCCTTGTCGAGCCGCTTGGTCAGGAAGCGAATCCGCCGGTCAATCTCTCGCAAGCGCCGCTTGCCGTAGATGTAGTCGCCGTTCTCCGACCGGTCGCCATTGGACGCCGCCCACGAGAGCAGTTTCACGACATCCGGCCGCTCAACGTCCAGCAAATGCAGCAGCTCGTCGCGCAGACGCTGGTGCCCCGCCGGCGTGATGTAGTTCTTGGTGCCAGGGGGAACGCCCGCGGGTTGCTCGAGGTCGAGATCTTCGTCGCTCTCGTCTGATTCCTTTACAAATGCTTTGTTCATGGTGCAAACCGCTCAAAATAACGTGAAGAGGAGCGAGATAGCTCCTGTGCAAGGTAACACGAAGGAGATCGGCATTACAGAAATCAAGGCGTAACCCTTCCTTTTTTGGGAGAGCTTGGCTATACTCTTGGTCTCGCGTGCGGCTGTAGCTCAGATGGATAGAGTACTTGGCTACGAACCAAGGGGTCGTGGGTTCGAATCCTGCCAGCCGCACCACTTCTTCAAAACGTTTTAGTTGAGCGTTTTAGTTTTTTGTTTCAGGCAAGCGTTTCCTGCATCAGCTTTTTGTATTACCCTGTTTCATGCGCGGCTGTAGCTCAGATGGATAGAGTACTTGGCTACGAACCAAGGGGTCGTGGGTTCGAATCCTGCCAGCCGCACCAGTTTTAGAAGGGCCTTCCTCACGGAAGGCCCTTTTTGTTTGTGCGGACGTTTTACCAGCGAAATCCGTAAGGAGGCCCGAGGGTTCTTCTGGCCCTGCACTGGTTGTGAGCCCTTCGGCCAAGCTTCCAAGGCGCGTGCCCAGCGCACAAACCCGCTTACTGCCGCGCGGTCGACCCTATATCGCCGATACGTCCATCCGGCAGGGGCGCATCTTCAACCGTCGCCGCCGCGCTCTGCTCGCCCAGCAGCTCAGCCCGTTCCCCGAGCAGCATTTGTGAACGATGCGGAAACTCGTCGTCCACCGTGTCACCGAACGCATGCAGCAGAAACGCCCGCAGCAATGCGATACGCAACGACGGTCCGCGCCCCTCCACTTGCACACCGGACTTGCCGAATATCGCCGTACACACGACTTCACCCCGTCCGTGGTCGTTCATCTCCAGCCGGCACGCGCGCTCCAGCACAACGGAGGCCGCCTCCCATGACGTCGACGGCAGGAATCGCCCGTCCCAAGCCCGGCCACGGTCATTGCCGCGGATGGACAGCGTCTGGCCGCCATCAGTGAAATGAATTTCGCGGATGAAGTCATGCAGCCCGCGCGCGACCCAATAGTCGAGCTCGGCGCCTTCCAGTTCTGATGTTTTCATAAGTGCCCCTGTGTACGCAGAATGGGTACAGGCACGCAGGTCGTTTTTCAGCGGCGGCGAATCGAGCTCAGACCCAGACTCAGGCTCCGCCGGCCGCTCTCGCCAAGAGGCGAACGCCAGGCTTTAATAATCGCCGCGTTCGCGATCGATCCGCATGCCGCCTTCGGTATTGCGATGATGCGGCTCATCACTCGGCCGCTCACGCGCGATGCGCATCACGTCCGGGTTCGTGCGCACGCGCCGCATGACGTTCGCCAGATGCACGCGATCGCTGACCTGGATGACGAAACGCAGCACGGTGGATTCCTGCGTCACGTCCTCGTCCATGGCGATGTGGACAATGTTGGCATCGGCAGACGTAATATCAGCCGCTACGCGGGCGAACACGCCCTTCGACGTGCTGACGAGCACTTTGATGGCTACATCGAACAGACGGCCCGGCTGCGGCGCCCAGGCCACGTCAATCCAACGCCCCGGATCGCGCTTGTGAATCCGCTGCGCCACACGGCATTCGGTGGTGTGAATCGCCATGCCCAGCCCGATGCCAATGTAACCCATGATGTCGTCGCCGGGAATCGGGCGGCAACAGGCAGACAACTGCACCGACATCCCTTCCGTGCCGGTGATCACAACCGGCGGCGCGGTATTCGTGCTGAAGCTCTCGCGCGGGGAATCATCGTCGTCACGACCGGTCATCAGCACTTCAATGCGCTTCGCCATCACGGCTGCCACGCGCCGGCCAAGGCCGATATCCGCGAAAATTTCCTGGCGGCTCTTGTTGCCCGTCCATTGCGCCAGCTTTTCCCAGGCTTCCGGTGTCACTTCCGACAACGCCAGGCCATAACCTTTAAGGCATTGATCGACGAGCCGTTCGCCCAGTTGGACGGACTCGTTCAAGCGCATGGTCTTGAGATAGTGGCGAATGGCTGAACGCGCCTTGCCGGTACGCACAAAACCGAGCCACGCGGGATTCGGTTTCGAATAAGGCGCCGTGATCACTTCCACGATATCGCCGCTCTTCAACTCGGTGCGCAGCGGCAGCAACTCGTTGTTGATCTTCACCGCGACGCATTGATTGCCCAGGTCGCTGTGAATGGAATACGCGAAATCCAACGCCGTCGCGCCACGTGGCAGCGGCATGATCTTCGACTTGGGCGTGAACACGTAGACCGCATCGGGGAACAGGTCGATCTTGACGTGCTCGAGGAATTCGCTGGAATCGCCGGCTTCGCTTTGAATATCGAGTAGCGACTTCAGCCACTGGTGAGCGCGCTTTTGCACATCGTTCAGATCCGCGCCGCCATTTTTGTAAAGCCAATGCGCAGCCACGCCTGCTTCGGCGATTTCGTGCATCTTGCGTGTACGGATCTGGAATTCAATGGGCGCGCCAAACGGGCCGACGAGCGTGGTGTGCAAAGACTGATAGCCGTTCACCTTCGGAATGGCGATGTAATCCTTGAACTTGCCCGGCACCGGCTTGTAGAGCGCGTGCAGCGCGCCTATGCACGTATAACATTCGAGCGCGGTATCCACGACCACGCGAAAGCCATAGACGTCGAGCACTTGCGAGAACGACAACTGCTTGTCGCGCATCTTCTTGTAAATGCTGAAGATGGTTTTCTCGCGGCCGGTCACGTCGGCCTTGATTTTCGCGTCCGCGATCGTGCGCTGGACCGCTTCAAGGATCTTGCCCACCACTTCACGCCGGTTGCCGCGAGCGGCCTTCACGGCGCGCTCGAGCGTGGCGTACCTATGCGGATTGAAGTTCGCGAAGCTCAGGTCCTGCAGTTCGCGATACGTGTTGTTCAACCCAAGCCGATGCGCGATAGGCGCATAGATGTCGATGGTTTCACGTGCCACGCGACGCCGTTTTTCCGGGGGCACCGCACCCAGCGTACGCATGTTGTGCAGCCGGTCCGCCAGCTTGACAAGAATCACACGGACGTCGCGCGCCATGGCGAGCAGCATCTTGCGGAAGTTTTCCGCCTGCGCTTCCTCGCGATTGCGAAATTCCATCTTGTCCAGCTTCGACAAGCCATCGACAAGTTCTGCAACCTTCGGCCCGAACCGTTCCGCAATCTCGGTCTTCGTCACACCCTGATCTTCGATCACGTCGTGCAGCAACGCCGCCATGATCGATTGATCGTCGAGTTTCCAGCTGGCGCAGATTTCCGCGACCGCGACCGGATGCGTGATGTACGGCTCCCCACTCTGGCGATATTGCCCAAGATGGGCTTCATCGCTGAAATGGAAAGCCAGCTTGACCTGCTTGATTTCTTCCGGCGAAAGGTAGGCGGCCAGCTCGGTCGTCAGTTTCGCAATGGAAACGACGTCGTGGCGACGCGGCTTTTCCGGGGTGGCAGTCGGCCCGAACAGATGGCGAAACGATTGTTCGAGAACTGCGTCGATGTACTTGCGCGCCGCCGACGGCGAATCAGCATCATGAGCGTTGTCATGATCGTGCGCGTGATTCTGAGCGTGATTCTGAGCGTGAGACTCAGTACTGAGGACGTCGTTATGCGGGTCCACAGAGACGGACGATGGAACAGGATTCATGGTCGCCTCCGTGGTTTGCTGACGCGGTTAGTGACAATGCGCGTAGACGTCCGGACCCGTAATCAGACCGGAACCTTCTTCAGCATCTCGACGCCGACCTGGCCGGCTGCGATTTCGCGCAGCGCAACAACAGTCGGTTTGTCGCGGCTTTCGATCTTCGGCGTATGGCCTTGAGCGAGCTGGCGCGCGCGATACGTTGCCGCGAGCGCGAGCTCGAAGCGGTTGGGGATCATTTTCAGACAGTCTTCGACGGTGATGCGGGCCATGGTTGATTCCTTCTCGATATGTTTTTCATTCTACCGCATGTGACCGGAAAGCCCCGTTCACTCGGCGTGCGGCGAGTGTATGCCTAACTCGACAAACAACTGCGTATGACGGGCGTACTGTGAACCGAAACGTAGCCGTGTGGCAGCAACGAGACACTGCAATTCGCCGAGCGCGCGCTCGAAGTTCTCGTTGATCAGCACATATTCCGCTTCCGGCGCATGCGCCATCTCGCTGCCGGCGGCCAGCAAACGGCGCACGATGACGTTCGGCGAGTCCTGGCCACGCTTCTTCAAACGCTCTTCAAGCGCATCCAGCGACGGCGGCAGGATGAAGATTTCCACCGCATTGCGAAAGCGTTTCTTGACCTGTTGCGCGCCTTGCCAATCGATTTCGAGCAGCACGTCGTGGCCGCTTTTCATCTGCTCTTCAATCCACACGCGTGACGTAGCGTAGTAGTTGCCGTGCACTTCCGCACTTTCGAGGAACTCGCCGGCAGCGTGGCGCGCCATGAAGTCATCGACGGAAGCGAAATGGTATTGAACGCCGTTGTGCTCGCCCGGACGCGGTTCGCGCGTGGTGTACGACACGGACAGGCGGATCGCCTGGTCCTGCGCGAGCAGCGCGTTGACCAGCGTCGACTTGCCCGCGCCCGACGGCGCCACGACCATGAACAGGTTGCCCGGATAAACGCCGGCGTAGGTGTTGCGTTGTGCGTCGTTCATGGCAGCGTCACTCCAGGTTTTGCACTTGCTCGCGCATCTGTTCGATGAGCAATTTGAGTGTCATCGACGAATCCGCAAGTTCTTTCGCAGCCGCCTTCGACCCGAGCGTGTTCGCTTCGCGATTCAGCTCCTGCATCATGAAGTCGAGCCGCTTGCCCACTTTCCCGCCCTTTTGCAGCACGTGGCGCGTTTCCGCCAGATGCGCGGAGAGGCGCTGCAATTCCTCGGTGATATCGATACGGATGCCGTATATGGTCACTTCCTGGCGAATACGCTCCGCGATTTCCTCGCGCGGGATGCTGGTTTGCGTGCCTTCCGGCGACGCAATCCCCAACGCGTCCTGCAAACGCTCGACAATTTTCTGCTGATGCTTCGTGATCAGTTCCGGCACGAGCGGCGTGACCTTTGCCACGATAGCCTCCATTTCCGTCACGTTCGCGATCAGCACGGCGGCGAGTGCGGCGCCTTCACGGGCGCGGACATCGATGAGTTCAGCAATCGCCTGCTTGCCGCATGCCAGAACCGCGTCGCGCAGCGTTTCCGCCGATACACCGCTCTCCGACAAAATGCCTGGCCAGCGCAGGATTTCACCGGTACGCATGCGTTCGGCATCGGGGAAGATATCCAGCACCGAGCGCTCGAGCGCCGCGAGTTGCGACAGCGCATCGCGATTGAGCACGCCAGCAATGGTGGTCTGCTCTGCGCGATTCAGGTTGATGCGGATATCGACCTTGCCGCGCGAGAGCTTGTTCATCAGCATTTCGCGCAATTGGGGCTCGCAGACGCGCACGTCTTCGGGCATGCGGAAATTCATGTCAAGGAAGCGCGAATTCACCGTACGCAATTCCACCGATACACCCACGCCCGAGCCATTTGCGCCCGCGCCGTCCGACGCTACTTCGCGCGTTGCGCTGGCGTAGCCTGTCATGCTGTAGATCATTGTCGCGTCCGTGATTGAAGGCCGTGGCGGCTTTGCTGCTTGCTCGCTTGTTGCTGCTTGCTGCTTGCTGCTTGTAGCTTGTAGCTTGCTGCTCGCGCGGCACGGCCAGTTCGATTCGAAACGCCCGGCATGAAGCTGCGCGAAATGGCAGGCAATGTTGGCCGGGCGAGGAAGCTCGCATTATCCCATTTTTGCCGATCCGGCCTTGAGAAACCCAATACCGCAATGCGACGCGCGCAGATCAACACGGGACGCCGCGACGGACGCTCGCTCCGATTGCGGATAAAATTCGAACTTTGGCGCGGTTTTTACGCTTTTTTTATCGAGCGCCCAAGCTCCTTTCATTGCGTTTCTTTCACTTTGCCTCCTCCATGACCGACTCCACGCTGAACCCGTCCGCCCCGTTCAACCGCCCGAGCGGCCGTATCCCGGGCCAATTGCGCGATGTGCGCATCACGCGGCACTACACAAAGCATGCGGAAGGGTCGGTTCTCGTCGAATTCGGCGATACCAAAGTAATCTGCACCGCGAGCATTTCCGAGCGCGTGCCCGAATTCCTGCGCGGCCGTGATCAGGGTTGGCTTACTGCCGAATACGGCATGCTGCCGCGTGCCACCAACACCCGTAACGACCGTGAAGCCGCGCGCGGCAAGCAAACCGGACGCACGCAGGAAATCCAGCGCCTCATCGGGCGGGCGCTGCGCTCCGTGTTTGATCTCAACAAGCTGGGCCCGCGCACGCTGCACATCGACTGCGATGTAATCCAGGCCGACGGCGGCACGCGCACGGCAAGCATTACGGGCGCCTTTGTCGCGGCCCACGATGCCGTAACCAAGCTGCTGGCCGCCGGCAAGATCGCGGAATCGCCGATCAATCAATTTGTCGCGGCGATCTCGGTCGGCGTGTACAACGGCCAGCCGGTGCTCGATCTCGACTACGACGAAGACTCGCAGTGCGACACCGACATGAACGTCGTGATGACCGGCGCAGGCGGTTTCGTGGAAGTACAGGGAACGGCCGAAGGCGTACCGTTCACGCGCGCCGAAATGAACGCGCTGATGGATCTGGCGCAAAGCGGTATCGAAACATTGATCGCGAAGCAGAAGGTCGCGCTGGAGTTGCTCAGTGTCTGATTCTGCTTCCGCTCGCGCGTTGAAACGCGTCGTACTCGCGTCCAATAACCCCGGCAAATTGCGCGAGTTCGCAGCCCTGCTTAGCACCGCTGGCATCGATCTCGTGACGCAGGGCGAACTGGGCGTGTCCGAGGCCGAGGAACCGCACGTGACGTTCGTCGAAAACGCGCTGGCGAAGGCGCGGCATGCATCGGCGGCGACCGGAATGCCCGCCCTCGCCGACGACTCCGGCTTGTGCGTGCATGCGTTGCGCGGTGCGCCGGGCGTGTATTCCGCGCGTTATGCGCAATTGGTCAATGGTGGAGAGAAAAGTGATGCAGCGAACAATGCGCGGCTCGTGAAGGATCTCGCTAATGAACCCGATCGGCGCGCGTATTTCTTCTCCGTACTCGTGCTGGTGCGTCATGCCGCCGATCCCGAACCGCTGATTGCGGAAGGCCGCTGGCACGGCGAAGTCATCGATACCCCGCGCGGGGCGAACGGCTTTGGCTATGACTCGCATTTCCTGGTGCCGTCGCTCGGACAAACCGCCGCCGAGCTCGATCCCGCCGTGAAAAACGCCAATAGCCATCGGGCGATTGCGCTGCGCCACCTGCTGGCGCGGTTGAAGGAACTATCGTGACGGCCAGCTCAAGCGGCCCTCAGGCGATCAACGTTATCAAGGCGTTCACGTCGCCGGGCAGTATCCGGCTGACGTCGCTGCCGCCGCTGTCGTTGTACGTGCATTTCCCGTGGTGCGTGCGCAAATGCCCGTATTGCGATTTCAACTCGCACGAATGGAAAGGCGAGACGTTTCCCGAGGACCGTTATCTCGATGCATTGCGTGCTGACCTCGAGCGCGCGTTGCCGATGGTCTGGGGCCGCCAGGTGCACACAATTTTTATCGGCGGAGGGACGCCCAGTTTGCTGTCGGCGAAAGGGCTGGACCGCCTGCTCTCCGATGCACGCGCGCTGCTGCCGCTCGACGCCGACGCCGAAATCACGCTCGAAGCCAACCCCGGCACGTTCGAAGCCGCGAAGTTCGCGCAGTTTCGGGCGAGCGGCGTGAACCGTTTATCGATAGGCATTCAAAGTTTCAACGAGCAGCACCTGAAGGCGCTCGGCCGCATTCACGATGCAACGCAAGCGCGTCGGGCGGTGGAAATAGCCGCAAGGAACTTCGATAACTTCAATCTCGACCTGATGTTCGCGCTGCCCAAGCAGACGCTGGATGAATGCCGGGCAGATATTGAAACCGCGATCAGTTTCGCGCCGCCGCATTTGTCGCTGTATCACCTGACGCTCGAACCGAACACGATGTTCGCCAAGTACCCGCCGCCCGTGCCCGACGACGACGCTTCTGCCGACATGCAGGACTGGATTCACGAGCGCACGGCTTCAGCGGGTTATGAGCGCTACGAGGTGTCGGCCTATGCGAAACCGCACAGGAAGAGCCAGCACAACCTGAACTACTGGCGCTTCGGCGACTATCTCGGCATTGGTGCGGGCGCGCATACCAAGCTGTCGTTTCCGCAGAAAATCGTGCGCCAGGTGCGTTACAAACATCCGGGAACGTACATGGATGAAGCGCTCGGCGGCGCGGCGGTGCAGGAAGAGCACGAGGTTGGACCGCGCGAGCTGCCGTTCGAATTCATGCTGAACACGCTGCGGCTTGTGGAAGGGTTTCCGGTGCATTCGTTTAACGAACGGACCGGACTCGCGATGTCCGCGATCGAATCGGGACTGATCGAAGCCGAGCGTCGTGGCTTGATCACGCGCGACATAGAACGTATCGCGCCAACGCAGCGCGGGCAAGATTTTCTCAACGACCTGCAGGCGCTCTTTCTCAGGGACACGCCGTCGATAAAAATCAAGGAAGAACGTTAAATTGGATGCGTCCGCCCCTAGTCTGACCACCGGCTCCGTGATGCGCCACCGGCCCTTCGCGCTGTTCTGGAGCGCGCGGGTGATGTCATCGGTTGCGTTCCAGATGATGTCGGTCGCCATCGGCTGGCAGATCTACTCGATCACGCACAGTGCGTTCGCGCTCGGGCTCGTCGGCCTCTCCCAGTTCCTGCCGATGTTCATGCTCACGCTGGTGGTGGGCCATGTCGCGGACCGCTACGACCGGCGCACGATCGCGTTCATCTGTCAGGCAATCCAGGGCGTGGCCGCGTTGACGCTGTGCATTGCGACGTGGCGCGGGGTCACCAGTCAGGGGCTGATCTATTTGATCGCGGCCATTGCCGGGTCGGCGCGCGCGTTCGAGTCACCATCGATGGCCGCACTCTTGCCCAACCTGATTCCACGCGCCCAATTGCAGTACGCGACGGCGTGGTCGACGTCGGCGAATCAGACAGCACAGATTCTCGGACCGGCAATGGGTGGTTTGCTCTACGCCTTTGGTGCGTTGACAGTATACGGCGCGGTCGCGGTGGCGTTCATCGGGGCGGCGGTGGTGCTGTCATCGATAAAGATCGAACAAGTGGTGCGCATGCGCACGCCGCTGACCTTCGAATCGCTCTTCTCGGGCATCGCCTTCATTCGACGCAAGCCCGTGATCCTGGGGGCGTTGTCGCTGGATCTGTTCGCGGTGCTGCTTGGCGGCGCAACGGCATTGCTGCCCGTTTTTGCACGCGATATCTTGCACGCCGGGCCGTGGGCGCTCGGCGTCCTGCGCGCGGCGCCTGCGGTTGGCGCGCTGGCCGGATCAATTTATCTCGCGCATTTTCCGCTGCGGCGGCGAGCCGGGACCGCGTTGTTCGGCGGCGTGATCGCGTTTGGCATTGCGACGATCGTGTTCGGGTTATCGCGGAATCTATACGTTTCGCTGATCGCGCTGGCCGCGCTCGGCGCCTCCGATGTGATCAGCGTCGTCGTGCGCATGTCACTCGTTCAGCTTCAAACACCCGATGACATGCGCGGACGCGTGGGCGCCATCAATTCACTGTTTATCGGGACGTCAAATCAGTTGGGCGAGTTCGAGTCGGGGATGACGGCGGGATTGTTCGGCGCGGTGCCGGCGGTGCTGATTGGCGGCGTGGGTACGCTCGCCGTTGCCTTGATATGGATGCGATTGTTTCCCGGTTTGCGGGCGACCAGGTCGCTGGAAGGGTGAGGCGGTTTTGCTTGCTGGACGGCAGGGAAAGTTGCGCTACAATACGCGCCTTGCCAGAAAGGTGCGACGCGGTTTAAGCGCACTTTTCTCGTAGTTGCTATGTGTGAAACGTGGAAGCGTGGCCGAGCGGTTTAAGGCACTAGTCTTGAAAACTAGCGACGGGGTGACTCGTCCGTGAGTTCGAATCTCACCGCTTCCGCCAAAAACAGCACCCTGGCTTGTCTGCAGCCCTCTGCTTCAAATTTCTCGCCTCCACACCAAGCCATTCACACCGCCAGTTCGTCAGGCGAGTGCGTCTTGAGCCAATCGGCCAGAACCACGTCGATTCGCGTCTGCCATCCCTCACCCGACGCGCGAAACGCCTCCACGACCTGCGGCGAAAGTCGAAGCGATAGCGGAATTTTTGTTGGCGCTTTTTGAGGACCGCGAACGCCCGTCTTCGCCCTCAATGATGCGGGTAATGCTGCGCTGCCGCGCTTGAACGTCTTGATGTCCGCGGCCGTCAGTTCGCGTACTTCGCCGCTCTCGTCAATCATGGGCTTACGTGCTGGCATAGCGATTCACCTCTCTCGAATTAGCTTTGCGAAAACTGATCACGCGAATTCCATCGTGGGTTTCAGTGAAACAGAGAACATGCAAGCGTTCGTCGAGATATCCCAGAGCGACATACCGTACTTCGCTGTAAACACGCCGATCGTCGGTGCCGATCAACGCTGTCTCGAAATTGAATTGAGCAGCCCGTTCGAACGATAAACCTCGTTCAGCGATGTTGCGGGTGATCTTATTCACATCGAAGGAGACTTGCATCCATCAAATGGTATATACAAAATTCACTACAAACCAGGTTTTTTGTATATACAAAGATCGACGAGAGGTGCGTCACACCGACGTTCGCTCCAGCAAGCAGGTCCTCGCCGCCTCACTGCGATGAAAACCCGCGTCGTCGTCAATGCGAGTATTTGGCGTGCAGGACACGCCCTACCAAAGCTCACCCCACGTCCGGCTCGCCCTCTCCCGGCTTCTTTCCGGGCTTATCGCTTGGAGCCTGCTTACGGTCGTCATCGGCACGGTCGGGCATCTTGCTTGCCTCGTTATCGCTATGCTCTGCAGGCTTCGGGGTTTTCACATCAGTGGAATCGCTGCTCATGGTTCTCTCCTTGCGCATCAAAATGCAGTGGACGTGCAAAATGGGGCAGCAAGACCCGGACCAGCCGCGTATTGTTAAGCATGAGTGCAACGAATTCGTGGAGCCTCGCCTGCCATGACCTCACGTTTGAAAATCGCGCGCATAGCGCTCACCACAGCAATCGCGGCAGTCATTGCCGCCTGCACGATCACCCCGCCGCCCAGCGCGCTTGAACCCAAACCCGCCGCCGCCGTGAGCGGCGCGACGCTCGATCAGTACAAGGTGCGCGTCGCACAACACATCTTCGACCGCAATCCGTCGCTGGTACTCAAAGGCACGCCGCAAGCAATGCTGCGCTCGCTCGTCGTGGTCGCGTTCACCGTGGACCGCAACGGCCGCGTGATCCGGTCGTCGGTCTACCGGACCAATGGCGACGACGAAGCCGAAGCCACCGCCCTCGCGTCGCTGCGACGCGCTTCGCCATTACCCACGCCACCCGCACGTCTGCTCGACGGCAACGGGCACCTCGATTTGTTCGAAGACTGGCTCTTCAACGACAACGGTCAATTCCAGCTACGCAGCGTCCATTCACCGCAGGCGACAACCATCGATTGAGTGGAACAGGCGGAACTATTGGTGCATTCATCAATACGGTTTCCTTGCCGGCCGCAACGCACGCTCGTTATAATTTTCGATACCCCACGCCGGCCATGCCGGCAGAGCCGTCGCCGCCCGCCCATCCAGCGCTTGATCGACGCGCCTGACCGGTCGACCTGCGCGACACACCGCGCGCAGTCCAAGCCGTTCGTTTCCTGCCGTACATCGCATCGAGCGCCCGGCGCCCGTTGCACGCTGCGCATTCAATACAAAGTGTCCCGACGCGCGTCCCCGTTCCTGGGCGTGATAGAAGGGCGAACCGGAGACGCCATGTCATCAGCCTCACCCTCGGGCTCGTTGCCCGCATCGCCCGCAAGCGACGCGCAAATGAGCACTTCCCGCGTGATCTTCGCGAGTTTTATCGGCACGGCGATCGAGTTCTACGATTTCTATGTCTACGCGACCGCCGCTGCGCTGGTTATCGGTCCGGTCTTTTTCCCCCATAGCTCGCCTGCCGCACAAGCGTTGTCGGCGTTTGTCACGTTTGGTATCGCGTTCATCGCGCGGCCGATCGGCTCGTTTATCTTCGGCCATTTCGGCGACCGCATCGGGCGAAAATCAACGCTCGTCGCGTCGCTGCTCGTGATGGGCGTGTCGACCACGCTGATCGGCTTCGTTCCGGGCTACGCGTCCATCGGCAGCCTCGCGCCGGTGCTGCTGTGTATCCTGCGCTTCGGCCAGGGCATCGGACTCGGCGGCGAATGGGGCGGAGCAGCGCTCCTTGCCACCGAATACGCGCCGCAAAACAAGCGCGGCTGGTTCGGCATGTTCCCGCAACTCGGGCCGTCGGTGGGTTTCCTGGCATCGAATGGACTGTTCTTCGGGCTGGCGCTCTCGCTCAGCGACGAACAATTCCGTAGCTGGGGCTGGCGCGTGCCGTTCATCGTCAGCGCGGTGCTGGTGGGACTCGGACTTTACGTGCGCCTGAAAATTGCGGAAACGCCGGCGTTCCGTGAGGCTATCGAGAAAAAGGAACGCGTGCGTGTGCCTATCGCGACGTTGTTCGGCCAATACCTGAAACCGACGCTGCTCGGCGCGATCGCGATGATCGTCTGCTACACGCTCTTCTACATCTCGACGGTCTTTTCGCTTTCGTACGGCGTCTCGACACTGCATTTCACGCGCGAGAAATTCCTCGGCCTGCTGTGTTTCGCGGTAATTTTCATGGCTATCGCGACACCAATTTCCGCATTGGCCAGCGATAAGTTCGGCCGTCGGCCGGTGCTGATTGTGGGTTGTATCGCGGCTATCCTGTCCGGCTTCACCATGGCCCCGCTGCTCGGCAGCGGCAACACCTACGCGGTTGCGTTGTTTCTTACTATCGAACTGTTCCTGATGGGCGTGACCTTCGCCCCGATGGGCGCGCTGTTGCCCGAGTTGTTTCCGACCAACGTGCGTTATACCGGCGCAGGTGTCGCGTATAACGTGGGCGGCATTCTGGGGGCGTCGGTTGCGCCGTACATCGCGCAATTGCTGGCGAATCGCGGCGGTCTGGCGTGGGTCGGCGGGTACGTGTCGGTCGCGGCAGCGATCAGCTTGCTCGGCGTGCTGTGCATGCGGGAAACGCGCGACATCAAGCTCTCGTAGTGCTCAATTCGTGCTGGCGACGCTTTGTAAAGCTCGCCGGCACGCGTTGTTCAAACTCCCCTCTTTCATCTATCGCGCGGGTTGGCCGCATGCGCCGGCACCGGCGGCCCTTTCGGCTGCCGCGCTTGCTGCGTCTCCAGCCGCGCCCGCTGCGCCGCCTTGCGCTCGCGCCATAACGCTGCGAGCCAGATCAGACTACCAATCGCGATGGCGTCGCCGCAAAGCCCCGCTATCCATTGATATTGCCCGAGCGACACGAGCCGCAAGGCGGTGTCGATGACCAGCGACATGCACGCGCCCGCAATGAAACACACCAACCCCTGCTTGCCGATGTTGACCACGCTCGGCAAGCTCTTCGCGAGCGCCTTGATCCACCCCGCGTGCACCGCCTGAGCGAACAACCACGCGATCACGACAAAACTCACAATGCGCAGGCTCGCCAGGTTCTGCTTCATATATCCGGGCGGCGCCTGCGTCTCCAGGAACAGCTTCGCGAATGCGAACGTCAGGAACACGACAATTGCCGCACGCGTCATCCAGCGCGCGGTTTTGGAATCGTGGAATTCGGCGGAGATCGGCTGCACGCGCGCCAAAATGCCGAGCGCGAACATCAGTTGCCACGCAAACGGATTGAAGGACCACCCTTCCGCGTAAGCCGACGGTAGCCATTGCGCGAGTGACGATGCAAAAAGCCACACGCCGAGACTGCCAAACAGCATGACAACCGGCTTACGTTCGGCCAACGGCACCACGAACGGCACGGCGAGCGCGAACATGGCGTACATGGGCAATACCGCCGATAAATACGGCTGGTGCCGCAAGGTCGCGACATCGAACGTCAGCCCCAGCGGCCGAGCCAGGAACGACGGCCATTCGGTGATCTGCATCATCGGGGTGTCGATACGCAGCCACATCAGCAGCGCCCCGCCCAGCAGCATCATCACGGCCGTAAAGAGGTACGCGCGATAAATCTCCCAACTGCGCTTCAGGAAGCGGCGCCGCGCGGCCCCGTGACTCCGGCTCGCTGCCAGCGTCGTATAGGCAGCCGCCGATGCGTATCCACCCAGGAACACGAAAACCTCTGCGGAATCGCAGAACGCGTAACTATGCAATGTAAATTTGGATAAGACGCTTCCCGAAATATGATCAACGGCAATGACCAGCAGCACGATTCCCCGGAAGAAATCCACTTCTAGAGAACGGCGATTCGGGGAATTCATAAATACAACTCCGTAGACAAGGCGGCCCTGCACGGGAATACGCCAATTCGGGTTAGTACGGACAGCGCCCGGAAAATTCCCATCGGATGATTAGATAAATGCAACAGCCGTGCCATTGCTTTTTTTTTGTGCAACTTGCGTACCGGCACGTCCTGTCTATACTCAACAAACGCTCAACAAAGACTGAACATTCGTGAGACCGGCGTCATGCGCATTCATCTTCAAAGTGCTGATGTGGTTGCAATAATCGCTATTGCGCTATTCACCGCACTCATGCTGGCCGTGCGTTTCCGGACAACGAGCTGGCGCGGGATCGTGCTGCAGGCGCTGGTTGCGAACGCTGGCGCCATCGCCGCTGTGGTCGCGTTCGAAGTAATGACGACCTGATCTTCAGTAAGCGCTCCACGTCCCGCCTACTACAGTAATCGATAAAACTTTCAAACACCCTGGGCTATCGTTGAAACGTTTGCGTGTCATTCAAAAACCTGAATAACACATTACTTATTAATTACGTTCTTCTCTCCGCTCTCGCCACCCCGACGAGAGAGTTTTGGGGCGGCGGCTCATGGCTGCGCCCCATTTTCTTTTTCAAAGCACCCGGCAACCATTAATCGTAGGCACCAATCGGCAGGATTATTGATTCAAATCGGTATAATCACTCCTTTGCCGACAGCCGGTCGCATGGCTCACCGCACATGATTCGCGCCTTACGCTCTCTCCCCCGATTTACTCTCCGACGTGCGCGCAGCCTCTGGTACCGCTACGGCATTTTCTGGGTTGGCGCAGTCGCGGTCGGGCTGGTCGCGGTGCTGTACGCGAAGCTCATCGACTGGGGCTATAACGCGTTTCGTGCCGTTCAGCATGACCATGTCTGGCTACCGCTGATCCTGACACCGGCGGTGGCAGCGTTATCCGTCTGGCTCACGCGAAAATTCTTTCGCGGCTCGGAAGGCAGCGGCATTCCGCAGGTCATCGCCGTGTTGCACAGTCCGCCAGGACTGGGAACCCGGCTGTTGTCGCCAGCCATCCTGATCGCCAAGATGGGAATCTCGTTTATCGCGATCCTCGGCGGTTTCACCATCGGCCGCGAAGGTCCAACCGTCCAGGTCGGCGCAGCGCTGATGTACAACCTGCGACGACTGTTTCCCCGCTCAAACGCCCGCATCGAACGGCAACTCGTGCTGGCCGGCGCGGCGGCGGGCTTATCGGCGGCGTTCAATACACCGCTTGCCGGCATTGTGTTCGCGATCGAAGAACTGACGCGTAGTTTCGAAGCGCGTACGAGCGGCGTGCTGATCACGGGCATCATCCTCGCGGGTATCGTCGCGCTCGGCCTGAACGGCAATTACACCTATTTTGGCACCATCGAAGTCAGTGCGCATTTTCCCAGCTTGCTGGCGGTCGCGGTGCTGCTCACGGCCGTCTTGACTGGTATCGCGGGCGGCGTGTTTTGCTGGTTGCTGCTCAATACGTCCAGATGGATTCCGGCACGTCTGCGCGAGATGCACGCGACACGCCCGGTTGTGTTCGCCACGCTCTGCGGGTTGATCATCGCCGTGGTCGGGCTTGTGTCGGGCGGGACTACCTTCGGCAGCGGCTACGCCGAGGCGCGCGGCCTGCTGGAAGGCCACGAGCAGCTCTCGCCGCTGTATCCGCTGCTCAAGATGGTCTCGATGATCGGCTCGTACCTGCCCGGCATTCCGGGCGGCATCTTCGCGCCGTCGTTATCGATTGGCGCCGGTTTCGGCAACGTGCTCCATATGGTCTTCAGCCACATGCAGCTGTCGATGCTGATTGCGCTCGGCATGGTTGGCTATCTGGCGGCCGTTACGCAGTCGCCGATCATGTCGTTCGTGATCGTGATGGAAATGATCAACGGTCACGCGCTGGTGATTTCGCTCATGGCGACAGCGCTCATTGCGAGCCGGGTGTCGCGCCTCTTCTCGCCGCCGCTTTACGAAGCGTTGGCTGAGCGCTACATGACCCCACTACCCTTGCCCGTGCCCCGGGCATCGCCCGAAGTGCCGGAAACACCCGTCGAGGACGAAGAGCCGGTCACCAAATAAAGCTCGGGCAAACCTAATACACGTAGACGCGTGGCACCGGATGATAAGCATACGGATGCGCCGGCACGACGATACAACCAGCCAGCAAGGTTGCGAGGAAGCCAATAATCAATAGTCTGGTTTTCATGTGGAACTCCTGAACGGGTTCATCGGATTCGGGCGGCATTAACTGGCCGCCCGTGAGGCTGGCGACGTATCGCAGCGATCAGGCGTCAGGCCCAGTGTCCGGGCATCCAGCGCCATGCACCGCCACGCGCGACCCAGTGTCCCGGCACCCAGTGATACCCCACGCGTTCGACTTGCCAGTGCCCCGGATTCCACACGTATTGGCCGTGTTCCCAGCGCCAGTGGCCGTTGTCCCACACATACCCCACGCGAGCCGGCGGAACGGATTCAATACGCACCGGCGGCGGCGCATTCGGCGCCACGATAATTACTTCAGCCGACGCACTTCCGGCTACTGCCGCAACACCGGCCAGAACAATCGCTGCCTGGGCAATGAACAAACGTATTTTCATGATCGGCCTCTTGAGTTGGTCGCCTTGTATCGGCGATACACACTCAATGCGCGAGGACATGGTTTGGCCGACAGCGCCCGTGTAACTGCGATGGCTAAACTGCAACGGAATATTGATGTAAGTCGCGCAAGCGACTTAAAGGTGCAGGCGCACTAGTGAAAAAGGCCGGAATCATGTGATTCCAGCCTTTTTTGGATGCTGCGCGCCAAGGTCATACTTCAGCGCTGGTTCAAACCGTCATCCCTCTTCAAACCGATGGAATTTCGATCTTCACTTCGAGTACTTCGAGATCGTCCTGACGTTCGAGGCTTACCCGGATATCGTCGCTCGAAATCTTTACGTACTTGGAAATCACGGCAACGAGTTCTCGTTGCAACGCCGGCAGATAATCGGCGGGTGCATGTCCGCCCGCTCGCTCGTGCGCGATGATCAACTGCAAGCGTTCCTTCGCGACCGAAGCGGACTTCTTTTTCTCGCCCAGCAAAAACGAAAGAATCGACATTGCGTCCCCTTACTTGTTGCCGAAGATGCGTTGCAACAGACCTGGCTTCTGATAGTCGGTGAAGCGCAGGGACTTTTCTTCGCCGAGAAAGCGCGAAACGATGTCCTTGTATGCTTCAGCAACGTCAGTGCCATCGAGGTGCACGGCCGGCAGACCCTGGTTGGACGCATGCAGCACGGCTTCCGACTCTGGAATCACGCCGATCAGCTCGATGCGCAGGATTTCCTGGATGTCGGTAAGCGACAGCATCTCGCCTTCGCTCACGCGCTTCGGGTTGTAGCGCGTGATCAGCAGATGTTCCTTGATCGGCTCCTTCCCTTCAATCGCGCGCTTCGTCTTCGACGAAAGAATGCCGAGAATGCGGTCCGAGTCGCGCACGGACGACACTTCCGGATTCGTCACGATCAATGCTTCATCGGCGAAATGCATGGCCAGCAACGCGCCCGATTCGATCCCTGCAGGCGAGTCGCAGACGATGTATTCGAAGTCCATCGCGATCAGGTCGTTGATGATCTTCTCGACGCCGTCTTGCGTCAGCGCATCTTTATCGCGGGTCTGCGAGGCCGGCAGGATGAACAGGTTCTCGCACTTCTTGTCCTTGATCAGCGCCTGGTTGAGGTTCGCTTCGCCCTGGATCACGTTGATGAGGTCGTACACCACGCGGCGTTCGCAGCCCATGATGAGATCGAGATTGCGCAGGCCGACATCGAAGTCGATAACAGCCGTTTTGTGCCCGCGCAACGCGAGGGCTGATGCGAAGCTCGCGCTGGTGGTCGTCTTGCCGACGCCGCCCTTGCCCGAAGTCACCACAATGATTTTTGCCATTCCTGTACCTTGTGTTCGTCAATTAAATCCGCTCGCGTCCTGTCCGAAAAGCGCGCCGTCCCCATCAGGCGCGCCTGGCTGATACCTCTCAGGCCTCTCAGGTCAGCCGCAGCGGTTCGATCATCAGTTTTTCTTCGTCGAGCCAGATCTGCACCGACTTGCCCAGGACATCAGGGCCGAGCGGTGTTTCCATCGTCCTGTAGATGCCGGCGATAGAGATCAGTTCCGGTTCCAGACACGTGCAGAAAATGCGCGCGTCGAGGTTGCCGTGCACGCCCGCGAGCGCCCGGCCACGCAACGGCGCGTAGATATGAATGTTGCCTTCCGCGATCACTTCCGCGCCATAGCTCACGAGCCCGAGCACGACGAGATCGCCCTTCGCATAAACTTGCTGGCCCGACCGCAACGGCCGGTCGATGATGGTCGTCTTCGGCACCGGCGCGGTGGGCGCAGGCGTTTGCGCCACGGCCGCTTCGATCACGGCAGCCGCCTCGGTGTTCTCGACGCCCGCGTCCACCGACGGCTTCGGCGCACCGCGCCGGTCGCGCGCTTCAAGCAACGGCAGCGCGCCTTCGGACGCCCATGCCTGATCCCCCGATGCAACTACACCGATCGGGCGCATGCGTACGCTGTCGAGCAACGTCGCGAGTTCGCTGATCGATATCCGCTCGTCGGCAGCCAGACGGCGCACGTCGATGGCGACAGTGTCGTTCGCGAAAAACTCGGGAGTCGCTTCGAAGCGCCGCGTGAGTTCCGTTCGCAGCGCGTCGAGGTCGGTAGTCTTGACGACAAACAAAAGCGTGTCGACAGAGCCGCTGCGCAATTCGAAAAAGGGCGTTTTTTTGAGCGACATAGGTAAAGCCAAAAATTTTGCGTATTTTACAGGCGTGAGCGCAAGCAAACGGAAAATTTCAGATTGCCGCCCGAACGCGGGCAGCATGATGTGAAAAGAGATAAGCGAGACAGGGGACGGCGAGATGAGCCGGGGCGGACCAAGCCACGCGAGCCGTGGCTAATCCAGCCGCGGCGAACGCTGGCGGATCAAATGCTCAAGTCATACGCTCAGGTCACGTGATCAGCCACGCGGCGCACGAGCAGCGTTTCATATTCCTCGGGATGCGCTGGAATCCGGCGACGTTCACCGGTAGGACCAAAGCCCAGGCGCTCGTAGAAACGCATGGCGTTGCGGTTTTCGTCGGCGACCCAGGCAAAGACGTCATGCACGCGCCGCTCCGCGAGCCACTGCGTAGCAGCGTTCACCAGCAGTTCGCCACCACGCAGATGCCTCACGGCCGGGGCAACCCACAACGCGTAGACGAATGCGCGCGGTGCAGGCGCTTCGTCGATAAACGCACCCACCAAACCCGCTGGATGACCTTCGGTGTACAGGATAAACGACGCAGTAGCGGATGAATTCGCGTGGCGGTCGGCCGTTTCGTCGAAGCTTGCGACGTCGGCGGACAGGGCCTCCTCCAGCGTCTCACCGAACGCGTAAGGCGCCTCGCGCAATGAGGCCGTGCGAAGCTCGCGCAGGACGGCACCTTGATGCGCGGTGATCCTGCGAACAGTTAGTGAAGGACTCATGCGGGTGTTTTTCTCTCAAGCTTTCACAAGCTTCTTAAGCTTTCTTAAGCCGGCTTGGTCTGTTTAATAGCTTCAACCGAACAGGCGAACGAGTCAAATCATTATTTCAGTCGATGCGCGAAGTGCCCTCACCGTGGGTCTCTCAGCCCACAACGCCGCTCGCCCATGGTGCTTTACGGTGTTGTTGTGTGCATCAGGGTGCTGCGTATTCACCCGTGCCGTCGGGCCAGGGTGTCAGCAATTCGAAGCCATCGTCAGTCACCACGACCATATGTTCCCATTGCGCCGACAACGACCGGTCCTTGGTGGTCACGGTCCAGCCATCACGCGATTGCTGCGTTGCAGCGCGGCCCGCATTGACCATTGGCTCAATGGTGAAAACCAGACCGGGCTTCAAACGCAATCCCGTCCCCGGTTGTCCGTAATGCAGCACTTGCGGATCTTCGTGATACACGCGGCCAATGCCGTGTCCGCAATACTCGCGCACGATCGAATAGCCCTCGCGGTTTGCGATGGTCTGGATCGCATAACCCACATCGCCCAACGTCGCGCCCGGACGCACCGCCCGAATGCCGGCGACCATGGCTTCATACGTCGTATCGCACAGCCGTTTGGCCTCGCGGCTCGGCGTGCCGGCGAAGTACATGCGGCTGGTATCACCGAAATAACCGTCCTTGATGATCGCGACGTCGATGTTAATGATGTCGCCGTCCTTCAGCGCCCGAGGGCTGGGAATACCGTGACAGACCACGTGATTTACCGACGTGCAAATGGTCTTGGTAAAACCCATGTACCCCACGTTCGCCGGGATCGCCTTCAGTTCGTCGACAATGAACCGGTTGCAAATTGCATCCAGCTCTTCCGTGGTGATGCCCGGCTGCACATGCTCGCCGATCATCGCGAGGACTTCTGCGGCCAGGCGCCCGGAAATACGCAGTTTTTCTATGTCGGCAGGCGACTTGAGTGTAATGGCCATGGAGCGTTGGTGTGTCGGCGCGCGATATCGATGTATCGCTGACGCATTAATTCAGGATGCCGGCGATGATAGCATCGGACGCTTTTCCGCTCTTTTTTCGATGGCGTGTTCGATTGCCTTGCGGCCGGGCGACGCCATGCTTTAGGCTTCGATCCAGCTTGATTCAGTTTGCTCGCTCGGGTGCGTCACTTGTGGGTTGCGCCACTTGTGGGTTGCGCCCATTGTCCTGGCCCCTGATTTTCGGCCTGTTTCTATTTTTACGTTGCCTCGTTTGTTGCCAGGCTCCTACTGACGCCCATTGCTTATGCTCTCACGCCGAGTTGTCCCGCTCACATCCTTGTTCGCGTCTGTGCTTGCGCTTGCTGCGTGCAGTTTCGCAAGCGTCCCCGAACTTCGCGCTTCGAGTCCGGTGATCTATGTGTCGTCGCACCGCCAGCCCCGTGACGTGCTGAACTGCCTTGAAGACAAACTGCCATCGGTGTCGACGTCGAAGCTGGGAAGCGCCTCAGAATTGCTGGTCGGCCCGAACGCATGGCTAGTTACACTCACACCATCACAATATGGGTCGACGGTGAAGGTGCAAAAATCTTCAGAGGATTATGGCGGATTGCCCGAGCCCGAAATGCGCTTCGACATAGCGCGCTGCACGACTTGAGTTCAATTGGCATCGGCCAAGTAAAATCTCCGGCGATCAATAAACCGCCCGGGATCTTTTAATACTGATTCAACCAGTCCTTAAACCATCAAAAATAGTAGTGAACGCCGACCGTGACGCCGTCGATACTACGTTTGCTTCCTTCATGACTGTCTGATTCAGCGCTCCACCCAGCTGCGACGCTTAGTTGTTTTATAAACTTATATTCAACGCCCAAGCCGCCATCAAGGCACGCCCCAGGCCAGGTTCCCGTCATGCCTCAACGCGCGTAGGGCATGATCGTATTGAAAGGCATTCCGACCTTAAGATTCCCACCACCATCTTTGCAGGCGGTCGAACCGCGATGGAAGTCGGCGAACACTTCTACGCCGATCACGAACTGTTTTGCATCGAGCCCTAGCCTGCGGTCAGGCCGTGGACAAGCAGGGCGTGGGACGGCTTGTTGACGACTCCAGACGCGTGAGCCCATTCTCCCCCGCTTGACCCCGGCATAGAAGCCTGCGAACTCGCTTGCTTGAGCGCACGAAATACCGGTCAGGGAAATGCCGCGCGCGGCAAGAAACTTCTTCGAGTTGGACATGGGGACTGATGCATCACATCAAATTGAAACGTAGCGGTGATTGTGGCATTCGCGCACATTCATTGTGATTATTACTTTACCTAACTTCTATTGATCTTTAATTTTGCAACGAAGCGAATGACTAAATTGCAGCGACGTACGGAACCAATCAGACTGATTCTAATTAGATGCTTTGGCGTTATTATTTATGACCTCTTTTTTCTCAGAAACACCTAAAAGGAAGGATGCCGAGATGGTTTTGTTTTTCATTTACAACGACGGTCGTCACAACGCCCGAGTTGTTGATTCAATCGAATGGAACGTCCGCAGAAGCTTGGTGACGACAGCCGTGGCTGCCGCATCGCTTTGCTCCGCGGCAGACGCCCAAACGGCCAACCCGGTCGCGCCATCCACCGACCATCCCGCTTCGCTGTCTGTGGCGCCTGTCCATGTGTATCGATCGCCCTCAATTACCGGGACGTCGCAGCCTGAATCCGACCCAGGACCTGCATCCGGCCCCGATGACTTGGCGAACCGGCAGACACCTAGTATTGAGAAGCCGGATAACTGGGCCTGCCGGACATCAAATAATCTGGCGCGAAGCTCGGCCGGCAAAAATCCCGACGGCAAGTCCACCTTCGATATAGAACGCTTGCTGCCGAAGTGCTGACGAGAAAACGCGGGGAGGCTGGGGACGGAATTCGAGCGCTAGAAGGGCAAAACCCCCGCCGATCTTTCGATCAACGGGGGTTTTTAGATTTGGCGGAAAGGGTGAGATTCGAACTCACGGTACGCCTAAACGTACACTGGATTTCGAGTCCAGCGCATTCGACCACTCTGCCACCTTTCCATTTACTGCAACCGCGTTAGTGCTTATGTTAATGCTTATGTTAGTGCTTACATTAGTACTTGTTACTGCTCTTTGCGGCCTTCGCTTAGCGGGTCGATGCTCAGCGAAGAGAAAGATTATAGACGACTCGGAATCGATTTCCAACCCCTTTTCGTGAGCCGGTTACAACACACCGGCTCGATCCGCCTCTTATTCTGCCTTCGGTACGTCCAGTTTTTCGAGACCACGCATGTAGAGCCGCAATGCCTGCGGCACCGTCACCGATCCATCTGCATTCTGAAAGTTTTCAAGCACCGCAACGAGCGTGCGTCCTACCGCCAGTCCCGACCCGTTCAACGTATGAACAAATTCGGGCTTGCCCTGTGCATTGCGGAACCGCGCCTGCATCCGGCGAGCCTGAAATGCTTCAGTGTTCGAGCAACTCGATATCTCGCGATAGGTGTTCTGCGCCGGCAGCCAGACTTCCAGGTCGAATGTCTTCGACGCCGAAAACCCCATGTCGCCAGTACACAACGTGATCACGCGATACGGCAGTTCGAGCTTCTGCAGGATTGCTTCGGCGTGTCCGACCATTTCGTCGAGCGTGTCGTACGATTTGTCCGGCGACACAACCTGCACCATTTCCACTTTATCAAACTGATGCTGGCGGATCAGGCCACGCGTATCGCGGCCATACGAGCCTGCTTCGGAGCGGAAGCAGGGCGAATGTGCAGTGAGCTTCACCGGCAGCGCAGCGGCGTCGAGAATGCTTTCGCGCACCGTGTTCGTCAGCGAAATCTCGGAGGTCGAAATCAGATATTGCGTGATCGTGTTTTCTTCGCCGCCTTTCTCCACGCGAAACATGTCGTCCGCGAATTTGGGCAACTGTCCCGTGCCGACCAGGATTTCCGGATTCACGATATACGGCGTGTACGCCTCCGTGTAGCCGTGCTGCTCGGTGTGGGTGTCGATCATGAACTGGGCAAGCGCGCGATGCAGCCGTGCGATCTGGCCGCGCAGCAGCGTGAAACGCGCGCCGGAGAGCTTGGCGCCGGTCTCAAAGTCGAGGCCGAGCGGAGCGCCTACATCGACGTGATCCTTTACCTCGAAATCGAACGAACGCGGCGTGCCCCAGCGACGCAGCTCCACGTTTTCCGTCTCGTCGCGGCCAACCGGGACGCTTTCGTGCGGCAGGTTCGGTACGCCGAGCATCAGGTCGGCGAGGCGTTTCTGAATGTCGTCGAGTTGCGCGGACGACGCCTTCATGGTGTCGCCGATTCCGCCCACTTCCGCCATCACCGCAGCAGTGTCTTCGCCACGGCCCTTCATGGCGCCGATCTGCTTCGACAACGTGTTGCGCCGCATCTGCAGTTCTTCAGTCCGCGTCTGGATCTCGCGACGTTCGGTTTCCAATGCCGCGAAGGCCGCGACGTCGAGGGTGTAGCCGCGTTGGGCCAGACGCTGGGCGACAGCGTCAGGGTCTTTGCGCAGAAGTTGAATGTCGAGCATGGCAGGGCCGGTTCTGAGTAGGTGCGAATCCGCGATTTTAGCGCAGCGCCGAACGGTTATTGGCGCGCTTTGACCGCGTTAGCCGTTCGGCCTGAAGTTCGGCGCGTTTTCCGTTCCACAAAAACCTGTCTTGAAATTGGTCGCTACGCTATTTATAAACAGTGCCGCTGCACGCGGCCGCGATCACTTCTTCTCGCCTTTGTTCTCGCGCCGCCATTGCGCGTCCATCTCGGCCAGCCTCGCCATCTTCTCGCCGATCTTGCCCTCCAACCCGCGCGGCGTCGGCTCGTACCAGTGCGGATCGCGCATGCCGTCCGGCAGATACGTCTCCCCCGCCGCGAACGCGTCGGGTTCATCGTGGGCATAACGGTATTCATGCCCGTAGCCCAACTCCTTCATCAGCTTCGTCGGTGCGTTGCGCAAGTGCACCGGCACCCCGCGCGACTGATCCTTGCCGACAAACCGCCGCGCCTCGTTATAGGCCTTGTAGCCCGCATTCGATTTCGGCGCGACCGCCAAATAGATCAGCGCCTGCGCCAGCGCCAGTTCACCTTCCGGTGTGCCCAGCCGCTCGTAGGTCTCGGCGGCATCGAGCGCAATCCGTCCCGCACGCGGATCGGCGAGACCAATGTCTTCCCATGCCATGCGCACGATGCGCCGCGCCAGATAACGCGGATCAGCGCCGCCATCCAGCATTCGACAAAACCAGTAGAGCGTCGCGTCCGGATTACTGCCGCGCACCGACTTGTGCAACGCGCTGATCTGGTCGTAGAACGCGTCGCCCCCTTTGTCGAAACGACGCAAATTCTCCGCAAGCGCGCTGCCCAGCAACGCCCCATCAATATTCGTCGACTTCTGCTGCGCCGCCGCCCGCGCGACGATCTCGAGATTGTTGAGCAGCTTGCGGCCGTCGCCATCGGCGGAACCGATCAGCGCGTCGCGGGCTTCATCGGTAAACGTGAGACCGCCCAGTTCGCCTTGCGCTCGGTCCAGCAACTCGGTGAGCTCGCTTGCTTCGAGACTTTTCAGTACGTACACAGCCGCCCGCGACAGCAACGCGCTGTTCACCTCGAACGATGGATTCTCGGTCGTCGCACCCACGAACACGAACAGGCCCGACTCCACGTGCGGCAAGAATGCGTCTTGCTGGCTTTTGTTGAAGCGATGCACTTCGTCAACAAACACGAGCGTCTGATGCCCGTTCGCCCGATGAATCTGCGCCAGTTCGACCGCCTCGCGAATGTCCTTCACGCCCGACAGCACCGCCGACAGCGAGATGAATTCAGCGTGAAACGCCGCCGCCATCAACCGCGCGAGCGTGGTCTTGCCCACGCCCGGCGGCCCCCAGAGGATCATGGAGTGCGCTTCGCCGGACTCGAACGCGACACGCAGCGGCTTGCTCGGGCCCAGCAGGTGTTTCTGGCCGATGACCTCGTCGATAGTGCGAGGCCGCAGACGCTCGGCAAGCGGAACATTGGCACGGTTTTCTTCGAACATGGCGCTCTGGAGGGTTTCCGAATAGGTCTGATTAGATCTGGGTCGTGCGTCTGATAGTGCACAAGTGCAAAGACAGCGATAATCGTGCGCTTTTCGAGACGGACGCCGCCGCTGCTTCAAAGTGGACGTTTCGCCTCGAAAAAACGTGAATCGAGCCGCAACGGGTGATTATGACAGCCGCGGACGAACCGATGAAACGCGCATGAACCGGGCCAAGCCCTATAGATAAGGACGAAACGCGAATGGGACAAGACAACACTACGGGCACGACCGGCGAAACCGGCACATCGACTTATGCGCCGCTTCTGCCGGTCCCCGCCGCGCGGCGCGCGTTCGGCACATCGGACGCCTTCGCGTTGTGGTTTTCACTCGGCATCGGCTTGCTGGTGGCGCAGGCCGGGGCGCTGCTCGTGCCGGGCATGTCGCTGCCGCATGCGCTCGCGGCCATCGTGATCGGTACGGTGATCGGCGTGGTCTTGCTGGCGCTCGCCGGCGTGGTGGGCACCGACACGGGCCTGGCCGCCATGTCGTCGCTGCGCCCCACGCTGGGGCTGCGCGGCGCGTCGGTACCGGCGGTAATCAACGCAGTGCAGCTCGTCGGCTGGGGCTCGTTCGAAATCATCGTGATGCGCGATTCCGCCGATGCCCTCGCCAAACAATCATTCGGCCTCTCCATGCCGCTGATCTGGACCTTGATCTTCGGCGTGCTGGCGACAGCACTCGCGATCACCGGGCCGTTGTCCTTCGTCCGGCGCTTCTTGCGTACATGGGGAATCTGGCTGCTGCTTGGGGGCGCGGGCTGGCTGACGTGGAATCTGCTGTCGAAACAAGACTTTGGCGCGCTGATGAACCGCCCCGGCACGGGCGACATGCCGTTCGGCGCGGGTATCGACCTGGTGGTCGCCATGCCGCTGTCGTGGTTGCCGCTGATCGCGGATTACACGCGTTTCGGGAACAGCGCGGGCGGCACGTTCCGCGGCACGCTGTTCGGATATGGAATCGCGAATATCTGGTTCTATGCGCTCGGCGCGTTCTACGGCCTCGCGGCGGGTGGCGGCGATGCGCTGCTCACCGTCGCACTGGCTCAGGCGGCGGGTGGGATTGCGCTGCTGCTGATTCTCATCGACGAAATCGACAACGCCTTCGCCGATATCCATTCGGCCGCCGTTTCCACCGGTACGTTCTGGGCGAAGGCGAGCGTGCCGTTGCTGTCGGCGGCGTTCGGCGCGTTGTGCACGCTGATCGCGCTGCTCGTACAGATGGGCAAGTACCAGAACTTCCTGCTGCTGATCGGCTCGGTGTTCGCGCCGCTATTTGGGGTGGTGCTGGTGGACCACTTTATCGTGAGGAAACGTCGCGTTGAAATCGCGGCGCTCACCGATCCGCGCGGACCCTACGGGTTCTCGGGCGGTTGGCACGTAAGCGGGTTTATTGCGTGGGCGTTGGGGATTGCGGCGTATCACGCGATCAATCAGTGGCTGCCGAATCTCGGTGCCACGCTGCCTGCGCTCGCGGTGGGCGCGCTGGCTTATCTGGCGCTGGTGGCGGGCCGCCGGGAGCAACAACAGTCGTCGGCGACCTAAGCGGCTACCTAAGCGGCTAACTAAGCGGCGATCCAGGCGAGCGGGTTGAGCAAGAGGATCGTCGGATCCTCGCGCCGGCCTGAAAAGCTTGTCTGACAGCCTGCCCGGGCAGCTTGTGCTGGGTAGGCTCTGCTGAGCCGCCTGCGCTGCGTCAGCCGTTGATCACGTCCGCGCCCTTCGGCACGATGAACTTGAACTGATCGGCTTTCAGCGGCGGATTCTTTTCGATATTCGAGAACGTCAACAAGGTGACATTGCCGAACACGTCATGCAATTCCATCGCTTCGAGATTGCCGTTCTTGAAACCAATACCAACCTGCTGGAATTGCGTGTCCTGCGCTTTCGGAGTCAGTTCCAGCCAGTCGATGCCATCCTTCACGCCCGCATCGCGCGACGTGAAATTCTTGTCGAGGTCGTTGCTGCCGAAGAGAATCGCGGCCGGACTCGCGCCCAGCGCGTTGCCTAACGGCCGGATGGTGACCTGGTTCAAGTCTTTGTCGTAGACGTAGAGCTTGTCGCCGTCCGCCTGCAACACCTGCGCGTAGGGTTTGTCGTACGACCAGATGAACTTGCCCGGCCGCGCGAACGTGAACGTGCCGCTCGACGTGCCACCGAGCCGCGACGCCATGCCTTGCGTAGCCGATGCCGCCGCTTTACTCGGCGCCTTCACCTCACGCTGGACGAAGTCGCCATGCGCCGCGTGAACCTGCGCGATAAACGCCTTCAGTTGCTCGGTACCGCTTGCGAAAGCCTGCGACGCCAACAGCATGGACGCGCCAAAAACGACGGCTTTTATCGTCCGGTTTTGATATTTCATAGCCGATCTCAACGCCGATCCCAAAACTGACTGCATATAAAAACTCTCCAGATAACCTTATTCGGCTTCACGCGCCGGCGTGAGGATTTCGCGATTGCCGTTCGAGGACATCGACGAAACAAGTCCCGAATTTTCCATTTGTTCGAGCAGCCGTGCTGCCCGGTTATAACCGATCCGCAGATGCCGCTGCACGAGCGAGATCGACGCGCGGCGGTTCTTGATCACGATTTCGACGGCCTGGTCGTAGAGCGGATCGGCTTCGCCTTCTCCGCCCGCGCCTGCGCCGCCCGGCGCGCCGTCCTCGCCATCGCCCAGCACACCGCCTTCAAGAACGCCCTCGATGTAGTTTGGCTCGCCCTGCTCCTTCAGCTTCGCGACCACGCGATGCACTTCCTCATCCGACACAAACGCGCCGTGGACACGCACCGGCAACCCTGAGCCCGGCGGCAGATACAGCATGTCGCCCATGCCGAGCAAGGATTCCGCGCCCTGCTGGTCGAGGATGGTCCGCGAGTCGATCTTCGACGACACCTGGAAAGCCATCCGCGTGGGCACGTTGGCCTTGATCAAACCGGTGATCACGTCCACCGAGGGCCGCTGCGTGGCGAGAATCAGGTGAATCCCGGCCGCCCGTGCTTTCTGCGCGATCCGCGCGATCAGCTCTTCCACCTTCTTGCCGACCACCATCATCAGGTCGGCGAGTTCGTCGATCACGACCACGATGGTCGGCAAGCGGTTAAGCGGTTCCGGCTCATCCGGCGTCAGGCTGAACGGATTAGGGATCTTCTCGTCGCGCTTGGTGGCTTCGTCAATCTTGTTGTTGAAGCCCGCAAGATTACGCACGCCCATCTTGCTCATCAGCTTGTAGCGGCGTTCCATCTCGGCCACCGCCCAGTTGAGCGCGTTGCCGGCCTGGCGCATGTCGGTGACGACCGGACAGAGCAGATGCGGAATGCCTTCGTAGACACTCATTTCGAGCATCTTCGGGTCGATGAGAATCATGCGTACTTCGTCAGCCGTGGCTTTGTACAACAGCGACAGGATCATCGCGTTGATACCCACCGACTTGCCCGAGCCCGTGGTCCCCGCCACCAGCAGGTGGGGCATCTTCGCGAGGTCGGCGCATATCGGCTTCCCGCCAATATCCTTGCCGAGCCCCATGGTCAGGGGCGAAGCGGCATCGGCATAAACCTGCGAACCGAGGATCTCGGACAGGCGCACGGTCTGACGGCGCTGATTCGGCAATTCCAGCGCCATGAAATTCTTGCCCGGAATGGTCTCGACCACCCGAATGGAGACAAGCGACAACGAGCGCGCCAGATCCTTCGCCAGCCCGACGATCTGAGAGCCTTTCACTCCAGTTGCCGGCTCGATTTCGTAGCGCGTCACGACAGGACCCGGGTACGCGGCAACCACGGCCACTTCCACGCCGAAATCCTTGAGCTTTTTCTCGATCAGCCGAGACGTGTATTCGAGCGTATCGGCGGAAATGGTTTCCTTCACTTCGGGCGCGGCGTCGAGCAGAGCCAGCGGCGGCAGCGTGGAATCCCCGGGGAGATCGGTGAAAAGCGGCACCTGCTTTTCCTTCTCTACACGCGCCGATTTAACCGGCGCGGCCGGCGGCACAATCATCACCGGCTCCTGCTCCTCGATCTTCACGCGCCCGCGCACGACCTTGCCTTCGCGCTTCTCAGCCGCCACTTCACCCAGCTTGCGGTCGCGGCCTGCTTCGCGGCGCATTCTCGCGCCGGTGATCGTGACCATGATGGCGTCGCCGGTTTTTTCGCAGACTGACAGCCAGGAGAAGTTGAAATACAGCGACAAACCGATCGCCAGCGCGATCAGCAGGAAAAGCGTAGCGCCGGTAAAACCTAACGCGTGGGAAACACCATGCGCAATCGCTTCGCCGACCACGCCGCCCGATGCATATTGACGTGGCATCTGCACCTTGAGCGACCACATCCGCAACGCTTCGAGACCGTCGCTGGAAGCCAGCACCAGCACGAACGCGAATGCCTCGGCCAGCCAGGTGCGATCTTTCGATGGCGCTTCGTCAGCCGCTTCATGATTCGTGATCCGCTGATAGTTCGCGATGATCCGCCGCACCAGCAGCACGACCCACCAATAAGCCGACAGCCCGAACAAAAGCAGCAGGATATCGGCTGTCCACGCGCCCACGCGACCGGCCCAGTTGGCGATCTGGTCGACTTGGGCGGCATGGGTCCAGCTTGGATCGTGGCGGCTGTAGCTCACCAGCGCCATGAGCAGGAACACGCCGAGCGCGACCTGCAAGATCCATCGAATCTCGGTGAAAAGGCGCGACATGCGGTGCGGCAACGCCTGCGCGCTTGCAGAATAGGTAGCTTTTGCCATTGATCCGTAAGGCGTTCTGACCCGCTGCACGGGGTGCGTCGGGTCGACAGGTTTAATGACGCATTGTAAACGCTGCGTTGCGATGATCTAGGAAAAATGGTCTGCAGTTTCACCCTGTAACACTCGCGTTACAGGGTGCGCGCCCTGGAGCGTGCTATGACCGTCATTGAAAGGATCACTCGGCGAGGGTTCTTTACGCCCTTTATAATGGCGAACTCGCACCTAACTACAGGTCACCGGCAGCAGTGCGTGGCATGCGGTTCGCCGCCACGAGCGACTCTCCACCGTCCGCGCGCTCAAGTCGATATGAATCATTTATCGGATTAACGCAGATCAACGCGGATCAATGATTCGGCCCTAACCACAACGGATTGCTCTCATGTCTTCGCCCAAACACGCAAAAGTGCTGATTCTCGGTTCCGGCCCCGCCGGCTACACCGCCGCTGTCTACGCGGCGCGTGCCAACCTGTCGCCGTTGCTTATTACGGGCCTGGCGCAGGGCGGTCAACTCATGACGACTACCGACGTCGAAAACTGGCCCGGCGACCCATTGGGCGTGCAAGGTCCGGAACTGATGCAACGTTTGCTGGAACACGCCGAGCGCTTCAACACTGAAGTTGTCTTCGATCACATCCACACCGCCAAGCTGACCGAGCGGCCTATCCGCCTGATTGGCGACTCGGGTGAGTACACCTGCGACTCGCTGATCATTGCAACGGGTGCATCGGCGCAATATCTTGGCGTGCCGTCGGAAGAAGCGTTCATGGGCAAGGGCGTGTCGGCATGCGCCACGTGCGACGGATTCTTCTACAAGAACGGTGAAGTCGCCGTGATCGGCGGCGGCAACACGGCTGTGGAAGAGGCGCTGTACCTGTCGGGTATCGCCAAGAAGGTGACCGTGGTTCATCGTCGCGACAAGTTCCGCGCCGAACCGATCCTGATCGACCGCTTGCTCGCGAAGGAAAAAGAAGGCCTGGTCGAGATCAAATGGAACCACGTCTTGGATGAAGTCACGGGTGATGCTTCCGGCGTGACCGGCTTGCGCATCAAATGCACCGAAACCGGCACGACCAGCGACGTACCGCTGCAGGGCGTATTCGTTGCGATCGGCCACAAGCCGAATACGGACCTGTTCGTTGGCCAGCTCGAGATGAAAAACGGCTACATCATCACGACCGGCGGCCTGCAAGGCGGCGCAACGGGCACGAGCATTCCGGGCGTGTTCGCCGCCGGCGACGTTCAGGATCATATCTATCGCCAGGCTGTCACCAGCGCCGGCACGGGTTGCATGGCCGCACTCGATGCACAGCGTTATCTTGAAAGCATCGACGAAAATCCCGCCGTGCATTCGATGAGCGCCGAAGCAGAACGGTAAGCGGTGGGAGAGGCGGCGCCCAGGTAGCAAGAGTTTCCGCGCTGCTTGAGCACGCCTCGGTATTGCCCGGTTTTGGTATGCAGGGGCGCAAAGAAACGCCGGTCGCGATCCTCTGGATCGGCCGGCGTTTCCGTTTTGAGCACGCTCGACGCTGAATCAAAACGGGTAGGAAAATACCCGGCGCACCGATTTTTTGCTCGTCCCATGTTAAAAAGGGTTTCCGAAAGCGGCGTGAACCGTGTTTCGCCGCCGTGCATTTTCTTCTGCCGTGCAATGCCCAAGAACCTGCCCCATCCGAACGAACCCAGGCTGAAACGCCAGCGCGATGCCGCGTCGGCGTCGGCGTCGGCGTCGGCGTCGGCGCCCAATACCGCCGCCGGTCCGCCCAAGGCCGCTGCGCCAACGCCGGAAGAGGTGTCGGCGGCCTTGAAACGCGATGGCCTCGCTGGGCTCGGCGCGTTGCGCATCTCGCTTGAGACCGCTGCGGCCAAACGCAAGATCCAGCGCGCCGCAGCCGTAATGGCCGAGCGGGAAGCCGTGGCGGACGCGGATGTTTTCCGTCGTTCCATCGGTGAAGTGGAACCGCTGAAAGTCCCGCCCCGCATGACGCTGCCGCGCGTGCCGCCGTCACCGCTGCCATTGCAGACGCGCCTGGATGAAGAAGCCGTCCTGCACGAAGCCCTCTCCGACGAATACGATCCCGAAAGCCTGCTCGATACCGACGACTCCCTCTCCTACTGCCGCCACGGCGTGCGTCAGGAAGTGGTGCGCAAGCTCCGGCGCGGCGCATGGATCGTACAGGCGCAACTCGACCTGCACGGCATGCGGCGCGAGGAAGCGCGTGAGGCACTGTCAGAATTTATCCGTGAATCGGTGAAACGCGGACTGCGCTGCCTGCGCGTGATTCACGGCAAGGGCCTTGGGTCGATAGGACGCGAACCAGTGCTCAAGGGCAAAGTGCGCGCGTGGCTCGTGCAGAAAGAGGAAGTGATCGCATTCTGTCAGGCGCGGCCGCACGACGGCGGCGCGGGCGCCGTGCTCGTGCTGCTCCAGCCGGGCAGCTCACCGCACCACCACAGTCATCCGCAGGATCGGGATCACCCGCCTCACCGAGATCGCGATTCCGACCACCGGCACGCAGAGCGAAAGGGGCCGTAACCGTGCATCCGAGGCTCACGCTGGCCATCTCGATCATGGAGGCGTTCGCGATCTTCGCGTATGCGATTTCCGGGTTGATCGAAGCGAGAAAGCGCCGGCTGGATGTTGTCGGGGCATTTCTGGTGGCGCTCGCCACTGCTTTTGGCGGCGGCACGATGCGCGATGTGCTGCTGTCGCGCCGGCCGTTTTACTGGGTCCAGCATCAGGACTATGTGATCGTCATCTTCATCATGGCGATCTTTGCGCCTTTCCTGCTGCGTACGACCACGCGCCTGTTCGATCAGCGCGCGTTGCTGATTGCAGACGCCGTCGGACTGGGCCTGTTCAGCATTTCCGGGACGTCAATTGCACTCGATGCGCAGATGCCCGCGTTCGTAGCAGCCATGATGGGCGTGGTGACGGGGGTGTTCGGCGGCATCATGCGAGACGTGCTGTGCAACGAGGTCCCGTTGATCCTGCGCGACTCTCGCCCGTATGCAGTGTGTGCGTTCGCGGGTTGCTGGCTCTATCTCGGGCTCGACTGGCTAGGGCTGGAAGGGGTGTACAACGTACTGGCATCGACCGGATTTATTTTGATCGCACGGCTGGTCACGCTCAAGCTCGACGTCCGCTTGCCGCACTGACCGGCAGTCGCGACGCCGGTCCCGCCAACACGCGCCAGCGAAAGCCGCCGGCTATTTGCTACAATCTATCCTCGTTTTTGGCCTTATTTCCGGCATTGCAATTACTTGCATTTACGTTAGCTCGTTACGTCAACTCCACACCAACGGTCGATCGACCTGCAGACTGAACATGAATATTGAGCAAGCGCGTTTCAACATGATCGAACAGCAGATCCGTCCCTGGGATGTGCTGGACCAGGACGTCCTGAACCTGCTGTCGATCGTCAAGCGTGAAAATTTCGTTCCGGCCGCGTATCGCAATATCGCGTTCGCGGATCTCGAAATTCCGCTGCCCGCCGGCCAACACATGCTGTTTCCGCGAGTCGAAGCGCGGGTGCTGCAGGAACTGGCCGTGAAAAAACACGAAGTCGTGCTGGAGATCGGCGCTGGTTCGGGATACATGGCGGCGTTGCTCGCTGCACGCGGCCGTTCGGTCACCAGCGTCGAAATCGAGCCTGAACTCGCGAAGCTGGCCGCAGACAACCTGGCGGCGAACGGCGTGTCGAATGCGCTGGTCGAGCTCGGTGACGGCGCGCTGGGCTGGAAAGAGGGCGAACCCTACGACGTGATCTGCGTTTCGGGAGGCCTGCCGGTCATGCCGCAGGAATTCCTCGATCAGTTGAAGATCGGCGGCCGGCTGGCGGCGTTTGTCGGCAGCGCGCCGGTCATGAAAGCGCAGATCATTACGCGCGTGGACGAAAAGCAATTCCGCGTCGCCGATATTTTCGAAACACTGATCCCGCCGCTCAAGAACGCCGTGCACCCGTCGCGCTTCAAGTTCTGACACGACCTGATTTCAGGTTTGAACTCGCGCTGGCGGTAGCACTGGCGCTGATCACTGCGCTAATTTTGGCGCTATGCGGCGAGTCCGAAGCGTCACGTAGCAAGCTGCGTCTTTGTTTGTGCGGGTAGCATCGGCGGGCCGCTCGGCTCGCTGTCGCTAACCACTTTCACCGGAATCCCATGCAAAATCTGTCCGCACCCGAACTGGCCGAATGGCTCGCCGATACCTCGCGTCCCGCCCCTGTCCTGCTCGACGTCCGCGAACCGTGGGAAATTGAAACCGCCAAGCTCGCCAACATTGTCGCCATCCCGATGCGCGATATCCCGGCGCGCAGCGAAGAACTGGACGACGAAGCGCAGATCGTCTGCATTTGCCATCACGGCGCCCGCAGCGCGCAAGTTGGCATGTTCCTGGAGTCCCGCGGCTTTACGCAGGTGTTCAACTTGTTTGGCGGTATTGACGCATGGTCGCGTCAGGTCGACCCGGCCGTTCCCACGTACTGATCCGTCCGCTTTCGCGCCGTCGGTTTAGTCGTTCTACCCTTTCCGCTTACGGGTCCCGGACGAATCCCATGCGCCCGATGTTCGAACTCGCGCCATGCAGTATTGGCGCCGGGTTTGCATGCTCGCCGGCCTCGGCCGTAAGTCTCAATCAGCTCTACGACGAAGCGCTTGAAACCGACGCGCAGCTCCAGAGCGCGCGTGCCAGCCTCACTGCCGACAGCGAGCAATTGCCCCAAGCCCGCGCGAAGTTGTTGCCGCAACTCTCGGCATCAGTGACCGCCAGCGAGCAGCGCACGGAGCTCGGCGGCGGGTTCCCAGCGTCGACGGGAAACAGCAACGGTTAAGTCGTTTCGCTGACGCAAACGCTCATCAACGTCGCTAGCTGGCAAGGTTATCAGCAAGGCCAGATCTCCCAGACATCCGCGCAGGCGCAGTTCGAAGCCGCCCGGCAAGACCTGATCGTGCGGCTCGGCCAGGCGTACTTCGACGCCCTTTCCGCGCAGGACAGCGTAGTAATCGTGCGCTCGCAAAAGGCGTCGATTGCCGAGCAGCTCGAATCAGCGAAACGCTCATTCGATGTGGGCCAGTCGACCATCACCGATACCAATGAAGCCCAGGCAAAATACGATCAGGCGATTTCACAGGAAATCGCGGCGCAGAACGACCTTGAGGTGAAGTTGGCTGCACTGGAGCAGATCGTCGGGCATCCGGTAACGCGGGTGGATGGTCTGGCACACGGCGTGACGCTGCCGCCGCCCATTCCCGCCGACATGCAGCAATGGGTCGACATGGCACGCGACGCGAACTATCAGGTCGTGCTCAAGCGACTGGCCGTGGCGAACTCGCAGCGGGAGATATTGAAGGCGCAGGCCAGTCATTATCCGACACTCGATCTGGTCGCGAGCTACGGAAAAAACAGTCTGGGCGCCGCAGGCGCCGGGAATTTCGGCGGGAATTTCGGCGGGAATTTCGGCGGGAATTTCGCCGGGAATTTCGGCGGCGGTTTCGGCAGCGGCGCGAATACGATCTCGCCGCATGTACCCGCGGCCGCAGCAGAACTGGGCAACTAAGGCGCGTATTACACGAACGCGACCGTGGGCGTACAGCTCACTATTCCGCTGTACGAAGGCGGCGCCACGCAGAGCCGCGTGCGCCAGACACTGGCGCTGGAAGACAAGGCCGCAGCGGATCTGGATGCGGCGCGGCGTTCGGCGGCGTTATCGGCGCGGCAGGCATTTCTGGGGGTATCGAGTGGACTTGCACAGGTCCGCGCGCTCGAAACCGCTGAACGATCCGCGCGGACGTCGCTTGAATCGAATCTGCTCGGGTATCAGGTGGGCGTGCGGATCAACATCGATGTGCTCAACGCACAGGACCAGCTCTTTTCGGCACGACGTGATCTCGCGAAAGCGCGTTACGACACGCTGATCAACTCGCTGAAACTAAAGGCATCCGCGGCCAGCCTGACCGATAGCGACGTGCTCTCGCTGAACACACTGCTCTCCCCCACCGCCGACACGGCACTGACTACGTTGCCGGTAGCGCCAAGCGTGCCGCATCCGGGCGCAGCGGCAGGTAAAACTAACGCGGTCGGCCGCCGCCCGATGCCGCAATAAAAAACCGCGGGCTTCTTTCGAGTACGAATACGGAAGAAGCCCGCGGTTTTGCAGAGCCCGTAAAAATCAAACCACGTTCATTGCCAGCGCGCTCTCGCGATAATGCAGGCTCGCCTTTTCGCTATCGCCGAGTTGTTCGTGCAAACGGGCCAACGCCCGATGCGTGCGAATCTTTAGCGGTTCGTTATCGGCGAGCTTCAATGCCGATTCCAGGAACGCTTGCGCCTTGCCCCACAACTGCTGATGCAGGCACAGCCGCCCAAGCGTGAACATCAGGTCCGCGTCTTCGGTGCGCTCCTTCTGCCATGCTTCGGCGCGCTGAATCAACGGCAACGCATCGCCCGGTGACGCGCAATCCGGATACCGCCGCAACAGTCGCGCGTCCCAGTTGTGATTCAACGCTTCTTCAACAATCTTGCGCGCGTCGTTCCTTCTATCCAGCGCGATCAGCAATTCGGCGGCAAGATCGGCCAGCCGAGGCGATTGCCGCTCGGTTGCCGACAACGACTGCCAGAACTCCAGCAACGCGTCCGGGTTATGTCGCCGGTCGCGCAGCAAATTCTCCGATGCAACCTGACGCAAGCGCACCGCGACCGCCGGATGCAGCGCCTCGCGTTTCTCCAGTGTCTTGACCAGCTTCAGCACTTCGCCCCAGTTCTTCAACTGCTGCTGCGCGCGCAACGCAATCTGCTGCGCATGCAGCCGCCGGCCGCCCTGCGCCTGCATCTCGGTCAGCGCTACCAGCGCGCCGTCCGCATCGCGGCCATCGGCGCGCATGTCGGCCGTGGCCATCAGACGGGCGTCTTGCCAGTCGCTCTCCTGCACCTTGGCGAGCCATTCGTCGCGACGCGCGTACTCGTTCATCTCATGCGCCGCCTTCGCGCCGATCAACCCAGCGGCACCCGCGTTTTCATCGGCGATCAGGGAATCGCGTGCCGACTTCTCCGCCTTGGAAAAACGCCCCGCATACAAATGGCCGATGGCATCGCGCAACGCGGCGTTGGCCTTCGCGAGCCGCGAGCGGGTCCGGTACGCCGACACCCGCTGCGGCATTTTCAGCACGCTGCGAACGGCGCGAAGCACGGTGTAGATCACGATGAACGACACGACCAGCGCCACCACGAACAGATTCAGCGATATATCCACCCGATACGGCGGCATGACCAGCAGCACTTGCCCGCCGTCGAAGACGCCAACGAGCGCCAGGCCCGCAGCCGCTGCGAACAGCAGTACAAACCAGATGAGTCCGCGCATCGTCATCATCCGCCTCGCTTGAACTGGTGGACCGCCGCAAGACTCGCGTTCAGATCGGGCACGGTGACCGCGAGTGACGCCTGATCGACTTGCTGCAAGAGCGTACGAACCGCCTTGACCTTGCCCGACGACTGATCGAAATAACGGCCGAGCGCCGTGTCCGCCGCGTGAAGATCCGACTTGAGCGCAGGTTCACTGCGTGACAACAGCGACAAGCGCGCCGACAACAACCGCAGTTTCACGTTTTCGCGCACGAAATAGCCTTGGTCGGGCGACGCGAGCATGGCGTCGGCGTTATCGATACGACGCACCGTCACCAGGCTCGACAACTGCTGCCCGATACCGCTCGCAATCTGCTGCAACCACACTCTCCAAACCGGCTGGCCGGTCGCGGCCGCGATGGAAGCAGTATCGCGCGGGGTATCGGCGTGGGCGGTGGCCGGCGTGATCGGCGCTTCGCCCGCCAGCGGCAGGGAGTCGATCTGATCGATTGCTGTATCGAGCTTGATGGCGAGCCCGGTGAGATCGGTGGACGGCGTCGCGTGCAGCTTGTCCATGTCCTGCGCGATGGCCTTGCGGATCGTCACGATCTGCGGACCCGTGGTGGCGGCCAGGCGCGTGTCCGCACTTTGCAGCGCGAACAGCGCGAGCTGGACGTTGCCGGTGAGCTGCAACTGCTGGCTCGCGCTCGACAGGATCTGCTCGACTTCGGCGAGCGTCCAGTCGTCGCGATTACTCGCCAGATCCTGGTATTGCTGTTGCAGCGCCTGGCTTTGCGCCTGCGCGTCGGTGAGTTTGCCCTGGAACTGGATGATCTGCGTGTTGATGGCGGACACGGAGCTGGCAGCCTGATCAGCCTGTGCGCGCAAGGCGTTCGTCTGCGTGTCGCTCGCTTGCAGACGTTGCGCGAATTGCGCGTCGCGCTGATCGAACTTGCGGTTGAGCATGAAACCGCCCACGCCCGCGACCACCACGACAATCAGCAGCACCAGCCACAGCAGCGCCGTGCCCGAGCCACCGCCACGCTGTTTTGGCTGAGACTCGTAGGGCGTGAACGGCGTGTTCGGCGGGTTCGACGACGAGGACGAGGACGGAGTCGACGTAGCGGACTGCGAGGCGGTTTTACTTGAATCGATCGAATCAGTCATGCGTGATTGAGCCGGTTGGTGAGCCGGCGTTGAAGCCGGCCTGGAATCCGTCGGCGCGGGCTCCTGGTTGGTTTGACTGGATTGACCGAACGGCGCTGCCGTCGAGGCCTTGTATCCATGTTCCTGCGCTTTTGCAACCTGCGCGTCGAATTCTTGTTCGGGTTCTCGTTGTTTCGCGGTCTGTTCCGATGCCGCAGCGAAGATGCCGCCAAGCGCCTGCACGATACGCTCATCGCCGGCGCCGGACACCATAATCCTATCAAAACCCGCTTGCCGCGCGGCTTCGGCAATACGCGGATGCGGCGTGACGAGCGGCGCGTGCTTGAGCGTGAGGGTTTCATCGACGGTGAGATGTTCGCGGGCGAGCTCCTCGAGATTGCGCACGCCTTCCGAGCTCGTGAGCAGCCACGCGTGCGGCTCGCCGGCAAGCAATGCATGGATGCGTTCCCAGTCGAGCATGGAAGGCTCCGGCACGATCCGCCGATACGCCGCGACCTTCTCCACTTTCGCGCCCGCTGCGCTGAGCGCGTCAGCCAGCCATTCGCGGCCACCGTCGCCGCGCACGATCAGTACCCGTTTGTCCTTGAGACCATCGGGGCCGACATGCGCTTCGATAGCCGCATACAACGCCTCGGAATCGTAACGGGGGTCCGTGGGTGTTTCGGTCACCGCTGCACCAGCCGCCGGGCTGATGATCGTATAGGCCGGGGGCGCCACGCCTTGCCGCGCGAGCGCAGCCACGCTGCCGGGACCGACCACGCCAATCGCAACGTGCGAGGGCCATGCGGAACTGAGCGCGGCAAAAGCGTGATCGATAGCATTCGGCGAAACGAACACCACCAATGCAAAGCCAAGCTCAGCGGGTGCATACAGTTCGCCGAACGCGGCGTGCAGCGGCGCTGCATCCGCCACCGGGCCGATATCGATGAGCGGAAACTCGATCGACTCGAAACCAGCGCGCGCAAGCAACGCCAGCAACGCGGCCGACTGGCCCAAAGGGCGCGTGACGACAACAGCGGGGCGCTGCATTGGCGGTTGGGTTGGCCCTTGCGCCGACGAATGGGCAGATCCTTGAGCGCTCGCCATTAGTCTGCAGGCGACGCAGCGGGGGGAATACGCACGCCGCTCGCGGTGCTCAACTCCCGGACGATGTCCATTGCGCCCTGCGCTTCGAGTTCGGCCGAGACGCGGCTGCCGAGATCCAGCGCGGCCTGCAGGTCGGCGCCGTCGGCGGCCGTGGCCGAGCCTTCGGCGCGCAGGACCCGCGTGCCGTCGACAGTCGATACACAACCGCGCAGATGCAGCACGCCGTCGCGCCAGTCGGCATAGGCCGCGAGCGGCACTTCACAACTGCCGCCGAGCGAGCGCGACACCATTCGTTCGGCTTCGACGGCGGCGGCCGTCGCCTCATGGTGCAAAGGCGCGAGCCACGCCGCGAGTTCGTCGCGGCCGGAGCGGATCTCGATACCCAGTGCGCCTTGCCCTGCCGCCGGCAGACTGATTTCGACCGGCAAACTGGCACGAATCCGTGACTCGAGGCCGAGGCGTTTCAACCCGGCGGCGGCAAGGATGATTGCCGCGTAATCACCGCGATCAAGTTTGCCTAGACGGGTATCGAGGTTGCCGCGTAACGGACGGACGTCGAGATGAGGGAACTGCATGCGCAACATGGCTTCGCGGCGCAGGCTGGACGTCCCCACGATGCTGCCTTCAGGCAGTTCAGAGAGCGATGCATAGTGAGGCGAGACGAAGGCATCGCGGGGATCTTCGCGCTCGAGAATCGTGCTCAGCGTGAAACCGTCAGGCAGTTCCATGGGCACGTCTTTCAGCGAATGCACGGCCAGGTCTGCGCGGCCGTCGGCCAGCGCAGCTTCCAGCTCCTTGACGAACAGGCCCTTGCCGCCGACCTTCGACAAGGTCCGGTCGAGAATCTGATCACCGCGTGTCGTCATTCCGAGGATTCTGACGTCGCAAGATGGATATAATTTGTGCAGCGCAAACCGCACGTGCTCAGCCTGCCACATGGCTAGACGGCTTTCCCGCGAGGCAATGACCAGAGTGTCGGGCGGTGGCGTGGGAGGCGTCTCGGAGTTCATTGCAAGTCAATCGGATGACGGGATGGATAACAAACAATGGTAGCACGCACGCCATTGCCCAATTACAGTCGGACCCCGTGCCCGAACGCCACGGCGCGGGCTTCGGACGAGGCGGAAGGACGAAGACAGCAAAGGTGTGCCGCATCATGCGGCATCGCCGGGGCCCGCATTTTATCGTGTGGCTGCGGCAGGGCACCTTCGCAATCCAAGGTTCCATCCGCCACGGTGTAATGATGCATGGCAAAGCAGTAGAACGTCGCACCGGCCGGCGGACTCGCGCCCTTTCATCTTTTCTGGCGCCCGGCGGCCTCGGTATCCTGTCTCTGGCTTTCAAGAGGAATTCAACGTGACGTCTCCCGGATCGGCGCGCAACGCCCGCCCCCGCCGCAACGCTGTATCGAAGGATGCTTCTTCCGCCGTGCCCGCCACGGCGCCCGCCGTGCGTAGCCGCGCGGCCACGGTCGCCAAGGCGTCCAAAACCGCCGTCTCCGTGAAAACGGCTACGGCCGGGACAACCAAACGTGTGGCGAACGGCCGCGCTGCCGCTGCCGCTTCCGTGTCCCCCGCGCCCGCGGAAATCGTGAAGAACGGCAAAGCCCCCAAAGCCCCCTCGCGCGCGCGCGACAACAAGGACCATCCGCTCTTCGAAGACATCCGCTATCTCGGCCGCCTGCTCGGCGACGTGGTGCGCGAGCAGGAAGGCGACGAGGTGTTCGCTGTCGTGGAAACGATTCGCCAGACGGCTGTGAAATTTCGTCGCGAAGAAGACAACGAGGCGTCGCAGACCCTTGAAAAGCGCTTGAAATCGCTATCGCCCGAGCAGACGGTAAGCGTCGTGCGCGCGTTCAGCTACTTCTCGCATCTCGCGAACATCGCGGAAGACCGGCATCACAACCGGCGCAGGCGGATACATGCGCTCGCCGGTTCCACCCCGCAGCCAGGCACGATGGCCTATGCCATCGAACGCCTGAAGGCGAGCCCGAATGCGAAGAATGCGAAATCGGCGAAGGCTACGTTGCAGAAATTCTTCGATAACGCGCTCATCGTTCCCGTGCTGACCGCTCACCCGACTGAAGTCTCGCGCAAGAGCATTCTGGATGCGCAGCACCAGGTCGCACGGCTCTTGGCCGAGCGCGATCAGGAGCTGACCGCGCGCGAACGGGCGCACAACGAGGCCATGCTGCGCTCGCGCGTGACGTCGCTCTGGCAAACGCGGATGTTGCGCGACGCCCGCCTGACTGTCGCCGATGAAATCGAAAACGCGCTCTCGTACTACCACGCGACGTTTCTCGAAGAAATCCCCGCGCTTTACGCCGACATTGAAGCTGCGCTGGCCGAGCATGGCCTACCCGCTCGCCTGCCGCCGTTCCTGCAAATGGGTAGCTGGATTGGCGGGGATCGCGACGGGAACCCCAACGTCACCGCGCCCACGCTCGTGCACGCCATCACGCGGCAAGCCACGGTGATCTTCGAACATTATCTCGAGCAGGTTCACAAGCTGGGCGCGGAGTTGTCGGTGTCGCATTTGCTGGCCGGCGCAAGCGACGCGCTGAAGACACTCGCCGATGCTTCGCCGGATTCGTCGCCGCATCGTATCGATGAACCTTACCGGCGCGCGTTGATCGGCGTGTATGCACGGCTGGTGGCGAGCGCCGACGAGCGGCTCGGGCGCGGCTTGGTCGCGGCGCGTAGCCGCCATCCAGCGAAACCGTATTCATCGGCGGCAGAATTCGGCGCCGACCTGAATGTGCTGATCGAATCGCTGGCCTCGCATCATGGTGAGTATTTGTCGGCGCCGCGGCTGTCGCCATTGGCGCGTGCCGCAGAAGTGTTCGGCTTCCATCTGGCGAGCATCGACTTGCGTCAAAGCTCGGATATCCACGAAGCGGTGATCGCGGAACTGCTCGCGCGAGCGGGCGTCCAGGACGATTACGCAGCGCTGCCGGAAGCCGACAAGATCGCGTTGCTGCTGAGCGAGCTCGCACAACCGCGGCCGCTGCGCCTGCCCTATTTCGACTATTCCGATCTGGCCAAGAGCGAACTCGGCGTGCTGGAAACGGCACGCGTGACGCGTGAGAAATTTGGTACGCGCGCGGTGCGCAACTACATCATTTCGCACACGGAAACAGTGAGCGATTTGCTGGAAGTGATGCTGTTGCAGAAGGAAACGGGCTTGCTGCAGGGACGGCTCGGACATGCCAAAGACCCCGCGCACGATGGCCTGATGGTGATTCCCCTGTTCGAAACCATCGCCGACTTGCGCAATGCGCCGCACATCATGGGCGATTTTTTCGCGCTGCCGGGTGTGGACAAGCTTGTCGAACTGCAAGGCGGCGAGCAGGAAGTGATGCTCGGCTACTCCGACAGCAACAAGGACGGCGGCTTTCTCACGTCGAACTGGGAACTGTACAGGGCGGAACTGGCGCTGGTGGCGTTGTTCAAGCAGCACAGGACCACGCTGCGGCTCTTTCACGGTCGCGGGGGTACGGTCGGACGCGGAGGTGGCCCGACCTACCAGGCAATCTTGTCGCAGCCGCCGGGTACCGTCGACGGCCAGATTCGTACGACCGAGCAAGGCGAAGTGATCGCGAGCAAGTTCGGTAACGCGGAGATCGGGCGCCGCAATCTCGAACTCGTGGTTGCCGCGACGCTCGAAGCGTCGCTTCTGCCGCACGAAAACACGCCGGCGCAATTGCCGCTGTTCGAAGCCACCATGCAGACCTTGTCGGATTCGGCCATGGCTGCGTATCGCGCGCTGGTTTATGAAACACCCGGCTTCAAGGAGTATTTCTTCGAATCGACGCCGATCTCGGAGATTGCAGAATTGAACATCGGCAGCCGGCCCGCATCGCGAAAACTGCAGGATCCGAAGCAGCGCAAGATCGAAGACCTGCGGGCGATTCCGTGGGGCTTCTCGTGGGGCCAGTGCCGCCTGCTTCTCACGGGCTGGTATGGCTTCGGCAGCGCGGTGACCGAGTTCCTGGATGCGTCGACCGATGCCGCCGAGCGCGCGCGCCGTCTCGGCACGCTCAAGAAAATGCACAAGACCTGGCCGTTCTTCGCGAATTTGCTGTCGAACATGGACATGGTGCTGGCGAAGACGGATATCGCAGTGGCATCGCGTTATGCGCAACTCGTCACCGATAAAAAACTTCGCAAGCACGTGTTCGGCCGGATCGTGGCGGAATGGGAGCGGACGTCGAACGTGTTGTCGGAGATCACAGGGAATACTGAGCGGCTGGCGAATAATCCGCTGCTGGCCCGGTCGATTAAAAACCGCTTCCCGTATCTCGATCCGCTGAATCACTTGCAGGTGGAGTTGCTGAAACGCCATCGAGCGGGGGATGACAACGTGCGGCTCGGGCGGGGGATTCATTTGACGATCAACGGGATTGCAGCGGGGTTGCGCAATACGGGGTGATTAATGGGTATGGTGCCGGCTTCACGACATCGAAGAACCAGTTCGACAGTCCAACCGGCACCGTCGCGATATTCGCAGGACAACTGACTTCTCGCAGAAAGGACAGTCAGTTTGTCGGCGTTGCTTCAGTTCAAATCTGGAAACTCCAGCCGGCATTGGCGATAGGGAAGCCATAGCCGTTGCCGGGGATATAGATACTGTTGTTCTGGATCACAGCTCCGTCACCTGTAAATTTCGTCTGCGCCGTCATTTGACCGGTTGTACTGTAATTGTTCGACCAATACGAACCATCATTGTTATACGTATACTTCGTGAAACCGCTCAGTTGGCCAGAAGTATTGAATCGGTCTGCCTCGATTTGCCGACCGATTCCATCAAACAAGTCGCGCTCAAAGAGCCAGTTTTGTGAGTACTGATAGTAGTCGTAAATAATGTGGTTAGAACCAAAAAGAGCGATATATTCCTTCGCTCCGTCAAAACTGTGCGAAATGTAGCTGTTATCGACTGAAAAATCGTACTGTTTCGTCGCCTTGCCATTCGTGTACAAGATATCCTGTGTCTTGAAACCGCTGGCACTGAAGGTCGCATATTCGGTTATCAGGCCGTTAGTGCCGAAGAGTGCTGCGAACTGACTGCCGTCGCTGTTGAACGCGTGAGAGGCGTAGCTGCCGTCCAAGTTGAAGTCCAACTGTTTCGTAGTTTTTTGGTCCGCGCCGAAAAATATGTCTTGCGTCATAAAACCGCTGGCGTTGAACTTCGCATATTCCGTCACTTGCCCATTGACACCAACCAATGTTGCCGTCTGCGTGCCATCCACACTGAAGTCGTACTTGGTATAGCTCTTGTCGAGATTAAAGTTGTATTGCTGCGTCGCCTTGCCGTTTGTATAGAAGATGTCCTGGGTCTTGTAACCGCTGGCGTTAAATGTCGCGTATTCCGTCATCTGACCGTTGACCCCGTACAATGCATTCCATTACACACAAGTCTGATGCTCAAGCTCGCGTACGTATCTGATGCCAGCAGCGAAGTCCACCACTCGCTGCATGCCTTGCCAGATGGTTTTGACGCCAGGCTCGCCGTCGCCTTTGCGCGCGAGGAAGCCGCCGAGCATGGCGACGA